>JAKYXN010000012.1 GCA_022538095.1 Puniceicoccaceae bacterium K14 | reverse complement strand
AACATGTGGGTTCCGATGTCGCAAATGGCTCCGTTTCCGAATCCCCACCAATTCCGCCAACGGGTGGGCGAGTATAATGGACTGTAAGGGCGAAAGGGCCGATCTCCTAGCCAGCCAAGCCAGTCGAGCCCATTTGGGATTGGTTCTTCTTCCGCTAGCGTTTTAGACCAGACAGATGTATCAGGCTTAGTTCGATCTGTCCATAACCAGATATCGGTAATGGGGCCCACGGCTCCTGCTTCGACCCACTCTCGTAAAACTCTTAGCCCTTCTGAGCTATGCCCTTGAACGCCTAGCTGTGTTGTTATTTTATGATGTGCTGCAGCTGCTGCAATGTGCCGGCATTCCCATATAGTCGAGGCTAGAGGTTTTTCGAGGTAGACGTTTTTGCCCGCGGCCATGCATGCCATGCTAAGAGGGTAATGCGAATGGTCAGGTGTCGTTATAATCACCGCGTCTATTTCGTGCGCATGGCGATCAAGCATTTTTTCGACTCTTCTATATCGCGGGACCTTTGAGAATTTTGAATACATATTGTTTGCTCGATTGCTGTCCACATCGCAAAAGGCTACATAGTGTTCGCTCACATTGCCGCGAATCGCTTCTTGTGCCCATCCGCCTGCTCCAACAAATGCAAGGCGTAGCTGGTCGGATGGTGATGCTTTAAGGATTCGAGGTATGAAAAATGTTGAGACACTTCCTACTGTAAGTGTTTTTATCAATTGGCGTCGAGTGGGTCGATTAGAGCTCATTAGAAATTTTGATATTATGCAATTGCTGGGAATAGGTAGGGTGCCATGTTTGGCTATTGGGGCGACGTACTTGGAGTGAGTAGAAGCCGCAAATGGCTTAACCAATTTGTAGTTGTATACTTATACAAGATTAGCCACGGTCAATGTTTTTCAATCTATTGAATGAATGGGCTGTCGGTCGTCACTTTCGTCGAACTGAGGCTGAATACTCTATTTTGTAACAAACGATTACCTGTGCATCGTTTTTCAGAAGCTTTTTGATTTAGCAGAGGGGAATCTGGTGGGACTCACAGCAATTGGCAATTCTCGGGTAGTTGGGCTGTTTACTTTTATTAGTAGAGAGGTTCGTGGGTCATTTTGATATTCGAGGTCTATTCAATGTATTGAACTGTGGAAAGATTGCCTGTGCCCGGAGAATATATTCGGATTCCTTCTGTCGTTTTCCTTCTACGCCTCCGCTCGAATAGGGTGCTAAACCAATTTCAATGGGCACATAAGGGTATGTGTAAGTCATGCTAAATATGTTTAATAAAAGTACATTCTTATCCAATCAATCAGGACAAGTTCGAAGGTCCTGTTCTACAGGAGGAGAGTTTGTTGGCTGTGACACAACCCATTTCACGATAATGCTATGATAGCGCAATTAAAGGAGCATTATCAAAAGTCGGATAACTCGATACTATACCTCTGTGTTCTCTACTACATTGTAATGAGTTTCATTACTCCTGGCTTTTTCTCATTGGGCAACAACTGGAACTTGTTGTTCAATTTGATGCCATTGGTAATCGTTTCGATTGGACAAACATGTGTGATGTTGACGGGAGGTATAGATCTATCGATTACTTCTACGATAGCTCTTTCGAGCGTGGTTGGGGCTAGCTTTATGAGTTCAGATTCAGGCCTCGGTTTCAATCCTTCCGTATCGACTTTTATAGGAATTGGCGTTATGCTTGTTGTCGGAGCGGCAATAGGGTTAGTCAACGGCGTTGCAGTTACTAAATTGGGGATGCCTGCGTTTATGGTGACATTGACGACTATGATGTTTTTCAGTGGTTTTGCAGTGTGGCTTACTGAGTCTCAAAATATCTATAATTTACCCGATTCCTTCCTGCGAATTTCTAGTATGTCGATGAGGGATGTGCCTATCCCTGTGGTCGCTGCTTTAGGGGTGATGTTGATCGCGTATTTTATTCTCAATACAACTGTCATTGGTGAGTGGATCTATGCTGTTGGTTTGAATGTGAAAGTTGCTCGGATATCGGGCGTAAACGTCGATGGGACGATTATTTCGTGTTATGTGTTCTGTGGGGTGTGCGCTGCTTTGGGGGCTGTTTTGTACACGTCGAGGCTCGAAACAGGGTCTCCCATTATGGGGCAGAATATTTTGTTAGACGTGATCGGAGCTGTCGTAATAGGTGGCACAAGTTTGTTTGGTGGGAAGGGAAAGGTAAAGTGGACTCTTTTCGGAGTGTTGTTTATCTCTTTACTTGATAATGGGCTTAACCTCATTGGTCTTTCATATTTTCTAATTATGATCGTAAAGGGGCTTGTTATCCTTTTTGCAGCTATTCTAAACGTTTTGAAAGAAAGGCCTTCGTTGGCTTCTTAAGATGCTCTTGGAACTTAAGGAAATTAAAAAGAGCTTTGGGCAAGTCCGAGTTCTAAAAGGAGTTTCTTTTACGCTCGAGGCTGGAAAAGTACTTGGTCTTGTTGGGGAGAATGGGGCGGGAAAATCGACCTTGATGAATATCCTTGGAGGAATTCATAAACCGAGCTCAGGTGAAGTTTTTTTGGAAGGTAAAGCATTTGCCCCTCAGGGACCCACAGTCTCATTGAATTCAGGAATCGCGCTCATTCATCAGGAACTGAATTTGTTTCCGAACCTAACTGTATTCGAAAATTTATTCGTTAAGAATTTTCCGAGAAAATCGGTAGCTGGAATAAAGCTGATCGATAGAAGGGCTGCGATCTTTCGAGCCAAAGAGCTGCTAGAGCAAGTTGGTTTGGATATTGAGCCCGATAGAATAGTAGAGTCGCTTTCTCCAGCGCAGAGGCAACTTCTCGAAATTGCTAAAGCGTTGAGTTCTTCTCCGCGAATAATTATCTTCGATGAACCAACCACAGCATTAACGCGCCATGAGAGTCGGAGACTGTTCAGTCTAATAAATGATCTGAGATCAAACGGGATCGGGATGATTTATATATCTCATAATTTGGAAGATGTGATAAGTCTTTCGGATGACATCGCGGTCTTGAGGGATGGAGAATTTATTAACGGATACACTAAGGGTGGCGGATATTCTTTAGGTTCTATTATTAGGGATATGGTGGGCCGGGATATGGATCAGTTTTTTCCGGATCGAGACAATATTCCACGTACGGATCATTTACTTGAAGTAAAAAACTTGGGTATGGCGCCTATTGTTAACGGCGTTTCATTTGTCGCAAAAAAGGGAGAAGTGTTGGGATTCTATGGTTTGGTGGGTGCAGGCCGTTCTGAAGTTGCGAGATGTATATATGGATTGGACTCGTTTGAATACGGAGAGGTGTTATGGAATGGGATGCGGGTGAAGACCTTGAATCCAGCAGCTTGGATTAGTAGGGGTGTCGCATTTTTGACTGAGGACCGGAGAGAGGAAGGCTTGCTGTTAGATCAAAGCATAGAGAAGAACGTCGCATTGGCGTCATTGGGGAGTTTTGCGAGCGCTTTTTTAAGACGCATTAAACGTAAAGACATTAATTCTGCAGCGAAGAAGAAAGCAGAAGCCACGCGAGTGAAATGTGATTCTTTTGATGGACAGGCGACGTCCACTTTAAGTGGTGGAAATCAACAAAAGATTGTACTCGCAAAATGGCTACTTACGGATCCTAAACTGCTGATACTTGATGAACCTACCAAAGGGATCGATGTCGGGGCGAAGCATGATATCTACGAGTTGGTGAATGAACTCGTAGGAAATGGTTCGAGTGTATTGCTGATATCCTCCGAGCTAGAGGAGTTACTAGGGATGTGTGATCGGATTTTGGTGATGAACAGAGGAAGGATTTCTGCTGAGTTTGCAAAGGATGTCTTCAATAGAGAAGCAATTCTCGAATCAGCACTTCATGTTATGGAGGAAGCAATAGGCGCTTAGTGATATGAAGGTTATACAAGCTAGGTCTATTCGCAAGGTGTTGGATCATTCCACACTCATTTTGTTCGCCGCAATCGTGATAACGTTTGGTTTTCTGTCTTCGCAGTTTTTTACCTTCCAGAATTTGTCCAATATACTGATACAATCGTCATCGCTTGCAATAATTGCGACAGGAATGACATTTGTTCTTCTTACCGCTGGCATCGATCTTTCTGTAGGTTCGACTATGTTTTTGGCAGGCGTGGTTTCGGCCAAAATGGTAGCGTGGGGGAGCCCGCTTTGGCTGGCTTGTGTGACAGTACTGCTTGTGGGCACCCTTTATGGATTGGTAAATGCGTTTTTCATCTACCGTTTTAAGATAATTCCATTTATCGTAACGCTTGCTACTTTTTACGTAGGAAGGGGATTTGGACTGTTTCTGTCTGAAACCCGAGCGATGAACCTTCCGGAGGGGTTTCTAAAAATTGGTTCTGTAAGTATTCTTGGTATTCCTTTTCCTGTTTTGGTTTTAGGGGTTGTTATTCTTTCAGCTCATCTTGCTCTCAGCAAGACGCAGTTTGGGCGGCAAATATATGCTGTTGGCAATAATGCCGAAAAAGCGAGAAAGGCGGGTATGCCTGTCGATCGAATCTTGCTGAGTGTGTATCTGATTTGCGGATTTTGCGCGGCTTTAGGTGGCTTGGTTGCTATTGCTCAATTAGGAGCGGTTTCCCCGACTTTTGGTAAGCAAAGTGAATTCATGGCAATCGCTGCAGCGATCCTTGGGGGAACGAGTTTGTTTGGAGGGAAAGGAAATGTTTTTCCTGGGACTTTGATTGGAGCAGTAACGATACAGTCGATACAAAACGGTCTCGTGATTGTGAATGCGAATCCTTATCTTTATCCTCTTATTACTGGGGCGGTTATTTTCTTAATAGTTTTAATCGATAGTCTCAGGCATATGCAGGAAGTTAAAAGTCGGCGATTGGGGGCAAGTTTCTAGGTGAACCATGTTATCAGAATTGAAATGAAAAATTGTATACTAATGAGTTTGTTGGCAGTGTTTTTTCTGACTTCTTGTAGTCAGGAAAAAAATGGGCCAGTTATTGGGATTTCATTCGAAACGCTTCAAGCTGAGTATTGGGTGGCGAGCCTTGAATCGATAAAGGCTGAATGTGAAAGAAATGGAGCGAGCTACATAGAGTCTGTAGCGGATGGAGACGCAAATCGCCAATTTGAACAAGTGAGCAACTTTATATCGAGGAGGGTAGATGGAATTATTATTGCTCCTAAAGATGCCCATACAGTTATCCCTATAATAAAGGCTGCCAACAAAGCGAATATCCCAATAGCGATTTATAATAGAGTGCCGGTTGAAAATTCAGGCGAATACATAACTGTAGTAGCAGACAACTACGAAATAGCGAAGAGTGCGGTGGATCACATGGGAAGAATCGCTCGAGAAAAAGGGGGAGAATATAAAGCCATGATCTTGATTGGAGATCTAGGCGATATTAACGCGATTAATCGCAGAAAAGGTTTCGAAGACGCGCTAGTTGAATACTCGGATATAGTTGAATTAGTTGCGGAAGTGCCTACAGAATGGAATCAGGAAAAAGCATTGGCTGGGGTGACTAATGCATTGCAGGCGAATCCGGACATAAATTTTATTTTTTCTTCTTCGGACTTTCTTTTTCCTTCAATTGTATCTGCGTTGAAGAATTTGGATAAGTATCATCCTGTTGGTCACGAAGACCATGTTTTGTTGGGTGGATTCGATGGAGATGCCATGGCTTACAAGATGTTGATGGAAGGTTATCTGGATGTTGATGGCGTGCAGGATGTTCACTTCGAGTGCGTGGAAGCGGTTCAGTCTATCTTCGATATGATAGAGGGCAAAGAAGCAAATATGCGGATACGAGATCCGGGTTTTGTTATCCATCAGGGAAATATTGATGAATTTGCGGGCAGGATGTGGGGAGCGGATTTTGCATCCGAGTAAGAAATATGGTTAAGGAGGAAAAAGCTCGAATTCTAGAGGTAGGAGGGCTTACAGCGCGCTTCTTCAAGGGTGAATTGCGCTCCGTGCGCTTGGGGAATTCCGAACTTCTTAATCGTGTCTATTTCGCCCTGCGGGATGCAAATTGGGATACCATCGAACAGAGAATCGAGAATATTGAGATCAATACTAACGCAAATTTCTTTGAAGTGTCCTTTGAGTCCTTGTGCCAGCAAAGAGAGATCGATTTCCGTTGGAATTGCAGGATAGTTGGCAAGCCAGATGGAATCAAATTTTCCATCGCCGGAAGAGCTTACGGTAACTTTCAGACGAATCGCTTAGGCTTCTGCGTGCTCCATCCGTTAAGCTGTAAAGGACGCCGGCTGATTGTGACTCACTGCGATAAGAGTATGACAGAGAGTCGATTCCCATATTACATTAGCGCCCATCAGCCGTTTAAGAATATTAAGGCGATGGAATGGGTGATTGATGACACTAGTCCTTACTTGTCCTTTAGCGGTGATGTCTTTGAGATGGAGGACCAGCGCAATTGGTCTGATGCTTCGTTTAAAACCTATTGCACTCCCTTGGAACAACCTTTTCCGGTTGAAATTCGTAAGGGGACGGAAGTTCACCAAGAAATCGAGCTAAGTGTAAATGGAGCAGTTGGGAAAAAACCATGGAACTCTGATTGCGAAGCTAGGCTAGAGGTATTAGATGTTTCTTCTCCATTGCCAAAGGTTGGTTTGGAAGCGAATGGGGAGCTCCTAGATAAATGCTCGGTCGAACGTCTGAAGAGTTTGAAACTAAGCCACCTCAGAGTCGAAGCGAGAACTCACGAAGAGAACTGGCGGCAAATGTTTGAGGAAAGAATGCGTCAGGCTGAGAGACTGAAACTGCCGGTCGAGTTGGTGGTGTTCATTGAAGAAAAAAACGTCAGTGATTTCGAGTTTCTCGGGAAAAGGGTTAACACATCAGTTACTCTGAAGAGTATCTTGCCAATCGATGTTAGTAGCAAGTCAACTTCTGATGTATATATATATAGAATACGAAAATATTTTGAGATGTTTTTCCCTAGCGTTCCAGTGGGTGGTGGAACCAATTGTTACTTTACCGAATTGAATCGATTTGGAGGGCCATTTTCTAAAGCCGACTTCGTTGCTTTTTCTTTGAACCCCCAGGTCCACTCTTTTGACGATGAGTATTTGGTAGAAACGAATCAGGCCTTGCCCGATATGGTAGAATCCGCACGACATATCGCGGGCGATCTACCTATTCATATCTCACCTGTGACCCTGAAACCACGCTTTAATCCTGATGCGACGGAGTTTATTTCATTAGAAGACGAAAAGCGAAATCGATTGGATAAGAGACATACGTCTGTTTTCAATGCATTGTGGACTCTTGGTTGTATAAAGCAGTTGGCGGAGTCTCAGGTAGAATCTGTGACGTTCTTTCAGACCCTGGGGGAAGAAGGGGTGACCATGCCTGATCGAGCCTCTGAGTTTGTTGACTACGTCACCGAAGCCAATGAAGTATTTCCTGTATTCGAAATTTTAAAGATTTGGGGTGACTTTCGGGGTGGTAAAATTGTTCACACTCGTAGTTCTAGCCCATTGGAATTTCAAGGGCTCATATTGGAAAAAGAGGGGCGAAAAATGGCAATTTTAGCAAACTATACGAATGAGCTTCTTCCTGTTGAATTCGCGGGTAGCAGTTATCAGGTAGGGCCGATGTCCTTTATGACTTTCGATTGTTAGAGTGTGTTAGTATTCATTTAATGATACAATGAAAAGATATAACTTATTTGTTCTACTGATTTTGCTTAAAGCGGTTGCGCTTGCCGGCACGGGTTTGAGTAAGTACCCCAATATTCTCTTTATTCTTGTGGATGACTTAGGGTATGGAGATGTAAACTTCGAGCTCAACTCAGTCGACGCATTCAATAATCCTAATCTAAAAACGCCTAATCTGGCACGCCTTGCGAAGCAGAGCCGTGTGTTTACACAACATTATGCTGCGTCGCCCATATGCTCGCCTTCGAGGGCAGGGTTGCTGACAGGACGGACGCCGACCCGTACGAATATCAATTTATTTATAAGAGATAAATTGGATAACGAGACGTCTTTCCTACACGGGAGAGAACTTACTGTTCCGGAAATGCTTAAGTCGAGAGGATACGAAACGGCGATATTCGGCAAGTGGCATTTGAACGGAGCGGACTGGGAAAATCGGGATAGCTGGACCGGCTGGACTGGCTCGTATCCAAAACAACAAGGGTTTGATTTTGGGTTCGTTTCCAAAGAGAACCCTCATTATACGCGTATGCTTGCGGAGAATACACAGAAAAACCCAGGCGATTTTTTCAATGTGGATGGAGAACCCCTCGGAGCAGTAAAGGGCTATACAAGCGATATTCTCTCTTCTGCAGCCATCGATTGGTTGGAAAATCGTAGAGATCTTGAAACTCCTTTCTTTGCGTTTCTCTCCTATGATGCGGTTCACCTGCGTGTCGATGCGGCTGACAGGTATCAAGACCTCTATGAGACCGGGGACGCGCGCAAAGACGCCTACTACGCAAATATTACCCATGTCGATGCAGCTATCGGGCGAGTACTCAATGCGCTTGAGAAGAATGGGTTCGATGAGAACACTATAGTGTTCTTTTCCAGCGATAATGGTCCTCCGGCTTTGAATACTTGGCATGCAACTTATTTTTGTTACGGTACTAGTTATCCTTTGATAGGGGGAAAAAGTCAGTTGAGTGAAGGAGGGATTCGTGTCCCAGGAATGGTGCGTTGGACAGGAAAAATCAAACCAGGTGTTTCGCACGAACCCAACTCGACTTTGGACCTCTTGCCGACTTTAGCAGAGTTGGTCGAAGCGACGTTGCCGGATGATCGAATCATCGATGGCGAGAGCATTTTGGAGCACCTGTTTGATTGTAATACACGAGTGGATAGATTGCATCCGATATATTGGCAATTTGAATACCATAAAGAGACCGCTAAAGTTGAAGGGACTGAATACGAACGAAGGAAAGTCGGATGGCCACCAAGACAGAAGGTGTTGCTTCCTCATGTGAAGATCCGAAAGGGCGACTATGTGCTATACGGTCTGGCCTCTGAAAAGTTCGTCAAACCTACTGAGTTTCGGCTATACAATATTGTAGGCGACCGCGAGGAGCGAATCGAGCTCGGTAAGAAACATCCAGATGTATTGACGGCCATGCGAAATGAGATGATGACGTTCTATGCGAGCGTAGAAGCGGATCGACTAGCGACTTCCGCACTGATCGCAAAGGGGGCGAAGCCATGAGTCAAGGAATCGTTATTGAGCCGGGCCTAAGTAGTCACGCTTATGCTTGGGCGATTGGTTTGCCGCATTACCTTCCGACAGATCCTATGAGTGCTTACGGCCTGTTGGACAAGGCAGCCGGTTTGGGGTTAAGGTATGTACAGATTGCCGATAATTTGCCGCTTGAGCGGTGCTATGACTGGGAATTACGTGCCTTGAAAACCTATGCTGATCGGTTGGGGATTGAGATTCAAGTTGGAGCCAATACACTAACTACAAAAAGACTTACCCAATATTTAGAAATCGCTCGTTTGATGGAGACGGACCTCCTTCGTTTTGTTATAGATGGAAATGGGTATACTCCAAGTAACGATGAAGTGAAGTCAATGATCCGTCCAGTTTTGCCCGATCTGGAAAGCGCGAAGGTTAGTCTCGCTCTGGAAAACCACGATCGTTTCTTGTGTTCAGATTTGGTTGAAATTGTAGAATCGTTGGGGAGCGAAAATGTAGGTATTTGCTTGGATACAGTAAATTCTATGGGAGCTAGCGAGGGGATCGAGACAGTAATGAAAAAGCTGGGGCCGCTTGCGGTGAATTTTCATGTCAAAGAGTTCGCGGTGGAGCGAATGGATCACAAAATGGGCTTCCAAATTTTTGGTCGGCCGCTTGGGCAAGGCCAGCTTCCTGTGGCTGAGGTGATGAACTATTTGGGCCCAAGGTGCAAAACGGCAATTCTTGAACAATGGGCTCCTTTGATTGAGGGGGATTTGGAACGAACCATTCGACAGGAACGAGAATGGGCGACTCAAAGCATCGAGAAATTGAAGGATATTTTATCCCTGTAGACAAACGTATTAACACGATAAACATTAAGAAAGCACGAGAATGAAAATAGTATCATTAGTAGGAGCAGGTGGAAAGATGGGTTTCCGTTGCACAGTGAATTTGAAACAATCCGAGTACGATGTTAGACACCTTGAGGTTAATCCGGAGGCTGTCAAAAAGCTAGAGGAGAGTGGAGTTAAATTATCCACGAAGGAAGAAGCTATACCAGTGTCAGATATCGTGATACTTGCAGTACCGGATATTGCCTTGAGAAAGGTCTCGGCATCGATTGTGCCGCAGATGAAACCGGGCTCGATGGTTGTGGCGTTGGATCCAGCGGCCCCACTTGCAGGGCATCTTCCGCATCGGGATGATCTTGCCTATTATGTGACGCACCCGTCTCATCCTTCCGTTTTCAATTGGGAAGAGACGGAGGAGGCAAGTAGAGATTGCTATGGTGGCGTACTTGCAAAGCAGACATCGGTGTCCGCCATAATGCATGGCACAGATGAGGATTATGAGATTGGCGATGCGTTGACCAAGATGATATTCGCGCCTGTGACGAAGAATCATCGTATCACGGTGGAGCAAATGGCGATTTTGGAACCGGCTTTTTCCGAGACGCTTTGTTCTACTTGTATCAACAAAGTGCGTGAAGCTTTAGATGTCGTTGTATCGAAAGGAGTGCCACGTGAGGCTGCTCGCGATTTTATCCTTGGTCACATCAATATTCACATTGGGGTCCTTTTCGATGAGATCCCCATTAAGTTTTCCGACGCGGCCATAAAGGCGATGAACCGAGCAGAGCCCATTCTCTTTAAAGAGGACTGGCGCAAGATTTTCGAGATGGACGATGTTATGGAGCAAATACGGGCAATTACAGAATAGTGCCCAAAGCACGGAGCGAGGCATAGAATATGGAAAAGTTAAGATTCGCAATATTCGGCACTGGGTTTTGGTCGAACTATCAGATCCCTGGCTGGTTGGAATTGGACGGGGTTGAATGCGTGGCGGCGTACAATCGGACAAAGAGTAAAGCCCAAGCAGTTGCTAGTAAGTTTGGGATCTCAAATGTTTATGACGATGCTGCCACGCTTCTGGAAAACGAGGATCTCGACTTTGTTGATATATGTACGGATGTGGATACGCATTTGCGATTTGCTGAAATGGCAGCGGACAAAGGTTTGAATGTTGTGTGCCAGAAGCCACTGGCAGCCTCACTTGAGGCTGCGGAGGAACTCGTTTCTGTTTGTCGGGAGAGAGACGTACGACTCTTTGCTAATGAAAACTTCCGTTGGCAAGCTCCCCTTCGAAAAGTGAAAGATATTGTGGATACGGGAATCATTGGCGATGTTTTCAAAGTGCGAATTTCGTTTGTGTCTGCGTTTCCTGTTTTCGAGAACCAACCGTTTCTGGCAGATCTGGATCATTTTATAGTCGCAGATGTGGGTTCGCATATTCTGGATGTTGTGCGTTTTTTGTGTGGTGAGGCGAAATCAATTCACTGTCTGACGAATCGGATTAATCCATCGATCAAGGGCGAAGATGTTGCGAACTGTTTTATGGATATGGAAAATGGAATTCATTGTTTTGCGGAGATGAGTTACGCTTCTATAATGGAAAAGGAACAGTTCCCACAGACTTTCGTCTTGCTCGAAGGTTCGAAGGGGTCGATTGTCCTCGACCACGGGTTCGAAATTAGGGTGACCACTCGATCGGGAACTGAAAAGGAAACCGTAGCCCCAAAAATGTATGATTGGCTCGACCCGGAGTATGCTCTTCTCCATAGTAGTATCGTGGATACTCAGAAGAATATCTTGGAAGGGTTGAGAGGGGGAGAGGCCGAAACGACGGGCGAGGACAATTTGAAAACCGTAAAGTTAGTTTGGAAAGCCTATGAATCGGCTGAGACGGGAAAAATAATCAATTTATAAGGCTTATGAAGAATTTTGGAGATATCGTTGTTTTGACTGTTGCGTTGATTTTGGGGCTAGCACCCACCTCAGCAAGGGAAACCGCAGACGGATCGAGTAAGGCCCTGCGACAGGTGCCGGATAGGCCGAATGTCATCATCGTAATGACTGACGATCAGGGTTATGGAGATATTTCGTTCTATGGTAATCCGCTTATTGAGACTCCCGCCTTGGATAGACTTGCTAGTGAGAGCGTTCGGTTGGAGGACTTTCACGTGGCTCCCATGTGCGCTCCGACGAGAGGTCAGTTGCTTACTGGTTTGGATGCGGCTCGAAATGGCACGATCAATGTCAGTAGTGGTCGATGCTTGATGCGTCCAGAACTGGAAACGATGGCTGATACTTTCCAAAAAAATGACTATGTGACGGGACTGTTTGGAAAGTGGCATTTGGGCGATAATTATCCTTATCGCCCGGAGGATAGGGGGTTTCAGGAAACAGTTTGGTTTCCGTCATCGCATATAGGATCGGTTCCTGATTATTGGGGAAATGACTACGTTGATGATGTCTATATTCACAATGGCGTGCGTGAAGAATATGAAGGCTACTGCGCTAATATCTTTTTTGATCGAGCCATGGAATGGATGAGTGCGTCTGCTAAGGCGAATAAACCGTTTTTTGCTTACTTGCCAACCAATACTCCTCATTGGCCTCATGTTGGAGAAGAAGATGATGAAGAGCGTATCCGAGAAATACTGGCACGGTCAGAGTATCGGGATTGGCCCGAAGGACGAAAGAATCAGTTTACGGGGTTTCTTGCGATGATTCTTAACATCGATAGAAATATGAAGCGACTGCGTGAATTCCTCAAGCGCGAGGAGTTGGAAGAAAATACGATTCTCATTTTCACGACTGACAATGGGAGCACCTGGGGACCGCAATATTTCAATGCTGGGATGAGTGGTAAGAAAACGCAGCTTTTAGAGGGCGGACACCGAGTGCCTTGTTTTATTAGTTGGCCTCAAGGTGATTTGGCTGTTGGCAAAGAGGTCAAAGGACTAACTCATATCCAGGACTTTTTTCCGACACTGCTTGAGTTATGTGAAATGGAGGGACCCGATTCCGTTGTGTTCGATGGAATGAGTTTGGTGCCGTTTTTAAAAGGTGAAGATGAAGCGCCTGGTGATCGTATGTTGATTGTCAATTACAGCCGCCTGCCGCAAGGATTTGATTATCCGTCGCCAAACTCCCCAGCGATTATGAAACGAGAAGGTGCAGGAGTGCTTTGGAAGCGTTGGCGTTTGCTCGAAGATCGAGAGCTGTATGATCTCGAATCAGATCCGTTGCAAAAGGCTAATGTGATTGATCGCTTTCCTGAAGTGGCGACAAAGATGCGGAGTCGACTGTATGATTGGTGGGATGACGTCAAAGATTTGGCAAATGAGCCACAGCGGGTAATAATAGGAAGCGATCAAGAAAACCCGATGATGATCACTTCTTGCGAGTGGATGGACGTATTTGTGGATATGCAGGTCCAGATCAAGCGGGGTGTGCATAAAAATAGTTATATGTTTTTGACGGTGGATCAGCCGGGTGAATACGAATTCGAGCTAAGACGTTGGCCGCGCGAACGAGATCTAGCCTTATCTGAAGCAGGAGAGGGAGAGGTGGCGTTGCCGATAACGCGAGCTCGATTGTTTATTGGTCGTGAAAACGTTTACGAAAAGGATAAGCAGGCTTTTAGTTTCAAAGGCGAGACTTCGGAATTAGCGGCAGGCGACAAATTTGCCACATTTCAGGTAAGCTTAGATGCCGGACCGATTACCCTGCATACGTGGTTTGATGATGAATACGATAATAGCTTATGTGGAGCGTATTATGTGTATGTGAAGCGATTGTGAAGAGTGTAATTTTTTAAATATTGTAGTTATGTCGTATCGTAAAATCTTAGTAAGTGTGACCAAATTGGTTGCTGTTTCTCTATTCTCTATCTGTGGAATAGGCTCCCTTAATGGCTCGAGTGAAAAGCCGCGTATCATTGTCACGACGGATATCACTAACGAACCTGATGACCAGGAATCTCTTGTTCGCCTACTAACGTATTCGAATGAGTATGATATTGAAGGACTGATTGGGTCGACCGGAATTTGGAAACTCATGGATCCTGCTACTGAAGTGATCCATGACTGCATTGACGCATATGCTAAAGTCCACGACAACCTCTTGTTGCATAGCCCCGATTATCCTACCGCGGAGTATTTGCGCAGTATTACGATCACTGGAAACCGAGGTTATGGAATGAGTGCGATCGGACACCGCGGGATGAGTTCCGAAGGACACCGGGGATCGCCTGGGGCTAATCTAATTATCGAGGCGGTTGACAAGGATGATTCTAGGCCGGTTTGGTTATTGGCGTGGGGAGGGACCAATACGATTGCACAAGCGATTTGGACTGTTCGGCGCACGCGAAGCCCGGAAGAACTGGAAGAATTCTTGGGAAGAATCCGTGTTTACGACCTTGCGGGGCAAGATGATTCGGGCGCGTGGATGGCCAATCGCTTCCCTGATTTGTTCTATATCAGAAATGTGCTTATTTATAAGGGTATGTCATTCAAATTTAGCGCCAAAGATACCTGGGACGAAACTCGAGGAGGTGACGAGTCGGTGGTAACGCGGGATTGGGTATCTAAGAACATTCAGAAGAAGCACGGTCCACTCGGAAAAGTATACCCAGATGCCTTACATATTTGGGAGGGCGATACGCCCACGTATTTTTACTTGATGCCGAATGGTTTGAATGATCCGGAAAAACCTTGGCAGGGTAGCTGGGGAGGGATGTTTGGCCGTGAGAAGCAAAAGAATGTGAATATTGTGGCTCAGGAGTATGCCGGCGCTCCTTGTTCGAGAGGGGGATGTTGGGTCAATGAGGAACCTTACTTGGATTACTGGATGTATGCGGACGCTGAGGATAAGTGGGAGTATGGAGAAGGTATATACGATAATACTTGGTGTTCGATCTTTCGTTGGCGTACGGATTTTCAAAACGACTTTGCCGCACGTATGGATTGGTGCGTCAAGAGCTATGCAGATGCGAATCATAACCCTGTGGCTGTCGTAAACGGGGATGAATCGAAAAAAGTCCTGTATCTAGAAGCGAAGGTTGGCGAAGCGGTTACAATCGACTCATCTGGCTCGCTTGATCCAGATGGAGATAGCATGAGCTATAACTGGTGGGTTTACGAGCGAGCAGGAACGTATACAGGGAAGGTTGAGGTAACCGAACCAAATGCTAGCTCTGTGTGCGTGAGGGTTCCCCACGATGCGGTTGGAAAGACGATACACGTAATTTTGACGCTTCGCGACTCAGGGACGCCACAGCTTACGAGTTACAGACGTGTAGTGATAACAGGGGTACGATGAGAAAATTTTTTAAAGGTGGAGAGAGCTCTGGGAAAATCTCATTGTTGGTAGCGGGGTTGCAAATGAACGTGACTCGCGATATCGAGCTGAACAAGCGAACGATCATTGAAAATCTGAGGGTGGCGGCAGGAGCCGGAGCTGAAATATTAGTTCTTCCCGAAGGAGCTCTTTCTGGGTATCATAACGAATTTGATGCACAAGAATTGAACGAGGCTTTGGCGGAAGTGGAAACTGCGGTGGCGGATTTTAAAATAGGGCTATTTTTGGGGACTTGTCTCTACGAGGCGGAGGGAGAGGCATTGAAATGTTTTAATCAGGTTAGAGTGTATTCGCCTGAGGGAGCTCTCTGCGGTAAGCAATCGAAGATTTTGCTTTGTAGTCCGATTGATCGTCCTGGCACGGGTGAGATGATTGATTATGCCGGTGGGAAATTGGAGTTAATACGCTGGAAGGGAGTCAATATTGGAATATTGATTTGCAATGATTTGTGGGCAACGCCTGGGTTCACAACTATTGAGAATCCTTACTTGCCTTTGAAATTAAAAGAATTGGGAGCGAATGTGATTTTTCATTCTATAAACTCTGGCTATAACCAGAGGTGTCGAACGTTTCACGAAACGTCAGCTGAATTGTGGGCGAATGCGCTTGGTATACCGATTTTGGAAGTGAACGCAGCCAAAGAAACGAATGAGATCAATGCTCAGTCTGGATTGATAGACAGGAATGGAGATCGAACGGTGCGAGTGCCTGTAGTTGGAGAGCAACTGTTTTACTGTAATATTGAAATTAGTGATGAAGCGAATTAAGAAGACCAACGCATTCGTATGTGTACTCCTGTTCTGTTGTGTATTCTCATTCGCGGAAAACTCAAAACCTCTTCGCGTTCTGTTTATCGGAAACAGTTACACTGGATGGCATAATTTACCAGAAATCGTTGCTCAGATGGCGAACTCGAAAGGGAAGCGTTTGTACTATGAATCGATCAATCCGGGCGGTCGAAATTTCGAGAAACACTGGATGGAAGGCAATGCCTTAAAGGCGATATACCAAAACAAGTGGGACATTGTCATGTTGCAGAACTTCAGTTATGAAGGGGTTGGCAATCCGGAGAATATGAGAAAGTATGGTATTCGATTCACGGATGCTATTGAAGAGACTGATGCCAGGCCATGTTTCTATATCACACCTGCTTATCGGGAAATGCGTGAGTGGATGAAGGATAAGCCGGAAGATCAGGAAAGGTTCAAGCAAATGCAAGAGCTTGTGAATGATGCTTACTTTGCCTTAGCGGTTGAGACTGATGCTAGGGTATCTCCGGTTGGGGTCGCTTGGGATATCGTTAGGAAACAGTATCCAGAAATTGAATTGCACCATGAAGATGGTACGCACCCATCGAAGTTGGGAGGATATCTTACTGGGTTGGTGATGTTTGCCGTTTTGTTTGAGCAGGAATTAGATGAAATGCCAGCAGTGATCTACCCTTACTTAACTCCAGAGTTAAAAGAGAAGCGAGGGAGCGAAATTCGAGTTCCCGCTGAAGTCCGACTAATTCTGGAAGCAGCCGCTAACGAGGCGATCAAGATCGCTCAGGAGAGACTTGAACTAAATACCACTAAAACAACTCAGCGATAAGACATTTTTTTTAAAAAAAACAACGTTGCCATGACAAAATCCCTTTTAACTATATTCTCGTTTTTCCTTTTTTCAACGCAGGGATTCGCTATTGAATCTGTGCCGAGTGAAGTCGTTCCTGATTTTGTGAAGGGAGCGTCGCCACGGAATGTAGTGTTCATCTTGTCGGATGATCATCGATACGATGCTATGAGTTTTCTTGGCCATCAATTTGCTCAAACTCCGGAGATGGATAAGTTGGCAGAATCGGGAGTGCATTTAAAAAACGCATTTGTAACGACTTCTCTTTGTTCGCCGAGCCGAGCTTCTATATTGACGGGACTCTATACATTTCGGCACCGGGTTATCGACAATCAAAAATTGGTTCCGGAGGGGACCATATACTTCCCTCAATATTTACAGGAGGCCGGTTATTCTACGGCGTTTATTGGAAAATGGCATATGGGCCAAAAATCGGACGAACCGCGGCCAGGGTTCGACCATTGGGTTAGCTTCAGAGGTCAGGGGCACTATTTGCCACCAGATCCAGACTACACTTTAAACGTCAATGGAGATAGGGTTAAGCAAAAGGGCTATATCACTGATGAGTTGACGAATTATGCGGTCGATTGGCTGAAAAAACAGGAGAATTCGGACACCCCATTTTTTCTCTACCTTTCTCATAAAGCGGTGCACGCGAACTTTACCCCAGCTGAAAGGCATGTTGGTGATTTCGAGGGTTTACCGTTTGAAAGACCTAAGAGCGAAGCGAGAGTTGACGATGAAATAGCGAATACTCCGCGTTGGTTGCGTGATCAGCGTAACTCGTGGCATGGAGTCGATTTTCCTTATCATAGCGAACTGGATATTGAGGATTACTATAAACGATACTGTGAAACATTGAGTGGAGTAGACGATAGTATTGGCCGAGTCATGACGCAGCTTGAGGATATGGGTATTCTCGAAGAAACATTGGTTATCTACATGGGCGACAATGGCTTTATGTTTGGCGAGCATGGATTGATCGATAAGCGGGTTGCTTACGAGACCTCAATTCGAGTACCCATGCTAATGAGTTGTCCCGAATTATTTGAAGGTGGGACGGTCGTTGATGAAATGGCTGCCAACATTGATATAGCTCCAACTGTGTTAGAGGCGATGGGGCTTCAGAAACCGATCCATATGGATGGTGAGAGTCTTATCCCGCTTTCCTTGGGGAAAGCTGTTTCTTGGAGAGAGAATTTTCTCTACGTTTACTACTGGGAGAAGAATTTCCCTCACTCTCCGACGGTGTTTGCTCTGAGAAATGATAGGTATAAGCTAATTAATTATTATGGACTTTGGGATGTAGATGAACTCTACGATTTGCAAAATGATCCGACGGAGTCTAACAATCTTATCTATGATTCTGAGTACGAGACAATTGCTAAGAATATGACAGGTGATCTCTATGATATGATGGATCGGCTAGGCGGCATGGAGATCCCGATAAACCCTCCAAGTGGAACGTTCGAGAATAAGAGGTTGCGCAGTCGTTCCGGTAAAAGTGCTTCGCCTTTTCCTGAGGCGTTAGTTGTAGAGGAACCGATTCATCAACACGCGCAGTGATCAAGAATGTATCTTCTCTGAGCATCGCAAGTTTTTAAGAACTTTCTATTACTACCAACCTCGAAACGAACATAAGCATGAGTACCCCAAACACCGAAGATTTAATCCGTGCCGCGCAAAACGAGAAAGGCGTGAACAAGTACCTGACCTACATTCGTTTGTCCGGACCTGGTTGGCTACAAGGAGCCATCACGTTAGGCGGTGGTTCTCTTGCGGGTGCCCTCTATCTTGGTGTCGTTGCAGGCTTTGGACTGCTTTGGTTGCAACCGCTGGCGATGATCTGCGGTATCATCATGCTGTCGGCGATAGCCTATGTCACTTTGTCTGCGGGGAAGGCGCCTTTTGGTCTCGTTAATACGCATTTGTCTCCTGCTTTAGGGTGGGCTTGGCTTATTGCGACGATCATGGCTAACATTGTTTGGTGTATGCCACAGTTCAATTTGGGGCGTGCCGCGGTTCAGCAAAACCTCTTGCCAGCAGTGGGAAATAGCAACGTCTCCACTGCTATTATTTGCCTTGTGATTCTCGTTATCGGTTTTGTGGTCAATGTACTCTATGAATCGGAAGGGAAAGGGAGAAAGATCTTCGACCTGGTTATTAAAGTCTTAGTTGGGGTCATTGTGCTTTCGTTCATTGCCGTTGTATTCACTTTGTTTAGCAATGGTGAAGTCGATTTTGCTGGAATTCTAAGCGGCTTAATCCCGAATCCTGCTCTTCTCTTCTCTCCAGCAGCCAGCTACAGTGAGTTGATATCCCAATCATCCCAACCAGATTGGTGGGCAGCCAAGATTGTTAACGAGCAACGCGATATTATAATCGCTGCGTTTGGCACCGCAGTAGGAATCAACATGACCTGGCTGCTTCCATACTCCTTGCTGAAAAAAAAGTGGGGTAAAGTCCATCGAGGGTTTTCGATTTTCGATCTTTCAATTGGGCTCTTTATTCCTTTCTTTCTCGCGACCAGTTGCGTCGTCATTGCAGCAGCGTCGCAATTCCATGTGAAATCTGCCGACGTCGATCCAGCAAAAGCCGCTCCAACGATTGCCTTGCTTCAGTCGGCGTATCCGGGTGATACCAACGCGGCCGATCTCGAACTTGCGCTCACTCTTGTGAAGAGAGACAACTTCCAGCTCGCCAATGCGCTCGAGCCGCTAGCGGGTGAAGTTGTGTCACAGACGATCTTTGGTTTTGGAGTTCTGGGAATGGCCATTTCGACGATCATCATACTTATGCTTATGAATGGTCTCGCGTTCCAAGAGCTGTTTGGGAGGCCGGGCAACAAGAACGTTCACTACCTCGGTTGCGCCGTATCCGGAATTGCAGGATTCGCCGGACCGTTCATATGGAAAGGGGGAGCTGCTGCGGCTCTAGCGATTCCCACTTCGGTTATTGGAGGGTCGCTCATTCCGATCGCTTACTTTACCTTTTTGCTTCTGATGAATTCCAAAAAGGTATTGGGCGAGGATCGTCCCAAAGGGACTGCACGCCTTGTTTGGAACGTTTTAATGGGATTAGCTACTGGCATTGCCACCTTTGGGTCCATTTGGGTCCTTTCGGGGAAAGCGCATTTTGAGAATTGGAAGGGAATGATTCCAGTCGCAGGTCTTGCTCTGCTTCTGATACTTTTTGCCGTAGGCACTTACTCGTTCATCAAAAACGAACGGAAATCGTAGCGTTCGGAACTAGAGCTCTCAACCTTGAAGCGGTTGAGAGCTAGCGGGTGGTGGATAATTTTTAATCGTATTGCTCGCTCTTTTCTAACCACGGGTCGCTTGAACTGACCCGATGAGTAATCAGCTTATCGTGAAGCTCCTCAAAAACTGACTGATGTTCATCGCTCTGAACGAGATTCACGAGTTCGTCCGGATCTACACTAAGATCGTAGAGTTCATATTCTGGACGGCGCATGTAAGCTTCGATTGTTCGCTTCCCATAGATTGAACTGCCATTTTTTTGCGAGCTTATCCAGGTGGGAGATTGCCAGAGATCGAGCGCTAGAGGGAAGGATTGCTCTGTGGATAGGTTGTGGATCAGCTTAAATTTCTTTGTGCGTACCATTCTTATCGGATAGTACATCGTGATTTCATGCATCGAATGCGAGGCATAGATTTCGTTTTGGTCGTCGTAGCTAGAGCCGTCTACCCCTGGCAGGTAGGATTGCCCATCGAATTGAAATGTATCGTCTAGAACACCAGCAGCATCAAGCAAAGTGGGCGTTGTATCCACTCCAGATATCATTGACGTTTGAATACTTCCTGGATTTTTCCGATTAGGCGATCGTACTATGCAGGGGATGTGGATCCCTGGCTCATACAGGGTTGTCTTAGCGCCTGGAAAGGGCGGGCCGTGGTCTGTTGTGTAAATTATTAATGTGTTTTCGTATTGACCGGTTTCCTTGAGGATTTCGATCAAACGTCCGATGCCTTGATCCAAGCGCGATATTGATTGGTAGTACTCTGCCAGTTCGGCACGGCTGCTTGGAGTGTCTGGTAGAAAGTCGGGTACGATTACCTCTTCGGGGTCGTAAGTGACTTCTTTGATATTGGGGTAACCTTCCGTGCGGTTTCCAAATGGGTTCGGATCAGGATAGCTTTGAAATGAGGGCGACCCATCAGGATAGTATGTATTTGAGCGATGTGGATCGTCTGGAGCGAAGTAGAGGAAGAAAGGATTTTCATCAGGCGCTGCGACGAATTCGCGAGTCTGCTCTGCCATTTCGTATACACTTCGTCCGATGCTTTCGGGGTCATTTGCTGTTCCGTCGGAAAAGACGTTTTGGAATTTGTAGACGGACTCGGGAGCGAGATGATATTTACCGATTCTGGCTGTTCTGTAATCAGCCTTAGCGAGGAGTTTTGGCAAGCTTTGGACTGAGTCGAACGATTGAAAATTGTGAGTGTCATGTTGAAGGCCATACATTCCATTGTGATGGCTTTGTAATCCAGTAAGAATGGCTGAGCGCGAAGGGCTGCATGTTGGAGAAGCGCAAAACGCGTTTGTGAATCGAGTGCCGTCAGCTGCGAGAGCATCGAGATTGGGCGTGCGGACTACAGGATTGCCGTAGCAGCCAAGCATATCTACACCATGATCGTCCGACACTATTAGCAGAATGTTAGGCCGCTTTTGAGCTGTGCGTTCTGCGCTTATTGAATTGTTCGATTGGGACAAGCTAGAGCGGGAGTTGAATTGTTCATTAGTGGTCTCTGTAACATGCATGGAAATAGTGGTAAGAAACGTGTCAGGTATTTGGCCTGGACTGATAAAACCATGAATAGCAATCGCAGAAGGACAATCTTGGGGTTATTCGATAGCTTGAATGGATTGAAAATTTTACGATTCCCACTACGCTTTTAGGTTAAAAGGAGATGTGGCTAATCACTCGCACCTCGTACTTGAAACTGTGATTTTACACTCCATCAGAATGATTTAGAACTAGGTTCAATCTATTGAATAAGTGTGTACTTGCTGGCCAACGCCATAAGACTCTCCATCATAGTCTCAGATCCCTAACTTAGTTCCTGTGTGGCTGATATAATGAAATTATTCGCGGCCGTCTTTCACCTACCAATCGACCGAATTTAAATTATGGAAATTAAAGAAGCTTCTCCTGAACCCGCTAAGCAGACTCTGTCGATAAAGGAGAAGCTATCGTATGGGTCCGGCGTTTTTGGTGATCAGCTCATGTCGAATGCCGTGAACACCACGGTAAATCCGCTATACACGATTTTCTTAAGCATGAGCCCCACGCTTGTTGGCTTCGCATTGATGATAGGAAAGCTCGTCGATGCGTTCACGGACCCGTTGATGGGAAGTATATCAGATAATACGCGCAGTCGATGGGGAAGGCGCCGTCCGTATATTCTTTTCGGTTCGTTAGCGTCTGCTTTCGCTTTTCTTTTTCTTTGGTTTCCGCCGCAAGGCGGTAGCGAATCGACCTTGTTGACCTATCTGATCGTTTCAACGAGCGTCATCGCATTGCTGGCGACCATATACAGCGTCCCTTGGACGGCCTTGGGATTTGAGCTGACGCCGAGTTATCACGAACGAACCCAAGTAATGGGATACCGAACGATCTTAACAAAATCGGTTTGGCTCATAATTCCTTGGCTGTGGTTTTGGAGTCAGAAACCAATATTCGCGAATCCTCTGATCGGTATGCGCTGGTTGAGTGTCGGTATCGGAATTTTGGTTGCGATTACGGGGGCGATTTGTTTTTTCGGTTGCAAGGAGCGCTATTACAAAGCGGCGAGCAAACAGGTAAAGCTGAAATTGGCTAAGACGATAGCCCTTACATTTCGCAACAAGCCATTCATGATTGTGATGGCCGTAACGGTCGTTCAAATCGTTGGTCTTACGACGACATTGGGAGGACTCGGACTGTACGTGAGTACGTATTGGGTCTATGAGGGCGATACTGCTGCTGGCGCGGGAATATCGGGGGCCATGGGGACGATGAATTCAATATTAGGATTCGCCTGTATACCGCTAATCACAATGGCCTCGAAACGTTTTGGAAAGAAAATGATTTTAGGCTGCTGTTTAGGATTCGCATTTTGTGGTTGTTGCTTGAATTGGTTCTGTTTCACACCTTCAAATCCGTGGCTTCAGCTTGTGCCGGGACTGTTTATGGCTCCAAGCAATACGGCGTTTTGGTTGATCAATGGTTCCATGAGAGCCGATGTGATAGATCATGATGAAATGAATACAGGGCTTCGACGCGAAGGCGCTTACGGAGCAATTGGTCGTTGGATGGAGAAGGTCGCATTTGCTGCAAGCTTCATGCTCTCGGGCGTCATTCTCGATCTTATTGGTTTCGACGCTGGTTTGAAAGGCGACCAGACAGAATCGGCTCTGTTGTCTATGAGATTAGCGTATTCTTTCCTCCCCGCAGCGATCATGTTAATTGGTATATATTTGGTGGCCAAATACCCATTGACGGAAAAAATTATGTTGGATTATCGAGCTAAACTGGAAGAGCGCCGTGGCGCGATTTGAATCGTTTTGTATGATTATGAGAAAAATATCCTACAGCGTCTCAATTTTGATGTTAGCCGCCTTTGGGTGGGGAGAGAAGCTTCACTAAACTCAAATTTTCACAAGTCTACAGTAACACTCTGATGAAGTTTTCCTTAAGTGATCGATATTTATGGATACACTAATAAATATAGATAGTCGGATTGGTGTAGGGAGCTTTCAGGTTTTAAATAGTCCTGCGAATCGAATGATCATTTGAAGGAAAAATGGATTATGGGTACCTATAGTAAAGTGATCACGCGACGCTCATTTATTAGGAAAACTGCGATTGGGGGAGCGGTGTTTTCGAGCGCGACTCGGGGAATCGCGAATGCAGTCGATCGTCGGCGACGTTACGTGATCGTCGGGACTGGTTCTCGCTGTCGCATTTTTCAAAATGCGATTGAGCAACACTATCGGGAGGATGCCGTTCTAGTGGGCCTTTGCGATGCAAACCCTGGACGTTTGCACCGGGCAGCGGCTAAGTCGGTCGCTCTGGGGTTGGACGCTCCGGAAACCGCTCTTCCGGATGGATTCGAGAAGCTGCTAAAGAGAACGCGTGCGACTCATGTTATCGTGACCACGGTTGATTCGACGCATGATGAATACATTGTTCGCTCTTTGGAATCAGGATGCGACGTCGTGACTGAAAAGCCGATGACGACTACTGCGAGTAAGGTGATGCGCATTCAAGAAGCGGTGACTCGTACGGGCGGCAACGTGAGGGTAACCTTCAACTACCGGTACATGCCTGCTCGAAGCCAAGTCAAGGAGCTCCTCATGGCGGGCAAGATCGGAGATGTACTATCGGTTAATTTCCAATGGTTGCTCAACACCCACCACGGGGCGGACTACTTTCGTCGTTGGCACGGGGAAAAGAAATACTCCGGGGGCTTGATGGTGCATAAGGCGACGCACCATTTCGATTTGGTCAACTGGTGGCTCGGAGCGAATCCTGTCAGCGTGTTCGCAGTGGGAAAGCGCGAGTTCTACACACCTGCGATGGCGAAGCGTCTCGGTTTGAAGCGTTATCATGAGCGCTGTCTTACCTGTCCGGAAGCATCTTCATGCTCGTTCCGATTGGATTTGAAAGCGAGGCCACGTCTGAAATCCCTGTATCTCGACCACGAACACCACGATGGCTACCATCGCGATCGCTGTGTCTTTCACCCGCGTATAGATATCGAGGATACGATGAACGTCATCGTGAACTATGATACGAAGGCAACTCTCAACTATACGCTCAATGCCTTCAATTCGTGGGAGGGTTATCGAATAGCGTTTAATGGTACCAAGGGACGTCTTGAACACGCTAACGAAGAGAATATTTACGTAAGCGGGACCGATGATGTTCAAGGTGCAACCAAGCGATCGGGGCTCAAGCTTAGGCTGATTCCGCTTCGAGGCGCTGCTATCGATATCGAAGCTCGAGAGGGGGAAGGCGGCCATGGAGGCGGGGACCGAGCGATGCTCGATGAACTCTTTCTTGCCGAACCCCGGCATGACCCACTCGGAAGAGCCTCTGACGCTAGGGGAGGCGCCGCCTCCGTTCTAGTGGGAGCTGCGGCCAACGAGTGTATTCGAACAGGAATGCCCGTTCAGTTGGACGACCTCGCCCCAGGGTGGAACCGCCCAGAGCACTTGCCTATGCCCAACCGAAGCTATCCGCTAACGATGCCATGAAATTGTGTAGTCATTTTTATCCCACGAAGTGCACGAAGAAACAAGAAATTATCCACTGACGACGTCGCTTTGCTTGATGCTTGTTTTAGTGCGTTGAGGTGTCAATGCGTTCGGTAGTGGTTCCTATCTTCTGATCTTTGGAGTAATCCCCGGTCCGTGTCGTGAAAATAGCAAAACCCAATAAGGACGAGTATGCGCTGTTTGGATATGGTTTTATGAAATATTTGAGTTTGTGCTACTTTGTGAGCAGCCTATTTGTGAGAAAATCTTGGCAGGCTTCCATATCTTTCCAGGAAATGGCGACTTTAGCCGAGTAGGGGCCTTCGGAATCTCGGAGAGTGTATCCATCGTCTGTAACTGAGAATGTGATTTCCTCGTAGTTGAGGAGACCGCCGTCGTAGGCCATGTAGACGGCGATATCATCATAGAGGGTAGAGGACTTTAGCACGAAAAAATCGCATACCTTCCACGGGACGCGTGGGGCCCAGATGCAGTAGTTTTCAATGACGGAGCGAAGCAGTGGATCTTGGGTAGAGGACCAGATCTCTTGGTAATTCTTGCCATCGATGAAAAAGAGTCCGCAGGTATCGAGTGGAGTGATGGTTTTGGACTTCCAGTTGGCGGAGATGACTGTGCGAAATGCTTCGGGATTGAGGCGAACGTTGGTCTCGGCGGAGATTTCTGTTCTGCCGCCGTATCCAAGATCGAAGCTACCGTACATTCCGTAGAAGTGGCATTTTTCTGCGATTTCGGGAGCTTGCTTAAGGGCCTCCGCAAGTGACGGAGGAGGTCCGATGGCAATGATATTGATAGGGCCTTCGCTCTCTTTTATGAAGTCAATAAAGGCTTGGATACCGTCTTGGTGGACTTTTCCGGGGTATTGGGAGAGGTCGTAGTTTTCAACCCAGGGGCCTTGGTGTCGCTGCTCGTCTCCCATAAGGTTGTGGTATTTTCCGAGTGCGATTGCGACGTCGGTTCGATTGGCTGCTTCGAGAAGTTTACCGGCGATTTGTCCTCGGTAGAGAGGCTCGCCCCCTTCGGTCAGGACCATCTTCAAATCGAGTTCTGGCGAGCGGAGAATGTGAGCAAGCGCCCATGTGTCATCGATGTCGCTACCAATGTCGGTTGAGAGGATCGTCGTTGTTGGTTTGGCACTTAGGTTCGTCATGGCGAAAATAGCGAGGAATAGTGTCGTTAGAAAATACATACATTATCCTGGGTAAATGGGTTCGGTGAAATAAGTGGTAGTCGGCAGTGCCTGCTTTATCGTTTGAAGAGTTTGCGGTGGAAGCCGAGAGCCCAACCGTGGTCTCTTCGCGGGCGACGGAGTCGACAGTTTGCTGCGGGATGGCAACCCAAGGGCGAATATATTCACTTATCAGAACGTTGGAGGTGGCGATATTGTATAGGTGGGTAGGAGTGGACGTGGCCAATCGGCTCCGGGTTTTTCTTGGTATGGGAATGCTCCTGCGTCGGCATTCGCATCGTTTCCAGAACGGCTATCGGGAAAGTTGTCTGGCAATGGCCTGCCGGCTTTTCTAGCAGGGGAGCTTCGTTTTAAAGACAGGTCTGGATTTAGCTTCATGTCGGCAGCATGGGAACCTGCGAATATACCGTAACCTTGGAGAAGTTTTTCGACATTTTTTGGTGTGGTGCCCACAACGACATTGTGCTCAATTTGCCGAGGGTCGGGGCCGGGACCATCGTTGTATTCGCGTGGAATTACGATTAAATTATTGAAGAAGTTGTGGATTTTGTCCGCGTCGCTTTTGGGACCTTCGAAGTCGGACCAAAGACCGAGGGTTCCTCCGATATTGCGACCGTAGTCGATGTGCCATGTATTTTGGTAGAAATAGTTCTTAGAGGCTTCATCGGTAGTTATCATTTTGAGAGAATGATTGCCTGGTCTAGACAATTTAAAGTCATCCCAAATGAATACATTTCGATAGGCATGAAAGTCGCCAACATTGTTGCTCCCTTGAACGGAAATGTCTCGGAAACAATTCAAGAACTTGCAATCGTGAATACGGTTACTTGTTGCGGATTGCAAAGGATTGCTGCTTTCGTTTTGCACGCCGTCATCGCGACACTCGATAAATACTGAGTTGCGGATAGTCGAATAGTTGCCTGTCCCCAACCTGGCGCCATCGAAGGCTGGTCCCATTACGCAGTGGTCGATAACGACATTGCTAGGAGTAGGGTTTATCAGGTCTGCCCCGTTGATTCCTCCTTCTAAAAGGGCATTGCCGGGAGGATCGCCATAGATTGAAGCGCCGGTGAAGTAGCCTTTGACGATTACGTATACGCCGTTAGCAGGACGCCCGTCGAGATCGGAAACCTCGCGGCACCATTCTCCGAAGCCGGTGTAGCCGTAGGTACAATACTCAATGAATGTATTGGAAGGAGACTGTATCCCAATACGCGATGCTGTAATATTACAGTTTCTGACTGTGATATGATCGCAGCTTTTATCGAGTTCAACGGCCCGCGTGGCTCCAGCTCCCTCGATGTTGAACCCATCAACATAGACGTATTGGCAATTAACAAGAGTAAGGATGTTTTGAGAAAAACTTGCAGTAAGCTTGATTCGTTTGCCGTTGGGGTCCTCTCGATTGCGAAGTCTCAAATAAATGCGATCATTCTCGAAAGCAAAGCCGTATGGAGGTTTTGATACAGTGACGCGGTCGTTGGCAATGTTTGCGTATCGCGTAACGCTGTCTGCCACGAGATCGCCTTTACTATGATAATGCATGAGGAAATCACCTTGATAGGAACCCATGTACGGGCGCTGGCTGCGGCTCGTATAGTATACTCCGTCGCCATCGTCGATCCAATAGACATTGCCCCGTTCTGCTGCTTCCCACATATTGCTGATAGAAACAGTACCGGGTGTTTCTGCCTTAATCCAAACCCGCTCTGATGATGAACCATAGTCTTCAAGCTTGAGCGTTTCGTAGTAGGTACCGGGGGCGACGGTGAGCACTCTTGCTTTGTTTGACTTAAGTAGATCGAGACCTCTTTGTACCGTTTTGACAGCATCCTCGCGTCTCAAGCCCGTATTATCGTCATTTCCAGCCTGATCTACATAGATTGTTTGAGCAATGCACTTGCTGGCTAGGATCGCTAGTAAGATGAATGAAATGAGTGTATTCGAGTTTTTAGGTAAATACTTACAAGCGATCATTGAGAAGTTTGTTAGTGGTTTCGTGGGGGAGGGTGTTATCGTTGGCTAGGCGAATGAATTGCTTTGTCCGCGAAGAGAACGTAGGGCTTGTATTGGAATACATTTCTCTTCGTGTTCTCCGCGGGTAATATGTGTTTGGGGATACTATTCTTTTTTGAACATATGTTCGTTGCCCCAGGGGTTGGTTTCTGCGCCGTAGTTCTTTCGCCATTCGTGGCGCCAGCGATGGACATCTTCGAAATTAATCTCAGGTTTGTATTTGCGAGTTTTCTTCGAAGGCATGGCTGCAAGTTGAGTGGGCTTATCTTGGTACCAGTAAGCGACGCTCGAGAGTTCTAAGGTTAAGTGGTTGTTGTGGCCGTGCTCAAATGTAAAGCGGAAGGATTCGTCAAAGTGGATCGGGTCGTCGATATGGAATCGATATACGTGGGTACGACCGAGCCAGTTCATCTCCATGTCTGGAGAACGTGCGATGCCGAAGTGCGGTTGGAGATAAGGCTCATCGGGAGCGAGGGCGGTGTTGAAATAGGCTTCGGTACCGGTTCCATGAAGTGTTGGGCGTTTGTCTCCATCGATGAATATCATATCGTCCCCTTCACCATACCACATTGTTGTCGGGCAGTTGATGTAGTAGTTTAAGCCTACGAAATGGCCTTTTCCTTTTGTGTCCAAAATAACATGGTTGGATTCGCCTTTGGGATTTTTCCCACCCTGGTTGGCTAGTAACCCCCATTCATTTTCACCGTCTATGGGAGCACGGGTTATCTCATGATTGTAGCGGGCGTGGAAATATGCGATATCTTCGGGTGAGGACTCTAGCTCGAGGTAGTCTATGTGGAAGGCGATGCCTTTTATTGTCACATCGAGTTCGCTCTCGATTTCGATTCGAGCCTTTTTCTTAAAGGGCATCTTGAAGTAGGATACGAGTCCATTGCCCCATTTGGGGGCCGCTGTAAGTGGTAGGGAAGCGAAAGGATAATTCTCATCCCAACCTTGGCCAAAGAACGGACCTAGCGGAGCCTCAACGGATGGATAATCGTTGTCGTCCCAATAAATACGAATGATGAGGCCAGCATGTTTACGCTTCATGCCAGGGGGACGTGTACTGAGCCAAATGTGATTGATGATACCTGGACCTTCGATTTCAGCGATTGTTACTTTCTCGCCCGGTTTGATGTTGGGTATTCGGTCCTGATTGGCGCCTGTTGTATCGTAGCTGCTGACGCGCTTCGAGCTTACGCCGTGTTTTATAGTGGAAAGGTTATCGAGAGCTCCTTGAGCAAGGTTGCTTACGCATGTAATAGAAAGTAGTAAAAAAAATGATACGATTGGTTTTTTAAATTTCATAGTTTTTATTGATCAAGGTAGTGATGATCATGAAAAATAAATCCTGTCGAGCTAGGCAATGGCAGGGGTATTCAACATATTGAATAGGTGTCGGTTTGGGCGTTGTAATTGGAATGTTTGGGCGATTATTCTATCGCGGTCTTTCATTAATCCACGTTTGGGCGGTTTGCGGATCGGTCTCTAGCCAACTTTGAAGGGCTCGGCTGGTTTGGTGGTGACGAAGAGACTTGTTTTCAATGCTTGAGAATAACTGTAGAGCCAAGTCAGGATCTTCTTCGATAAATTGACTGCCACCGGCTGCTAAGGCGGCGTCGCGATCATCTGACGCTTCAAGCGTTTCGAGCCAGGCTATTAGGTTGTCGGAGTTTGCTTGCGAGAGCTGATGCGCTACGTTTTGAATAGCATACTTTCGAAGTTGGCCTGGAGGGAGAGCTTCTACCCAAAGAATTGCAGATTCCGGATCAGCAGCAGCCAGACCGGAAGCGACTGATATTATGGCTTGTTCTTGGGCTTCGCCTAAAGGGAGGTCATTCGCAACAGCTTGAGCAGCTTGGAGTGGCGACGTGGCAGACCAATTTGCGATGAGGCTTGCTAAGATTTTTGTTTGTTTGTCTGGGTCAGCAATTGATCTTGCCCATTCCATGGCCTTTTTGGGTTCGTGATTGGCCCAATGGTTTACTAAAGCGATAGCGAATGCTTCGTTTTCTGAAGACAGGTTTTTCGCGTATAAAAGAGCGGTATCTAAATCTTGATTACTCCAATGATAGCTTAGGTGGACGAGGGCACGCTGCTTAGACGGGCCTTCGGGCAGGCTAAGCGCGAAATCGAGGGCTTGAGGAAAGCGTTCTTCGTCAATGTTTGAAAAGGTATTATCTATGTTTTCGAGTACCTTGCTGTTTGGAAAATCGGGTTGGGGATAATCAAGTTCGAGCCTGAGTGAATCGAGTGTTTCCTGATCGGGAATGGCATCTGTGATTTGGGCGACAATCTGGGGGTGGTGAATGGCGATCGCCTGCAACAGCTCGTGTTGAAGGGAAAGTGAAATATCTCCTGATACTGATTGAGGAATTTGAAAAAACAGTTCCAATAAGTCGTTCACGCTAACGAGTTCTAGAATGGTGTTGATCCCACTTAATTGATCCGCTTCGGAAAGCTCGTTCCATGTGCTTATTAGACTTTGCCATCGGAAGTGATGGTTTTTTGATATAACAGAGGATTCCCCGATTTCTAATTTTGTGGGAGAATCGTTATGCGAGTCTGTCTTTAGAACATTGGTAGAGCGTCTGCTAAAAGTAAATACTCCGAAAACTAGAAAGGTGAAGGTGGCGTATATGCTTAGTCTCTTGAATCGCATATTAATGAAGGTTAATTGCTAATAAGAACAGAAGCGCAGAAGAGAATGAAATCCCTTCTGCGCTGGATGTGTATCGACTAAACGATTATTCTAGAAGCTGATAACTCCGAAGTCTATATAGCCGTTACAATGCAAGGCCTCGGATAAAGTCCCTCCACATGATCCGTTTTGCCATACGCCTGTGTTGGTGACTTGATCCTCTCCTTGATGAGTCACTCCATCTGCTTGAACGTAGTCGACGTAAGCCGTGCCCGAACCTCCGACGTCTATACCATTTACGATGACATCACCTGAGGTAGCGCTTGTGGTGTAGGTGAAGTCTTGGAAGACCGTACTTACTGCAAAGGTGGCGACGACTGTGCCATCGATTTCCAACTCAACGCTTTCTGTCCCAAGACTGCCTCTTGCTCGAACGATAATATCGTTGCTTCCGCCTCCTCCATTGGAAGTTAGTGTGATTTCGTCGATATTGCCGAAGTCGCTTCCAGTGGCATCGAATTCGATGGTGTTGCTAGTGCCGCTATTCAGCGTTATGTTCACTGTCATGGTCTGATAGTCAGTCCACGCGGCAGTGCCTGTCATTGTTAGGCTAGTTGGGCTACCTCCGTTGACTATGAGGTTACCGGTACGGTCAGCACTGCCCAAAGCGTAGCGAATCGTTAGAGTGATCGAACCACCGCCGAGGCCGTCGATATTGTTGAAGGTCGTACTGCCGTTAGCTGAGGAGTTTACGTAGCCCGTGCCATTGAAACCAGTGTTGGTGCTTTCAACGACATTACCGCCGGAAAGGCTGGCGCTTTCTCCCTGGTAGGTAACGGAGGATCCACCACCACTACCTGACGTAGTCGCGTTGGATTCGTTAGAATTTCCTGAGTCGCCATTCGCGTTTGTGGCCCGTACGCGGTAGAAGTAGTTGGTACTTGATGACAGCCCTGTGTCGCTATAGCTGGATACGTTTGCACCGAGGCTGGCAATTTGAGAGTAAGTGCCTCCAGAGCCTGTTTTGCGATCGATTTCGAAGCCCGTTTCGTCGCTGCTGTTGTCTGTCCAACTGAGGTCGATCTGAGAGGAGGAAATCGAATTTGCAGCGAGAGAGCTTGGAGCGGCTGGAGGCGAAGCAGTACCAAATGTTATTAAGCCAAAATCAATGTGTCCTCCACAGTGTAAGGTATCGGAAAGAGTGCCACCGCAAGAGCCACCTTGCCACACACCAGTATTGATCGTTTGGTCTTCTCCTTGATACGTTACCCCGTCGGCTGTGATGTAGTCGATGAAGGCGGTGCCTGCTCCACTGAGTCCGGTTCCGATAACCTTTACATCGCCGGATAGAGCGGCGGTGGAATAGACGAAGTCCTGAAAGGATGTGGTTACTGGCCATGTTGCCACGACAGTTCCGTCGATTTCCAACTGAACGCTTTCAGTGCCTTCGCTTCCACTCGCTCGGACGGTTATATCGTTGTTGCCACCTCCTCCGCCGGAGGATGTCGTTGCGCTGGCTTCGTTCGAGTTAGACGAATCACCGTTGGAGTTTGTGGCCCGTACGCGGTAGACGTAGTTGGTGCTCGCAGACAGTCCAGTGTTGCTAAAGCTAGTTGTATTGGCTCCTGGAGTAGCTATTTGTGAATAGGTGCCGCCTGAACCTGTCTTGCGGTCTATCTCGAAACCGGTTTCGATGTTACTGTTGTCTGTCCAGCTCAAATTGATTTGAGAGGAGGATACTGTCGTTGCGCTTAAGCTGGTCGGCGCGTTCGGAGTAGAGCCGCTGGAGAAGGTTGGAGGGGGAGTCGAGGTGAACGCAACACTCGCAATTCTTGGCCAATTTGATCCGGGAGATGTTCCGAACGGGAAGACCCCTGCATCATTGTTATTGGAGTTACTGTCGGGAAATCCGCTGGGGAGGGACCGACCTATGTTGCGAGCGGGAGAGCTGGACTGTAGTGAATAGTCGGAGTTGAGCTGCATGCTGGAAGAAGCCGTCCCTGTGAACGTGCCGCCTCCGCCGGTGAGGATGGAAGCTGCTCCGGAGGAAGGGCCAACGGCTGCGTTGTTCTGGATTGACTGAGGGTCGCTGCCGGGTCCGTTGCTGAAATCGCGCGGAAAGACAACGACGTTGTTGAAGAAGTTTATAATGCGGTTGGCGTTGCTGATGCCGCCGAAATCGCTCCAGACACGTTGAGCTCCGTTGGCGCTCTGGCCGAAGTCGTGCCACCAGGTATTTTGATACACGTAGGTGCTGCTGCTGGTGGATGCCCTGTTCATCTTCAGCGAATAGAAGTCCGGAGAGGAGAGTTTGTGATCGGTGGCGATGAACAGGTTGCGGTAGATATGAAAACTACCCACATTGTTTGCGCCCTGCACCGAGATGTCGCGATGGCAGTCTACGAAACGGTTGTCGTGAACCCGATTGCCCGTAGCAGGATGGGATGTGCCGTTATCGTCGTTTTGGATGCCGTCGTCGAGGCATTCGAGAAATACGTTTTCGCGAGCGAACGAGTTGTTGAGGTGGCCGAGGTTGAGACCGTCGAAGCAGGGGCCGATCAGATTGTTCTCAATGACGACGTTGGTGGGGGCAGGGGAAACGTTTGCTCCGTGGTTCAAGCTGCCTTCGAGCATGGCGTTGCCGGTGCCTCCGCCAACTCCGATCAGAGCAGCATTGTAGTATTTTTTGATCAGAGTGAAGACGGGTTCAGCCACGTGACCATCCAGATCGGTGACGTCCCGTGCCCAGTTATCGAAGCCGATGTAGCGGTAGGTGCTCCACTCAATCGTTGTGTTCGAGGGTGTGCGCGCTCCAAACCGCGATCCGGTAAATTCGCAATTGCGGATGATGCAGTTGCTCGAGGCGTTGTCGATTTCGATGGCGCGGGTGTATCCAGCGCCTTCAAACTTGATGCCGTCTACGTAAACGTAGTCGCAGTTGTTCATATCGAGTAAAGTCTGGGTGCCTGCGGCGGTCAGTTTGATGCTCTTGCCATTCGGATTGGCGTTGCCACGTAGACGCACGTAGACCCGATTTTGCGAACTCTCAAAGGCGAAACCGTAGGATGGTTTGCTGATAGTCTTGCCGTCCGTCGTGATGGACGCTGCCCTCAGATCCGCCTCGCTGTTGTAGTACATCAGGAAGTCGTTTTCGTGCGACCCGACGTAGGGGCGGGATGAGCGGGAGGCATAGTAGACTCCACCCCCTCCGCTGTCGGCCGTCCAAGTTACATTACCCTGGTCGGCGGCCTGCCAATTGTTGCTGATCGCCGCACCTCCAGGATTCTCTGCCTTTATCCAAACGCGATTGGATGAGGAACCGTAGTTGCTTAGGGTAACGGATTCATAGTAGGTGCCGTCTCCTATTTGGAGTATGTCGGCACTGTTCGATTTGAGTAGATCGAGTCCTTTTTGTATGGTCAAAACCGCATTTCCCTGCGAGAGACCGTTATTGTTGTTGTTTCCTGATTTGGATACATAAATAGTTTGTGCGAGAGCTGATCCGCAGAAGCAGAAGGCAGCGAGTATACTTATTAATGTATACAGTTTATTGACACTTTTTTTCATCTTATTATTTGAAATTTTTTTTGTTGGTTCTTGGAAAAGAAAGATGCCTTAAGTTGTGGGGCCTTTCTTGTGAAAAATAATGAGTTTTTGTGGGTATGTATTATTGTATAAATACGAATTAATTGGGGTCAGGGTTTTTGTTTTTTTTTTGTAAAATGGACCTGAGTGATAGCTCATGTCAGATACCAAGGCTAAACTGACGGAGACTATGAGTGCTGCTAACTCAATCAATTATTCCTCAATTCAATAGATTGATTTATGGTTCAATGGATTGAATGAATTTGGATGTATGATTTGGATACGAATTAAAATAGAAAACCGAATAGCCTGTGGATGGGAATCACATACTTTGGCTGTGAGTCACAGTCTCGTGATTGCTATTCAAACAAAATTACTCAATGAATTGAATGAATCGGAGTTGGTTTTAGTTGGATTAACTTGATTGTTCAATTCAGTGAATATATTCTTACTATTTATTGATTAAATGAGAGACAATTATCTAGACCCCACCGTATCAGCGGAAAGAAGAGCTAGCTCTCTGCTTGAGCAGATGACTTTGAAAGAAAAAATTGGGCAGCTGTGCCAATTTGTAGGGCTTGGGCCGATGGAGGAAGGGCAGCGATTGGCAGAGTCTAATGATGATGATTCAACGGCAGTTTATCCTGATCTCAGGAAAGCAGATGTCTTGAGGATGACTGAGCGCGGTGAGATTGGATCGTTTCTATCTGTGCAAACTCAGGAGGAAGCAGATACCCTCCAACGGGCGGCTTTGCGTTCTCGATTATCAATTCCCGCTTTAATTGCTACTGATGCAATTCATGGACATGCAATGTTGAAAAGCGGAGCAACGGTTTTTGCATCCCCGTTGACGTATTCATTTAGTTGGGATAAGAATCTCGCATGTCGCATTGCTCAGGCTACGGCTCGAGAGCTTAGGGCTACGGGCTTTCAATGGACGTTTTCTCCAAACGTTGATTTGGCCTTGGATGCGCGTTGGGGAAGATGTGGCGAAACGTTTGGAGAAGATCCGTTGTTGGCAGGTGAATTAGGCGCAGCTATGATCGAAGGTTACCAAGACGAGGGGTTAAATGGGGAAAGCAGAGTATTAGCCTGTGTGAAGCACTTTATTGCTGGAGGGGACCCAGCTGATGGCTTGAATTTCAGTCCAATGGATGTTTCGGATCGGTCGTTGCAGGAGTTTCATTTTCCTCCGTTTAAAAAGGCGATTGATGCGGGAGCTTTGACTTGCATGGCGGCCCACAACGAGATCAACGGAGTTCCTTGTCATGGGAACGAATGGCTCCTAAGAGATAAGTTGCGTGATGACTTAGGCTTTGGAGGATTGACGGTGAGTGACTGGAATGACGTGGCTCGCTTGCATAGCTTGCACAAGGTGGCTGAGAGTTTTGATGAAGCAAACTGCATCGCTCTTAGAGCGGGTATAGACATGTACATGCATGGACCGGGTTATTTCGAGAGTATAGAAAAGCAAGTTTTAGATGGTCGTATAGGGGGAGCTCTGGTGGATGAGGCTTGTTGGCGAATTCTGATGTGTAAGTTTAAGATCGGGCTTTTTGAGCAGCCTTTGGCTTTGGGAAATTCGGAAACAGTTGTATTGTGCGAAGCCCATCGTGATCTTGCTTACGAGTCTGCTCGTGAATCGATTGTTTTGCTTAAGAATGAAAACGAGATATTGCCTTTAAAGAAAGGCTCCCAGCGCATTTTGGTCACGGGACCTTGCGCTGATGATCAATCGATTCTAGGAGATTGGGCACTTACTCAAGAACGCGACCTGGTTACAACAGTTCTTGACGGAATAAAGAACGAAGCTGGATCAGGCTGCAGTGTTTTTCATTCTAGTAGCGGAGCGATTGAAAAGATTGACGACGAGGCGATCGAAAGAGTCTCCAGGGCTGCTGCGAAAGCAGATATCGCAATTGTAGCAGTGGGAGAAAATGGACTTCGAGATAGTGTATCTCTGCGTACGTGTGGGGAAAATCTAGATCGATCAGATATAGAACTGCCTGGCCGTCAATTGGATCTAATCAAGAGCATACATGCTACGGGTGCGGAGGTGGTCCTGGTATTGGTGGGAGGAAGACCCCTTGCTATAGAGTGGTGCGCTGACAATATTCCGGCTATCCTTTTCGCGGGAGAGCCGGGAATGGCTGGTGGGAAGGCATTGGGAAAAATTCTCTTTGGTAGTGTCAACCCAAGTGGGAAACTGACGATGACTTTCCCTAGGAGTGCGGGGCATTTGAAATATCCGTATCATCACAGACCCTCTAAGTTTTTCCGAACTTACATTCTTTCAAGGCACAAGGCTTTGTACCCATTTGGGTGTGGATTGAGTTATACTGAATTTGAATACAGTTCATTGACAATTCCTGAAGAGGTCGAATATGGAGACAGTGTATCCATATCCTTAACTGTGAAAAATTCTGGAAAGCTTGCTGGTGAAGAAGTTGTGATGGTTTTCGTAACGGATTGCTATAGTTCTGTGACTACACCTGTTAAGTTACTTAAGCGATTCGAACGAGTGTTGTTACAGTCAGGTGAAGCACTTCGTTTAGAGTTTACTCTGAAATTCAATGAGCTTGAACTGTTGGATGAAAATTTGGACAGAGTGGTCGAGCCAGGAGATTTTCAAGTGCGTATTGGGTATGATGATTGTCTGGTCGAGACATTTAGAGTATTAGAAGCAGGTGCGAAGTTGTTGGGATAAGTGTTGAGCTAGGTTATGATTGAAGAACTTTCATTAAACGGAGCGTGGCAAGTGCAGTGCCTTGATCGCAAAGTAGAGTTAGAAGGCGAAGTGCCGGGAGATTTGTACTATGATCTAATACGAGCGAACAAGATTGAGGATCCGTTTTATCGAGACAATGAGAACTCGCAAGGCTGGATTGGAAAAAACGACTGGGTATACAGTCGCTATTTTGTGGCTACGAAGGAGTTTGTTTCGAACTTGAGGATTAATATTTCATGTGAAGGATTGGATACGCTCGCTACGGTAACAATAAACGGGAAAGAGCTGGCGAAGACTGATAACATGCATCGTAGCTGGGAATGGGATGTATCTAAATTTATTATTGAAGGCGAAAACCTAATTTCGATCCGATTCGATTCTGCAGTAAACTACTGTACGGTAGCTAATGATCGTGAAATTCCCTTTTTTTGGAAGTCAAGCATGGTCGCAGCTCCTTACTCGCTGATCCGAAAGGAGTATTGTAATTTCGGATGGGATTGGGGAACAAAGGCGGTTACGTGTGGAATTTGGCGTGACATCAAATTGTTGGGTTTTTCTAAGCCTCGCATCGAATATTTGCAAATACAGCAGAATCTTGATGGCGAAAACGCTACCCTAAAAGTGAATCCATTGATCGATTACGACGAAGTTTTTTGTGAAGGATTGATGGGAAAAATAGTGCTGAAAAGAGGAAGGAAAACTCTTACTGAGGTGAATTGCCCCTTTCTTGATGGTAATGACGAGGTAGCGATTGATGTTAAGAATCCTGAACTTTGGTGGCCAAATGGGATGGGGAATCAGGCTCTTTATAAGCTATCATTTATTCTTAGCGACAAAGAGGGGAACGTCCTTGATTTCTGCAGTAGGCAGATTGGGTTTCGGTCTATTGTTTTGGATAGGCACGAAGATGAGTGGGGAGAGAGTTTCCAGTTTGTAGTGAATGGAGTACCTACTTTTATAAAGGGGGCAAATTGGATACCGGTAGATGCAGTTCTCTCTCGAGCGACTAGAGATGATTATGAACGATTGATAAAGGATTCAGCTAGTGCTCATATGAACATGCTCCGCGTTTGGGGTGGGGGAATCTATGAACCGGATTTTTTCTACGAACTTTGCGCAGAGCACGGCATTTTGGTTTGGCAAGATTTTTTGTACGCCTGTAACAAGCCGCCGGTTGACGAACCCGAGTTCCGTGCAACTGCCCTGGCTGAGGCTGAGGAACAGGTGAAGCGGCTTCATCATTTTCCGGCCCTAGCTCTTTGGTGTGGCAACAACGAATTAGAATGCTTTTCCATTGGTGATTCCGTGACTCACCGACACATGTTAAAGGAAGACTATAAGAGTTTCTTTTTAGATGCTCTGATGCGTGTCGTAGAGCGTTGGCACCCCGGCGGCAATTATTGGCCTGGGAGCCCACATTCATCAGAGGATCTTTCTGATCCGCAAAGTCCTGATCGAGGGGATGCCCATCTTTGGGCGGTTTGGCATGAAAAAGAGCCCTTTGAATGGTATCGAACGAGTTTTCATCGTTTCTGTAGCGAGTACGGTTTTCAATCGTTTCCTGAGCCTAAAACGGTTTATGGATACACAAATCTTGAGGATAGGAATATCACTTCCTTCGTGATGGAGCATCATCAACGCTCTGGCATTGGGAATTCCACCATTATGCAATACATGCTATCGTGGTATCGATTGCCGGTGGGGTTCGACAATACGCTGTGGGTTTCCCAGATCCTGCAGGGAATGGCGATTACCTATGCTGTTGAACATTGGCGACGAAATAAGCCCCGTTGTATGGGAAGTTTGTATTGGCAGCTTAATGACTATTGGCCAGTTGCTAGCTGGTCTTCCATCGATTATAATGGCCGTTGGAAGGCTCTGCATTATATGGCGAAACGGTTTTACGCTCCGGTATTAGTGAGTGGAGTAGAACAGATTGATACAAGCAGTGTGGATATTTACCTTGTGAGCGATTTGCTTGAAGATACGAAAGCGAAGGTTTCTTGGGAGATTACTGATTTAGGAGGCAAAACGCTTCAAGTGGGAGGCGGTGATGTGTGTTTGGAGGCGAATGCGAGTCGGTTTGTGGAAACAATTGAATTGCGGTCGGTGTGTTCTGAAGCTGTGAATCGTGAGGTCGTCGTATGGTTGGAAGTAGAGACGTGCAATGGGCACGCTTCCAAGAATTCCATATTCTTATCGAGGCCTAAGCATATGGAATTACGCAAGGACATTGGGACGAATATTGATGTATCTGAAAACGATGACGGCTCTTTTACTGCGAACTTGAGTGTGCAAGCTGTAGGGCTTTGGCTTTGGCTAGAATTATCTGAATCGGATGCAAGGTTTTCGGATAATTTCTTTCACGTTCGACCAGAGCTTGAGTATTCAGTGGTTATTTATCCGCAACAACAATTGAGTCTTGAGAGTTTGGTTAGTCAAATCAAGGTGAAGAGTCTTGTGGATACATACTGAAGCTTTTGAGACAGCTGTCCTTGGATGATTTATTCAGATGCGAATGCTTTCCAGTATTTCTCGATTGTATTTACGCTTGGCCTATCGTCGAATGTTAGAACGCGATACTTCATGCTTAGGCATTTGCCGGGTTGGATGCTTGACTCGTTTTCTTGAGTAGGCACGTAGTTGAAGAATACTCTATTTTTGGGGCGAATGCGCATGCGTTGGGGAGCATCGTTGTTTAAAGGGTGACACATGATTACGACAGTAGCAATGCCATCTCCTACTGGACCATGCATGGCGCACCAACGACCTCGGGTTGTGTGCCCAGTTGTACGGTCGTGTCCTTCCGAAGTTAAGTAGGCGTCTTGGGTCTCACCCCAATTCTCAGGCGCTCGATAGGCGATGCCCCCTCCGTAGCGATGAACGGGTAGTTCCAGGGGGACGTCGGTAACATTTCGTTGGACTATTTCGTAGTCAAAAATATTGGAATACTCGTCGCTAAAAACTCTGATTGTGAATAGCTCCTCAAGGATTACTTCTTCTTGGTTTTCGGCGAATTGCAATGCGACATGGTTTTGTCTAACGGAAAACTCAATTGTATTTTTGTTCCTTTGTATCTTTGAAGTAGACACATATCGGACTGTTCCCACCCCTTTCTTGAGATTCCAAAAATCAATTTCGCGATCGCGAAAATTAGCATGCACCCACGCATGCCACATACCCATATGATGAATACTTTCCGGTGGATGAATTGAGGTTACGATTTTACCTGCTGGTGTATAAATGGGGTGTATAAATCCGCTTCGTTGAAATAAATCTGATTCTCCTGGTGGAGAGTCCATAACGGATTTTTGGTAGTTAAGAATTGGTTTAAGGTCTCGGTAAACAGTGATAGCGTCGTCTGATTCGTTGACCGATAATTCAATAGCGGGAGACGGATTGCCCAAGCTAAAGGAGAAAAGGATTACTATTAAAATGCGCTTCATAGATAGAGTATCTACCGATCGCTTTAAATGGGATGGTCAATGTTTAACCTATTCGATGGATTGACTGAATTTGCTGGGCAGATTCGGTTAAGGGGAACTGACAACGCTGGAGGGTTCGATCAATACTGTTTGTCGCGCTTCTGGTATCCCTCGTTCGTTGTTGAGGACCATGTAAGCTAAAAGGTCCATAGCTCTAATTCCGATATGGCTATTATCATGTTGGACACCAGAATAGGGTTTAGAGGATGAATGGGTGAAGCCGAGTGTTGGTATTCCAGTTTCTGTCCAAGCAGAAGGGTTGTCTGTAATTATCGCATCTGGCTTAGCGCTCTGTATCCATTCTTTGGCTTCAATCATGGGATCTTTGCTTTTTGCGCTAAATACAGGCAAACGATTTCTTGATTTAGCATAGCGGATTTGCTCGTATTGATACACGCAAACCCAGCGTTCGAGTCTAGTAGCATTGTGCTGTAGGGTGAATGCGAGGCCAATGCGGCTATAGCCTTTTTTTAGGAATTCGCTGAAGGCCCCCGTAATTCCAGCGTGATGATCTTGGGCAACTCGGTGGAGTGAAGGAGAGGTTAGGCCGTATCCAATTGTGATGAGCGAGTATCTTTCCCATTCTAATCCAGTAATGTTCTGATGGTGAAGGGTGGGACCGAAAATGACTCCTCTCACGCCTCTTGTAGATAGAATCTGATTTAGCCTCGCAACCTCTTGCTTGCGATTGCGAAATCTAAATTCGGTCAACCTGAAACCATGGTTCTCCGATTGTTTTTGAGCTCCTTTAAAAATGCTTCTCAAGTGCTCGTCCGCTGGCCAGTCAAATTCATTGTCTTCGCAAGTGAGGTAGGCTGCAGAAACGTGTTGATGAACAGGCCTGCCTGCTCTGCGGGCAGAAACCCAAGCTGAAACCAGCGGGTTGGCGCTATAGCCAAGGTCGTTTGCTATTTTTTGAATTCGCTCACGCGTTTCCTCAGGAATTCGAGGATCGTTTCTTAAAGCCAATGATACGGTGCTTGGGTGGCATTTTGCGACTGAAGCGACCTCTTTCAGGGTAGAAGCTTTTTTCATGATAAATCGATATTCAATCTATTGAATAATGGCAATCTTGAAATAGAATATTTATATCCTATCTTAAAGTAAGATCCAAAAAGCGCTATCCTGTTTATGGTTCTAAACGTTAAACTATCTGACCCTCTCCAGTAACCATTTGCGAAGATTAATTTTACCCCAATCTTCATTTTCGCAACATCCCTTTTAACTCATATGTTCCAATTCATGTGAATACGGAACAATTCCCTCAAACTACCTATACTCGTTATGGATATATTAATACAAAATGACCAAAAAAGAACCTTTTTTAGATGGTTCAATTCCTTCCTAATTGGATGTGTTGCAGGGAGCGCCTGTTTAAGTGCTCAGGACGAAGAAACCGATGAAGAGGTTTATGAATTGAGTCCATTTGCCGTGGATGCAGGTGATGACCTTGGATACCGAGCAGCTCAGACATTAGCGGGAACCCGTATTTCGACTTCTTTGAAGAATGTATCTGCTCAAGTTGACATTATGACAGAAGAGTTTTTGCAGGACATTGCTGCGACAAATATAGAAGATGCTCAGCTTTATTCCCTGAACGTAGAAGGCAGTAGAGAGTATTATGGCGACCCTAAAGATGATGGTCAAATAGGTGTAGAAAAATTGAATACAGCAGCTCGCGTAAGAGGTTTGGCGAATGCTAGTAAGACACGCGACTTTTTTCCAACTCTATTTCAAATTGATGCCTACAATAGCGATAGGTTTACTTTTAACAGCGGGCCAAATGCTATTCTCTTTGGGTTGGGCTCTCCTGGCGGGGTTATCAATCAAGGATCAATGAAAGCGAACTTCACCAATGCGAATCAAATTGGTTTTAGATTTGATAGTGAAGATTCGTATAGAATGAATTTTAATGTAAATCACGAGCTGATAGAAAATAAATTAGCAATACGGGTAGGCGGATTATATGAAAATGAGAAAAACTGGAAAAAGCCGAGCTTTGATCGGAAAGAGCGATTCTTTGCTACGTTAAGTTATAAGCCATGGGAAAGGACGACTGTTCGCGCTAGTATTGAAAATATTGATCGTGAGGCCAATATTCCACGGAATACGTTGATTAGGGACGGAGTAACGCCTTATTTAGAGTATCGCGAAGAAATGATGGCAGAATTGGGTATCACGGATCCGTTAGACCCTCGCTTGTATTGGGCGGAAGGAGACTTGAAGGATAACACCACACCCTTTGCGAATGGTTTCAATCGTATTGTTTTAGTTACTGGGGCTTTCGAAGAGATTCCAAGTTACAACATGTTAGGTAATTCACGTGGGGGTGGGGCCACATCGAGGCTTCCTCAACAACTGGAGGGCGTAGAATCCGTAGACAATTTTGGACGAAGCCTTACCGATGAGTCTATTTATCCTTATGATATAAATTTAGGAGGCGCGACAGTTACTGAGGCGAATGGATATTCAGGGTCTTTGTTTGTAGAGCAACAAATCTTAGATAATTTGTTCTTAGAATTCGCTTACCAAAAGGAATCTAGGGATCAAGATTTCACAGATTGGTTGCGTGGTTCGGATCAGGTGTTAAGAATCGATGTCGAGCGTTATCTACCTTCAGTTGATCCAGATGCTGAACCCGTTTTGAACCCGAATCGAGGAAAGTATTACACAGAGAGCTGGTCTCGTGGGTCGACGCAACTCGCAGATTCAGAAAATGCCCGTCTGACTGCTTCCTACGAATTGGATTTTACAGAAAGAGACGGCTGGTCTCGTTGGCTTGGAAAACACAATTTGGCGGGGTTAGTTGATAAATCCGAGCTTGAGGAAGGAAACCAAAATTATCGAGGCTCAATCTACCCGACTGTTCCTGATGACATCGCAATAGTAGGAACAGGTTCTAGTGCAGCGAATTTTCGAGCTTACCACAGAACGTATCTCGATGACCCGTCAGACCCTGCGGGGAGTACTTTCTATTTGGATCCGAACAAACATGTCACCGGATTAGATAACGAGCCATATGCAGGTTATGACAGTCTGCTTGTGGCATTCCGACCAGATCCATCTTTGGAATACGGCGTTTGGGCTGGTGGTAGTTTTAAGACAGAAGAGACTGAAGGAAGAATGCTGGCTACGCAAAGTTCGTTTTTGGACGGCAAGGTAGTCGTAACCTATGGAAAACGTTGGGATGATTTTAAGAGCAAAATTATCACGACATCAAGGGAGGACAACGCGCCTGCTCCTTACAATACCCGTCAGCAGGATATCTCTAAGCTTAGTGCGCCAGATTTGAGTGATCCTGACTTGGATGAAAGTGGAGGCCAGGAAACGAAAGGTATTGTCGTTTTTCCACTGCCGTGGTTATCGTTCCACTACAATGAGTCTTCCAATCGCATTGCTGGAACAGCGGGACTTAATGTAGCTACTGGTAATTTTCATGACCCAAGTTCGGGTGAAGGCGAAGACTATGGCGTGCGTTTTGAACTTTTGGATGGAAATTTTTTCCTAAAGCTAAATTGGTACGAAAACAGTCAGACGAGGAATACGTCTCAACAGTTTGATGGTTTGCGATGGGACTTTAACTCTATCGAGACTCGACTTGCTAGCTGGGTTGAGGACCCTACGACACCTCCAATTTCAGGTACATTTAAGCTCCCGGAGAATTATGATACAAGTTCAACTGCAGATGCTCTCTTAGCGAATGTCTTATCGGATCTGGTCGCTGATGGGTTGGAGATAACCGCTACTTACAATCCCACAAAAAATTGGCGTATTTCCTTTAATGCCTCTAAGACTGAGTCTACTGAGACAAATATCGCGAATACATACCGAGAATACATCGAAAACGAGAGGCTCGCTGAGTGGATGAAATTCTCTGATCGTGCATTTAATAGTGAAAATGGACAGGTTGCCGTTGATGACGAGCAGACCGTTCAAGAGTGGATTGATAAGAATATTTTCTTCGACTTTCTGGATCTAGCAACTGCTGTCGAAGGACAACCGACTGACCGTGTTCCTGAGTGGAGAGCGAATTTGGTAAATAACTACCAATTTACGGAAGGTAAGCTGGAAGGGTTTGGAGTTGGTGGGGCGATTCGCTGGCGGGATGAGCGAACCATCGGTTTGCCTGTGGAGATTATTGATGGTCGAGTCACACCTGACATAGATAATCCGTATAAAGATGATGGCGTTACGGATATCGATGCATGGTTCTCTTATAAAACAAAATTGTTCAACGATAAGGTGAATGCGCGTTTCCAGCTGAATATTCGAAATATTCTCGATGACGACGATCTTCTTCCACAAGTTGCAACGTCCACAGGTGAAGTGGCTTTGTATAAGGTGCAAACACCCAGAACATTCATTTTCTCTACCACATTTGATTTCTAAATTTGTACTGGGCAGCTAGGTCTATCTGATAAACCGTGACGAGCGCTCCTTCTATTTGGAAGGGGCGCTTTGTTTTGTGCTGTTGTTGCCTGGGGCGATTGTGTGAGTTTAAATAACCCATAGTTGTTCAAGCTATTGAACGGGCGAGATTTTGACTATTTTGATCCAGGCAGAGACACTTGATCTTGAGTATAACCTGCCAGTATCCATTTGGAATTGGGATAATTCTGAATGGGTCGGTCGGGTGAGATACGTTGCAAATTATGCAAGAGCTTGGATTCGCTTACGTATAAAATCCAAATTTTGAATATATCCCTATTACTACTAAAATGTTAAAGTTTCTAATTTCACCTACAGATCTTGCAGGAGTATTTTCGTACGCACTATTAAGAATTTGGCTAGGTATGCGCGCATTGCTTACAGGTCTTGAAAAGTTTTCGGGTTCTATAATCCAAAGGCAGCCGCTTTTGGATGAGTTTGGTGAACCTGATATAACCGGAGCGATGGTTGAAATCTCTAAGAAAACTTACGGGATTGATCATTACCAAGGGATGCCCGATGTACTTTTAGAGAAATTTCAGAATGAGCCATTGATTCCAAACTGGGCGTTGAATTTATTTGAAGGGGCTCTGGGGCCATTTTTGATTCTGTTCGGAATTGCAGTACTTATAGGGTTTGCTCCGCGAATCATGTTATTTGCTCAAGGGCTTCTGTATTGCAGTTTATCCCTAGGACTTATTCTTTTGAATGAAAGTGGTGGAGTCGCTTGGCTGGGGGTACATGTAATCATGGTAGTTGCTGCATTGCAGTTAGTTAAATATGATCGGTTTTCTGTTTTACCCAATTTGTAGTATATAATGAAATACGAAAATTCAAAAAACAATTCCCCTTTTTCTCGTCGCGAATTCTTGAAAACAGGCGTTGTAGCTGGTGGTATGGTCTTAGCCTCACCTTACATCCTAAAAGGTCAATCTCGTGCGGATGATATCAATGTGGCTTTTGTGGGAATGGGAGCCCAGGGAAGAGTTTTGCTAGATGCGGTCCAAAATATTCCGGGACTGAACTTTTCAGCCGTATGCGATATATGGGATTTATCACGTCGTTATGGAATTAATCGCCTGAAGAGGGCAGGGTTCAATCCCAACGGCTACGAAAATATAGAAGAAATGCTATCCGAAGAAAGTGATCTGGATGCTGTCATTATATCGACTCCAGATTTTTGGCACGCTGATCACACAAATCTCTGTTTGAATGCCGGTCTTCACGTTTATTGTGAAAAGATGATGGCTCACACTGTGGAAGCGGCCCGGAGTATGGTTCATACTATGCGGAGCACAGGCAAGTTGCTGCAAATTGGTCACCAGAGGCGAAGTAACCCGCGTTACCTCCACGCATTTCACAACATAATTGAAAAAGCCCGTATTCCTGGTCGAATTACAAATATAAATGGACAGTGGAATCGAGCGGTTTCAGAAGATCTAAGCTGGCCAAAACGTTATGAAATAGCACCCGAAACACTGCGACGGTATGGTTATGAAAATATGCACCAATTCCGAAATTGGCGCTGGTTTAAAGATTTGTCCGGTGGTCCAATTTCGGATTTGGGAGCTCATCAAATTGATATTTTTAATTGGTTCTTGGGGACCGGACCAAAGAGTGTGATGGCCTCCGGTGGCTCAGATTATTACACGAACCGAGAGTGGTATGACAATGTGATGGCGATTTTTGAGTATGACACCCCTGATGGGCCCGTTAGGGCGTTTTATCAAGTTCTGACTACAACCAGTGCTGGAGGAGGTTATTACGAGCAATTTATGGGAGATGAAGGCTCTGTGAAGATTTCGGAAAATTCGAACCTCACTAAAGTTTACCGTGAAGATAGGGCTCCCGATTGGGAAAAATGGATTGATTTGAATTACTTGCGGCGATCTGAGGGAGCTCCAAAAGCTAACGATAGCGCGACAGTGGATGTGAGAGAGACCGCGCCGTTAGTCGCTTTCGATTTACCAATCGTTTTAGATAAACCGCTGCATCAACCGCATTTAGAAAATTTCTTTGGAGCGGTACGTGGTGAAAACGATCTGAATTGCGATGCCGTTCATGCCTTTGAAAGCGAAGCCGCGATTTTTAAAGTTAATTCAGCAGTTGAGGCGAGGAAATCTATCGATTTTAAACCAGAAGATTTCGAAGCCTAATTCTAGAAATATTTTGAGTATATAATATTATGATATGTAACCAAAAAATAGTACTTTTGTCTTTGCTCCTGATTACTCAGTTGGTATTCGCGGATGAAATCAAAGTACTTGAATTAGAGTATCCGTCGCCGAAAGTTACGAGTACGCCCTCGCCGATTAAGTTGTCGAATCTTGAGAATCCGAAAGAAACGCTTAAACAAATTGATGTTCCGAGTGATGTGGTGAATTTGGCCTCTGGAAAGGGCGTTACATCATCAGACCCGTGGCCGATCATTGGAGAATTGGATATGGCGACCGATGGCGATAAAGAGTCTGAGGATGGTTATTATGTTGAACTGGGAGATGGCGTGCAATGGATTCAGATCGATCTTGGTGAAGCCTCGGAAGTGTATGCGATTGGGCTTTGGCATTACCATTCTCAGCTTCGTTCTTATCGAGATGTTATTATCCAAGTTTCAGAAGATCCTGAGTTTTCAAGTGAGGTGACGACGGTTTTCAACAATGATCATGACAATTCATCAGGTGTCGGAACAGGAGATAATAAAGCGTATTTGGAAAAAAACTATGGACGATTAATCCCGGTTAAAGGGGCCGTTGGTCGCTATGTTCGTTTTTATTCAAATGGGAATACTAGCGATGATCTAAACCATTACATCGAAGTTGAGGTATTTGGCAGGAGCGCTAAGGGGTGATGGTAAACCTTGGTTTATCCTATGCGTATTTGCTTTTGTATTAAGCATAGGATGGCGGGCTCATAATCTCGAAAATCGACCGCTTCATGCCGATGAGGCGGTACAGGCCTGGCTAACTTTGAATCTTCTCCGTGGAGAGGGGTACAGCTACGACCCAGTTGATAGACATGGGCCATTTCTCTATTATGGCTCTGCATTGTATCATCGAATACTGGGAGGATCAGCTGAAGATTTTGATGATAGAGCGTGCCGTTCTTTTAGTTTATTAGCTGCAATCGCTACATTAGTTATTGTTTGGCTGGGACCCAAATATACAAAATTGGGCTCCTTAACGGGAGGCTTTGCGTTACTCTTAATGGCGTTCGAAACGTTTACTTCTGTTTATCACACGTACTTTATCCAGGAGGCCTGGTTGGCTGTGTTTGTATGGTTATTTTTCCTTTTTGTATTGAGGTGTGTTTCGGTTGGTAGGCGGAGTGGTGATTCAAGAGTGTGGGTAGGGGATAAGCGTTCGATAGTACGTCCTTTCGGAATTGGAGTGATTGCTGGTTTAGCACAGACGTGTAAGGAGATATCTCCTCTTTACTTGTTGTTAGCTCTTTTATCTATTTGGCTAAGTGTTCGCCCTCGGCTATCCATTCCGAAGCTCTCCACGGTGATTAGCATTCTAGCAGGCTTTGCTATACCATTCGCTTTTCTGTATTCAAGTTTCGGGAATAACGCTCGAGGCATAGTTGATAGCTTTGGGGCTTATGGAATACAAATAACGCGCATTAGTGACGAGTCTCATTCCTACCCTTGGTGGCATTATTTTGAATTATTCAGTAGCTTTAAAAATAATGGGATTAATTGGGGGCAAAGTTTGTTGCTGCTATTTTCGCTTTTTGGCTGCGTCGTCGCATTTTCCTCTAAAGCGAATCAGAGTGGGAGGGCATTGTCTGTATTCACAGTTTCACTTTTTGTAATTCATCTCTTGATTCCTTATAAGACACCCTGGTTGTTGCTAACGCCTGCGATTGGTTTAGTGCTGCTCGCTGGACTGGCCTTGGACTATTTAGTGTGTTATCGAAAGAATGCGATTTGGGTTTCACTCGTTTTGTGTTTCTTGGCAAGTTATCAATCGTTTGGCAAAAGTTACCTAGCCTTAGTCCAATATCCAGGTGATGTGAGAAACCCATATTTTTACGAACAAACTCCACGCGGCTTTATGCGAATCTTAGATAGAATAGGCAATTTGGGTGCAAATTTTGATCGTCCACTTAATATTGCTGTGGTGAGTGAAGAGTCTGCATGGCCGTTGCCGTGGTATTTGCGTGGAAGTTCGACTGTGGGTTATTTTGAGAAAATGCCCAACGATTTTCAAAAGTGGGATCTGTTAGTAATAGACTCACAACTTGGAGATGCCTCAGCAGAAACGATGGAAAATCGAGTGGTGGAGTACGTTGCAATTCGCCCTAATGTATTGCTTCAAGTATTGATATCGGAATCTGTTTGGGAAGAATCATTATCCCCTGAGAAATGAATTCTGATTCAATCGTTAAAATTATTGGGCTAAAAGGGTTCAAGAGATTTGAGCATGATGCGATGTCCACTCGATTTTCTCTGCACCTGTATTCAAACTCTAAGGAAAAAATAGCGGCAATTGCCGAAGAGGCTTTTCGTTTGGTTGATAATTTAGAAAGCAAACTCAGTCTTTATCGGGAAGGAAGTGACATAACTCGAATAAATCGAGCGAGAGCGGGTGATGTGCTGCGCTTGGACGAGGTGACGCACAATTGTCTATTATCAGCCTTTGAGGTTTCTGCTGGTACGGGTGGGATGTTTGATCCCTTTGTTGGTTCTGAGGCAATAAAAGCCAAAGGTCAGTCAATCCCTCGTCATTTATCAGATTTACAGATACCTTCACAAGATGAGAACTCACCTGTTATCGCAATAGATCCTCAGAATCCATTTGTCACAAAGTTGGAAGGCAAAAGGTGGTTGGATTTGGGGGCGATAGGCAAAGGAGCTGCATTGGATACTGTTTATGATTTGCTGAAGTTTTGGGAGGTGCCAGCAGGAGTGTTGGTTGGAGGCGGCTCGAGTGTGCTTGTATTTGGTGATTCACCACAGAATGAAGATAAATGCTGGACCCTAGAAATTCCGATCCTAAGTGGTAAGCCTCGTTTAAAGTATTTTGGAAATTTTGCCCTGGGCGCTTCCGGAATTGGCTATCAGCCCAATCACATTATTTCGCGATCAGGTGATTTGATTAATGAAAAAGCAGTTGTGATGGCGAAATCGGCAACAGTTGCTGATGCGTTATCAACTGCGTCATTATTGCTGTCTGATAATCAAATTGAGAATCTTGGGAATCACGATTCCGTTTTGGGAATTTATACTTCTAATGAAATGAGGGTCGGAACTTTTAAGGACTAGTTTATGAAATGATTCTGGCTCTTCCGCTTCCTTCCTTAAGCGATGCTTGGGAGTGTCCAGCGGTAAAAGCATTGGCTGCCTTTGATTAACCAAGCCCCTTGGCCGATGAAAGGGAGTTGGTGCTTGGGATAAATTTCTAAAGTCAACTCATCGACTTCTGGTTTGTTTGAAGTGAGCCAGTCTTTTACGAGAGTTAAAAAGTCTTCTAGCGAATTTAGCGGCCCGTAGGTTAAGAATTGGTCATCGGTAATGAGAGTGAGCGATTCTTTGTCGGAAGCGTTAATGCCGAATAGGAATTCGTTGGATCTGAGGGAGTCGTTTTCCTGGGAATCGAAGGGGATAAAGTTGGTGCAAACGACCTGGCAGAATTCGATGAGTGCGGGTAAGTCATCTGATGAAATGCCCATATCTGCAAAAGGGGTAAAGTGCGGTTCCTCGTTTTGCCACTTAGGCCAGAGTGGGAGAGATTCGATGAGTGTGACAGGGGTCGCTTCTTGGGGGTGCCCTCCGGTTACGGGAACAAAACTACAGGGCATCAAGTATTCGCTCTCGAAGCGATTTTCCTTTTTGCGGAGTAGGCAAAGCATGTCGCTACCAGTAGGGAGTTTCAACACGAACTGAAGGAGGCCGCCTTCCTTTATCTGTTCGAAGAATGCTGGTGGTAGTTCCCGTGCGGATGCGGTGAATACCCCGCGGTCGAAGGGGCCCTTGTCTTGCAAGCCTTTGGTTGCGTCGCCATTGATGAGTTCAAGGTTATTGATGCCTAGCTTTTGTTTGGTGATCCGGGCGTTTTCGACTAAGTCTTTTATGATTTCAGCGCTGTGCACCTTTCCGTTTGGACCAACGAGGCGAGCCATCAAAGCGGCGTGCCACCCACTGCCACCTCCGAGCTCAAATACTGTCATCCCTGCTTGGAGTTCCAAGAGCTGTATCATATAGAGGACGAGAGAGGGTTGCGAAATTGTGGATACGACTTCTCCGATTTTGTTGCGGTAGATGCAGAGAGGAGAATCTTGGTAAAGCTGAACCAAGTGGTCTGAGAGGTTTTCTTCTGAGAGCTCGATCCAGTGTCCATCTGAGCTGCCTTCGAATCGGTGAGCGAATTTGTGGCGGGGGGTAGCTAGAAAGGCGTCGATTAAGCGTTCGTCGATTCGCTCTTCTCCAAAGAATGCTTGGATTTCTTGAAGTAGCTTGCTTTGTTGAGTTTGAGTCTGTGCTTGGGAATCGTTCATGGAACTAGGCGGATTGCGCGTGGAGGGCTAGGCAATGACTTATGCATTGCGCGTTAGCTGTAAAGGCTTTCAACTTAGAGAACTTATGATTTTCGACGAAGAGAACTTGCCCAAGGTTAAGTGGACTGGATTTAGAGAACGGTGTCGGCGGATTATCTTCTTTTCTGACAGGCCAGTGGAAAAGCTTTTCGATGTGGTGCTGATTATCGCCATCTTAGTGAGTGTCGTGGTTGTGATGCTGGAAAGTGTGGACAGTTTACAAGCCCAGTATGGAAGATTTTTTCGTATAAGCGAGTGGGCCTTTACCTTGGCCTTTACTGTGGAGTATTTCTTGCGACTCTACACGTCATCGCACCCAGGTCGCTACGCTCGAAGCTTTTTTGGAGTCGTAGATTTGCTTTCGGTTTTGCCGACATTCGTGGATTTGATTTTCCCTGGAGCTCGTTACCTGATGGCGTTGCGAGCTTTACGTGTACTGCGAATTTTTCGGGTATTGAAGTTGGTTCAATTTGTCGGTGAAGCCAAGATGCTGCAAACGGCAATCTCTGCCAGTTTGCACAAGATACTGGTTTTCATATTTGCAGTGGTGACCTTGGTCTCGATTTTAGGGGCGACGATGTACTTGATCGAAGGCAGCGAGAATGGGTTTACCAGTATTCCCAAATCGGTCTATTGGGCGATCGTGACTTTGACAACTGTTGGCTATGGCGATATCTCGCCACAAACGCCTCTCGGCCAGATGGTGGCTTCGGTAATCATGATAGTTGGATACGGGATTATTGCGGTTCCTACAGGAATTGTGACTGCGGAGATTGCTCGAGCAAGCCGGAGTAGCCTAGATTTTTCTGCCAAGTGTGGAGAATGCGGAAGCCAAGATCATGCATGTGACTCGAAATTTTGCCACCATTGCGGGGCGAAGCTCTAGTTACATTGCAGGGTTCCAGTTTACTGGAAGCCGCTTACGCTGTGATGGATCCTTGGAGGGTCTCATGAACAGAACGTTGCGATCGTTAAGGCGTTTAGAGAAGGACTTGTTTGGATACATTGGAAGAGCCTGAGCTACAGGCTTTTTATATGCCTAAGCTAGAGTTGTAGGTTAGGTAATGGATGTTGGTTTTTCCTTATTGAGCAATGAGTCTGCCTAAGTCGACCATGCCCCTGTCGTTTATTTTAGCTTATTCTGATTATTAATTTTAGCTAGGACCGGCGATGTCTGAGGGGGTTTGTTAGGTTGTTTTAATGGGGTTGATTGAGTGCGATAAAACAAATTTTATTTGTGAGCGTGGCGTGAAAGAAGATGAACTTATGTCACGCTCTAAATGGCGTGAGGACGTTGACGTGTTGGAGACTGAACCATTGAATGGCGAAGCTATGACGATAGCGGGGATTGAAGAAGTTGCTTGCCAAGATGCACCTACAATCCGCACGGGAATCGAAACATTGGACGAGGACCTGGGCGGCGGTTTGCCCCTGGGCGTATTGACCGAAGTGGCGGTGACGAAGCCGAGTTGTGGCGGGCAAACCCTTTTGCTTTATCTATTGAATGCGGCCCGTCGGGAGAGGCAATTAGTGACCTTGGTGGACGGGCGTTATAGCTTTGATCCGGAGTCGACTCCACCATCCTTGCTCAAGCATTTGCTATGGGTGCAGTGTGAGGATACGATGCAAGCGATGAAGGCGGCGGATGTTTTGCTGCGAGATGAAAACTTTGGGATGGTTTTGGTGGATTTGAGCTGGAACGACATGCGGGAGTTAAGGCGGGTACGCTCGGAAGATTGGTATCGTTTGCAGAGGCTGGCGGAGCGCTCGAGCGCTTGCGTTTGCATATTCACGCCGAAAGCGATGATTCCGAGCGCCCAGGTGCGCTTGGAGATGACTCGGCAGTTCGATTTTTCAGATATGGAAGTTTCGGTGAGCGAGTTGGCTCAAATGCTGGAGGTGCGCGTGCTACGTCTGCGCCAGCTGGAAAAATCAGGTTTCCCGAAAATGATACGGGGTGTGGCGAGTTAGAATTTGGGGCCTGTACTGTCAGTGATTTAAACGATGTATGCCGTCTTTTATATGCCCGACTTTTCTTTGCAGGCTGCGATGCGTTCGCAGTCTGCGTTAAACGGAGCTGCAGTGGCCTTGGTTTCGGATCATGAAAGTAAAGCGGTTACTCTGCAATTTACGAAAGAGGCAGCGAATGAGGGAGTTGGCATCGGTTTGTCTGTTGGACAAGCCTTGGCTCGTTGCCCGGGTCTTAAAATCATTTATCGCTCGCAACAGGCGGAAGAGCATGCATGGAAGGCTCTGCACAGCGCTGCTTACTCGATTGCACCGCGTGTTGAGCGACAGTTTGAGGACCTATGCGTGGTTGATTTGCGGGGGAGAAAAGAGACTGAGGCTATTCAGGAGTGCTCCGAGGTCATTTCGGGTTTAAAGAGCCTGAGTCTTGTTGTTCGAGCAGGGATTGCGGAGACGGACTCTCTCGCCTTGCTCGCCGCGAAGCGGGCCGAAAAAGTAACTCTGCTTAGTGAGGCACGGTATGAAAAATTGCATCCGAATGTCGTGCAGATCACTAATAAATTCTTTTTGGATACGCTTCCAATTGAGTCCGTGGAACCGGGGAATCATATACTGGAGATCCTTACTCAATGGGGGATTCGCACTGTTGGAAAATTTGCCTCTCTCAAGAGATCTTCGGTCGGCAACCGTTTGGGGATGGAAGGACTGGTGCTTTGGGATCGGGTCAAAGGGAGGGGCACACGAGTGATCGGAGTGTTGGATTTGCCGCTGGTCTTTGAAATGTCTTGGGAATTCGAGCGGGAGATAGAAAACTTGGAGCCTTTGCTGTTCTTGGTTCGCCGTTTTATGGAGCAGCTTTGTTTTGAAATGAAACGTGCCCATAAAGTTGCGACATTGCTTATTCTGGATTTGGGTCTGGCTTATGGCGAGCCTTTGTTGTTTGAGCAAAAAATCCCCGATCCTAATAGCAATCATGAGGCGTTGTTCCGACTATTGGTTAGTTGCTTGGATGGCGTTTCGACGGATTCTCCGGTCGATCGCTTTTCGCTGCGGATGGACTATGAAGACCATCAGGAGCGGCAATATGGACTCTTTGATAGTAGCCTTAAAAATCCTCATCGTTTTAGTCAGACATTGACGAAACTCGCTGGCATCGTTGGGACAGAGAGATTGGGGCGCCCAGTCATGCGTCCAGAGGGAAGGCCGGATGGGTTTGAATTGGAAGCGATGCCGCAGACAGTTGAAGTTGATGACGGGATGGCGCTTGAGGAATGCATTATGAAGTCGATGAAGCGTTACCGTCCAATGCTAGAGGCGAAGGTTGAGTTGCAAGGGGGCGTGCCTGTTTGGATACAAAGTGACGAAGTGTCTGGCTTTGTTGGCAAGTATAGCGGCCCGTGGGTTCGTTCCGGTCATTGGTGGGAGAAGGAAGGCTTATGGAATCGTAGCGAGTGGGATATTCGACTGCGTAAAGGGGGAGGGGTTCGGCTGGTTAAAGACGGCAAGGCCTGGTGCATTGAAGGGAGTTATGGCTGATGTCAGGATATGTGGAACTACATGCTCGTTCGGCTTTTAGCTTTTTGCGAGGAGCTTCACAGCCTGATTGTTTGGCGTCTGCCTGTTCGAACAAGGGACTGGAGGCGATGGCTGTATGCGACCGGAATGGTTTTTACGGGTCGGCTCGATTTCATGCTAGCGCTAGGGAAGAAGGTATCAGGGCTATTGTGGGCTGCGAGCTTGAGATGGAAGATGAATCTGTCATTCCTGTTTTGATACGAACGCGGCAAGGGTATCAGAATATTAGCCAGCTTTTAACCCGCACTCATCTATCCGCTCCAAAAGGAGAAGGCCGGGTTAATTATGAGGATTTGGCGGAACGGGCTGAAGGGCTGATTGCCTTGACGGGCGATGATGAGGGGCCCTTGCGTAAGGCTTGGTTAAAAGGAAGAGCGAATGCAGTACAGGATATGACTACGCGTTTGAAGCGGATATTTGGCGAGCGGAATCTTTATGTAGAGCTACAACGTCATCGCTTGCGAGGAGAGGAAGTTTGGCTGCGATCTCTTAAGGATTTGGCATCAACATCTGGCTTATCTGTAGTTGCTACTAATGGTGTCGATTATGCGAATGGGGAAGGGCGAGCAGTGCATGATCTATTTACCTGCCTTAGAGAGAAAGTTACCTTTGATAAATCTGGCTCGCTGCTCTCGAGCAATGGGCAACGGCATGTGAAGAGCGCGGACTCGATGTGCCGGTTATTTTCGGATACGCCTTGCGCTATCGATAATAGTCTTCGAATTGCGGATCGCATAGAATTTACCCTTGAAAATCTTGGTTATGAATTTCCGGCTTATGAAACCCCGGATGGGTCTTCCATGGATACGTATTTGAAGGAAATTGTTTTGCGAGGAGCTAGAAAGCGGTTTCGGGGTAAGCTTAGCGCTCAGGTAAAACGACAGCTTGAGCATGAATTATCAGTGATCCGGAGATTGGAGTTTTCGGGCTATTTTTTGATTGTGTGGGATTTGGTTAATTACTGTCGCGAAAACCGAATTATGGCTCAGGGACGTGGGAGTGCGGCGAATAGCGTGGTTTGCTATTGCCTTGAAATTACTCCGGTGGACCCGGTGGGAGCGGGCTTGTTGTTTGAGCGGTTTCTGAATGAGGAAAGACGCAGTTGGCCGGATATCGATATTGACCTCCCGAGCGGGAAACGGCGCGAGCAGGTGATCCAGGAGGTTTATCGCCGCTATGGTCGTCATGGGGCGGCGATGACAGCTAATGTGATTACTTATAGGGGAAAGAGCGCGGCTAGGGAAGTGGGTAAGGTTCTGGGGTTCCCTGAAGAATCGCTTGGGCGGTTTTCTTCTGTGTTTGGGAGGAGTCACTATGACTCGGAGGAAGAGTTGGAAGAGCAACTTGAGAAATCAGGTATCGACAGCAAGCATCCACGGGCACGTGCAATGGCCAAATTATACAATCAGGTATTGGGCCTGCCACGGCACTTGGGACAGCATTCAGGTGGGATGATTATTTGCCAAGGTAAGCTTGATACGGTTGTGCCGCTTGAGCCAGCATCGATGCCGGGGCGAACTGTTTCGCAGTGGGATAAGAACGATTGTGAGGATTTGGGCATTATCAAGGTCGACCTTCTAGGGCTTGGCATGATGGCTGTTATGCAGGATACTATGGAAGAGTTGAATAAGAAGGGCATTGATATCGAGTTGGCGACGATTCCTAAAGATGATGAACCTACCTTTGAGATGATGCGAAGAGCGGATACGGTTGGCGTTTTTCAGATCGAAAGTCGAGCGCAGATAGCGACCCTGCCGCGTATGCAACCCAAAGACTTTTATGACGTGGTGGTTGAAGTCGGGGTTATTCGCCCTGGTCCGATTCAAGGAAAAATGGTTCATCCATATCTGGAACGCCGAGAAGATCCTAGCAAAATAGCTTATATAGATCCTCGTTTGGTGGATACTTTAAAACGTACCCTGGGGGTGCCAATTTTTCAGGAACAGATCCTAAAAGTGGCAATGGTGATGGCCAATTTTACTGGATCTCAGGCGGAGGAGCTTCGACGAGCGGTGAGCACCTTTAGCTCAAACGAGAAGCGAATGAATCGCGTCTTGAGCAAATTGATTTTGGCTATGGAAAAACGAGGTGTTTCGCCAGATAAGATCGACCAGGTTATCCAGGCTGTCTCAAGCTTTGCTCATTATGGGTTCCCGGAAAGTCATGCAATTTCATTCGGACTTTTAGCTTATGCGAGCACGTATTTGAAGTGTCATCACGGCGAAGAATTTTATGTCGCTTTGTTAAACAATCAGCCGATGGGGTTTTATTCTCCCGCTACGCTTTTACAGGATGCCAAGCGTCATGGAATACGGGTGAAGCCGGTATGTGTAGAGCGATCGCAGTGGCACTGCAGTGTACCAGAAAAAGGCGTGATCCGACTTGGTTTGATTATGGTCAAGGCCCTTAAGGGGGAGAACGCGAGGCAGATGGTCGGTGAGAGAAAGAAGGAAATGTTTTACTCTTTGCGGGACTTTCGTCGCCGTACTGTTTTTGATAAAGATGAGCTCCGTCAATTGGCTTCTGTTGGAGCATTGAATTGTTTTGAGCACAATAGGCGTCAGGCATTGTGGGCGGTGGAAACGATGCATGATGCACAAGATTTATTCTCAAACGCGGAAGAGGCAGAGGAGCTTAATCCCTTAGAGATTATGAACCATATCGAGCGGTTGCAGGCTGATTATGCGGGGATCGGCGTCACTGTTGGGAGTCACCCTATGGCGAGTTTTCGCAGTCACTTGCCTAATGTTTGGAAGACCAGCGATCTTGACCACACGCCGAATGGGGCTCGCGTAAAGGTGGCAGGGCAGGTGATTTGCCGACAAAGGCCAGGCACGGCCAAGGGCTTTGTTTTCATTTCGTTGGAGGACGAAACGGGGATTAGTAATTCTATCGTATTGCCTAAGCTTTTCGAACGTATGCGCTTGGTAATTACTCAGGAGCCTTATCTCATAATATCCGGAAAATTACAAAATCAGAAGGGCGTTATCCACGTCAAAGCTGATAAAATCGAAGCGATCGAAGTCAAAGGCAGGCCTGCCTCTGCTTCTTATGACTTTCATTGAGGTTTTAGACGTATAAAATAAGCAGCTCTGCGCTACTTAGTAGTCCAGGCTCTCAAGGTATTTAAGAGATAGCTTTCGAGCATTGTTTCCACTTTCATGTTGAGTCGAAGGAGGCCTTGGGCGTCTTCAAGGGCGTGGATGCTATTTATCAATTTTGCGGGTGTATTGTCTACGTTTCCAAGCGCATCGCGGGCGAAAGATTCGGTGGCGACCTCGATCATGTTCAGAAAATCTTGGCGTATGGAAATGCTAATACGGGATTCGGCGGCGATTCGTTCATCGTCTGCCATGTCCTCAGGTAAAGACTTTGACTGTTCTTTCCAACGCTCTTTCGTAATCGTCTCAATGATACCGCTGAATTGTTCAATCAAACCGTAGAGACCGACTATAAAATGGGGAATACTGGACTTACCCCCAGGGCCTCCTTGGGCGAGGTCTTTTAACCAAGTCTTATATTTTTCCACCCAATCCCTAGCTCGTTCATCATTGAAGGAGTTTAGGGAGGTAGGGATGCGAAAGAGTTGGCAACGGCTGCGAATTGTCGCAAGGAGCGAGTGCTGCTTGGTTGTTAGTAGTAGTAGGGTTGTATTGAGTGGAGGTTCCTCCAGTGTCTTTAAAAAGGCATTGGCGGTGGCATTGTTCATTCGGTCGACTTCGTGAATGAATGCAACCTTGCGATCACCAGCTTGTGGCGTGTGTTGTACATTGCGTATTAACTCACGCATGTCGTCAACCGCGATAACCCTCGATTTTTTTGCTGGGCGCAAAGCAAACACATCGGGGTGATTGGAGAGTTTTTTCTCCAATTCATCGTCGAGCTCAAGTCCAAGCAGTTTGGCGGCTAATGCTCGGGCAAAGGCTTCTACTTGCTCTAGGTTTTGTCCGTAGATGAGCAGTCCATGGGCGAGGCGATTATCTTGAATTGCTCGCTCGACGAGTTCTTCTGGCTTTGTGGGAAGAGACGTGGAGTCGCTCACTGGTCTAGATGTGGCTAAGAACGGTTTTGAGAATTTCCTCTTGGATACTCGCCTTTTTTCGGGTGCCGTCGATCACATGGAATCGGCCTGGAAGCGAGCGAGCGAGCAGCAAGTAGCCTTCACGCACCTTGTTGTAAAAATCGATATTTTCCTGTTCCATGCGGTCCGGGAGGTCGGAAACCCGTTGCTTGACGCGTTTGACAGATTCCTCGACGCTGACATCCAGAATAAAGGTCAAAGCGGGGACGGCGCTGCCGACTGCGAATTGGTTAATAAAGCTAACGGGGTCAGAGGAAATACTCCGTGCCGCTCCTTGGTAGACTGTGGTGGAATCGAGGTAGCGATCGCAAAGTACAATTTTACCCTCTTTGAGAGAGGGGTAGATTAACTCGCGCACGAGCTGAGCGCGACTGGCTGCGAAGAGGAGGAGCTCTGCCTCGGGTGTTATTTTTGTTTCCTCGGTGCTGTGAATAAGCAGGTGGCGAATTTGTTCTCCGAGCTCAGTTCCGCCTGGTTCGCGTGTGACGACAACTTCGTGGCCCATTCCTGCAAGCTCATCGGCTAGAAGCTCAATTTGCGTGCTCTTACCACTTCCCTCGGATCCTTCGAAGGTGAAAAGTTTACCAGTAAATGTATCTGCTTGGGTCATATAAATTGGGAGTGTCTGATATTCCAATTGTTGATAAAAACTAGGAGGTTGTCGAGGCTCTCGCCATGGACATCGTTACGTAATCTTCAGAGAAACAGGTTCTCTTCGTTAGGCAAGTCTTCCAGTAAAAAAGGAGAATGCTATATTGGGAGTTATATGGGACCTAATAGGGCGTTTTATCTTTTTAGCGGTTTAGCAATGGAAATTTATTGAACGAATGCAAACGATGCGGTTCAAAGATGGGGATACTTTGCTACCGATTATTTACCATAATGTTTCCGAACCCAGATTCTCTCCTCCTTGCTGCGACTTCGACTACCGGGCTCACCAGCTACTTTAGCAATAGTAACTTAGCTGGAAAAGCGATTATCGCTGCCCTTGCATTTTTCAGTGTCTGCGCTTGGGCAGTGATGATAGGCAAGTATTTCGAGCTTAGAAAGCTTCGACGCTACAACATGGCATTCGAGCAGTCCTTGCATCGATTGAGTTCAGTGATCGAGGCTCCTTCGACATTTTCCGCCCCCAAGCCGGTTCCGTATGCATCACTATATGTGGACGCAATTGAAGCGTATCATAGAATAGAAGGAAAGGAAGGCGAGTCAGTAGAGCAACTCCGAGCAGCGCGTGTCGAACATGTGGAAAACGCCTTACAAAGAGCTTTAGCGAACAAAACGCTAAACTACGAATCGAGTATGATTTTTCTGGCTACAATCGTATCGGGAGCTCCGTTTTTTGGACTTCTAGGAACTGTGTGGGGCGTCATGGATGCATTTGGGGCAATTGGCATGCAATCGAGCGCTACCATACAAAACTTGGCTCCGGGTGTGTCAGGGGCGCTTCTTACAACGGTAGCCGGCTTATGCGTCGCGATTCCATCTGTATTTGGATACAATTACCTATTGTCTCGTACAAAAGTTCTTGTGACGGAATTGGAGAATTTCGCTAGTAGCTTGGCTGATATGATCGAGCTAGAAAGCCGATAAGTGGATGGGACGATCTTTTCACAGAAAAAACAAACTCGAAGCCGTTTCAGAGCTCAATGTAACTGCTCTAATCGACCTTGGTTTTGCCTTGCTTATTATTTTCATGATTGCGACTCCGTTAATCGAAAATGAGCAGATTATGAAGGTGGATCTGCCGGTGGCTTCAGAGTCTCCAAACGATTCGCCGCCCGAGGAAAGTAAACGCGTTCAAATCGTAGTGACGAATACCGGCTACGAAGTGGACGGTATCGCATTAACTGATTTGGAGATTGAAGATGAGATGGCTCGTCTCGCTGCCATGACTGAGAAGCCCATTCTGAGTGTGCGGGCGGATGCGGAAACGCGTTACCAAAAAGTAATCACGGTTCTCGACCTGGCAAAACAGTATAAATTGAGTAAGCTTCATATGGTCACTCGCCCTGAAGAGTAATTTATTTTGCGTTGGCGAGAGTCTCTAACTGTTCGATGAATTCTGATATAAAAGGCCCTTTGATACTGTCGGCATGCTTGCATTTCGTGGCACTTGTAATTGCGACTGTCTATGCCTTTGCGACTCCCGAGAAAAAGCCTGAACCCTTCGTATTTGAGATGTACGGAGATCCCGGCCAACCGTCTTCAGAACCGGAATCGACCTTTAAGCCGATCGAGTATCAATCTGAGGATGTCGAAATGCCTGATCCTTCAGAATTCGAGCCCGAGATTCCAGAACCTGAGCCGGAACCCGAACCATTGCCTGAGCTCGATCCAGCCCCCGAATTGATTGAGGCGCCTGAGCCGGAATTGCCGGCAGAGCCGATCGTAGAGGAGAAACCTAAACTGATTAGTTACAAGGATTTTGGCGTAGTGACGAAGCCTCAGAATGTCCCCAAAAATAGGCCAAAACCTAAGGCTCCCGATTTTTCCAAAGACATCGCGGAGATGAACAAGAGCTTGAAAAGCATTCTCGCAAGTAGCAGTTCTTCGAGTGCTGTGAACAAGATGAGCACAGGCGATCAACGTTCCTTGGAAGCCTATTTTAATAGTTTAAAGAAACTGATTAAGGATAACATCGAGACGCATTCACTCGGATCTCGACCATTGGAGACGGAAATAACTTTTAATCTTTCGGCCAACGGGAGTATCACAAACGTGAGTGTTTCTAGGAGCAGTGGGGATTCAAGTTACGATGCAAAAGTATTGGCTGGTGTGAAACGAGTTCGATTTTTCGAGCCGACGCCGTTCGGAGCGTCTCATTCTTTAAAGATCCCGTTTCGCCAAGTAGCTGGTTGAGGGCTGGAATATGCGTTTGTGGCGCTTCAGTGTTTCGTATTCCGCAACGTTCATCTTACGCTGAGTAGGTTTAATCCCGCCTTTTCGTTTGCGGCACCCGGCTAGCTGAGGTCCCACAAATCGCGTTTTTTACAGATTCAACTGATTGAGAAATGGAGGAAATCCGTCTGGCAGTCTCAACTTTTTGCTTGCTAAGACTTGTGTGTTTGCACTTTTTTGTCGGCTTACTTTTGGGGCCGTAGCTCAGTTGGAAGAGCGCCTGCATGGCATGCAGGAGGTCGTCGGTTCGATCCCGATCGGCTCCACCAAAATGGCCCAAAGACCTTTTGGCACATTTTTCGAAGCGAAGGCGGATCTCGCCCTCAAGCTGCCTGGCGCACCGAAGCTATTCTCTACAAGCCTTGTATCCAGTTTTCAGTTTTGTTTCGGAGGAAACGAATCCAAGCGGGATGCTCGTTTAAACAAGGGATCATTTGAAACTCTTCGCCACCTGCTTCGAGAAACTCTTCTTTGCCTTCCATTTGGATTTCTTCCAACGTTTCGAGACAGTCGGAGACGAATGCCGGGCAGATAACTAGGAGTTTTTTGACACCTTGTTTGGGCAATTCTTCCAACGTCGCATCTGTTGAAGGGGTAATCCATGGCTCACGGGTGAGTCGTGATTGCCAGGATGTCGCATATTTGTCCTTGGGAATCCCAGCTCTTTTAGCAAGGGCCTCGGTTGTGGCCCGAGCCTGAGCTTTATAGCAAGTTGCATGTGCGGGACTGCAGACTGCGCAACAGTCTTCAACTACTTGGCAGTGAGCTTTGGACGAGTCCGCTTTTTTCAAATGACGTACAGGGATGCTGTGGTAAGAGAAGAGGACTTTGTCATAGCCACCGTCGAGGTACGGCTTGGCATTTTGATACATGGCGTCGATGTATTCCGGGTCATCATAGAAGGGCTGAAGCGTAGTGATTTTCATTCCCTGAGCGTTCTTTGAAACCTCATCTTGAACTCTCTCTACCACAGTTTCATAGCTCGACATCGCGTAGTGCGGGTAGAGCGGAACGAGAAATACGTTTTCAATTCCTTTGCTCTTTAAATTCGCTATCGCGCTTGGAATCGAGGGATTACCATAACGCATGCCGAGTTCCACGTGTTCGGTAATTTGCTCTTGTAGAAGTTTTTGTAGATTGAAGCTAGTCGCGATCAGCGGTGAACCTTCATCGGTCCAAATTTTCTTATAAGCTTTTGCTGACTCGGCAGGACGCTTAGGAAGAATAAACCCTTTTACGACGATTTGCTGGATTATTTTGGGTGAGTCGATGACGCGATCATCCGAGAGGAACTCGTCCAAATAGCGTCTAACGTCTTCGACCGAAGTCGAATCTGGGGATCCGAGATTAACCAGCAATACCGCATTTTTTGACATAGGCTAAGGTTTATAGCCATGAGCGTGCCAGCGTCATTAAAATTCTTTAAGAATATTTCGGTTATTTTACTCTCGAACAAGTGTTGAGTTCTGGCGGTGTAACCGAAACGGAGTTAGTAACTTACCTTTATTCCTAGCTTCGCTCCAAAGCCAGGCTGGTTACTTCCTGAACCGTGGACTCGGTAGGTTTCGTCGAGAATGTTCTCCAGCCCAAGTTGCAAGCTCAAGTAGTCGCTTAGTCTCCAACCGCTTTTGAACGAAAGAAGTTACTTTGCCAACGTGAGCCCAAATTCTTTGTGAGTGGTTCAAATGCGACTCATGGGTTCCGAGAGTGTGATTCAGCATTTGGGAATGTTTCAAGGGCAGCATTCACCTTCGAGGTGCATGCCGAATTGATCGAAAGACGCATCATCTCCCACGGGCCTTGAATTCTTGCGCTTCGATCACTCCACACAGAGTAATCCCAAGCGTTACAATCCGTGAGTTCAGTGCCAATGAAATCGAGATAGGAATCGAAACCATAAGCAATGCCTCATTCGTTTGCGACAGTTGCAAGTTGAAGGCCGATACTATTCATCCTGGAGTCGAAGTTGGCATTTTGCAAGCGGTGCGAATCGTAGCCCGGGCTACTTTTAGACCTGATTCGAGTTTCTGGAAAACGAGGCGGCAACAAGTCAGGGGGGGCGATTATTTCCTCGATTGCAGTATCAATTGTATCCGGATACTTACTGTATTATATTTCAGGCGAATTATTTCGTACAATTGTAGTATGGATACATCTTGGCAACGGATTCCTACTTCCCCCTTGGATATTCTATCACGCGGTTGCTTCTAATAAGTTGAAACGAAAGAAGCGTTAAAGAATTTCTTAAGAATTGTTATTACCTTAGATTCTTCGTCAGTTATATCAGAATCTCGGATAATAAATGGCTAAGGTGCTAGGGGCGCATTCTCCCTATATAGAGAATTGTAAGAGAGGTTACCTAGCAAACTTGGATAGTTCCTACCGTATTTTGAAAATACGTAGAATGCTTTACAAATTTTTCAAAATAAGGGGTGTGTTTTTCTGTAATTGGAACTACTTTCCAGGTTAAGTACTAAATTAGTGGAAATTGTTTAGCTTTTGTTCTTCATCTTCGCTCTCAAGACTGGTGAGAAATTGTCTGTCTTGCTTAACCCCGCCCCCATAATTTTGTGTCAATATTCCAATGACAAAATATCGAAACTTATTCATTGAATAAGCCCCTTAATTCTATGTGAGCTTCGTCTCTCATCCGTTTGCCTTTACTCAGCGACCAGTGATGAGACCAATCTAGTTCAGTTAAATTGAATGAGCTTCAGCTTCGTGATCATACGGTGTTGCATCTTTGGCTCTGCAATAAAAATCGAACTTTTCTTCAAGAAATTACACGCATGGCTATCATCGGGGCTAGCCGTGTTTCTGTAGAATGCCCCAACTTATTACGTTACCGTAAAATGAACACCCAACAAAATGATCGATAATAAGAATCAAAAATACCCAAACACGAACCGATCGACGATGAGAGGTTTTTTAACAGCTCTTCTGGTCTCTGTCAGCATAGCCTTCAGCTCCTATGGTGTCACGGTTTCTAGCATTGCTGATCTCGCCACGCAAGCAGGGAACTCAAATCAGGATGTCGTCATGACGCCTGGAGTGTATCAGATGTCTGACTACTTAACCTCAACTGTGGTCGCAAATACGGTTCCAGATGGGAATTCTCGATATGCTATGATTCTGTTTAGCGGAAATAATAATACATTCGATTTTACTGGCGTCACAATCGAAGTGGATACTGCTTTGCTAGACGATTTCGGCAACAAGGTCATTGAGTTCCACGTAACAGGCGATAATGTAGATATAAAGGGTCTGACCGTTACCGATATTGGAAATTCTCCGACATCAAGTGGTGGTCAGTCTTTGACAGTTTCTGGTGATAATATAACGATTGAAAATGTAACGCTAAACATGAGTGGCTCGTCCCCTTATGGTTACGGCGATTTGCTCGGAAAAGGTAACCCTAATCTAGTCCCAATGCAAAAGCATAGCGGTTTGCTAGTAGAGGGACAGGACATATCGATAATCGGTTGCTCGATTTTCTCACGTTCTTTTGGACACCTCTACTTTGTTCAAGGTGGGCGCAACGTGTTGTTCGAAAATTGCTATGCGGAGTCAACCACTCGGACAACAGACGAGATGCTAGCAGAAACATCTGGTTTAGCATATGATGTCAATTTCGAGGCAGTTTATAGAAACTATAATGGTGATAAAGTGATTACCCCAGGATACACGAAGTCAGTGAGTGAAGTGGGGTACCGCTTGTATGCAGCAGGTGGAGTCGACGGAAATACGACAGGTGAGATCACTTTAATAAATTGCATTGCTAGAAATACGCGGTCTGGATTTGCATTAAACAGATTTGGCGGTGATGTAACGGTAATAAACTGTGAAGCTACTGGGTGTGAAGTTGCCTACACTGTAGAAGGTGTTACCATCGAAAACAGTAGAGGTGATGCAGTTAATGGACCGTTGCTTTACCTAAATGGTGATCCGTCTCACGTTGAGTTGTCTTTATTGCCAGACGTCAATGTAACTACGCTTCACGCAATTGCTACAATAGGTGGTGATGATCATGTAGTCACCTTGAATACTCATGGAGGAACACGCCCAGCGACTCACTCAATCCTAATCGGGAGCACACGTCCTGCAGGAGCGAATCCGTTTTCTCCTTTAGGGACGACGGCAACATCAAACATTACTTTGAACAACAACACTGGAATTCCTGTAGAGATAGGTTCCACTGCGAGCAATTGCACGATCCGAACTAATGGAACAACTACAGATAATGGAACTGGAAATAGTGTAACTTCCGTTCCTAGTAATCTTGTGTCGCAAGATATTGGTGACGTTGCAGCTAGTGGAAGCGCTTCATTAAGTGGTGGAACATACACTGTTGATGCATCTGGCTCAGACATCTGGAACGCAGCTGATGAATTTCACTTTACGTACGAAAGCTTAAGTGGAGATGGCGAAATCATTGCACGCGTTGTAAGTGTCGAAAACACTAATAAATGGGCAAAAGCGGGCGTCATGATTAGAGAAACTCTGGAAACTGACGCTAAAGAAGTCATGATGCTACAACGTCCTGACAATCAGGTCAATTTGCAGTGGCGCCAAGCGAAAGGTGGAAGCTCCGCTAGCGCAGGCTTGCAGGGGGGAACATCGTCTGTGAAGTATTTGCGATTAAAGCGTAGTGGGGATGAGTTTACAGGCTACTATTCAACTAGTAGCGCTTCCGGTCCCTGGACTCAGCTCGGCTCTACTCAAACGATCGATATGAATACGGTCGCATTTGTAGGCTTGGCCACGACGTCCCACAATGATGGAACTTTATGCACTGCTGTGTATGATAATGTCTCCATTGTTGAGGTATCCGATGAAAATATCGCAGGAGAATGGACTTTCGACAATGTATCCGCATCTAAGGTTTACGATAGCGGTCTCTATGGGCGCGATGCATGTCGTTCCGGAGGAACAACCGTTTCTGGTAATACTGGTAACGCGTTGAATGTTGATGGTTCAAATGACAGCGTCACGCTTCCTCCATCTGTTTTCAACACGGTTTCCGACGAAGTGACTATTTCAATGTGGGTTAATGGCGATGCTCCACAACCACGTAGCGACACGATTTTCCGAGCAGAGGATTCGTCGGGTAACCGTATTTTGAATATTCATTTGCCGTGGGGTAATTCGCAGGTTTATTGGGACGCAGGGCACGATGGCAGTTCGTACGATAGAATATCGCAATCGGCAAGCTCCTCACAATTCGAAGGGCAGTGGAATCATTGGGTCTTTGTCAAAGATGCCTCTAGCGGACAGATGATGATCTACCTTAACGGCTCCCTCTGGAAGAGCGGCTCTGGCAAAACCAAAGCGATCGTTGGGATTTCATCTGTATCACTCGGAAGCGCTATTAACAACAGCCAAGCCTATGATGGCTCGATTGATGAGGTAATAATCTACGACATAGCACTGAGCGCTTCTGAAGTCTCTAGTTTGTATAATAGCTACTAACTGTAGTTAGTATTGTGTTATTTTTCACGGAGCCAAGTGTCTTGGCTCCGTTTTTTATTGAGAGAATTTTATACTATTAAATATCTAAAAGCTCTGCAGGAGTGACTTTTAGGGCTTTGGAAATTTTGTAGAGATTGGCGAGAGTTATATTGGTGGTCTCGCCTTTTTCAATTCGCTGGTATTGGCGAAGCGATAGCTCGAATTGCTGCATATCTTCTTGGGTTAAATCTCTTTCGCCTCTGAGTGTAATGATTCGGCTACGGAGTTTTGCAGAGAAGCGATTAAAGGAATTATAATAAGCGCTATCTTCATTTATGCCGCGAGAGCTAGGAGTAGACTGTTTGTATTTATTCGCCATGCGACATATATGGCATATTAGTGCTTTACTAACTACGACATGTATGGCATATTGTTATTTCCAATTTAATCGTTTGAATTCAAAGTGCCTGATGAAACCAACAAACTAGACTGCTTGTCATTCCTTACAGATCAAGAGCGCGATGTTTTTCTTGCTGTAGCGAGATCTGTAGCACTCGAGCCTCATTGTCTGTTGTGGGCATGTGTAGATGCTATGATGGTTCGCGCGTGCGACTTGAAACTGTTGCAAGAGTATCATGAAGCTGCAGAAAAAAGATTCAAAGGATACATTTTGTCTGATTGGGCAGCTAAAAATGATCTTTCCTACTACCGCCTAATAGGCCAAACCGAAATAGGGGACCAATAGGGAGCTTTATAATTGGCTTTTATTGCTGTCAGAATTGTACAGTGTGTGCCTATGAATCGCCCAATTTTGTCCCTTAGCAGATAATTGACCCAAATGCCTTTTTCAGGGCGTTGAGTTCGATTTCGAATGCTTCAAACTCATTTTGTTTCTCTTCATCGTATTTTCGTGGACTTCACTATAAGGAAGAAAAACTTCAGTATTTGGGCAATTTATTAAAAATGCAATTAGCTAGATAGCGTATTGGAAGGTTAATCTGGAATCTATTTTAAGGAGAACTTGTCCTGAAATCCAACCTGATCCATTGGATTCGAGCTTCTAATGGCTACCTTTTGCGTACTTATAAATGTAGAACAAATGAATCATTTCATTTATTTATAGGTTATGTTAGTCAATTCTGTCCGTTTTAAACAAACCTACCAACATTATGAAAAAACTACTGACTGCATTTGGCTTTATCGCTGTTTTCGCTGCGAGCTCGCTCGTGTCGGCTAAGACTATTGAAGTTACTTCAAACGACACTATGAAATTCAATGTTTCGGAAATCGAAACAGAAGTAGGAGTGGAGACCACCTTGACGCTTATAAACGAGGGCAAGATACCGAAAGCGGCAATGGGACACAATTTGGTCATCTTGAAGCCCGGTGCCGATCTAGCATCTTTTGGCAATGCTGCTGTGACTGCTGCTGCCAATGATTATATTCCTACTGCTGAAGATATGGCCGCCTTGATAATTGCTAACACGAAGGTATTGGGCCCCGGAGAGAGCGACACAATTGTTTTCACCATCGATGAGCCAGGCAACTATCCTTTCATTTGCTCTTTCCCAGGACACTGGGCATTGATGAAGGGGATCTTGACCGTTAAGTAGTCCGATTTTGGAGTCGGTTTTACTCTATTTGCTTCGTTGATTAATGACTGTCTGTTCATCGGGGTCTGGGTTGTGCGGGGTCGTATTTACCTTCCGGTGGAGAAAGAGGAGTTAAAAGTCCTAGTACAGTGTTTGTACTAAACGAATGGGGTGTATCGGGTTCCCTTGGTGTGCTCCGGTTAGGTTTGGCGATGGCCCTGGGTGGTTATCGCCATTTTCCTACCCAAGGTTGCGCCGTTCTTCTTGTTGGAAGTTGGCTTACGACCTTCGTTTTTTGCGATAATATTTCGCATATTGAGGCTATCTTGGGTAGCTTTACTGGTTGATGTAAAATCTGTATTCACAGATTAGTCACGATTGTGGCGATGAGGAGCGAGGTTGATGGGGCCGGGCTCGAAGTAAGGCGGCTATTGATAGATCCCCAGGACTCTGAACATATAGGTTTGTGAGAGGGGTATTAAGTTAGGTTTTTAACAACTCTGGTGAGTGCACCAAAATAGCTCTATGAAAGAGAGCTCAGAGACTCGAGAAAATCTCGAAAATGGCGTGTCCAACAAACTCTGAGCCTTATGAGTTTGATAGGTGGCTGAATCCGTATGAAGTGGTCGCGAGTGATTTTGGCTGGAGAGGTGTTGAAACCAATCAAGGGCTAAAGGGAGATATTGCTCTCTAGAGCCTATTTTAGAAATGGAAGGGAGAATGGCGACATGCCAATAGAGGCTACCTCTCGATCGATTTTTTGGAAAAATTGTTTGGGCAGTTTCTTGCAATTTCCCAAACAGCTTGGCTTTCTCTTGTTCTATGAGTTATCAGCCATCCGACGAGCTGCTGGATAAGTATGCCGAAGTACTAATCAACTTTGCCCTCAATGGTGGCGAAGGTGTGAAAAAAGGGGAAACCGTTCAATTACGCGTTTCGGAAATTGCGAAGCCTTTGCTCGCGGCTTTGCAAAAAGCGGTTCTAAAGGCAGGGGCGAATCCTTTGATTTTCTTTTCTCCAGATGGGTTGTCTCGTGATTACTTTGATCATGCGAGCGATGAGCAGCTGTCTTTTTTCGCCGAAAAATACTACAAGGGTGTAGTCGACGAAATCGATCACACAGTAGCGATCCTTTCTGAAAGCGATAAGCATGAGCTTGATGGCGTAGAAAGCAAAAAAATCATGATGGCTCAAAAATCGATGAAGCCTTACATGGATTGGCGTCGAGCGAAAGAAGGTGCTGGGAAGTATTCATGGACGCTGGCACTCTACGGAACTCAGGCGATGGCTGACGAAGTGGGGATGAGTTTAGAAGAGTATTGGGAGCAAATAATCGAAGCGTGCTTTCTCAATGAGGCAGACCCCGCGGAAAAATGGAAGACTCTCTATACAGAGCTCTACGACACGAAAGACAAGTTAGACGCTCTCGACATGGTGCGTCTGCATATCGAGGCTCCGGATACGGATTTGTGGTTGGATGTGGGTGAAAGTCGTAAATGGCTGGGAGGATCTGGGCGCAATATTCCAAGTTTCGAGCTGTTTATATCGCCCGATTGGCGAGGGACGAATGGCCATATTCAGTTTACCGAGCCTTTGTACCGCTATGGTCAGCTAGTCGAAGAAGCGTATTTGGAATTTAAGGATGGTGTTGTAACGAAGGCAACTGCGACCAAGGGCGAAGAAATGTTAAACGAGATGATCGCCGTCGAAAACGCGAATAAGATAGGAGAGTTTTCCTTAACTGACCGTCGATTCTCACGCATTACGAAGTTTATGGGTGAGACTTTGTATGACGAAAATGTCGGAGGAACTTACGGGAATACTCATTTAGCAGTTGGATCTGCTTATCGTGATTCTTATACCGGGGATATTGATTCTTTGAGCGAGGCAGATTGGGAAGACCTAGGCTTCAACAATTCAGTGGTACATACCGACATTGTAGCGACTTCGAATCGCAAAGTGACGGCTGTACTACGAGATGGCAGTGAAAAAGTGATCTACGACGAAGGGCAGTTTACGGTCTAAGAACTGTTGAATGCTTGCTCACTCTTTCAAGGGATCGAGGCTGCTTGTCGGGCTCTGATCCTCATTGCCAGTTGGCTAGCTGGATGTTTGCCTCTCTATCGTCTAAGGTTTAAACTTTGCCGAGTGTTCGCTTGCAGATATTTAAAAATCTTGACCTGAACAGGTTTCTATCGTTGCGTCGCCTAAATCTTCGTCCGGTGAGGACGATTTAAGTAATAATGAATCTCTCTAAGAATACAGTAGTTCTCCCAACCGTCAGCCTCGTTGTCGTCAACGTGGTAGTGGTGCTTGTGGTCCGAATGGTCACGCCCAGGTGGAGTTAAGGAGAGAGTAAAATAGAATTTCCTAAAACCCCGTCGGCGTGAACCGGCGGGGTTTTTCTTTGGGAAAATTCAACCTGTTTACGCTGATGTCAAAATAGAACGAGTATCCGCAATTACAAAACAAGTCATGAAACTAACAGGTGCAGAAATTATCATAAAACTATTGGAACGACAAGGGATTCGCCAATTGGCTGGAATTCCGGGCGGTGCAAATTTGCCGATGTACGACGCCTTGTCCCGTAGTGAATCGATCCGTCATATATTGGCTCGGCATGAACAAGGGGCGGGATTTATTGCTCAGGGACAAGCACGGGTGACCGGAAAGCCAGCTGTATTTTTCGCCACATCAGGCCCGGGAGCGACGAATGCATTGACAGCGATTGCGGATGCGAAATTGGATTCTATTCCGATTATTTGTATTACCGGGCAAGTTCCGCAGCCATTGATAGGGACTGATGCATTCCAAGAAATCGATACGTTCGGTTTGAGCGTTCCGATAACGAAACACAGTTATTTCGTTAAATCCGCGCATGAGTTGTTGGAGGTAATTCCCTCCGCATTTCAGGTAGCATCAGAGGGGAGACCGGGGCCGATACTCATTGATGTTCCAAAGGATGTTCAATGTGAGTTGATCGAAGTCGACCAATTTCCAGAGATCGGAGAACCAGAACCAGTAGGGGCAATTTCGGAAATGGAAACGCAGGGCGCTGCTGAGATGATTATGGCTGCGAAGTGTCCAATCGCTTATATCGGGGGTGGAGCGATTCACTCTGCGGCAAGCGCTGAATTAATTGACTTTATCGAGCGTACTGATATTCCGGTTACGTCCACGTTGATGGGCTTAGGAGCGTTTCCCTCGAAAGATCGGCGTTTTATTGGCATGTTAGGAATGCATGCCGCTCGATACACGAATAAAGCGATGGAAGAAAGTGATTTGTTGATCACTTTGGGAGCCCGTTTTGATGATCGAGCGACGGGCAAGGTTGCTCAATTTTGTCCCACTGCAAAAGTTCTGCATATTGATATCGACCGCAGCGAAATTGGTAAGCTGAAAAACGCTCACTTGGGAATTGAGTGTGATTTGAAAGATGCCCTTCGAGCGATCACGCCAAAGCTTGAAAAACGGAGTTTAAGTGATTGGCACCAACGCATTGATGAATTGAAGAATGCTTTTCCTGCCGACTTTGGGAATTGGGATGATCCAATTTCTGAATATGGGATAATAAAAAAAGTCGCCGAGATTGTAGGGGAGGAGGCAATTATTGCAACTGACGTTGGTCAGCATCAAATGCGTGTTGCCCAGAGTTATCAATTCAACCTACCACGCAAATGGCTAACATCAGGCGGACTTGGGACGATGGGCTTTGGCTTGCCCGCTGCGATCGGAGCGTCATTGGAGGAGCGAGAAAAAACTGTGGTTTGTTTTTCGGGGGATGGCAGTATTTTGATGAACATCCAAGAGTTGGTGACTGCGGTTGAAGAGAACGCGAATGTTAAAATCGTGATTAGTAACAACAACTCTCTCGGATTGGTTCACCAGCAGCAGAATCTTTTTTATGGGAAAAATATCTTCGCGGCCAATTTTAGTAAGGCAGTGGATTTTACGATGTTGGCCAGGGCTTGCGGAATGGAAGCCTACGATCTCGGTCAAGTTACTGATCCCTCTAAAACCTTGGAGCATGCTTTGTCGGAAAGTGGGCCATGTTTGATCAATGTTCCAATCGATGTTGAGCGGCGTGTGTATCCGATGGTTCCTCCAGGTGGGGCAAATTCAGAGATGCTTCATGAAGATAAGGAGCTGATTGACCAAGATATTTAGGCAAAAAAACGCCTAGCTGTGAGGCTAGGCGTTGAAAGTTAAACTAAAATTAGAAAAGAAAATAGTTAAGAACGCTTTTGCTTACGCTTTACGAAAGCGAGTCCGGCAAGAGCAGTTCCGAGCATTGCGAAAGTCAAACCACCATCAGGTACTTTTGTTGGATTACTCGTGCCACCAGGCGCACATTGGTGGTTGCTAGGCCCTCGACCTTGAGGCCCTCTTTGTGGGCGATTATTTATTTGCGGCCCTCTTGGGCCTTGACGTCCCTGCGGCGCTCGAAAGTTGTTACGTCCGTTGTTGTTGTTACGCCCGTTAAATTGTGGTCCGCTTGTCAAAGGCCCGAATGGAGCTTGGATGCTAGGTGCATTGAAGTTGCCGTTTCGTCCATTTTGTCCGTTGCCGTTTCGGTTAGGAATTGCGTTGGCAACAGAAGCGAATGCGATGCTTGCTACGATAGCAGTGAGGAGGTTTTTGCTTTTCAACATTTTGCTTATTGGATTTGGATATTTATCGAGTTTCGAAGAGTTGGAGGTCCGTCCCATTCGTTTAACCGCAAATAGAATAGCTGAATTACGTTTAATTTACAATCGGGGTGGTGCATGCTTGGAAGGGCAGTGTTTGGATTAGCTGGAGTATAGGGGCGACGATTAGTGAATATTGCTCAAGGTGTTAGACGATAAATCCTTGAACTTAAATTTGTATATAAAAATCAATTACAGTATTGCTCGACAATTGTGGATAGCAAAAAAGTCCGGCGAAGGTTCGTCGGACTTTTAACAAAAATTGAGTCTTGGGATATTATCGCTTTCTTTTAACGAAAAGCATTCCAAGTAGCGCTGTGCCTAGCATTGATAGGGTCAGGCCTCCATCCGGAACACGAGTAGTTGTGCCTCCCCATACTTTACTGGAACCGCTTCTTGAGCTCCCTGGTGCACCGACGCTAGTTCCCCGTGCGGCGAATTCTATGAAATTGCTACTTGTGAGGCCCGATCCAGACAGGACGAATGAGGTGCTTTGAATATCATCGTTTCCAATTCCTGGCGTGCCAAAAACTAGACCTAAGTCGTATTGGCTACTTGGCTTGTCTGAAGAGTTTCCTCCGTTTATGTTAACGCCTCCACCCAAATTATCAGAAACGCTGTCATCTCCAAATGCTGACGAAGTGATATCAGCTCCACTTATAAGTGATAGTGGAGTGTAATTATCAAGCTCGGCCCAGAATCCTCGAATATCTGCTATATTTGGGCCTACGAGGCTGAGGTCGATTTGAACTTGGTCAGCAGCGATGTCTGTTAGGTCCACTTTTACAAAAATGTCGTCAGAACCGAAATTTGTAGAAATAGCACTCGCTTGAGACACTAGTAGTAACGCTCCGATAGCGGAGACTTGTTTGAGGGTAGAAGACAATTTCATTATTAGAGCAATTAGTGTTTAATTGATTGCCGGTAGGATAGCGATTGAGATCGCACTGGCACTAAGTTGCTCTAATTATACTGAATTTGCATTTTTTTGACAATCAGGCAAGGGCCTGTTTTAGTGTTACCAAATTATGCAGTTAAGACATAATGTTAAGTATTAGTTAGTTATGCCGACCTACTAAGTACCTATTGGGGGGTCTTGCACTAATTTTTTTGTATCTAAATTATGGTTGCAAAACGTTAAAGGGGAGCTGATGTCGACAAAAAAGCCTCGCAGGCGAAAACTGACGAGGCTTGGTAAAGTAATACTGCTATGATGTTTACTCGACAACAGTTGCTCGAATGATCTTTTGCGTTTCGATTGGCTTGTCGCTGCCGTCAGTTGGGCTTTGCTCGATGGCTTCTACGATGTCGTAGCCTTCAACGACTTCGCCGAAGATTGTGTGGCGCATATTGAGCCAAGGTGTTTTTGCGGTTGTGATGAAGAACTGGCTGCCGTTGGTGCCTGGTCCGGCATTTGCCATGGCCAATACACCTGTCTTGTCGAAACGTAGATCTGGAGTGCACTCGTCTTCGAATGGCTTACCCCAAATGGATTTACCTCCTCGACCTGTTCCAGTTGGATCGCCGCACTGGAGCATGAATTCTGGAATGACGCGGTGGAAAATAATACCGTCGTAGTAGCCATTTTCGATGTGAGTTGTGAAATTCTCACAAGCTTTGGGGGCGATTTCCGGGTAGAGCTTCAATTCAATTGTACCCTGGTTTGTTTCGAGTTTTACGCGTGTCTTACTCATAGGTTGCTAGCTTTTGCCGTTTGCGATTGTCTCTGGCAAGTCGAAAAGCGGGTGGTTGGGGATTGATCCAAGGGCTCGTTCTTCTTGAAATTGGGAGTTGTCAAGCTGTAGAAAGGAATCTTTGCTTCGCCCCTTATGGGTAAAGACTGGCTTGCAGGAGTAAAAGAAGAGTACGACGTCGTTGTGATTGGCAGCGGTCTCGGAGGCTTGACTAGCGCCAATGTTCTAGCGAAATGCGGGCACTCGGTACTTCTTCTAGAGCATCATTATCAATTTGGGGGCTTAGCAACCTGGTTTAAGCGTCCCGGAAAGCACATTTTTGATATTTCATTGCACGGGTTCCCCTACGGAATGGTGAAATCGTGCCGCAAGTATTGGACGCGTGAAATCGCAGATTCGATTCACCAGCTAAAGGATGTGCGGTTTGTAAACCCAGAGTTCGATGTTTGGACCACTTTTGACCGAGAGGATTTTACAAAAATTCTTATCGAGAAATTCGGGTTGGAGAAAGAGCGTGTAATCGGATTCTACGACCATCTCCGGAAAATGAATTTCTATGATAACGACCAGCGGACGACGCGGGAGTTGTTTGAAGAGTTTTTCCCAGGGCGTCACGACGTGCATCGTTTGCTGATGGAGCCAATCTCCTACGCGAATGGTTCTACAATGGATGATCTGGCGATTACTTATGGGATCGTGTTCTCCAATTTCATGAATAAGGGCGTCTTCACATTCCAGGGAGGTACTGACGTACTGGTCGGGAAAATGGTGGAGGAGATGACGAAAAATGGCGTCGAGCTCCGTAAGAATGCTCTCGTAGAACAGATTTTGACCGAAGAAGTTGACGGCAAGCAGCAGGTGACTGGACTTGTAGTGGCTGGGCGAACACGTGATAATGAGCCAGACAACCGCAGAACGATTCGCTGTAAAGCGATTGTCTCGAATGCGAATGTTGTTAGCACGGTTAAGAATTTGGTTGGGAGCGATCGTTTTCCAAAGTCCTATATCGAGGAATTGGACAAAGTCCGAATTAACTCCAGCTCCTGCCAAGTCTATATTGGAATTAAGGATGGGGAGACTATTCCGAATATTGGGGATTTGGTTTTTACATCCGACGCTCCAAAGTTTTCTAGCGAAGAGCTTACAGACTTTAATACAACCAGCCGTACATTCTCGGTTTATTACCCAGAAACACGCCCTGGCAGTGGTCGCTATACGATAGTCGCGTCATTGAATGGTCATTACAAAGACTGGAATGATCTGAGCGAAGAGGAATACCAAACGAATAAAGAACGCCTTATTGAAGAGTCGCTCGTGTCTCTAGAAAAATATATTCCAGATGTTCGCGGAAAAATCGATTACCTTGAGGCTGCGACGCCACGTACTATAAATTACTATACGCGCCATCCAAATGGGACTTCGTTCGGGACAAAATTTGAAGGCCTCAAATGTTCGATGGAGTTGCCTGAAAAGTTGACCGGTTTGTATCACGCAGGATCCGTTGGCATCATTATGTCGGGATGGCTCGGAACGATGAACTACGGAGTTATCGTCTCTAATAAAGTAGATCGTCACCTCAATGAAATGAAAGCGAAACCGTTACCGAGTGAGGCAAGCGCGTAAATTTTAGAGAAACTATATTATGGCAACTGAAGACGTCTTACAGGCGATACCGCACCGCCCTCCATTTTTGTTTATCGACGAAGTTGTCGAAGAATCGGAAGATTCATTGACTGCAAAGCGCTTTGTGCCGGAGTCGGAAGCGTTTTTTGAAGGCCATTATCCTGGGAATCCGATTATGCCAGGAGTATTGATTTCCGAGGCGGTTTTTCAGGCGGGGGCTATCTATCTATCGAAGCTTTTAGCGGCGGACATCGAAGCGGATCCCGATTTGGTCCCTGTTTTGACGAAAATTTCGGATGCTCGATTCAAGAGCATTGTTCGCCCCGGAGATACCTTGACGATCAACGTTAAGTATAAGGAAAAGATGGGCCGCTTTATCTTTATGAATGGAAGCGTGCAGAATCAAGATGGCAAGAAAGTGATGACGGTGAGCTTTAGCGTAGCATTGGCCAAGGCGGCCTAATCGGAAATTAAACGAATGGGATTTCTCGGACTCGAAGGTAAGAAAATCGTAGTAATGGGTGTGGCCAATCGCAAAAGCGTGGCCTGGTTTACCGCAAAACTACTAGAAGAAGAAGGAGCGACTGTTATTTACAGTGTGCGCTCACAGGCTCGAAAAGAAACTACCGCAAAGTTGCTAAGTGGCAAACCGGTGTACGTCTGCGATGTTGAAAACAAGGATGAAATCAAAGCCTTAGCAGAGGATATTGGACGTGACCATGGCAAGATCGACGGACTTGTTCACTCGATCGCGTTTGCCAACTACAGCGATGGATTCAAGCCATTCCATGAATCAAACCGCGAAGATTTTCTTCAAGCGGTGACCATTTCGAGCTTCTCATTAGTCGAAGTGTCAAACGCGTTTAAACCCTATTTTTCGAATAATGCATCAGTGGTCGCGGTTAGTATTTCGTCTTTGACGATTACGGCGGAAAATTATGGATACATGTCTCCGATAAAAGCTTCGCTAGATTCGTCAGTTCGTTTCTTGGCCAAATCGTTTAGTAGCGATAGCGAGGTTAGGTTCAATACGGTTAACCCTGGTACACTGAAGACCAGCGCATCGGCTGGTATTCCTGGATACTTAGAGAGCTATCTGTTCAGCGAGAAATTAACTTTCCGCAAGCGTGCCTTAGTAACTCAAGAAGTGGCCAATTCGATTGCCTTTTTAATTAGCGAACGCTCGAGCGGTATGAACGGTACGAGTTTGGTGCTAGATGCTGGCATGGGCATAAATTATTTCGATTCCGAAGTAGTGCGATTGGCGATGCGACCGGAGAAGGAGTCTTAGAGAATGCACGTTCGCTCAGCGGTAATCGATAGTATGGCCTATGTGGCTCCTCCAACTGCATGGAGCAGCGAGTTAATTGAACAAAAATTGGCTCCGCTATATAAGCGCCTCCGACTGCCCGAAGGTCGTCTTGAGCTGATGACTGGAATCAAGGAAAGACGATTTTGGGACCATTCCATAAAACCTTCAGAAGCAAGTGCAGAAGCGGGGCGGAAAGCGCTTGAGCGATCAGGTATTGATCCGAGTCTGATTGAAGTATGTATCCATAGTTCGGTGAGTCGAGATATGCTCGAACCGGCAACGGCTTCATTTGCCCATCGATTAATGGGCTTGAGCGAGAACGTACAAAATTTCGACGTCTCAAATGCCTGTCTTGGATTCGTAAACAGTTTGAGTCTGCTATCATCAATGATCGATAGCGGACAGATTAAGGCAGGAATTGTCGTTTCCGGAGAGAATGGTAAACCGCTTTTGGAGAGGACAATTGAGCTGCTGCTTGAAGGCGATTTCACCCGCAAAACCATCAAACCTTACTTCGCTAACCTTACGATTGGAGCGGGCGCAGTGGCAGCAGTTGTGTGTCACGAGTCATTGTCTCCGAATGGACATCGAATACTCGGAAGCGTCTGCATGAGCGATACTTCGAGTAATGAACTCTGCCAGGGAGATTCAAGTGCGAGCGCAAGTGGGTTGGAAATGCAGACGGATTCCGAGGAAATGCTTCATGCAGGAGTCGCGCTGGCGACCAAGACATGGGATAAATTCAAATCTACGTTTGCTTGGACGAATGAAACGGCAGACAAAGTGATTTGCCACCAAGTTGGCTCGGCTCACCAGAAGCTTCTCTTTGACTCCCTCGGCTTAGATCACGAAAAGGATTTTTCATCGTATCACAATTATGGAAACACCGGCTCTGCAGCCCTTCCGATGACTCTCGCGATTGCAGCTGAAGAAGGCTTTGTGAAAACAGGAGATAAATTGGCCCTCCTTGGAATCGGCAGTGGTCTGAACAGCATGATGATGGCAGCAGAATGGTGAAGAGATATTGCCCACAGATTGCTCAGATCAACTCAGATACCGAGGGTGGATTTTCTGAAAAATCGATATATCATTTTTATCTTTAAAAAACATCTGTGCTCATCTGTGTAATCTGTGGGCCAAATTTTCTATCAACAATGCACTCACTTCCAGCAGAATGGTCTTCCCTTTATCCGTTTCAGACAAAGTTTAAGCTTTTATCCAACGGTTTTGGTATGAACTACATCGACGAAGGTGACGGACACCCCGTCATCATGGTTCACGGAAATCCGACGTGGTCTTTCTATTATCGTAATGTGGTGAACACGCTAAAGGACACCCATCGTTGTATCGTTCCAGATCATATCGGTTGCGGGCTTTCGGAAAAACCACGTAAAGGCTATTCATACACCTTGGACCAACGTATCAAGGATTTGGGAGAGCTAGTGGACTCCTTGGAGCTAGAAAGTTTCGACTTAATCGTTCATGACTGGGGAGGCACTATCGGAATTGGTATGGCGTTACAACGATTGAAGAAACTGCGTCGTTTGGTGATTTTGAATACAGCGGCTTTCGTTGATTCCCGGATTCCTAAGCGAATCGCTTTGTGCCGTGCTCCTTTTCTTGGGAAATTCATAGTTCAAGGCTTGAATGGATTTGCGGGGCCTGCGGCCAAAATGTCGACTTCCAAGAAACCACTCAGCAAAGAGGTTAAAGCCGGGATGCTATATCCTTATCGTACCTGGGCTGATCGAGCTGCTGTATACCAATTTGTTAAGGACATTCCGATGCACATTTCTCACTCAAGCTTCAAGCGGTTGGTAGAAGTGGAAGACGGGCTTTTGAAGCTGCGTGAAAAGGACGTTTGCTTATTGTGGGGCGGAAAGGATTTTTGCTTTAACGATCATTTCTTGGAACGTTGGAAACGATTTTTGCCTGAAGCGACTGCGATTCGTTATCCCGATGGCGGCCACTACATTTTAGAGGATGAACAAGAGGCTACCTGTGGAGCGATAAAGGAGTTCGTGTCGTACACCGGACATAATTTATTGGATGATTGAGTGCGAGGCGTTTTCTCGTTGCAAGGATGCAGAGTCATGGCTTGATCGCATAGCGTGAGCGCTATTCAGGATTTATTAGAGACTATGGCTCGTTTGCGAGCTCCGGATGGGTGTCCTTGGGACATTGAACAAACGCATCAGTCGATTGCTCAGTGCTTGGTTGATGAGTGCTGCGAGCTTTTGGAGACGATCGATAACGGCGATATGGATCATATGCGTGAGGAGCTCGGCGATGTGTTGTTGCAAGTCGTTTTCCATGCTCAAATGGCTAAGGAAGCGGGGCATTTCGATTTTGAAGAAGTGGCTCGAGAGATTAACGATAAGCTAATCCGCCGCCACCCGCATGTTTTTGGGGAGGAGAACCTTGAGTCTTCCGAAGCGGTTTTGAAGAAATGGGAAGAAATTAAGGCCACAGAAAAGCGTAACGCGGACAAACCGAAATCCGTTTTTAAGGATATTCCACCGCCGTTGCCTTCTACTTTGTATTCGTATGAAATATACAAGCAAATCCATAAGCGTGAGCTGACTTCGGGAGAGCTTGTCGATGAAAAGGCGATTGAAGAAATTTCAACAGAGTTAGATGAAGAGTCAGCTGGCCAAATCATGTTTGAAATTGTTTCGGCTTGTCGAAAGAGCGGTATAGACCCGGAATCTGCTTTGCGCCGTTATGCGTCGAAGGTGAAAGCGGAAGTCGAGAGTTTGACAGAGCTGAAGTAGGTTAGGGGGCAATCAGGTTATAAATTTAAGACATCAGGTATTTTCAAAAACCTGCCACGAAGCATAGCGAAGTGATCCTGCCCGAGCGTTCGCGAGGATCTAGCGTAAGCGATGTCCAAATTACCTATTTCTCTTTCATCGAATGCTTAGGCTGACGCACATGATAAGTGATCGAGCGTACAATATTGGGTGATGGAGCTTCTTATTAAAACCTGCTGTCGCAAAGCGACACCTGTGTCCCGCAGGGACCCTGACAAAAAAGCATATCCTTTTCGTTTGAAATTTTCTGCCTGAAGTACCCGATGAATGATCGATTCTAGTACTTTAGAAATTATCAGGGTCTCGTTTTACGAGCCACAGGTATTGCTAGGCAATGACAGGTTTTTTTGTGGAGCCTATTATTGAAATCTGCTGCCGCAAAGCGACACCTGCGTCCCGCAGTGACCCTGACAAAAGCGTATTTTTTCGCTTTAAATTGTTTGCTTGAAGTACCGGACCTTTAATGAGGCCTACATTTTAGAAATTATCAGGGTCTCGTTTCACGAGCCACAGGTATTGCTAGGCAATGACAGGTTTTTTTGTGGAGCCTACTATTGAAACCTGCTGTCGCATAGCGACACCTGTGTCCCGAAGGGACCCTGACAAAATGTAGGGCTAAGCCTTTGGTTTATGAAAATGCTCAGTCGGCAACTGGGTCTACGTTTTGTGGCTTGTGGTTTTTACCTTGATGCCTAGGTTCTCAATTTATGTCTGAGGTTGTCGAGGAACGTGAATATCCCATTTGGTTTAGCAAGTGGCTGCATCCGTTCCAGTTGTTCCTGCAACACGAGCGGCGAGTGTCCGAGTATACGTTGCGCAACTACACGCGTGGATTGGTGGTCTTTTTCGACTATTTGGACAAGCAGCAACAATGGGATCGGCGACTCCAGTCCGTAAATTTGAAGATTGCTCGAGATTTTGTCATCGATCAGCAGCGTCGGGTATCGCGTCGTACGGTACATAACTATGTGTCGGGCTTGCGAACGTTTTTTAAGTTTTGGTTGCAGCGAAAAGAGATCGATACCAACCCGCTTACCGGACTGTCTTTGCCGAAATTGATGAAGACCTTGCCGGCTTTTATGACGGAGAAGCAGGTTACGCTTTTGCTGGAAGGCCCGAAGAAGCGGATGGAAAGAAGGGAGATTGAACCCTTTGAGGCCTGGCGAGATCGCCTTGCGATGGAACTTCTCTATGGTGCTGGTTTTCGAGTAAGCGAGTTGATTGGCTTGACCTACGGAAAAGTTAGTTTTGAGGAAGGTGTGGCCCGAATTGTGGGTAAAGGAGGTAAGTCTCGGGTTTGCCCTTTGGGCAAGGTGGCAATGGCGGTTTTGGGCAAGTGGAGAGATGAATTTGCCCCAAAGACGAGTTACGAGGATCCGGTGATTGTTTCGAATAAGGGTACGGTTTGGGGAGTGCGCCAGGTGCAGCTTATGTTGAAAAAATACTTGGCTTTGGCGGAATTACCCATGGACCTGACTCCGCACAAGATTCGTCACTCCTACGCGACTCATCTTTTGGATAATGGCGCCGATTTAAGGTTGGTGCAGGAACTATTAGGACATTCATCCCTTTCTACGACGCAGATTTACACGCATGTGAATTTGGCTCGTCTCAAGTCGGTGTACGATCAAGCTCATCCCAGAGCTTAGAACTTTCGAGAGTTAGTTTTGAGAATGAATGGGAAATTCGAGCTTGTTTGGAGCGCGATTTTTTTCGCGTGCCTTTGTTGTGTCCTCGATGCGGAAATTTTGGAAACTCCTCGAAATCAATATGTTGAAGGGGAATTGTTGGTGTCGCTAACTGATGATGTCTCGTCCGATTCATGGGTGCATTTGCAAAGTGAATTGGATTTGAGCGTTTCACGGAAGTTATCGCATAACGGGAAAACGCTTCTGGTAAAGGTGGGCGAGAAAGTGGACTTGGCTGAAGTTTTCCGCCGATTGGGTGCAGACGATTTGATCGAAGCAGTGTCTTACAATTTTATTCGCTCCATATCGCTTACCCCTGATGATCCTTATTTAGAGTGGGAAGCCTTGTGGGGGCATTATAACGCCGGGCATTTTTCGGGCGTTGTTGGGGCCGATATCGATTCTGAAAGCGGTTGGGATATCGCTAATGACGCTGGAAATGTCGTGGTGGCCGTTCTCGATACCGGTGTTCGCTACACGCACGAAGACCTTGCGGCAAATATGTGGGTCAACGAAGGCGAAATCCCGGGCAATGGCATCGATGACGACGGTAATGATTACGTGGACGATGTTCACGGAATAAACGCCACGGATGGAAGTGGCGACCCGATGGATGACATGGGTCATGGGACACATGTGGCAGGAATTTTAGGAGCGGTCGGAAATAATGGAGTAGGCGTGGTGGGTGTAGCGTGGAATGTCCAAATAATGGCTCTTAAATTTCTAGACGAGAAAGGTGATGGGACGGATGCCGACGCAGTAGAATGTATAAACTATGCGATCGAGCAAGGCGTTGACATTATCAATAATAGCTGGGGTGGCGGAGGCTACAACGCAGTTATTGAAAAAGCTATTGACGATGCCAATGAAAAGGGCATTCTTTTTGTGGCTGCAGCTGGTAATTCTAATTCGGATACTGATAAGTATCCTAACTACCCATCGTCTTACGAGTTTCCTAATGTCGTTAGCGTAGCTGCGACGAACCGTAATGATGAGTTGGCAGACTTTTCAAACTTCGGCGAGAGTAGTGTCGATATTGCCGCTCCAGGTGATGAGATTTATTCAACCTATGCAGGGAGCGACAGTGATTACAGAACTCTCAATGGGAGTTCGATGGCGGCCCCTTTTGTAAGTGGGGTGCTCGCGGTAATGAAATCGCGATTTCCGGATGAGGCAATGGCTGCTTTGGTGAATCGTTTGTATTCCTCTGCGGATCCGCTCCCCGATCTTGCTCGGCGGTGCCGAACCGGAGCCCGTCTCAATTTCAATAATGCATTACAGGAAACGTTGTTGCCACCTTTGAACGATTCGTTTTCCAATCCAATTCTTTTATCCGCCGCGAGTGTTCAAAGTGCGAGTTTCAATGCGACTGCGAGTCGAGAGGTGAATGAACCCATACACAACGAGAGTGAGAGCGGTCAAAGTGTATGGTGGCGCTGGTCCGCTCCGAATTCGGATTTTGTTGAGATTTCGACCGAAGGGTCGGATTTTTTGTCATTGTTTTCTGTTTACCGTGGAGAGAGTCTCGCAGAGTTAAAAAAAATTGCAGAGTCAGTGTCTTCTATGGAAGTGGCTGCGGTGGCGTCATTTGATGCTGAGCAGGGAGTTGACTATTATATCGCTGTTGATGGTCTCGACGGAGAGGCAGGAAATATAAGCCTAACCCTTTCTCAAGCAGTGGCGAATGATGATTTCGATTCAGCTAAAGAACTCGTTGGCTTGGCAATCTCCGATGAGGTAAATAATGGAGCGGCTACTGTTGAAGAAAATGAACAATCGGTATTGGGTCACGACCCTGTGAGAAGTTTATGGTGGTCTTGGGAGGCTCCTGTTTCTGGGGAAATCGCACTATCCACTTCAGGTAGCAGTAACGTTGATACGATTTTGGCGATATATCAGGGGGAGTCTATTGATGATCTGAACTTGGTTTCGGCGGATCTTGATTCAGGTCTTGCATACTCGAGCCTGGTAACGTTCGACGCAACGAAGGGTGAGAAATATTATATATCTGTTGATTCGTGGCAGGGGGAGGTCGGTGATGTGAGTATTAGCATTCTCGCTGGGCAGAATGACGACTTTTTTGAATACCGGAGATTGGTAGGAGCGTCTTTAACAGACCTCGCGTACAATGGGTTTGCCGATAAAGAGGTGGGCGAACCGAAGCATGCGGACAACGTGGGAGGATGTTCTTTGTGGTGGCGATGGGAGGCGACTCGAAATGGCCAAGCGATTGTCGACACCTTTGGGAGTGATTTTGACACCTTGTTAGCTGTTTACCGTGGGACGAACCTACTGGACCTTGAATTAGTCGCGAGTAACGACGATTTAGGTGGAAGCTTGACGAGTCAGGTGACCTTTGATGTGCGTTTGGGAGATCATTACTATGTAGCCATTGATGGGCGTAGTGGTTTTAGCGAAGCAGTTACCGGCAAGGTGCAGTTAAATGTGGATATATTGGAAGATCCATCAACTGGCCTACCAATCGTTGATACAAGTGAACTCGCTGTAGCTACTGTGAACGAAGCGTACTCTACGATACTCAATCTTCGAAATTCGGGAAACTTGCTTTCGGTAAAAGGCTTACCCAATGGATTATCGTTCGATAGTGAAAATAGAGCAATTGGGGGTACTCCATTAGAGTCGGGCGTATTCGAAATCCGAATAGAAGTTGAAAATATTGAAGGCGTTACTGATTCGGTATTGATGCTAAGGGTCGAGCCGAGCGAAGGTTCACCGGTCCTCAAGTTGGAAAGCGATCGGAAATTCGTTATGGTGGGAGATGCTTTGGACTTGTCCGTGCCTGTCTCGGGAGCAGGAGAGATGGCATTTCAGTGGTTTAAGGATGGAGAATTGTTGGAAGGTCAAACAGACTCTTTTTTAAGTCTAGGGAAAGTTTCAATTTCAGATGCAGGGAATTATCAATTGATCGCGACCAATTCTCTTGGAACTGCCAATTCCGAAGAAATCGAAGTATTCATAAACCATAATACGTTGGCGAATATTTCAACACGTGGCTTTGCTCGTACAGGAGCGGAGATAATGATTGCAGGTTTTGTGATAACCGGAGACGAACCGCGAAGAGTGCTCGTGCGAGCGGTTGGACCTAGTCTTGAGGCACAAGGAGTGAGCGGCTTTTTGCAAGACCCCCAATTCCTTATCTATTCGGGAGATGAAATTGTGGGTGAATCCGATAATTGGGCATTGGAAGGCGCACAGGCAGAACTAGAGTCTGCATTCAAAGATATAGGTGCCTTTGCTCTTTCATCCAATAATGATGCGGCGGCTTTGGTTACACTTGATCCTGGAATTTATACAGTGCTTTCTTTTGGAGCCGATGGGGGAGAGGGCGTGGTCCTTACAGAGGTTTACGATGCCGACCGAGGACTTGAAAGTGGTTCCCGCTTAGTAAATGTATCCACTCGTGTGTATGCCTCGGTAGATGAAAAAATAGCAATTGCAGGATTTGTTATCGATGGAGAGCAGCCTAAGAAAGTCATAGTTAGAGCTTTGGGGCCAAGCTTGATTGATGAAGAGGGTGCGATTCTAACAGCTGAGACGGTTTTGCCTGATCCCCTTATTATGCTTTATGGGCCGGGTGGGTTCATTAAAGCAAACGACGATTGGTCGAATGAAGGAGCTGAGGAAATGGAATTACTTTTCGAAAGAGTTGGAGCCTCTCCATTGGCTCGTGGGAGCTTTGATGCTGCTATGTCGTTGTCTTTGCCTCCTGGACCGTATAGCGTTCTCTTATGGAACTTCGATGAGAGTGAAGGAATCAGTCTTTTAGAAGTCTACGAGGTAGACGAGTGAGCCTATTTTATTTTCGATTGAAATTTACTATAAAGGTAACCGATTAGACCGAGCAGAATCGAAAGGGCCGCAAATGCAATGATGCGATAAAGTGTCTCTTTTATATCATAAATAAACAAGCGACCGATGGGCAGTAATAGTCCAACAATCCCAACCAATCGAAACGCTTTAATGCTAAATCCGATTCCCAGCCCAATTAGTAGTAAGCATGCGCAGGCCATTATTGGAGTAAAGTAGGATGACAAATTCAACTCCTGATAGGAGAAGGTTAGGCTGAAAAGAATGAATACGTTAATAGCGAAAAAGTAGCTCCACTTGGATTTGCCAGCGGATGAGAGTTTACGGTGTGATTGCTTTGCTATTAATATTCCCAAAACAAGGCAGATTGTGATGGATACGAGTCCTGCGACAATGTATTCAGAGCCCCAAGGCAATTCGCTCAAAAAGAGGCTAGAGTCGGTTGACCAAACACTGAAGTGTTTTATTAGTCCCAAAAGTGACACTAGAGTTAACGATACCAAGGCGATCCGATGACGATGAAGGCGCCAGAGATAGTAAAATGCGGGAAGCGCTGCGGCGGCGAGCAGGCTAGATGTTAGCCATTTTGCTTCGTAGGAGTAAGTCATGATCCATAGCGCTACTGATAGATGACTTATCCATCGCCATTTTGGGAAATTACGAGTGAGGCCGATTGAGTACCGTGATGCGTGTCTGTAATATGGGTACGCTAAGTAGGCAAATGAGATCAAGATAGCGATGATTGTTGCAGATCCGTCTAAGTAATTCCATAAACTCAGTGCAATGGGGAGAATACTGACGTCAGCTAAATTTCGGAAACGTTTTTCTGCGAGTAGGAGAAGTCCGATACTAAACGTCGAAGCGAACACAGGCACCCATTGGGTTTCTTGCAAGTGATTGTAGGCATACGAATATACGCTAATCACCCAGGACGCGTGAAGCGCTATTTCGATTATGCGATGACGCTTTCTCAAACTAACTGAGAGTCGAGATGAGACGACATAGCCCGCTGCAAGTGTCGCTAGCGTAATGGTTGCAATGGTTGCGATGTGTCCAGGGTGCATCCAGAACAGAACGTTAGAGGCGACGCAGAGGATGCCAGCTGGGATGCCGAGGGCGACCTTGGGCATGTGTTTAACTGTCCCCAGTAAAGCAATTAGGATAGCATAAATGATAACATATAGCGGAAGGTCCTGCCCGGCCACATCGGTTGAGCGAATAAAAGCGAGGGCAAATAGACCATTTGCTATCGATATGGCATACAGGGCAAACGCCTCAATCTTTTTGAGTGGCTTTGCCTTTGGACACATAAATGCCACGCTTACCATGGATATGGGGACGAGTGTTAGGAGTAAAATCCAACTTAGACTCCAGGGCTCAGAATTTATCCCGAATACGGATTCTCGAGCTAGGACCATCGAAATCGCCCACAACGCAATGCTCGTGATACGTTGCCAGTTGGATTTTGATATTCCTGCAATGATTGCGATAACGAGAGATTGCAGAGCAAGGGCGAACCAACGTATGTCGCCTGAAAAATAGTTTACCAACCAAAGAGCGGATAGGGCAGATCCTTTTATTAAGAAGAGTTGGAATCGTATGTCCCTTAAACCAAAGCGTGAAAGAGCGACACTCCATAGAATGAATACGATGCTGACTGGTCCATAGAATTGAAGCAAATCGATCTGCAATAGCTTATAGAAAGCGTAGCCACAAAATAGTGCGAGAGATGTATTAGCTGAGTGCTGAAAACGAAGATGATTTGGGGAGATTTCAGTCTTTTTGTACCACTTAAAAAATGATGCTAATGGAAGGAGTGATACACTTGCGATGAGGTATGCGAGGTAGATTGATTTTTCTGGAGCAATCAGATGTTCGGTTTCAAAAATCGATAAAGCAATAAGTGTGAGACCGGGAATATAGGTCCCGACGATTGCGAAGCTGACAAGAGTCGGCCATTTGAAATGCTTGTTGCAAATGAGTGTAGTGGCAAGGAGAAGGACAGAGCTAATTAGAGTAGCTTCTGCGAGTCCCTCAGTAGCGGCAAAAATTGACGATGCAAAGCCGAATACAATCGAGATCAGTGCGATACCTTTTTCTCGAATCCAAATACTTGTGGCGAGGATAAGGATAATCGTCAGAAACTGTATCGATAGAGCCAAAGTAGGTTCGAAGATAATACGAACTGGGGGAGCGGCGTAGGCGGCGATACTTGTGAGGTATAACATCGCAAATCCTGTGCCGGCTAATACGGTAGCAAATCGTTTTTGCGATTTCCATAAGTATTTGGCGAGGCCGAGGATGACGAAATCGATGAAAGTGATTCCGGTTAACCGTACCCAAGGCGGAGAGCCACTAGATATGTACACCGATCCAAATATGACAGTGAGCACTGCGAGTAAGCCGCCAAGTCTTGGGGCAAGCCATTGGATTAAGCCGGCTTCTTTGTTTTCGAGGTTCTCTGGCGGCCATAAGCCGATCGACCTAAGTGAATCGAAAATACGAATACTGGATTTTTTCGGCGGATCTTGTCTTTTTTGTGATTGTTCTCTGCTGGACTTGCGAAAGCGGTCTTCAAGGCTCGGAGTAGGCTCTGGGGTTGTCGCTATTGCTCGGGGGAGTTCCGGTGCTGGCGTCGCTTGGGTGGGTTGCGGAGACGGAGTGGGTTTTGGCTCTGATTGTACCTCGGGATCTAGGGTGAGAGTGCTCTCGGATTGCTGCTTAAACGGCGATGAACTCTTGTCGAACTGTTCTATTCGTTCCGTCAACTTCTTTACCTTAATTAAGAGGTAAATGCAGATCGGAAATGGGGCTAAAACAAAAAATGCAGCGATAAGGATGAAGAGTTCTAACATAGTGTGGATACGGTTTTATTGAGGACGCAAGTGTTCAAACTCCTCAAGTGCTGCTGGAAATTGAAAGAAGAAAAGCTTGCTGTGAAACAGCAAGCTTTTCGGGGGGGGGGGCTTCTAAAGTTTTGGAGCGATTTCCCAATCTCTTGGGTAAACAATTTGGAAGCTTGTAGTGAAGGTTTTTTCACTACCTGCTGGGATGGAACCTTTCCATTGGAAGACACCTTCTTTCTTTTCATCAAATTCTACAGAATCTTCGGTGGGAGAGATTGGTTTGATTTCTATCTTGGAATTTCGTGAAAGCGGGAATTGGTCAATAATGACAACGTCGTGGGCGATCGTGTGAAAACTGGATACAGTGTTGAAGTATTCGCGTTTTAAGGTCGTGGTTTTGTCGATGAACCCGGTAGATGAATCCTTTGAAGCTCCTTCACGGCGTTTTACTACGATGTTTTCATCGGTTCCAAGGGAGAGTTTTAGCTCTTCTTGAGGGAGTGTCTTTTGTAAGTATACTTTAGAGGATAGTTTTCCGTCGACGAATGCGAGCGCTTGTCCAGGAAGGATAGGCATTTCTAATTCATTGATAGTTTCACCAATGAGGTAGGCATCTAATTGAGCGCGAGGAACGACCTCGGACCAATATTTAGCCGCAAAGGTTTGCTCCAGTACAGGAAGGGTTTTCGTTTCGATCGCTGATGGGATCGTTGGTTTTCCTGGAAGCTTAATTTGGAAGGAAACAGTTGAGCTGGATACGGCTACTTCGGTTTCTAGTTTTGCAGATTGATTGAGGGTTGCAGGAGCACCAGCAGCAAATTCGAGGGATTCTTCGAAATCTGCAGATCGCGATAATCCTCTCGTCTTAAGATAGCTTCCTCTCGGCTCAAATTTATTCACTATCAGTGGGTATAGTTCGGGCACATTGCCGCGGCGGTTAACCTGATTTGTATGGAGAGAGAGCTCCACCTCGTTCCAGTCTTCGCCTGTGTTTTGCTTGATCGCGGCAAAGTAACCAAAGTCCAATGATTTTTCTGAAGGCTTGGCTCTTAACTCGTAGCGAGGATTCCAGTTGGCGTTGCTGACAATGTAGCTGATTGTCATCTGGGTCCGAGTTGCTTGACTGAATTCAACTTCGATTGCGGCTACAGATCTCAATTTAGATGTTTTTTGTAACTCGTCCTTGAGCTCTTTTTCAATGTCTTCGATTTCTTCGCCGAGGTCTTTTATCACCTTGTCGGCTTCTTTGATGGTGGCGTTGCTTTTGGCGATTATCGATTGAGTGTAGCTCCACGTTTCTTTTGCTTGTTCTATGTTGAGAGGTTCGCCTTCTCCGATTTTCCCAAATTTTTCGGAGAACGATCGGCTTAAGGTTCTAGCAAAATTCAATTCTTGGGTAGCTGTATGTTTCGTGTGGTCTTGTTCTGCAATTGATTGCCTCAATTCCTGAATTCTATCTCTGAGTTCTTCGATCTTATCGATTTCCTCAGGGTCTTGTGGAATGAAAAGAGTAGCGTTGCGCACGACACCGACTTCGGAAGCGGCTAGCGATGCTTGTAGGGCGTCTTTTTGAGCGGCAGTAGGTAGTGAGGGGAAAGAGACCACAGATTTTCCTGCTGGGAAATCGATTTCGGCCATTCGTGTGACGAGTGCTCCGTCTTTGAACAAGGACACGGATTCTATACGTGATTCGGGCGCTATTTCAGCGAGAGCGAAAACGCTTATTGGCGCGAGCAGAAGGGTGGCTAGAGTGGTGAGAGTTTTAAGATTCATATGATCGTTGGTTGTGAGGTGGGGCTATGACAGATTCTTTTTTTAGAAGATCCCTTTTGAAAAGCAAACCAACATCGACTTCATGGGATTGAAGGGTGGAGCGTCGTTCAGTGGACTCGCCTCCCGCATTGCTTGGTGAAGTCTTTAGGATTCAAATAGAGTTTGTTTGCTGGTGGCTCTGTGGGGGGGGGGGGGACAATGAGAGCGAGGTTGAACGTCCTGCTGTCAGCAGGACCTACAGCTTTAGTAGCTTCGGCTGTTAGCCTAGCGGATTTTCTCGAGCTTAACGATCGTGTCGATGGGATCTGTTGAAGCCAGGTTGATTATGGCATAAAAAAAACCTCCGAGGTGACTCTCGGAGGTTGGAAATTTTTATAGAATGTTTGATCTAAGAGATCGTTCTTATGCTGCGCAGCACTCTTTTGAGCATTCTTCTTTACAGGCAGTCTTTTCGCCCGAACTGCACTCAGATTTTTCTGAACAATCAGACTTGTCCTTGGAGCATTCTTTCTTCTCTCCACTGCACTCTTTCTTTTCGCCAGAGCACTCCTTCTTCTCACCAGAGCATTCTTTCTTTTCATCAGAACACTCTTTTTTCTCTCCGCAGCATTCTTTCTTTTTGCCACAGCACTCGCTGGATTCGTCGTGAGAATGCTCAGCATCGCCAGTTCCGCAGGAACCACAGTGAGCGAATGAAACGGTAGCCATTGCGAAAACGGCAAGAAGTGATATTATTGTTTTTGTCATAAGTAATTGAGGTTTGTGATTAATACGATCGCAATTTGCTAGCTATTGCACGTTAGTGCAACAACTCTCTTACGCTTAATGGCGTAGGGTGATTTCATTTAAAGTTAATTTTTAGAAATTTGTAAACTTCTAGCTAAATCTTTGGTCGAGATATGGATGGAAGGGGTTGTTTATAGAGGGAGCGGTGCAAAATATGCTTATTTGGGAAAATTAAAATTTTGCGTCTTTGCTTGTCGCGTGATTCTTACTAGTCGTATTTAGCAATGGAATTACAACGATTCTTTGATCATTGGACTTTGAAAGAGCATCCGTTCCAGGCGGAAGAAGCACGCGACGATGGCGTGTACAATCGGATGCTGGAAGATGCGATCACTCACCCTGATTTTTCTAAGATTTATGGGGACCCGTCGAACCCGAATACGACTGTGGTATTTGGCGAAAAAGGCAGTGGCAAAACGGCCATGCGCTTGATGATTCAGAGGAAGGTAGAGGAGTTTAATAGAAATCGCACAAGCGGAATGACGTATTTGGTGTGTTACGACGACTTGAATCCAACTCTGGATAAGTTAGCTCGCAGTGTGAAGACGGAAGATGTCATCAAGACTTTGGAAGCGGTTCGACTATCTGATCACCAGGATGCGATCCTCTCACTCGCCGTTACGAAATTCTTGGAAAATGTCCTGTCCCCAACAACCAAAGCCGAAGGAAAGAAGCTCAAGAAAACGTTGCGTAAAATGAGCTTTCAAAAGCGAATGGACCTAGCGACCTTGGCTTTGCTCTATGATCAGCCAAGTGGTGCCCAGTCGTCTTCACGCTGGAAGTCGATTATACGTATGTTAAAAGTGGGGACTTCTTGGAACCGCGTAACTCACGGGGCGATGACTGTCACGTTGGGAATATTGGGAATTATTGGAGGGATCGGTTGGAAGTTTATCGACAGCGAGAGCTGGGAAGCGATGGGAGCCGCGGGAGCGGGTGGAGCTGGATTCCTCTTCGTAGGTGGTTGGTGGCTGATACGCTCCTGGAAACGTGGGAGCTTGGCTAGACGCTTAGTTAAGGAAATTCGAGTGGTATCGAATTCTGTGAAGTCTTTGAAGAACCGCCTTTGGGATTTAAAAGAAGAGAGCTTGAAAGCTGAGCCCCTACCTAAAAAAGGTGATCAGGATAACCGATATGCCTTAACGAGTCGATTCACGGATATTATTCATGAAGCAGGTTATTCGAGCATGATTGTGTTGGTGGATCGAATGGACGAGCCAATGATCGTAAATGGCGAGGCGGACAAGATGAAGCTAATCTTGTGGCCGATGATGAATAATAAGTTTCTTCAGCAAAACAATATCGGGATCAAGATGCTGCTCCCGATTGAAATTAGCCAAATGCTATCTGGTGAGAGCTCTGACTTCCGCCGCCAAGCTCGCTTGGATAAGCAAAACGTGGTTAACCCTCTTAAATGGACAGGGATCACTCTCTACGACTTGTGTAATTGGCGCTTCAATAATTGCCAGTCAGGTGAGAAAGTGCGTTTAGAAGATCTCTTCGACGATGAGACGAGTCAGTCGGATTTGATAGATGCTTTGGAGCAGATGCACCAGCCGCGTGATGCATTTAAGTTTCTATATGCGATCATCGCTGAGCATTGTAATAATACTTCAAGCGATGAAGAGTCATTTAAAATTTCTAGGTCGACTCTCGATTTTGTACGTCGTTCCCAGAAAGAGCGCCTCGTCGAATTGTATCGAGGAACTGGAACAGCGTAGGAAATGAACAGTTGATCCGCCGGTGGGTTGAGGCATTCAGCGAGCTGAAGCCCTACAGAAAAAAAAGCGGCACATGTGCCGCTTTTACGTTAATTCAACCTGAACTCTGGTTTTAGCCCTTGTCGGCGTTAAATCGCCTTTCCCAGTCGTAGGCTCGATCCGTGACGTGATCCTCCATGCGGCGGATACGTGTTTCTAGCGAACTGAATTTTTCTTTGAGTTGCCAGAGGCCGAGTTTGCGTGAGCTCGTGTAGGATTCAAAGTGATTGGATTCCTTCGGGGCTTCGACGGGAGATGGGAGAGGTTCGGCTTTTATAACAAGACCCATGATTATGTAGATAAGGCCAATCGGAAAGAATCCTGTGAAAATTAAGCCTCCTATCGTGAATGCACGAATCCAAAAAAGTGATATGTCGAAGTATTCGGAAATTCCACGGCAGAGGCCGAATATGATTCCGTTTCGTGATCTATAAAATTTGCGTTTCATTTAGTTCGAAAAAATTGATTTTAAAATTTTAGCGTTTTTTGTCTATTATTATTGTCTCCAAAGCATCGATACGTTTTTCCATGCGTTCCAAACCTTTGTAGAGGTCGTGCATGATTTTCGATTCTTCACTATTGAGCTGGGAGGACATCTTGCCCTGTCGCTGGTGAAATTGCTTCACCAGTGCTAGAATTGTGCCGCAGATTATGGGTATACCCATACCCAATCCAATTATGCACAATACAAATATGTGGTTACTATCCATGGTTTGAAGTGTTCGGAGGAGACAATTGGTTTTCGAATAAAACTATCCGTTTGTGCTCTTATCCTCTATCGAACGTTTCAAGGCTGCAAGCTCATCTTCCAAGGCATCGTCTTGTTCGAGTTTGGCGAATTCTTCATCTAAAGTCGCTTTGGGCTTAACGTTTACTAAGCCAGCGCTGGCTTCCATGCGCTCAATGCGGTTTTCGAAGGCTTCGAAACGAACAAAGGCATCGGACGTATTGGCTTTGCGAATCGTAGTCTGCGCTTTGTGGCTTTTTTCCGCTTGGGCGTGGCGATGTACAAGTGTTTTGTGCTTTTCGCGAGCGTTGTTGAGCTTGCTTTCTAGCTCGGCCATATCGGCTTTGTATTTAGTGATCACTTCTTCGAGAGAGTCGTTTTCCTTTTGGAATTTCTCCATCTCTTCCATGTAGCGACGCTTTTCTAAAAGAGCTTCCTTAGCGAGATCGTCGCGAGCCTTGCTGATAGCAAGTTTAGCTTTTTCTTCCCACTCAACGACGCGATCTTGAGCACGCTTTAGTGTGCGGGATGTGCTGGCCTTGTTTGCCATGACCCCGGCACAGGATGCTTTGATTTCAACTAAAGTGTCTTCCATTTCTTGGATCATCAATTTGATGAGCTTCTCTGGATCTTCGGCCTTATCCAGCATGGCGTTGATGTTTGAACCGACAATGTCTTTGAATCGTGTGAATATTCCCATTTTGTTTCCTTATTCTTTATTAGTTATTTCGTTTAATTTGGTTACTTACTTTTATGTAAAAATTGAGTGTCAGCCGCCTGTAGCGTGCGTGTGATTTTCTAAGAGGGTGAATTGGGCAGCGTTGTATGAATTGATTAATATGTTTTTTGTTAATTTGAATTCCTATTATCATTATACGTGCCAATTATATTTATAATTCCTTAAGCATATGATTATCAGTGAGATAAAATTTTATCTAAAATTAGAGTATACAGAAGTATTAAGAAGTGGTGAAAAAAACCTTTATTTTGGCTAAAAAAACCGTATTAAATAGCCAACAATGGATGTTTCATTTCAAACACGAGAATTGCCAGAGGCTTTGGGAAATTCTGAAGCTTTTTTGGATTTCCAATCGAAATTGTCTCGGGTAGCTGCGATCGACCGGCCTATCCTTATTATTGGAGAGCGTGGAACGGGCAAAGAGTTGGCTGCCAATCGATTGCATTTTCTTTCAAAACGGTGGGACGGGCCGCTGGTTTCTTTAAATTGTGCATCTTTGGGGGAGTCGGTGCTGGAGTCAGAGCTTTTTGGGCACGAAGCGGGTTCGTTCACAGGAGCTAACAAACGAAGAGAGGGACGATTCGAGCAAGCAGAAGGCGGTACGTTATTCTTGGATGAGATTGGTTTAGTCTCGATGTCGGTTCAGGAGAAGATTTTGCGAGCGGTTGAGTACGGTATGTTCGAGCGTGTGGGTAGCTCTCAGTCAATTGTAGTTGATGCGAGGATTATTGGAGCCACTAACGCGAATTTGGTGGAATTGACGCGAAAGGAAAAATTCAAGAGCGACTTGTTAGATCGATTGTCATTCGAAGTATTACATCTGCCGCCTTTGCGCTATCGTTCGGGAGATATCGCGTATTTGGCTACGCGCTTTGCCGCTTCAATGTCACAAGAGCTGGAATTTTCATCGGCTTCCAAGTTTACTGCGTCCGCGATGCGATCTCTAGAGAGTTACGAATGGCCGGGGAATGTACGGGAGTTGAAAAACGTTGTGGAACGGAGCGTTTATCGATCTGGAGAAGGGAAGGTTGATGAAATAGATTTCGCTCCGTTTGAAAGTCCCTACAAGGATCCAAGTTCACAGCCCAGCGAGCTCGTTGAGCCTCCTCAGACTGACTCGCAGGAAGAAATGGAGTCGGATGCAAGTTTCCAGGAGCAGGTTCGTGAATTGGAGATTAGGCTGCTGAAAAGAGCCTTAGAGCAGTGCCGAAGAAAGCAGACTGATGCAGCTGAATCTTTAGGATTGAGCTACCACCAATTCAGAGCGTTGTACCGGAAGTACAAGCAAGATCTAACTGTTTAGCCGGAGCTTGATAGCATCAAGCGTGGCGGCGGCTGCCTGGGAGAAAGGAGATTCTAGTTCTTTAATTCTAGTGGCGTTTTTCTTGCGACTCGCTTCTTCGATTTCACTTGAAATGTCGGCTAGAAACTCAGCTCCGAAATTATTTGAACTGCCCTTTATTTTGTGGGCATGAGAGCGAATAGTGTCGAAGTCGTATTCTCGTTCTAATTCCTTTGAAATCGCTTCGAGGTCGTCAAGGAGCAGTTGGTTGAACTCTGCAATGAATTCGATCAACATCTCCTCGTCGTTATCAAGGATGTTCTCCAAGCGTCGCGTGTCGAGAATTGGCAAATCGTTCGATTTTGAATGTGAGGTATTGGGCATACAATATGGGGATAACAGTGTTTTGTAGACACTCATTTATCGACCTATAGCGAAGGATGTTATGCGGATGTCCTCGTTTTACACCGCCTTAGCAATCATTGAGGCTCAATCCCTAGTTGGTATAAGGCGAGGACAAGGGATTGACCTTTGGAAAAGTTCTTTGATGCTTCGCTGCTAACCGAATTTTCCCTATCGTTTTGAGTTTAAGCGAATACATTCATATCAAAGGAGCACGCGAGCATAACCTGCAGAACGTTGAAGTTCGAATTCCTCGCGATCGACTGGTGGTCGTTACGGGTGTATCAGGATCGGGGAAATCGTCACTTGCCTTCGATACCTTGTATGCCGAAGGCTATCGCAAATACATGGAAAGCCTTTCAACTCAAGCGAGGCAAGCCATGGAGCAAATCAAACGGCCCGATGTTGATTTTATCCATGGGCTTTCTCCTGTATTGGCAATCGAACAAAGAGCGGGTTCCGCTTCTCCAAGAAGCACCGTTGCGACGGTAACGGAAATTGCTGATTACGCTCGTTTGCTATGGGTGATGGAGGGAGAGCAACGTTGCCCCAAGGATGGAGGGACGATTGCTCAGCAAACGCTTGAGAGTTCGATTGAACGTATTTTGGCTCTCCCAGAGCGAACGCGTATCGTGCTGTTGGCACCGTATATGACTGCGAAACCGGCTGTAATTCGAGAGGAACTCCCGCGGTTGCGGCAAAAGGGCTACCAGCGAATTCGACTGGGAGGCGAGATTGTCGATCTCGACGATCCTGACCTTGCGGTCAAAGGTCGGTCTGATGTGATAGTGGAAATCGTAGTAGACCGTCTTGTCGTTTCGGAGAAGCAACGTAGTCGAATCGCGGATTCGTTGGAGCTTGCCTTCGTGGAAGGCAAGGATCGCGTAATAGCGTTGACCCAGGTCCCAGGTGAAAGCGATTGGGGAGAACTTTCCTTAAGTAGAAACTTTTCTTGTGGGAAATGTGGTGAAGTGTATGAGCCAATAACGCCTCGTCATTTTTCATTCAATACGAAAGAGGGAGCTTGTCCAGAGTGTTCTGGTATTGGCAAGACGCGACGTTTTTTAGAAGAGCTCGTCATCCCAGATCCGAGTAAATCGGTAAAGGGAGGGGCTCTCAAACCCCTCCGCATCGGTGGAAAAAGTTTAATCATTCGTCACAATGCTCTTCTCAAGCAATTAGCAGAACAATTGCCATACGATCAAACTTGTCCCTGGAAAGATTTAGCTGAGGAGACAAGGCAAGAGATTCTCTATGGAACAGGAGAGCGATTATTTGAATTCAAGTTGACCAGAGGACGGCGCAAAAAAGCGATTGATCCGGTGCCGTATCCAGGAGTCATGTCCATTTTGCATAAAGCCTACATGGAAACTTCGAGCGATGGGTATCGAGCTCGACTCATGGCCTATCAAACGGATCAAGAATGCGCACTCTGCAACGGGAGTCGATTCAGTCCTCGTAGTTCTAACGTTCTAGTGAATACGAAGAGCCTTCCAGACCTCCTAGCGATGGATGTCAATGCAGCATGGGAATTTCTTAACGATCTTGTCGGCAAAAAAAGCGAAATTTCTTCTTATGGAGAAGTGGTTGAGGGCATCGAACAACGTTTACGTTTCTTAAAAGAAGTAGGCCTTGATTACCTGACATTGGATCGTCGATACAATACTTTAAGTGGAGGCGAGTCTCAGCGCGTCCGTTTGGCGACGCAATTGGGTATGAGTTTGATGGGGGTGGTGTACGTTTTGGACGAACCCAGTATCGGTTTACATCCCAAAGACAACCAACGATTGATCAAGACATTGCAAGGTCTTCGAGATGCCGGCAATTCAGTGGTCGTAGTCGAGCATGACGAGGACACGATGCGAGCGGCAGATTATTTAATAGAACTTGGACCTGGAGCGGGCCATCAAGGGGGGCACTTAATGTTTCAAGGAACGTTTGAGCAATGCCGCTTGGCTAGCGGGGAAGACGGTTCAACTTCGGCCTATTTGTCGGGGAAGCGAAGAATCGAGAAAGTGGCCAAGGATAAGGTTCCCGAAGGGCATTGGATTGAAATCAAAGAAGCGAGTCACCACAATCTGAAAAATATTTCCGTATCCATACCGGAAGGATTGTTTACCTGTGTGACGGGTGTATCGGGCTCGGGGAAATCGACTTTGATAAACCATATTCTAGCGAAGGCAGCCGCTCGTAAATTGAATCGCTCGAAAGATATCCCGGGTAAACACAAAGGCGTGGAAGGGTTGGACCGTTTTGAGCGAGCCGTTCGCGTGAGCCAGGAACCGATTGGTCAAAGTCCACGATCCAATCCTGCGACTTATACTAAAGTGTTTGATCTACTGCGCAATTTGTATTCAAAAATTCCGTTATCTCGGGTGAGAGGCTACAAGGCAGGGCGCTTTAGTTTCAATGTGAAAGGGGGGCGTTGCGAGCGCTGCAAAGGTGATGGGGTTATCAAATTAGATATGCTTTTTATGAGCGATGCCTATGTCGAGTGTCCGAGTTGTTTAGGCAAACGCTACAATCGGGAAACTTTGGAAGTTCGCTATTCGGGTAAAACGATTGCGGAAACTCTCGACATGAGCGTCGATGAAGCCTTGGAGCTTTTCAAAAACGTCCCAAGGTTATTTGATAAGTTGAATACGCTTAAAAAGGTTGGCCTTGGTTATTTAAAACTTGGGCAACCAGCGAACACTCTAAGTGGAGGTGAAGCTCAGAGGTTGAAGTTGTCTCTTGAGCTTTCCAAAAAGTCAGAGGGCAGAGCATTGTATATTCTGGACGAGCCTACAACCGGGCTTCACTGGGCCGATGTGCAGAATCTTTTGGACTTACTTTTCCAACTCCGTGACCAGGGGAATACAATCGTTGTTATCGAGCATGATCTTGGGTTTATTAATCTGGCTGATTGGGTAATTGATCTGGGGCCGGGCGGTGGTTCTCGAGGCGGGCAATTGTTGTATTCAGGAACGACTGAGGGGCTTCGTAAATGCGACGCCTCCGAAACAGGCAAAGCCTTGCAACGATACGTTGAAATGAGAGAATTTGCCGTGGTTTAAATATGAACTTTCGAAGCTTCCACATTTGTTTTCTATTTTTAGTTGGCACCCTTCATTCGGTTGTCGTGGGGAAGGTATATGACAAACAGCAAAGCCCTGGTTTATTCGAAGGCAGTTTGAGCTATGTGATTTCTTACTATTCGTTGAAAAGCGGTAAGGTGTTGGACCGGGAGAAAATTGTGCTGGCGATAAACGAAGAACGGCTGCTGTTTCCTTCTTTAATTGGAGATTTGGAGCTTGGTTCTTTGATTCCACCAGGAGTTGATTCTGCTTTGGTACGCAACGATAAAAAGGATATCGTACTTTTCGGTGAAAGTTACGATGCGTATCGAGTGAAGTCTTTTGATATGACGATGTTGGGTATGGTCATGAAAGGCATGGCATTTACGGATACGCCAACGAATTTGCCAGAACCCAAGTTTGTTGGAAAATTCGAGCTTCGTGGAAAGCGAACGGAGCTGTGGCAATATGAAAGTAAGGAAGGCTTTCGGATGGATCTTTACTTATCAGGAGACTTTCAAATGAATTGGGGCCTTTTAACAAAATCTTGGTTGTTTGGTGCAGGTGGTTTGAATATTCGTGGCTTAGCGGATATTCTGAAGACGGGCAAAATACCAGTTCGGGTGGATGCCTTTGAAAACGAAAAGCGCTTCGTTTCGCTGAATTTGATGGGCGTGAAAGAGAGAAGTGTACCCGAAGAATTATTGAATGTACCCAATCCTAAAGTACTGCATTCAGTTACTCAGCTTTTGTTAGAAGCGGTGAGGTGACTAGACCGTTCGGGCGGAATCAAGTTTGATCCAATCAGCTGAAGCTGAAAAATTACTCGAAGTTTGTTCTCGTTTCTCTAGGGCGTGTTCGTGAATAAACTCAAAGCTGGCAGGAGCCCATTTTCGAAGGAACAAGGCGACCAATTGGCGGCTGGGCTACAGCCCAGTCCCACTTGGGCAACGCAGTTCCTTCCAAAATGGGCCTTGTCGCGAAGCGATTCAGCTCAAATCGAAG
>JAKYXN010000129.1 GCA_022538095.1 Puniceicoccaceae bacterium K14 | reverse complement strand
TCAAACTTAACGTTATCAGGCAACGTCGTTACACTACTGAGATAGACGCCTCCTTGGTTCTCAAACTTAACGTTATCAGGCAACGTCGTTACACTACTGAGATCGACGTATCCTTGGTGGCTAACAATTAGCCAACCGTCTTTTTCCTCGAAATCGTAGCCCTCTGTTTCGAGTTTGATTTTAAAATGATTGTATTCTTCTGCCTTAGTCATGTTTGTATTCATATCTGTGTGTTCTGTGTAATTGTTTCGTCATTTCATTCCTCAAGTGTCGATACGCTCGGTAGTGGTTAAAAACTTAGTGTCTCTTCGTGGATTTAGTGGGCGAAAATCTCTTCCTCTTATACCCCAATAACCTTCGCAGGCTTTTGTTTGCCTCCAGCTCCTGATCGTACTTCATTTTGAAGGCGAATGCCTCATTCATCCACAAGTGGATGGCATTCGAATCGTCATCACGTTTCTTGGCGGCTAAACGCAATTCCTCTTGAATAACCATTAAAGCATCCGCCTTCGCCTCGTTCTGCTCCACGAGCTCCCGTGTTTCCGGGCAAATAAAAGCAGCTACCTTTAAGCGAGCGCACGCCACTCCCGTGGCCAATCGATTCTTAATAACCTCGATTCGCGTATTCATAACAAAAATTCACCAATTCGCTAGACCGTCAAATACTAGCTAAGCAGGCACTGGGACAGTCACTTGATCCCGTTCAAGAGCTTCCTCTACCTTGTATCCATCCACTATATACTTACCATTTGCACGCTTCCGTGCCTTGATCTTGTTTTCACTCAAAAAGCGCTTGAATGGGCGGGACTCACGCTCACTACCAAAGCCAAAATGGATTGACGCCTCATCCAACGGCCACCACCGCTTACGCCCTACCTTGGATTCCAAGACCTTTATACGATCCAGAATCGCCCCGAGCAACTCCTCTCCACCCGCGCCAGCCATGATTAGTTAGGAATAATCCTCCCCGTTCTATTCTCTTCCCCGATTTCCTGAATCTTCCGAATCAGATCATCTTTCTCGAACTCAGTGAAGACACTATCCGATGCGTATTCACTAATCAATGTCTCTACCTCCAAACACTCACGCCCAATCTCCTTACGAACAGCGTCTTGTTGCTTTTGGAATTTGCGTGCAATGCCAGTCCAGAGAGTTAATCCGAAAATTCGCAAAGCAGATAATCGAACCTCGATCTTATTTAGTGCATTGTGAACATGCACAGAAGGATGCACCGTCTTCATACCGCGACCTCCTTAAGCCCTTCTTCTGCCGCAATTTCACAAAGGCGATCAAACGCCCTCTCTCCATATTGCTCTCGAAGCGAAGTCAGAAATTCGTCCGCTGCTTCACGCATCTTTTTATCCTCATCTACAACAGGCTTAAGGTACCCGTCCCTTATCATCTGAGCGGTTACAGACTTAACCACGTATTCGCTCTGCTTGCAGGTCTCTAACACTTTGTTAAAGGCCGCTACTTCGTCATCCCCACTCAAATGACCCGATATTGTTTTTGATTCAGCCATATTCTCTAAAATCTATAGTTTCTATAGAATCTATAGAAATCTAGAGCATCTAGAGTTTGCCAAGTCAATAAGTTTCTCTAGAAATCTCTAGAAATGCCTACTTTATCCGGACACGTTGACGAAGAAACCGCCAAAAAAGCGAAAGCAAGGGCGGTGAAAAACAATAAGGGCAATATGTCCGGCTACATCGGTGACCTGATTCGATCAGACGTTTCCGACACAAATAAATCCCTCGAAGATTTAGATTCCGCGAACTGCCTCGTGGAACTCTGCGAAATCCACTGCCCGGACTTCACCAGCTACATGAAAGGCTTCTGCAAAGAGCACAATCTATCCCAGCCTCTCGCTCTCTCCGCACTCCTTCGCTTATTCGCCCTAGGCCAATCCGGCATAAGCTCTAGCGAACTCGCCAAACACTACTCCATCCCCATGGCCGCTGAAGACCAAGCTAAGTACGGAAAATAATCAGCTATGACTACCCCTCCAGAAATCAAATTCCTCGTTCAAGGTTCCGCCCCAGAGCCTTACACTATCAGATTCGTTCGGAGATCGGAACGCAACCTATCTGCCTATTGCAATTGTCCCGCCGGAGACAAAGGGCAAATCTGTAAACATAGAACTCGGATTTTAAACGGATTAACCACCGATATCGTCAGCGACAATACAGACCAAGTAGTCACCGTTGTCGATTGGGTAAAGGGCTCGGATGTCGAAGCAGCGCAAGGCGATGTAGAAATCGCCAAACGAAAATTGGAGGAAGCCCAGAAAGAGCTCAAAGCAAAGAAAAAGGCCTTCGTTAAACGAATGCTGGACTAGAGTCATGAGACACCTACTAGCCATACCCTTTGTCATTCTCCTCTTCGTAAAGACAAACCCAGACGACAGCTCCAAAATAATCATTATAGTAGGAATGTCCGTAATCTTTGCCGCCTGGGTAATCGCTGGCGAAATAGCCCAAACTCGCGAAGCCCTACCCGGCTATCAAAAAAAGAAAACAGACCTCGAGCCCTATAAGATATGGGCAATCCGCATAGGCTTCGCCATCGCCTGCCTCGCGCTGGTCTTCGCATACTTGGCTTAGCCAAATGTCCGTCTAATTAACGCCATCGCAATTAATAACGCGTCTTGCTTCGTCTCGCATTCGCGTATGCGAGACAGCCAGTACTCCTTTCCTCGGAAATCCCTTTCTAAATTAGGGTTCTCACTCTTCTTCGCGTTTTTGGGGGAATTCGTGTTCATAGTCTAATCGGTCAATATACGTAACAACACCGTAAGTATTTACACCACAGACTCTAGCAAAAAAACGCCCACAAAACACCCCTAGGTTTTTTGGTCTATTTTACAAATCGATAAATAAAAACTCCCTAAACATCATAGGGAATTCACTAATATACTATTTTTTGCACAAATATCTCATATCCATAAGCTTAGACATCTAATGCAACTCATCCGCAAAAAGAAAAACCCCGCGCAAAAAAGCCCCATAGGGAAAAAGCCTATGAAAAAAAATTAAAAGAACGCTCAAATCGCGCCTATAATTCAACAGGATCGAACCTATTCAGCTCCAAATACTGAAACCCCATGCCCGTTAGCGTATCCACCAACTCAAAATCTTCCAGCTCTAAGACCCTCTGCAAACGACTCCGCATATCGCACACAGTTTGCACATCCACATTCACAGCCTTAGCAATTTGAGTATCTACCCATGATCTCGCAAAGCAGGGCAATGCAGCGATTTCATTGTCACTCAAAAGACTCTCCCATTCATCAAGATTTTGCGAAATAAAGGGCCTTCCCGATTCCACTTGCCACAATTCAGCCCCACCCGCCAAAGCCTTGAGAGAAGTAATCAGCTCATTTAAATGACACCCCTTGGTAATGATCCCATTGAGCCCATGATACCGCACTTGATGCTCGATCGCCACCCCAGGCTCGCCCGTAAAGAGAGCGATAGGCATATCAGGAAACTCTCTCTTTAGCTTTATCGCCACCACTAAACCAGATGTTTTACCAGGAATACGCAAATCAAGCAAAGCGAAGTCAGGTTCCAGCTTCAAAGCAGCCTCAAAAGCCTCTTCAGCATTGATGCACTTGCTCACGAAAGAAACTCCCGCCTTGTAGCCAACCGTAGTCAAAAGCTCGTGAGTAAACAATGAGTCATCCATAAAGAGACCACGCGGCATCGCTAAACCATGAGGATCCTGTCCACGCTGCTCCAATGAAGCTGATTGTGAGAGTTCTGCCATACAATAACTATCGTTCGAAATTCCAACAATAGCAATCGGCGCTCTCCCCCACCAACTAAACTATTATTACTAAGCTTTAGGTAGTCACTTACACTAGCCACAAACCTAAACAGAAGCCAAAAAGAATTTCATAATTCAAAAATTCACACCCCCAGGGTAAATCTGAAACAAAGCCCGCCCCTCCCATTTAGGAAGAATACACCCCATGTAAGACTTCCACAATCGGCTTGTGTCCGTGTGCTTCAACATCAACGCCGTCTCCTTAGGATCTCGAAAAGCTGATAAATGACAGGTGCAAAACGTATCCCGCTTCGTATTATTCGGCCAATTCGGCAAGATGCCCTTGCGAACGACATTGTCCCGAAATCGATCATCTAGCCGTGTTGCCTCACCCTGGTCTATCACATAGCCCAAGTCTTTGCCGTACTTGTCATGCCATGTCCAAAAATTCCCAGGAACAGCATCCATTGCCCATTCATCCTTCGTCTTAGTTCCCTGAACCTGCTCAGAACGTTCGCTATCATAGAACCAACCCGGAATCACAATACGCTTCTGCCGCTTATCCACCCACTCGAACCGAAACCGCTTCGACTCCGCCACCCGGAAACCAACAAAAAACTGCAAAGCCAACCAGTAAGCCAACTCAGGAAATTCCACCTCCGCAAACGCCATCACCGCAGCAACCTGATTCGCCGATATAGGATGCTTCTCCTCGTTTGATTCGATCTTAGGCAAAAGCATCGTGTCAACCTGATCCATAGGATTTTGAGCTATCCTGTCATGCGTCACCAAATACTTAAAAAAGAAACGCAGGTTCGACCGGTAATTATGGACCGTGTGAGGCTTTAACACCGTCGCCAAATCCTGCAGATACTCCACCAAAAACGCCTTCGAAACCTCGCTCGCTCGCATATCTCCATACGATCGAGCAAACTTACGCAATCGCGTTCGCAAAGTCTTAAAGTGAGAGGCGCTGCTACGCTTTTCCTGAAAAGCCAAATAGTCTTCGATCTCATCGTGCAAAGACCGAGACTCCGCCCCATTCCCATGCATAGAAATACAATAGTCTACAGCTTGCAGAACTGAGAATTTTCTTGAGAGCTTAGCTTTTCCCAAACGCTCCCGCGCCTGTTTCAGCTCCAGCCAATCCGCCTCTTTGAATTCCGTAGCGATCGAGCCAAACTGCTTCACCTCCTCAAGCTTCTGCTTCTTTGCCTTTTTAGCAGCCTTAAAGGTGGAGAAGCTCTCTTTAAAAAGTTCACCAGAAATCGTCTGCTTCCAAAGAAACGGCTTCTTCCGCTTAGCATCCTTAAATTCATAGATACCCGTTTCATGTTTAATCATCCCGCTCGCCATCGATGAAACCGTGGAACAATCTGGAACGATTTACCACCAAAAAAGTGGGGAAAACAGGGAAAAACAGCGTTCAAATCACCCATTCAAAACGCCCCAAAACCAACATAAACAACACATAAACAAGAATTTACAAACCCTTAAAAAAGAATGACCCGGCGGCTCCCACAACCACCGGGCCAAGCAACGACTCAGTTTGAACAAAATTATTACTGTTTAAGAATCTTCGAAGCTCACTTCGTTTGCTCTCTCACTGTGCCCATAGAATACCAAAAACAGGAAAATTCCGCAATCCGTGATGCATACCGAATTTAATTCGAATTCCCGCAAACACTTGTGAGTTCTCGATCCCCCTAAATGCGAACGCTACCGACACAACGATAGACAATTCTCTATTGCCCCTTAAGAAATTCGAACTTTCAGCCGCTATAACAACAAGTACGCGTCAAAAATTCCTTTCGAATACACCCCTACCTGCAAAAATTTTGAAAATTGCTAAAAATCCTCACAAAATGGGTGGACACGAACGAATTCAGCAGTAACTAACTACACACCATGTCAAACGAGCCAAAACTTTTAAAAGCAACGCCAGCGACAATCGCATTCGACATCATCCTAACTCTCATCGTTTGGGTGCTCTTCACTTTATGGTTCCGCCCGCACGTTCCCAGCTACGATCCAACAATCGTGCTACTCATATCCGCATTCACCGCGGCCCCCGGAGCAGGAACATTCTACTTCGTCCTTAACATGTTCAAGGTAACCAAAGCTCACCAAAAAGAGCTCAAGGAAAAGAGAAAACACGCCTAGTTCGTTTCCTAATCTGATTTTCTAAAACCGCCTTCCAAAAAAAGTCGGTTTTTTTGTGTCCACAGGCTTTTTGCCCACAGATTGCACAGATCTTCACAGGTCTTTTCGGGCAACTACCCAACAATGCCTTATTCTAGAGCAACTTTCTTTAAAATAGTCGCATTTTAATAGCGCTTTTTCTCAAAAAGCAGTTAGGGTGCCTCTTCCATGAAACCGTTAAGCATGG
>JAKYXN010000128.1 GCA_022538095.1 Puniceicoccaceae bacterium K14 | reverse complement strand
AGTACGCTTGCGCGGTGCGCAGGCTCTTGTCCTTGAGCGCTATGTGTTGGGCGAACGCCTTTAGCGAATCGAATTTATGGTTGTAGCTTAGAGGACTTTTGGTCCTTTTTGTAATCACGATTTTTTTTGCATAAGCCGGTAGTTTCGCAAGGGACTGCCGGCACTCCAACTCAAAATGAAAGAAGCTAACCCCAAATGCCGCGCAGCGGCTTAGTTCAACCATCGCATTGAGTCAATCGGAGCAAGCTCCGCCGACTCGTGCGGACGTTGGCCGCGCTCGCTTCGCGCCCGCGGCCAACGGATGGGCGAATTGAAGGCCAAGCAGTAGGAACCATGCTCATTTTAGCTGGTGGCGTTCTCCTTGGGTGGTCTATACTGAATCCGGCTCACATAGATAAAGAAGGGACTGAGAACTGGAGAATCAAACAGTCAGTTCCAGCTTATTCCCTAATTTGGATCACCTCGAAAATCTCTGGAAGGGATAGGGCACTCTCTAAAGCGCTTCGTTGAGTATAAATTCAACGATGGGTGTAGGGTCCTCTAGGCCGTGGGTATGTCCGACTCCGGGTTTGTGAATGACTTTGATGCGGCCGCCGAGAGACTTATAGAGTTCTTCGATAATGGCGGTGTTTTCAGCGACTGGTACAGCTGTGTCGTCATCGCCCACGACGTGTAGCAAGGGGATGTCTGCGTGTGCGAGTGGTGCCAAATTGTCGATTGGGTTGCCTTTAAATGCGAGTGCTTCTTCTTCGCTGAATCCGTAGGCTGCTAAGCATCGATCCCAGGAAGATGGATTCCCAGTGCCTTGGAAATGCCCTGCGGGCCAACTTTTGAAGTCGCACACCGGGGCATCTGCATAGATGCAATGTACTTTGTCGGCATTTTGGGCTGTCCAATTGAATGTTATCAAACCGCCACGTGACATGCATTCGAGGACTACGCGTTGATTAAAGAAATGTTCTTTCGTGAGATAGGCATAAAAGGCGTTGAATCTTTCTATGGCAGTTTGGCTGCCGAACAAATCTGAGACATCGATGTAGGCAATGTGAAAGCCTTTTCCTAGAAGAGCGATGTCTGGACCAGGTGCATGTCCCCAAAATCGCGCTCGCCAAACCCACGGCCGTCCATCGATGGCGGTCTTCGGCGTAGCTACTTTACATTCAATGTCATTGAGAGTAAAGGAATGTAGATTGTATCCGTGAAAATCGGATACACTTCCAGGCCAATTGTTCATTTTGTTTTCGATCGAATGACTGTCAGCTGTTACTGACCTTGTTGAAGCAGTAATAATGAGAAGTGCGATGTAGAGTAGTCTTGTTGGCAATTGTTATCCCTGTTGAGGTTTTATGGAGCCTGCATTCAATGGATAGGGGTCATGAGGGTGGTTTTCTGGCCAAATTTCTCTATCTTTGGATGCTCGGTTTACATGAGGAAGGGAGCCGAGATAGCGAGATTTCGTTATCCATTCGAATGCATCCGCTTTTAGCTCAAGAATTTCTTGTTTGTAATTTGGGTCTTGGGACAAATTGTTTTCTTCCCAGGGATCTTCTTCCATGTTGAAGTATTCGAAGTAGGGCTGGCCAGTATAGTGGATTAATTTGCGGTTTTTACTACGAATCATTGTGATGTAGTTGTCTTCGCAATATACGCGATCTGATGCTTCACTTGGGTCGCCTTCTGTGAGGCGTTTCCAATTACTGGAGCCATCGAGTCGCTGCGGTTTTTCTATTCCTAAGGAGTTGAGGATGGTAGGCCCAATATCGATTTGAGAAAAGAGATCGGTGTCGTGGGTGCCTGCTCTCTCTGCTTTGGGAAGCCTTGCGATCATCGGTACGTGGGTGGCTTGTTCGGTCATAAGCCATTTGTAAATCATATCGTGATCTCCGAGGTTGTCTCCGTGGTCGCTGGTAAGCAAGACGAGTGTGTTGTCTAAAAGTCCCTGCTTTTCTAGAGAGTCTAGTATTTTGCCAACCTGTTCATCAATTTGAGTGATGGTCGCGTAGTAGTGGCGCCGCATTCGTTTGAGTTCTTCGTCGCTGCGGTCACGCAGGTCGGTCGCCCAGGTTCCGAAAGGGGGAGCTATATCGAATTTATCTGGATTGCGCGAGGCTTCCATGAAGCGTTCGTATTGGGGCGGCCTGCTTTCTAGGCCTCCTTTGTCTTTGTGGGGTAGCGGGACATCTCGACCTTCATACATGTCCAGAAAACGCTGTGGGGGATCATAGGGATCGTGGGGACCTTGAAATCCGATGTGGAGATAGAATGGTTTTTTACCGTCGTAATCGTCGATCCATCGAGTGGCCATTCGACCAACGTATTGATCCACGTGATACTTCTCGTCGAGTGGGAAGGCGTCGGATCCGCATTTGTCGAGCCATTTGCCGTCTTTGGTGAGCAGTTTGCAGGGACTTTGTTGGCCCTCGGATTTTAGATAGTTGGCATAGTCGTCATGGCAGCCACTCATTTCGGGGAAGTTTTCTACGTAAAGACGTTCGTCAAAGCCCATCATGGCAGTTCCAGGAATGTGATGCACTTTTCCGATCGCGGCGGTACGCAAACCAGCGTCGCGGATTTCATCTACCCAGGTTGGGTTGTGGGCCCATTCGTCGAAGCCATAGCAACCCGTATTGTGAGCAAACATACCTGTATAAAAAGCTGCTCTGGATGCCACGCAAGTGGCGGCTGCGGTATAGGCTTTCTGAAAGGTAACCCCTTCGCGGACGAGGCGGTCCATGTTCGGGGTAATCATATGGGGATTTCCAAGTGCAGCGATTGTGTCAGCACGTTGCTGATCGGTCTTAATTACGACGATGTTTGCAGGTGTAATCATTTGAGTAAACAGGGAGAATTTTTACAGAGGAGGATTAATTGTTTTTTTGGAATTGAGTCTTAGGATAAAGCCTATTAGAGCGACGGCTCCTCCGCAAATGAGGATTAGTATTCGATCTTTGGTTTCGTTAGGTATTGCGAGTAAGAGAAGGGTGAGGCAACCATAGGCTAGACATAGATTGCCCAAAACTGAGTGTTGACGATTATCGGTTTCGATATCGTCTTTGCGTGAGCGTTTGATTGGGCGTCTCGTTTCTTCGAAGAATTCGTCCACGTTCTTTTTGTATTCTGGGTTCGAGTCTTTGTAGAAAACTTTTGTGAAGAAAAACCAGAGTGTACAGGCTGAAAATATTAAGCCAGTGGCGAAGGCGATTTTCATATCGCCCAGTTCGCGTTTATTTAACAAGGTTTCTGTTCCCCAGTTCTGTTGTAGCCACGCGTCTGTGATGTATGTTTTTGCGCAGATAGATACGATGAATCCGACGACCATCGTGCTCCAGCCAGTCCATGCGGGAGTGCGTTTGACGAACATGCCGAAAGTGAGAGGGAGGCCAGTGGGAAGGGCGATTGAAGCAGTGGCTAGAAGGATGAGATCGAAGAGCTCGAGTTCTTTGACGTCCTTGAACATAAGAGCTATGAGTATCCAAATAATGCCGTATAAGAGAATGAAAACTCGGCCGACTAAAATTTGTTTCCCTTCTGAGGCTTCAGGGTTGATTATTCGTATGTAGAAATTGCGTACGAATGTGCCGGAGTAAATATTGAGCAAGCTATTCATCGATGTTAGGCTGGCTGCGAAGATTCCGCAGACAAGTAGGCCGAGAAGTCCTTGGGGAAGCAGTTCGGCTGCAATTGCGACGTAGGCGGCTTCATTGGGATTGTTAAGAGCGGGATACATGGATGCCAAGTCGGGGAATATGATTGCCGATCCAAGGGCAGGGATCATCCAAATAGGAGCTAGCAGTAGGAAGCCGAGGAGCGAGATGATTACAGCCTTCTTTGCATCACGCCCATCTTTGACGAATATGTATCTAGCCCCACCTGTAAGCATGCTATTCATCATAGTAACTTGGTTGATGACTAATGTGATGACAAAAAATATTATAACGCCCGGGCGAGCGAATTCGGTCCATTGAAAATGCTTGGAAGGAAGCCCTTCGATGAGTCCGGTGAAGCCGCCGATTTGATCGTGGCTAAGGGTGAGCGCGGCCATCATGAGGGTGATAACTAAGACGACCAACATTTGCACGAAATCGCCAGCTGTGGCTGCCCAGGAGCCTCCTAGTAAGGTCATGACAATAGTTACAATTCCGAGAATGATGATTATGTAAGTCATTTCCATGTCGAAGGCGCCCGCCATGAAAACGGATACGGTGTAAAGCATGATACCGCCGAAGAGACATTGGGTGAGAATAGGGAGCCACGTGTAGATTTGTTCGCTGGATTTACCGTAGCGTTTTCGAATGCCTTCAACTGGGGTGACCACGCGCATTTGGCGAAACTTATCTGCTGTGAAGAAAAAGCAGACTATTAGAGCGCATATATTTGCAGCAAATAGAATTAAGAAAAAGGTACCCGTTTCGTACGCCTTGGCAGCTCCGCCAGTGAAAGACCATGCAGAAAATGTAGTCATAAATGCACTACATCCAACAACCCACCAAAGCATGCCTCCACCTCCTCGAAAATAGTCGCTGGCGGTTTTGCTGAAGCCCTTGTAGATTGGGCCGAGTGATAGCATAAAAGCTAAGTACACGCCGATGACGATATAGTCGTAGATGCTCATGATTTGTTACGTTGAGGGTTGTGCCAGCACCACACCTTGTAGAGCTACCCGTACCAAGAAAGTGGAATAATTGGCACAGCGAGTAGGAAAAGATGGGAGATGTTGGGTCATTTTGAGTTATCAGCCTTTTGCAGGAGCATACAAAGCTAATTAACTTACATTGGTAAGTTACTTTAGCCTTATGAAATAGGAGGGTAGGCCTTAACAATTTAACTAAGTGCAATCGTTTAAGTAGGTATTGTATTTTTTGGTTTCCAGTGTAAGCAATCGAAATTTCGTAAGTAGAACGTTAAAAGAGGTTAATCCCGGTTTTCTTACATGCCCCTCTACCTAGCCTGATTGCCTCAATAAAGGTATTGATCTTCTGTTTTTGTGGGTGTGCCCAAATATACTTAAACCTATAATACAAATTATTACTGTATGAAACGATCTATCATTAAGACCTCTGCTTGCGCACTTACGGCGGCTTTGCTCGGAGGCACTTCCATGTTCGGAATTTCGTGGGACGGTGGCGGAGCCGATAACAATTTCGCAACTCCCGAAAACTGGGATACTGACGTTGCCCCAACTGCTGGAGATTCTGTCGAGATTTCTGGAGATGTTACCGTATTAGTTTCTGATGAATCCGGTACGATTGCGTTTGACCGAATGACAGTGCTGAACGGTGGCGCTACGCTGGACATCACTGGTGGTGACCTCAATACGACTCAATCAGGTAATAACATTGCCGACATAATCGGCCAGGGAAGTACGGGGAACGTAAATGTAACCGGTGGACTTTACCGACCTGCTCACAGATTGGCTATTGGCGGTTCCGCTGGTAGCGATGCCACTGTTACAGTGGATGGGGGCGCCTTGCAAGTAGGTCGTGCTGGTACTTCTCAGGTTCCTGGAACGGAGGGTAACTCATCGGTAGATGTGGGTGCAGCTGATGGACCTGGCGCGTTAAATCTAATATCCGGTGAGTTTAGAACACGTCTTGGCTTAGCCGTTGGGGCGATGGGTACACTTTATGTTGAAGGTACTGGAATGACTCAAATTGGAGTAGGTAGCCACAATAATGGAGACGGTTTTTGGCATCAGGCAGCTGGAGGTATTCTAAAAGTCGGGATCGAAGCTGATGGCCTTACCCCCATTTTGGTCGACGACGTCGATGACGACGGAGCGAATGCTCAAGGAAACGCGACATTCGAGGATGGAGCGATTCTAGATGTTGGCTTTGCTGACGGAGTTGATCCGGTTGATGGTACTTGGGTTGTCATGCAAGTCGAAGGTGCTATTAACGATAGTGGTCTTGCTCTTACGCAGGAAGATATCGACGCAGGTTGGAGTCTTGAATTTAGCGACACTGGCGTGAATGGTACGACTCAAGGTGAAGGTGATGATACTCTTTCTGTGACTTATGCCGGTGCTGGTGGTGTCGTAGATACTGATAATGACGGTGTCGGAGACGATTCTGATGCTTTCCCAACTGACCCAGCGGAGTGGTTTGACTTCGATATGGATGGAACGGGTAACAACAGCGACGAACGTCAGGAGCTTGACGGAGCAGATTTGGTTGTCGATTTCACCGAAGG
>JAKYXN010000127.1 GCA_022538095.1 Puniceicoccaceae bacterium K14 | reverse complement strand
ACCCAACAAGAAATCGACACCTCCGCCGGCATCGACGGCAACCTCCAACGAGTCGGAGCCTCCGCCGTCGACCTCGTCGTCAGCAGTTTAAACATAAACCAAAACGGCCTCCCCTCAAACCCCACAGAAGTCCTCATCAAAGGAATCTGGAAACCCGGGCCAACTCTAAAGAGAATGTAAGCTCATACTTTCGCCCCTCAATGATCGCCTAACAGCGAGAAGTCATCCTAACCTACGCTTTTATTTTTTTGGAGGGCCATTCCTAATGACAAAACAATCGCTCGCAGTGCAGAACTTCGACCGGGATGAAATAAAGGAAACGAGAGAGGCACGAGCGGTCTTAAGTGGTCTTCAAGTAACTCCAACTTATGAAAGCTATGACTCCAACCGCAACTAGGAGCAGCAACCATCCGTACCACGGGGTCGTTGGCTTTGGGGCTTCCGCCATCTTCTGGGAAAATCCATGATTCGTTTTCTCGTTCTGAGTAACGATTTCTTGAAAAGTCTCTATAATTTCTTGAATTTCTGAATACCCAACAATCGTAACAAGCCCTTGTTCTGTTTTTAAGTCTAAGAAGACGTTTCCTTTGTTTCTAGTAATTTTAGTTTTGAAGATGCCTGCAAATGGAATTCGGGCAATCTCAAGCCTCTTATTCCCGGCGAACTTCGTGATAAATCTATAATTTCTAAATACAGCGAGCCCCTCATCGTAATCGATTTCTATTCTACTCTTTTCATCCGCAGAAGCTGCTTTCTTCACGAAAAACGCGATACAGAGGATAACGACGATTGGTACAAGGAAAAGCCAACTTTCTCTTGGCTCAAACGGCTTCTTTCCGAAGTCAGTCATTCCGAGATATATGGCAATGGGAGATACCCCAATGTATCCGATCAATGACCACTTCATTGACTTCTTGTTATTCTCGGATCCTAAACTCCAATTCTTATTCATCACTTAAGTCCTAAGCTCAATCGACGAGTGCTTGCTCTCGTTGCCTGCGGCGATTTGTTGGATTCATTCTATTTCTAAGTGACTGGAGCATATTTCGATCAAACTACTTTCTCCACTGACTAGTAAATCTATAAGCTCGTATAATGCTTCTACTCGTGCGGACCCAAAATCGATTGAATAACGAGTCAATGGATCGCCAATGTTTTCAATACTTAGAGAATGGATAGTTCCTCCGAATCCGTCTTCATCGCTGGGATTTGCATCCTCTATGTCTGCCCATTTAAGAAACCACGATTCAACTTCAATCTGTTTTTTTGGATTTGCGGTAAGATCTATACCGTTCCAGACAATAGGATTCAACGACAGGGTCGTTCCTTTGTAATTTTCTTCCTTTTTGTGGAACTCAGTTGGATTGTCGATATTCGCTTCAAGTACGGTGTTTTTTCCTTCGTTAGAATAAATCATATCTACTCGAAATAGATTACGATAGAGATTTGGGCTATCGGATAGCTCCAACAGTATCTCAGAAGCAAACTTCTCGTGCTGATCCTTGTTTCGTTGAATCGACTCTCGAAAATGAGAGAGATATGAACGCCTTGCTTGTTCTAATTCGATCATCAATTTCTGCTCAATGTCGAGTGATACGAGGAGATTAGCGCAAAGCGTTAATCGGAGTTGTATCCACTCGATAGTTTTGATTATTCAATTTCATATTCTCCATTCCATGGGGCTCTAAACACCGCTCCATCAGGAAGCAGTTGGACTGATTGGCAGGAACACTTACCCCCCGGGTCAACAACTAATCCGAAAAGATTTCCTCCAATTTTTACATCGAAAGGGCGAATGCAAACGTCGCAAAAAGCAACAGAAGACAATCCTCTTATCATTTCACTAAGTTTTGATCTTACTTTAAACCCTGCCTGGCGAGCATCTTTCACAAGATGGCTTGATACCCATTCCTTAGTTTCAAGATGCGAACCATATTCATCGAATAAATGCAGAACTACATTCCAATTCATGCGACCTGAGCTCTTTCTTCCATTGATTAGGACAATCTGCCCTAAAAACAATCCAGCTGAATGGGTACCCAGAAAATGGGTTGGAGTATTAGAAAAGCGTTTTATTTTTATCTTCTCTGGAACCTGCTCGTCAATGTCTTCCACCTTTTTCAGAACTTCACGGATCAAACATGAGTGATTGAGAAGACGCAAGCCTTCGAATAAGCGAACTGTCTACAACCAGCGGATGGCCATACCTGAAGATCAGAATGAAGGACTACTCGGAGTTGTATCCACCGGACTGTTATGCATGTCTTCCATTTTGCGTGATTCAATCGCATTGAGCCTACTTATGTACGATTCTACCTGGTGATCTTCTCCGTCAACCGCCACTAAAATAGCTGATATGCTCCCAGGGGACCAATAGTTCCTTAGCACCCTATTCAGAATGATCCTGTCTTCTTCGGTTTTGACTGTTCCTGCTACTGGATGATATGGGAATAAGATGAAACTTCGACTCAAACCTAGAACGGAAACTTTAGAAAACCTTTCGTCTCCTTCTATTTTACTATGGATTTTTTCGAGATAGATTTCTGAAAAATATTGATCTGCTCTAACCAGAGATAGCGAACCAACCAAAAATGTGAAGGAGCAAAAAGAGACAAATATTATGATCCGTGCGAGCTTCGCCCTTGTTTGCTCATTCCGCTTCATACCTGAGAAGATAATGTTTGCAGCCATGAATGACAGCAAGATCAACGGAACTGCGAACACAATGAAATTGCTCAACGGGATCGATAGAGTGCTATCCGAATTAGCGATCCCGCGTATGATCGTCGCTAGAAGAAAAACGATCAAACAGTAAGAAATGACTAGCAGGAGTAAATTTATCAATTTTTTCCACATAACGTCCTAGTGAATCGCAGGGCTTATCACCGTTCGATGGTTCTACTGGTGTTTACTTTTATCTTTTCGAGGCGGTGACAACGATTCTGTATAGCCAACGAGGATGACGATGCAACCAACTACTAGAGCTAGCTCGAAACTCCACGTAGCTATAGGACTGCCCCATCGTTCGAAAATGACTAGCCCAGTTCCATCAATTTTTGAAATGATGCTTCTGCAAATTAGAAACACACCAAGTAGCAAAATCCCAATACCATTGTAGACTCTCTTCTTTTTCTTTTCACTTGTTTTTCGAGCCTTGAATAAGAATACGCAAGAACACACGAGGAAAACTAGGGTTATCGCGATTATTGAAAGTTCGGTATTCATTTTCGTAGAACGTATCGATGAGGCAAGAGGGCTCGCACAACGAGTGCGAATTACTCCCAATCAACTACGTTCTACCTTTCTATCTTTGAGACTTTCAATCAGTTTCTCATCCAACTCTTCTTTGATTCTATAGCTTAAGTAGTCTGATCCATTTTTCAGGGTTAGCATAACTTCCTCCACTTCGAATATGGCTGAGTGTTCTGTATTGAATACATGGATTCTCTTTGCGGTTCTACTACTGATCCAATCGATTTCGGGTACTTTCTCGTCAGTGATCAAAACGAACCCACGATTAGTGATCTCGAGTACATGCACAACATTCATCCTTTAATCAATTCCTCCAACGCCACCCTAGGTAAATCGATGCGATGACCAATGGAACGCTAATAAACCAGTCCCAAAGATTTCCAGGAATAAGCGTATGGATAACAACAGATGCAATGAGTGAAGAACCGATGGTGATCCAATAGCGCCAGTTCGGACCACTCGCTAACTCCCCAATAAAATCAAAAAAGTCATCTATCATTATTCGTCGAACTTCGAAGTATCACGCGGAGGAGCACAGCCCCCAGAGTCGTGAGCGGCGTCCGGTTCTCCCTAGTTCATAATTGTTACAATAGTGTCATGAATCTTGTCACCACGAACCACTATAAATCCTTCTCGACCGCAAAGATTCTCCCAACTATTGGGCGGTGAACTGAAGCCATAAATCCTGTCTCCATCGATAAACTCATAATCCCCCAACTCTTTCCGAGCTTCCTCAATGCTTACTTCGCCATAAATCCAGCTGATGAATTCTCTTTGGTAATCTTCTTCAACGATCTCGAATAGTTCGATTCTTATCGGATCTTTGTCTACGTACTTAGCCACATATATGTCAGTGACTCCGCCCATCATCATTCGTGCCATCGAGACTGATACGCTAAGCGTAATCTGGAAAGCATCCTGAAACTCTTTCGTATCTCTATACTCTTTGGATTCTTTAGCTTTTCTGAATATATCCACGTTTTCACCTCGTACCATATCACTGACAAATTGCCCTTGGGGTACGGATTCTTGAATGAATTCTTTTAGCCTAGCCGTATGCTCTCGATCCAACTCTGGGAAGTCCTTAAAGTAATTGTCGGTCATTCCCGATAACGCTGCATCGTAAATAGCTTCCAGCTCTGAATACGGGTAGTTTTCATGGTGATTCGACACACTCCACTTTTCGGATTCGCTTTCCGTCGTGGTGCAGCCCGTTACTATCAGCAGAATTGCAGTGAGTAAAATGAGTTTCATTGTTTTTGAGAACGTCTAGCGAAGGGTGGAGCTGCCATTCTAGAACACACCTTTAAGAACCACTGAGTGATCCGCTTTATTTGGCTAATTCATTTCTTCAAAATGCCTTTCACCTTCAGGCCTTCTACAATCAATTCGCGTGCGATGTAGGAAACCGTGCGGTCCTCTTTCTTCGCAATAGACTTCAGTAACTGATCCAGTTCTTCATCGACTCTAACGCCCACGGTAACGTTTTTCTTACCCATTACGTTAATCTTGTTAACATTTCTCTTGCACACAACTCCGATAAGATTAACTTTGTTAACAAAGTTAATCTATAATGGAGACAAAAATATGAAAGCGATTGAAGGAATGGATGCTGACACGATACGCCGCTATGCGGAAGCGAGGAAAAAGGTCGATGAGAACGCGGATCTAATCATCTGCATTACGTCGGTCTTTTCTGTTTTTGAGGAATGGCCGGATGATCGCATCGCGATCAGTCCGTTTGCCTTGGGAAAACTCAACGACCTGATGAGCCTTTATTCCTGCCGTATTCTTTCAGCTTGGAGGACTTTGCTTCCGTGCGAGATGCAGAAGACTTCGTTGAGAAACTAGAAGAAGCTACGAACAGTGAGGATTCTTAGTTTCGCTGAATAGCGTCAAAGGGATGTATCGGATCGCCGATTACCGATTACCTCACCTCTCTCGTTCGCACTGATTTGTTTACCTAGCTTGAACACGTACACCTGTTTAACTCCTCCACATTTCGCACAATCGAAAAATCCAGCTATCCTCAAGTCGTGTCTCTTTATTTGGTGCTCAAATACGAAATATTCATGACCAAGCTCTGTCTGCTCGAACTCGAAATCATTCAAGATTTCGTTTTCAGTTCCAATGTTCGATCTTCTCAGAACTCCACATCCCCCAGGTAATTCTTTTAGAATCGTAACGAGAAGAAATCCCTCTTGTCGCTCCAATTGAAACGGATGCATGATGTCTTCGAAATTCTCTTCGGTGATTTCGGTCAACTCCATGCAAGCAACTACAGGATACGAAAATAGAAAACAAAGTAGAGTCTGAAGAATCGGTTTCATCTATTTTTCGAACGGATGGACGGAGCAAACACGAGCATTCAGCGAAACGCAAGTTTCGGCGAAGCGCAGCTGTTTGCTTCCGCTTGTTGGCGCGCGTGTCGGCAAGCGGATGGGAATCCGCCCATCCGTTGGCCGCGGGCACGAAGCGAGCGCGGCCAACGTCTCTATGATACAAGAGAGGAAGTCGCGGAGCGACTGTATCGAATTGTATCCATAGAATGGTTCGACCTAGTTAATTCGTGAAGTCGGTCCAATATCAGGAATAATCCTTTTTCTTCCACTTTCATCTCTTCAAACGATTTTCCATAGTGGGTATCTAATATGTATTTTTCAATAGCCTTTATCATCGATTCTATTTCCTCAGGTTCTCCCCGGTAAGCTATCCTTTTATTGAAATTACTGGTCCCCCAATATAGCTTCCCGTCAGTTCTAGAAATCATCAGCCCGTCATCTTTGAAGCTTCGATCAAGAAACAAACCCTTCTTCTCGCCACTAGTAGTTTCGAGTACAACTGAGAAAGAGCCTCCGTCGAAGTAATTGGTTCCAGCATATTTACCAGTAAATTCCCATATAACGACCTTTTCGATTTTCTCAGCAAAAGTCATCGTTGAAATAATAAGAACTACTATGGTTGCACTCAATAGTTTCATTTCTTGTCGAACGGACGGGCGGATCAAACACGAGCATTCGGCGAAACGCAAGTTTCGGCGAAGCGCAGCTGTTTGCTTCCGCTTGTTGGCGCGCGCGGAGCGCG
>JAKYXN010000126.1 GCA_022538095.1 Puniceicoccaceae bacterium K14 | reverse complement strand
TCTGGCCGATGCGTTGAGATCCATCACGAAACAGGATTGCGAGGCATTCTTCAAGCATGCCAATTATGCGACTGAATGAATGAAAGATGCTCTAAGGTTATTGGACGATAATTCAAGTGAGGCCGTTTGGTCTTCTTAAATAGAAAATGTCTCATAAGGAAATCTGTGCTCATTCTTTAAATAGATACAGAGTATGGATACAAAAAAATCTGAAGTTGTCTTCTTTGGAAATGATTGTTCGTGCTCTCCAAGCGAGATCACGCCTCTGGATATTCGAAAAGTACTTAATCCAATCGATAAAAAGCAGCGGCATTCTCATAAAAGATTTTATGGCAAATAGCTGGGTCAAAGGTATCTGTAATCAATTCTATATCTTCCTTCGAAAATGCTTTGGGGGCTCGCGTTGATGGCAAGTCCGTGCCAAATATCAACGAAGTTGGGTCTACCAAAATAATATCTTGAAGTGCCTTTACTACGTCGAAGTCAACTCTCCCAAATCCAGTCGCTTTCACTTTAATCCCTTTTTCAACCAATCGTATTAAGGTAGAAAATCCTTCTTTTGAAAGCCCCAGATGGTCGATCGATACAGAGGGTAAATTTTCGATAATTGGCTGCAATTCTAATAAGTCTTTGGAATCAACATACAATTCTGTGTGCCAGCCAGCAATATGATGGATGCGATTCGAAAACTTCTCAAGATGTTCAATCCTTTCTGACCCGCCGCGTTTAAGGTTGAACCGAACCGCCCGTATTCCCAGTTCATTTAACCTTAGAATTTCTTCGTTTGAGGTGGACGCAGGTAATTGTGTTACACCCACATACGATGGCCCCATTTTTTTCAAAGCGGAAACCAGATAGGTTTGATCGAATGCTTGAAAAGATCCTGAAACAATTGCGCCTCCGACTATTTTTAGTTCGTCAGCCTGTTTTAAATAACTATCGCATGTAAATTCATTGGGCAAAAAACCGCTGTTTTCGACTAACGGAAATTGTGTGTCAATTATGTGAAAATGACCATCGATTATTTTCATCAATTACCTTAAGGGTTGGTCGGTTTGTAAGCTTTTGCCATTACGATGCCATTGCTTTAGAAAACGCGCTCGGCCATGGTTTTATTTCCTTGGAAATTCGGTTCAAGCCTATCTCTTTCTGATTAGCGTCGTTGGCGTGTCGCTTACTTACCCAGCTTGATTGGTTTCCAAAGTGATGCATTTCGGTAGCTTTTGTCACTGATGATCGCTCCCCATCCCATTATTTTTATAGTCGTTTCTCCGTCGCGTTCATCACGATCTATTAAATTCAGAGCTAGTTGCAATGAGCGTCCTTTTTCGAAGTTTTGGTGAGGGAATGCTTCTTCGGAGAATGGTATAAAGACTTCCATATTGTATCCGTTTTCCGTGGGTTTTATTACGGATTGGACGCCAGTTAGTTTTTCATTTGATGGAATTATTGCAGTTTTGTCCGTCTCGGAATTTTGACTAATCAAGATGTTGTATGCGCCGGTTGTCAGTGTTGCTTTCGTTTGTTCCTCAAGAGGGCGCCCGTCGATCATTATTTGGACGCAATCGTACCGATATAGAAAAGAACCTTGGCTGGGGCGAATATCGTCATCTGTAATGGTGATAAAGAAATGGATACCATTAGAGTTCCAGGCGTGTCTTATTTTGGCGCTCAAATCGTCGACGCCATTCCAATTAGCCCCTTTAGCCATTTGAGCCTGAGAATCTATTATAAGGGGATCGGAGGCCCAATCGCTCCAGTCATCGAAGCTACCATCTACCGTAATAAGTGTCTGGGCATGCGGGATCGGGGCTGCATAGCGTTTTAAGATCGTCTCGGTGGAAATGGAGGGCTGCACTGATTTTCCATTGAACGAGCGAGATCTAAGGTGAACGATTTCTTGATCACGTGGAAGCTCTATTGCCTCTTTGTACAACTCTGATTCGAGCGTGGGTTCTGTTCCGTCGAGAGTATAGCGAATTTCTCCCTCCTTCCAGTAGTGCACGGGTTCCAGTTTTGCGATAAAGTCGCTTGGTAGGGGCCCACCAGCTGGAGTAGCCGTGGGACCTGTGGGATCCCATGGATTTTTTACTATTTTAGGTTTAACTTTTCCTTTTTTTACGATGCTAAATTGATCTCGTTCCTGGCCTCGTTTATCGATCATTCGAGCGGTTAAAGTGTCATCGACAATATCAATGAGCACGGATCCATGTTCGACGAGTGTATGCCTCATCAATGGGATGACGCCTCTTCGGCTTACATTGGCTCCTCCGTGTCCTGTAACGATTTGAGTAACGCCTTGATGCGGATTTAGCCCGTGGCCTTTGTGGTAAGCTCCGTCCTCATGGATATGCCCGTTTCCATCGTCTAGGATGACTCCCTTGTTTGTAGTTGGCGTGTGATACGCTTTATCTATGAGCATTGAACGTTCGTATACGTGAGAATGACCCGTAAGGACGAGATCGACTCCATGCTTTTCCATGATTGGCATTATTTGTTCCCGCATTTCTATGAGCTGGCTTTCTATATCGCTATCATGGCTACCTTTAGTGTAAGGGGGGTGATGCCAGAAGGCGATAAGCCAATCGGAGTCGGTTGCTGCGAGATCCTTTTTTAACCAATTGGCCATGACACCGTCTTTGTGCCGGTCTAGGTCGTGAGAATCGAGACAGATGAAATGGGCTCTTCCGTAGTCGAATGAATAATATGCTTCAGTTCCTGAAGGAACACCTCCGGCTTCGCCAAGCGTTGGGCATACATAGGCATCGTAGTAGGGGCCATCAGCTGTTTTTCCGGAAGACGTGGCGCCTTCATGGTTGCCCATGGCCGGCCAGCAAACGACATGACTGAGTGTGGGTTGGTATACATCGAAGTAGCGTTCTTGGAATTCGTCGTCTCTCCCATCTGTGTAAGCCATGTCACCGACATGGATATACATTGAAAGAGGGATGTTGTCTTTCTCGATAGCCTTTAATGCTGCCTTGTAGACATCGGCTTGGTGTTGGTTGGCTGTTCCGGAATCGCCGACAGCCCAAATTCTAATTGGAACTTTTTGCCCAACCACCGGGTGTGTTTTAAAAGTTAATGTGTCGGAGCAATTGATCTTTTCGTCATCGCTGTACACTTGGTAATGGTAGTTTGTATTAGCCTCGAGATTCGAAAGTGTGACTTCGTACTGGTAGGTGTTGTCAGCTGCGCTATGCAGTCGACTGTAGTGCCTTTTTCTCGCTGGTACGTCATCTACTTTCGGTGCAATTCTTAGAGTGTAGTTTTCATTTTCCTCAAAGTTATATTTACCAGGTTCGCTGCCAAAACGTACGCTTGGCTCTATTAAGCGATTCATTCTCCATACGATTACGATCGAGTGGCTAGAAGATTGCTGCAGGTAGGGTCCTCTTAGCAATCGAGGTGATTCATCATCAGCTCGTAAGCTTGATATGCTAGTTACAATGAGGGTTAAAACGAATAGAAGTAGAATGCGTGGCATGGTGGCTTTGAGGTACGAGTTTCTAGATTTTTCCCGAGAGTAGAGGAATGTTCTGTGTTGAACAATTAAAAACGATTTATTGAACAATCGCACTTATTTAGATAAAAGACATTAAATAATGGATACGGGTGAGTGCTCTGATTTTGAAATCCTGCGATGAATGATCTGTGAGATGAGTAAAATATTGGACGTCTTTGGGGTGCTAGTCGATCGAGTGATGTCCCAGTTGGGAACTCTTTCACGCTCTATATCGTTTTTCAAAATCCGACTTCGACAATAAACAGATTTTTCTTTTCTCTTCATGTTACAATCGAGTTTGATTCTTTGAGAGCTCAATCTTTGATTTTCCAGTGTAATTCAAATTCTCGAAAACGATTTTGGGGCATTGTCTTAATTCTACCATGCTCGATTCACCTTGAAACTATGAGATACTTAATTCTCCCATTCGTTATATGCTTAGCTTTGTCAGGCTGTTTTTCCAATCAAAATGGTATAGTCGCCCGTACTTCCAAAATTGCTTCGTCAGAAGGAGAGCCCTTTACCTTAGTGGTTTTACCAGACACTCAATGCTACTGCGATGTCCAATTCGAGCAGTCTGCCAAGAAATGGGGCAATGGCGATCTCCGGCAGTATTTCTATGATCAAGTCGACTGGATTCTAGAATCCAGTCGAAGATTGAATACCGCTTTCGTCGTCCACGAAGGAGACATCGTGCAAAGCGATTACCCAGAGGAGTGGGAAATTGCCAATGAGGCACTTTCGCGTTTAGATGGCCATGTGCCTTACTGCCTAAGTCTAGGAAACCATGACATCGGAATCGTGATAAATCCAGATGGGAAGGGCTATAAGTCAGGAATGAATCGTCAGACTAGATTTGATGACTACTTCCCAAAACCTCGCTTTGAAAGCGAAGCTTGGTTCGGAGGAGCTTACGATGACACAATGGCGAACGCCTATTTCAGGTTCAATCCATCCGGAGTCAAACTTATGGTTGTTAGCCTAGAGTTCCATCCACGAGACGAAGTCTTAGAATGGGCAAATCAAATTTGTCAGGAAAATTTGGATTATCAAGTTATCATCCTTACGCATCGATACCTGTCGAGGGACAATACTCGTATCAGTACGGGGACCAATATTGAAGGCAATAACGGAGAAGCTATGTGGCAGAAATTAGTCTCTCAACAAGCGAATATTTTCATGGTTCTCTGCGGTCACATAGCAGGAGAAGGCTATCTCCTTTCGGAAGGGGTCCATGGGAATCAAGTGCATCAAATCCTTTGTGACTACCAATCTCGAAACAATGGCGGAGAATCTTGGCTCCGCTACATGACCTTCGAACCGAAAGACAATAAGATCGAAGTGTTTACCTATAACCCAAGTTTGGATACACACGAAGAAACGCCGAATAGCCGATTCAAGATCGGCTACCAAATGACTAGCGAGTAAGTTGAAATTTTTCGCAGTGCTATTGGTCGATAGGTCGAGTTAGTTGTACAATTACAAGACCGATAACGAAGAATATTCGCCGGGACGATCACCTGTGTTTTCGCCGGTTTCGAATATGGAAACTACGACTACCTTAGTTTTTGTCAGGCTCGGGCGTTTGAGGAATGCTATTTTTGTACTTATCCTAGCCGTCGTTTGATTTGAATACGATGTTGCCGACTGTCCAGCCTGTGTCGAGTTGGTTGGGCTCGTCGCTACCGAGAGGGGTTAAGCCGTAAGGCCAGTCTTCTGGGGTTTTACGGACATCGATTTCGTAGAGGAGGTCGCCGTCGACGATCCACTTCGCCCAAGGGACTGAGCCAAGTGAAACGTCGTTGGGGCCGGCATTCAGTAGTGCCAGCGATGATCGAGAATGTATCCGAAAAGTCGAAACGCGAATCTATTCCTGAGGCGGTAATAGTTGTGGCTGCGTGGGTGACGTCTCCGCCTGTGAGGGCGACCATGAGTCCGTCATCGCTCATGCCGAGCTCGGTTTGCCCGAGAGGGGATTAGTATGCGTTAGAGAGGTCTTTGCGTTCTACACAGAACTGTTTGCATCAGCTGGTTGTGGGGTCGTGTGGTGGACACTCAACCAGCGGATGGCCATCCGCGAAGTTGCCGTGGGAGCACAGCGAACACGGCAACTTCGAGCTCACCCGCGGAGCGAAGCGCGATTGGGTAAAGCTCTTTGATATGCTCATGCCCCTATTTGGTGAAAATGGGGCTGATTTTATTTAGCAGTAGTCTCAAGATTGATTCACTTTTGAATAACCCATTGTTTGAATTCCCTTTTCGTATTCTCCCGATCCTTTAAGGTCAGCTTGCGTGACATATAAGGGCCGGCTGAATCGCTTGTGCTGTCGACTGCGAGACAAAGCTTAGAATTTGCGACTGGTCGAAATTCACCACTACCTTTATGGTAGACAAACTTTTGATCGTTAGAATCGGGGTCGCTTTGTACGAGACTTATTGTCATATCTTCACTCGGTCCGCCAATCATAGCTGCACAATAATCCGGATACGTGACAGAACAAATCTGGAGTGTTTCTCGTTGTAACGAAATAAAACGTCATTCCCTTCAGGCTTGCATGAGTGTGCTTGTAAGGTGTCGCTGAAGTCTTTCCCGTCGGTATCGATGCACCATCCTAATTTATCCTGCTCATCTAGGTTGTCGGCTAAGTAAATAATTGGGCCTTCTGTTTGAATGATCGGCTCACTCGTATTCGCTATTGTGGAACAGCCCATTAGGGACAGCGTTGCTAAGAGGAGAATTGAGATTTTCATAAGTGGAATATATTTTCTATAGAATCTTAATGGTCTCGAGCTTCTGCTAGGAGGAGTGTTTGCCCCCATGGCTTTCGTGGGTTATCAAGCTTTCGCTTCACAGAGCCATAATAAGTTACGTGATAGTAAAACTTAAA
>JAKYXN010000125.1 GCA_022538095.1 Puniceicoccaceae bacterium K14 | reverse complement strand
TGGTCGAAGCTCTGGCCCATGCGTTGAGATCCATCACGAAACAGGATTGCGAGGCATTCTTTAAGCATGCCAATTATGCGACTGAATGAATGAAAAATGCTCTAAAACAAACAATATACACATCATCATCAAACGGCTCTAAATCCGAAAAACGTCCAAAGCCATCTGAGAAAATCTGTGCAATCTGTGGGCAAAATTTCGTGCTTCTTCGCGGGCAAAACATCCTCAAAACCCAAACTCGTCCTGCTCAACCTCGGCATTCTCCGCCAAAAGCTTCCGCAAAAACAGTTCTCTGTGAATAGGAGTCGCCCCATCTCGCAAAATTGCATCTCGGTGTCCCTGCGTCGCATACCCCTTGCTCGATGCCAGATCGTAATGCGGATACTCGCAATCCAAAGCCATCATCAAACGATCGCGAGTAACCTTGGCAACGATCGATGCCATCGCAATACACAACGAACGCGAATCCCCCTTCACCAAAGCCTCATGGGCGTATCCCAAAGACTTCATCGGCTTGCCATCCACCAAAATTTTCCAATCGCCAAGCAATTCCTTATCTCCGCTACCACCCTCTTCCGCCACGAATAACGGATCTGGCTCGTGCGGCGAAATCTCCGCATTTTCGAAGACTTCTTCAGCCGCCTTTCTCATCGCCAGTTGAGTCGCTCCCAAAATATTCAGCTGCTCGATCTCCTTGATTGATCCCCAGCCAACACCAATCCAAATGCGCCCCTCGCTCTCCAACCAACGCAGCTTTTCGTACAACTCCTCACGCTCGTCCTTGCTAAGTAACTTCGAATCGTTAATCCGCGAAGCATTACGCCGACACCACTCCGTATCGTAAAAATAAGGACGCGCCGCAACCGCCGCCGCGATCACTGGCCCCGCCAAAGCCCCTCGACCCGCCTCATCAATACCAATGAGACCTTGGCAAGTTTTGAGATACTTGCGATCGAATGCTCTGAGACGCTTACTCTTCACTAACGCTTAAATGGCTTTTTCTCTCCCGGGTCCTTTAATGGCAACTTATCCAGCATTCCCGCCGCAGATACAACCTCATAAGAAGTCCTAAAGTGGAGCTTGGCAAAATCCTTAAACCCTTCCGGACCAAAACGCTGCAAAATCTTACTCGCCTGCTCCTTCACTGCTTTGCTTGCCCCCTTTTTCAAAGGTTCGTCGATTCGCTTTGAAAGCTTACCCATATAGCGAACGTATTCCGCCCGGGCCACGATTGATGCTGCCGCGACTACTGGGTCTGCTTCCGCCTTGGTTTGCATGCGCAAATCGAACTTATCATTCTTAAAATACCGCCCGACCAAATCTTGCTTGCTGAACTGATCCAGCATTCCCCAAGGAGCTTTCTTCTTCTTAAGCGCAGCTTCCAATGACTTCGCATGCTGCCACGCAAGCAGAAGGTTCAAATTAGCCCGCGGTTTGCTCATGAGCTCGTTGTACTTTGCCATGCTGCACATACAGACTTCCACCGCAATCCCCTTGGTATTGCGAATCATCTGATCCAATTTCAAAATTTTCGTATCTACGATCTTCTTACTATCGGCAACACCCGCTTTGACCCATTCGTCGATCTGCGGTTTGTCAGCAATCACACAAGCCGTGACAACCGGCCCAAACAAATCACCCTTGCCACTCTCGTCCATCCCGGCGTGCAATTCGAACCACTCAGGGTGTAAGACCTCGTCATAGCCAAACTTCGCTTCGCCCAAAACTTCAGGCTCCAAAGTGTTAATCACAAAATCCTCGGTACTTTTTCCCTGAATGACCAATTTGCCACTCTCATAAGCCACAATATTTAACTTCAAGCCCTTGTAGGCAAATCGAGCATAAGCGACCTCATATTCTTCCCAGACGCGCCCCTCGCAAATATTGCGCACCTTCTCCATCTGCTCATCAGTCAGCTTCTCGGTATAAATAGTCGCCTTCTTCGGCTCTTCTAGGATCTCTTTCTTCTTGCTTCTAGCCATGAATTTCTTGGGTGACTTGAGCAAGAACCACTCCCAAGCTTTTGAAAACTAAAAAGTAGCAAAGATTCCCTTCAAAAAGCCTTCTATAAATGCCTTCCGACCTTCTCGTCCAAAAACGCCAAAAATTCCAAGAAAATCTCATCAATTGGTACGATGCCAACGCCCGCGACCTACCCTGGCGAGAAAAGCCAAGCGTCTACAAAACCGTCGTTTCGGAATTCATGCTGCAGCAAACCCAGGTCAAAACCGTGCTTCCCTACTTCGATGCCTGGCTAAAAAACTATCCCAACTTTTCCGAGCTCGCCGCTGCAACCGAAGACCAAGTCTTAAAAAGCTGGGAAGGCCTCGGCTATTACTCCAGAGCTCGCAATTTGCATAAGTTAGCAAAAGCGATCATCAAACTCGAAGAAATGCCAACTGACTCAAAAAACTGGCAAGCCTTCCCCGGTATAGGCCCCTACGCAGCAGCGGCCGTTTGCAGTATCTCTTTCAACGATCCTTCGGCCGTCGTCGATGGCAACGTCGTTAGAATTCTATCTCGCCTCACAGCCGACGAAAACGAATACAAATCCAGCACCGACGCTGCTAAAGTCTACCGACAGTTATCCCAAGACCTCCTAAACCTCGATCGGGCCGGCGACCATAATCAAGCCATGATGGAGCTTGGCGCCACTCTTTGCCACAAACAAAAGCCACAATGCCTCCTCTGCCCCGTCAACGAACTCTGCCAAGGCAGCCAGCAAGGGATCGCTGAGGAGCTCCCTAAACTCAACAAAATCAAAATTGAGAAAAAGACTGTCGATAGAGCCTGGATACAAAACGAAAAAGGAATTCTACTCTATAAGATCCCACAAAACGCCAGTCGCATGAAAGGCCTCCACGAGATTCCCACGCTCGAACAAGCGAAAATTAGTAACGTCGCCGATTCCCCAATACTCGAAAGAAAACGCTCCATTACCAAGTACCGTATCACTGAACGCTTCTTCGACATCGAACAAACGCTTCATCCAACAAAACTCCCAGAGAATTGTATTTGGACCAATCCCCAAGATCTCAAAACCCTAGCCTTCTCCGGCCCCCATCGCCGCTGGATCGAGGAGTTAATTCAAATTGTTCCTTAGGCTCCGAATGTTCACATTCTTCAATTGTCACCTCGCGAAACGCACCAAATTATCAGAATTTAGAAAGAGTAGACATACTCCTAAAAATTACTATGTTACTTTCATGTCTATAAAAGACCAAGCGCTACAAACGATCCAAGAACTTCCAGAAGATGCTGATTGGGAGGAAATTAAAGAGAGAATAAACTTTGTATCTGCTGTAAAAAAAGGTCTAAACGAACTTGATCAGGGCAAAGGGATTCCGGTAGAGGAAATCGAACGCGAATTTGAAGAATGGATTTCAAAGTAAGCTTTTCCCCAACAGCTCGCTTAGATCTCCGCGAAATAGTGAGATACATCTCACTAGAAAACGAACAAGCAGCTGAACGAATCGGTAAAGCCCTTCTATCCGCCGCAAAAAATCTATCAAAGTTTCCTAGAAAAGGTAGGATAGTCCCAGAATTTGGAATAGATTCACTGAGAGAAGTTCATCTTCCTCCCTACCGAATCATCTACAGAGTGTTTGAAGACCCTCAAACAGTTGAGATCATCAGAATCTGGCACGCTTCAAGAGGCACTCCGAAGGCATGAATCAAGAAATGGTACCCCTACCCCCACCGCCGCTGGATCGAAGAATTATTGATTCTATGAATTGATACTCGTGACAAAAATTTCCAAAGACTTCTTACCCCTTGCAATAGTACTCGTTGTCGCATTAACAAACGTTCTATCTAGTTACTATTCCGGTTATTTCCTCGATCCAACTTTTCCGGATTCCGTCTTTCTATCCTTTTGGGTTTGGTTCATAAGAATCATCGGAAGCTTAGTTGTTTTAGCGATATTGATTTGCATTCCCATCGCTCTTCTAAACAAAGATTACAGAACAAAACGGAAGGTGATTCTTGCTATTATCAATCTGATAATTTCGGTTTACGTTATAAAATTCGCACCTGGAGCAAGAGAAGGAATAACCAATAGATTACTGCAGTATAGTGAAGAAGAATTCCAAGATATAGCAAATATAGCACGCTCAATTTCGTCTCCAATATATTCAAAACCTGAATACATTAACCAGTACGATGACTTCATCCAATCGTTCATAACTGAACACGAAATCTTCGAAGTCAGTAGCTTTCCAATAGATGTAGGAGTCTATGAAGAGTGCGTGTACTTAGAATGGGCCAGCGGATTTACCGGTGGATACCAAATTTATATTTTCGATGGAAAGTCTGCAAGGCACGATTCAAGACTTCACCCTGATCAATTTGACTTTTTCGTTTATGAAAAGGTCGCCGTAGAATTTGCTTTTTGAGGCCCTACTCCAAAGATTGCAAAATCGTGTTAAACGGTACCTTTGCCAGAGTGCCAAATAGCTTATCTTTTGTGGCTTTACTGCGTGTCAACGAAGGCGATACTATTCCGCAGAGGAAACGAGCATTCTCTCGCGCAGACTTAAACCCTATGGGCCTCTCATCTAGAAACGTATCCATTTTTACACGTTCTTCGTCAGTCATTTCTCTTTCAATACCTTCAAGTGGAATAGTTTGATTCGTTGAACAAAAGCTACAATGCCCACACGGCTCATCTAGTTCTTCCCCAAAATAGCGAAGCACATACTGAGTTTTGCATGACTCGACATTCATCATTTCCACAACTTGCCGCGTCCGCTCCATATTTCCTTTTTCATTGCGCGCCACCTTCTCTACCAATCTCTCTGTCAGTTCATCTACATTGGTTCGATTCAGAAGCCGCATACCTTGTCGAAGCCCGGTAACAGTCACTTCCAACTGGCCCTTCTCCTCAAGGTAATTAAACGCTTTAACGATCCGATTCCTATCGCACCTAAGAGCTTCAACAGCGGAATCGATTTTCAAATAGCTCCAAGTCTTTTTGTCGGAAGCTTGAGCCAACACATTTCTCAAAAACTCTCCCGGCTCACCTGATATAGAATCCAAAATAGAACGTTTCGATTCCAAATACTTAAACTTGTATTCACTATAAAAGGGCGAAGTGAACTTGATTACTCCCTCCAATTCTAAGTAGGTAAGCAGAGTGCTCAACACCAGTGGCCGAATATCCGTTTGCTGCGATAAGTGATACGTGGAAACATCAAACTCTTCCTCTTGAGAAAGAATAAACGCTACAAGCGCTCGGATACTCTCGCCAGTTGGCGTATCCCCATAGATGAAATTCTCCAATACAATCAAGTCCTCGCCCGATCCTAAAATCTCGCAGTGCGACGGCTGGCCATCTCGCCCCGCTCGACCGATTTCCTGAGAATAATTTTCTAAGGTCTTGGGGAGATTGTAGTGATAAACGCGGCGTATATTTGATTTATCGATACCCATCCCAAATGCTATTGTTGCCACAACAATCCCATCATTCGATTCCATAAACCAATCTTGGATCACAGAACGAACATCGCTCTTCATTCCTGCATGATACGCCTTCGCTTCGAAGCCACTCTCGACTAGCCTCTCCGCGACATCTTCAGCTTCTTTCTGCAAAGTTACGTAAACGATCGTTGGCCCGGCTGGCGAGCTCGACAACTTCTTGATCAACACACCCATTCGCTCTCTCGCTGGAGTTGGAGAAAATGCCAAGAAGAGATTTGGTCGATGGAATCCAGTATTTACATACGATTCATCGGCGATGGAAAACTCGCGACGAATATCCTTAACAACCGAAGGCGTTGCAGTCGCGGTCAATGCGAGCACGCTCCCCACACTTAATTTTTTCGCCGCTATCGATAGCTTCAAATATTCGGGTCGAAAATTGTGCCCCCACTCGGAAATACAGTGAGCTTCATCGATTACCATCAAAGATATATCCACATTTTCAATCGCTGCGAAAAAACGCTCATTGGAAATCCGCTCCGGAGCGACATACAGCAATTTTAGCATGCCTGCCCGAATTTCATTGAACACGTCCCGAGTTTCTTCCGCATTAAGACTCGAATCCAGACGAGCGACCTTAATCGAGCGACTCAACAAAAAGTCAACCTGGTCTTTCATCAATGCTATAAGAGGAGAGATAACAATAGTTAATCCTGGCAACATGACCGCCGGAAGCTGGTAACAAAGACTTTTTCCACTTCCAGTTGGAAACACTGCTAAGGCAGATTGCCCCAACAATACTTGAGAGATAATCTTTTCCTGTCCGCCTCGAAACGAATCAAAACCAAAAACGTCCTTAAGTGTTTCTTTATATTCCATAGCCTGATGCGCCCTGTAAAAAGTGGACATGAGATTCTCCTAAATGGAGAATAGAAACTTGAAGCAAAAACGATATACAGAAGAGTTCAAGAAGGAA
>JAKYXN010000124.1 GCA_022538095.1 Puniceicoccaceae bacterium K14 | reverse complement strand
CGGGCCTGTAACTGACAATGGTTCTGACAACGTCATTTGCGATGATATAGAAGAGTGCGGAGATGCGAATTGTGGCGGAGCCGATCCTTTTTCCGCGGTGGAAGCGGAGGATTCGTGTGATAATTCTGGTGTCCAATTCGAGGATACTGCCGACGAAGGTGGTGGGCTTAATGCGGGATGGATTAATAGCGACGATTGGCTGAGGTTCGATGCGATTGATTTTGGGCGAGGAGCGGTTGCTTTTGACATCCGCGTAGCGACCAATAATGCAGGCGGAGATATTGAGCTGCGCTTGGGAAGCGAGACAGGCGCGTTAGTTGGAATCGCTCCAGTTGTGACAACTGGAGGCTGGCAAAACTGGGAAACCGTTTCTATAGACTTGCTTGAGGAAGTCGAAGGCGTTCATGACTTGTTTCTCGTTTTCAGAGGCGAGGGAGGCTCGTCGTTGTTTAACGTAAATTGGTTCACTTTCGCGAGATCGGCTGATAACGTTAATCTGGCTCTCGATGGCGTGGCGACACAATCATCAATCGACTTTGAAGGAGAGCCTTCTCGAGGAATCGACGGCAACAAGAGCGGCCTTTGGGAAGACTCTTCTGTCACCCATACGGCAACGGAGCTCAACTCTTGGTGGGAAGTCGACTTAGAGTCGGTTCAGAGCATAGGAGACATAGTGGTTTATCCACGAACGGATGCCTGTTGCACGCATCGCTTTAGCCTAATCACAGTGTCGGTATTGGATGCTGACAGAAATGAAGTATTCACTCGTTCGTATACAAAAGAGAAATCCTTTGCATTCATAGTGGCCGCCCGAGGGGTCGATGGACAAATCGTAAGAATCCAGCTCGACGACGAGAATCCTCTCTCTTTGGCTGAGGTGGAAGTCTATCCGTATTTTGATGTGGATAGCGACGAGGATGGAATGCTTGATAGCGTAGATCCAAACGACGACAACGATGACTATGCCGACGAAGATGACTTATTTCCAACGGACCCTACGGAATGGTCGGATGTCGATGAGGATGGAATAGGTGACAATTCGGATACGGACAACGACAATGACGGAGTAGGAGACGATGCCGATGCGTTTCCCTTGGATAGCTCTGAATGGTTAGACACAGATTCGGATGGCACAGGTAACAATGCGGATACGGATGATGATGGCGACGGGTATTCAGATATTGAAGATATCTTTCCTCTTGATCCGAGCGAATGGGCGGATTCCGATGTGGATGGAGTGGGTGACAACTCAGAAGTCGCAGCAATTCCAATAAACCTGTCCACTCGTGGATACGTTCTAGAAGGGGACAAGGTTATGATTGCTGGCTTCGTTGTTGAGGGAACAGATCCTGTCGTAGTTTTGATACAGGGTGTTGGACCTGAACTGGGTGAAGACACTTTTGATGGTTATGATACGATGACTGACCCTTCCATTGTTTTATACGATGCCGACGGAAATATTATTGGCGAAAACGATGATTGGCAATCTGATGACGTTGCAGCGATTTCTGATGCGTCTGTAATTGTAGGATCATACTCTCTCGAGGCCGGGAGTAAGTCATCTGCGATTCTGACTAACCTTGATCCAGGAGCTTACACGGTGATACTTAGATCAGTAGACGCTCAGAGCTCTGTCGCCTTAGTGGAAGTCTACAGTATACCCGATTTGGATTGAAAGAAGCCGAATTCTTATTGCGCCGAGTGAAACTGCTCGGCGTGTTTTGTGTGTTCAACCTTTTGCTCGTTTGATTAAACCAGCGTGTAGTGGTTTGAATATAATTGGAATTGGCTGATTGAACGAACAGCTTTAATGCTAGGAAGCAATTCTATCAAAGTGAGTCTCTATTGTTTTGAAAACCAGAGACAGTCTGTGCTTAAGCGTTCTATATATTCGATTAGTCCTAAAGTTTAGTTTTTTTACGAGTCCGATAGTGTTTAGTACAGAAACTCCCTGGCTTACTTGTGCAACTTGGTGCATAAAATTGTGCTCGGGATTCGTGGAGTCAAGGTTAACCATAGATACTCGTTTAACTCGTATACCCTAGATTGGGCTAGAAGGCTGAGTGGTAGTAGATTTTGCCAGTATGTTTTCTTGCTCGATTTAGATACTCTAACCCTTGAATTCTAAATATGAAAAAAATAATTAAGTTAACGTTCTTCGTTATGCTTTTAGCTGGCTTGTCTCGAGGATTGAATGCTCAGGACTTGATATCCCATCTTTTTAATGACGGTAAGCTAGACCCGTTCTGGGCTTGTACCGTGCAAAGCCCCAATTACACAATCGTAGAAGAGGGTCGCGTGAAAACCTTTTGGACAGAGGTTGGCTACGATGGGAGTCGAACAGACAAAGGGGCTGAACTATGCTGTGATGATATTAGTTTTCTCAAAGAGGGGTGGTATGGTGTAACCATTAACCTCGGCGAAGATTATCCGACGGATAAGAAGGCAGGCATCGCTCAAATATTTCAGTTTTACAGTGATTCCTTTTGGACTTGGGCGGGAATGATCAATATGGACCATGGGGACCTAGCTTTGACTCATAGGTCTAATGGTGGCTCTAGTAGTAATGTGGATACAGTGTTATACGAAGATTTCCCGAAGAATACGGATGTGAATATGATTATTCATTTCATACTTTCAAACGAGAATGCTGGTGAGATTCAAGTGTGGATAGACGGCACAAGTGTTTATCATGTGGAAAATACAAATTTTGGTTTTGCTGAAGAATGGACTAATGATGTCCAGAGCAGTGAACACTCTTTCGTGACATTTAAGGCTGGGCAGTACAATTATGAGGACTCTGACTACTCTGAAGGTGAAACGCGAACGATTTACTATGACAATATCTCGTGGTACAATGGACCCGATGGATACGATATTGTTGATCCGACTGATGCTCCTAGAGACTTTGTCGTTTGCGACTCTAGCGACCCGTTTGTGAAGGTCGAAGCGGAAAATTATTGTGGTGAATCAGGCACCAAAACTGAAGATACAACAGATGAAGGAGAAGATCAAAATGTTGGCGATATTAACAGTGGTGATTGGATAAGGTATGATGCTGTTGATTTCGGTCAGGGAGCGGTTGCCTTCGATGCTCGAGTTGCGACGCCAAAGGATGGACCCTTCAATATCGAGATTCGTCTCGGTAGCGAAGACGGAGAGCTTGTCGGTACTTGTTTGGTGGAGAATACTGGAGGGTGGCATAGTTGGGAAACGGTTTCTGTCGATTTCGAGGAAGAACTCGAAGGCGTTCACGATTTGTTTCTTGTTTTCACTGGAGGTGGCAGCTTTTTGTATAATTTAAACTGGTTTGTATTCACAAAGTCAGCTGATAATGTGAATTTGGCTCTCGACGGTACCGCGACTCAGTCCACGACGGATTACGGAGGCGAAGCTTCTCGAGCCATTGATGGCAATAAGAGCGGGGAATGGGCCGATTCTTCCGTAACGCATACATCAGCAGGCGAGGGCGAGTGGCTTGAAGTGATGTTAGATGAAGATCAAGCTATTGGGGACATTATTATTTATCCTAGAACTGACTGTTGTTCGGATAGACTAACGTATTTCACCGTCTCAGTATTGGATGCAAGTAGCAATGAAGTGTTCGTCAAATCGTACTCTCAGACGGTAGAGGAACCACTCGTCGTATCTACTCGTGGTGTCGTAGGACGTTCAGTGAAGGTTCAGTTAGACGAATCAAATCCACTCTCTATTGCTGAATTGGAAATCTATCCCTATATCGACGTTGATAGCGATGGGGATGGAATGTTTGATAGTGTGGATACGGATGATGACAACGATGGCCATCCAGACTCTGAAGATCTCTACCCTCTTGATTCGAGTGAATGGGCGGATACAGATGTTGATGGTATTGGTGATAATTCAGAGATTGCAGCGACTCCAATCAACATATCCACACGTGGATACGTACTTGATGGCGATAAAGTTATGATTGCTGGTTTCGTTGTTGAAGGGACGGATTCGGTTGTCGTTTTGATTCAGGGTGTTGGCCCTGAGCTGGGCGACGACACATTTGACGGTTATAATACTATGGTAGACCCATCGATCGGTTTATACGATGCCGATGGAAACGTTATAGTTGAAAACGATGATTGGGAATCTGATGACGCTGCAGCGATTTCCGATGCGTCTGTAATCGTAGGATCCTACACACTTGAGGCTGATAGTAAGTCATCTGCAATTCTGACTACCTTGGCTCCAGGGGCTTACACGGTGATTCTAAGTTCTGCAGACGACCAAAGCGGAGTCGCTCTAGTAGAGGTATATAATATACCTAATTTGGATTAAGAGGGTTTATTTCCCCCAATAATCATTTTAAAACGATACGCCGAGTGGAAACGCTCGGCGTAATTTTTGTATCAATTATTCTGGGATGCGCTTGTCAATTGATATCAGCTTTTAGTCCCAACTGTATGTTTAACTCTTCGCGAATCGTTTCTCCCATGGACCATTGACTGCGACGGTGAGTCCGGGCTCTTGAATGTTAAAGAATAGAGTTTTGTTGTCGGGTGAAAAACACACGCCGCACATTTCTGAGTTGTTGTGGTAAGCGCTGCGAGCGAGGGTGTAGATTTTTCCTTCTGGCGTAATGCCGCGGATAAAATTCTCATCTGTAGCCTCATCTCCCGTTCCGTCTTCGCTTACAATTAAATCTCCCCAATATGCGACAGTGAGGTTGTCGCAATTTTCCAAAAGTTGGTCGTCTGTGGATTCGATGTACAATTCGAGCTTCCCGGGCTGGGAATTTTCTCTGCTTGTCCCTTCGAAAGCGCTCGGTGTGTAACGCCAAATTTGTCCCTTTTTAAGTGGCCCTCCATTAGTGCAAGCAAAGTAAACTTGCCCTTTGCTGTACCACATTCCTTCGCCTCGAGCGAAACGTGCTGCCCCTTTTGCAAAACCTCTCAAGCGCAAGTCCCCGTTGGGCGACAAGACTTCGTCCATGTCTATCCAGCGAGTGTCCAACACTTGATTGGGGCTTACCGTATATTTTTCCCAGTTACGTGTGTCACAGGAAAGCTGATCCACTATAGCAAGCGCTTGTAGCTTTCCACCTTTCTGAAGCTTGCCGTATTCGTTTGGGATAAATCGATAGATGAGACCGTCGCCTTCGTCCTCTGTCTGATATACGATGCCAGTATTAGGCTCCACAGCAACTGCTTCATGGTCGAATCTCCCCATTTCCTTAAGCGGTATCGGATCAGCAAGTTGGATACGGGATGAGGCGGGGACTTCGAAATTATATCCATGATCTTTCGCAACAACTTCACCTGCTCGGATGGATGTTTCTTCGCAAGTAATCCAGCTGCCCCAGGGAGTGGGGCCTCCGGCGCAATTGACTGCGGTGCCAGCTAGGCTGAGGCTTTGTTGCTCGACTTCGCCTGTTTGAGGATTGAAGACAACTGTTGTTGTTCCACCAATCGCTTTTACTTGACCAAGTCCGGGATCGTAGAGCTTCGATTTATCGATTTTGTCAAATAGCTCGGCTTGCATGCCGAATGGACTTTTGAATGTTTCATGAGGACTGAGTTCGTGGTTTCGAATGAGGATGACTCGCCCGTCATTTCCAGGAAACGCAGCCATTCCATCTGGCGCACCCGGCGTACGAAAACCATCATGCATGATATCTCCAGTACGCGACAGGACGCGATAGGTGAAGCCTTCCGGTAGGTCTAGGATGCGATTGGGATCAGGAATCAGCTTCCCGAAGGTATCAATTTCACTACTATAGCCGCGTGCAGACACGGATGTGTTGGCGAATAGTTTCAAACCCCAAAAACCGATGCCGTAAGCGGCGCTTTGGCGAATAAAGTCTCTTCTAGATTTTTTCATGATCTATGCGGTATCGTTTCCTCACAATTGTTTGTCATCGAGAGGTTGCCTTGGAGGCTGAGTACTTCCCGAAAAATTGAGGGTCGAATTTTAGGAAATGCGATTCAACTTAGTTCACGTGGTTGTGACAATTTTCTAGACTTAGGTGTATTACTTTTAGTTTTCGCTGCTATCCTAGCTTAACTTGCTTTCACCTTTGCTTAGGAAAGGGAAAAAAAGATGAGCAGAACAAATTGAACGGATTTGTTTATCTAATGTGCGGTTAATTGCTTAACTAAATCTAGCGACTATGATGCGCCCTGAGAAAAGTGGACATGAGATTCTCTGCAATAGAGTATCAATATATGAAGAAGAACAACCGATACAGCGTCGAGTTCAAGAAAGAAGCCGTGAGGCTTATGGTGATAGAGGGTCGTCCGACCACCGAGCTTGCCGAAGAGCTGGGGATACAGCGTAACTTGCTTTATCGCTGGAAGAGCGAGCATGTCGACTCCCTGGAAGCGCAGGCCGAACCAGGACAGCCCAGCCCTAAGAAGATGGCTGCTGAACTCGAAGAGCTTCGCAAGAAGCTACGCAAGTCCGAGAGAATGAACGAGATTCTAAAAAAAACGGTGGGTTATTTCGCGGAGGAAAAATG
>JAKYXN010000123.1 GCA_022538095.1 Puniceicoccaceae bacterium K14 | reverse complement strand
ATTTACCATTGAATTCGAGGAAAGAATGCCTCTAAACTACAAATAACCGCGCATCAGAAAAAGCTAGTTACACAAAATAACTTACACCTCCGTCTTGCTCGCAGCAAGACTTACATGGTTGTAGGTTTGCCCTGTTAGACGAACGTATTTCGAAAGATCCTTGCACCCCATGCACTGTTCGACCCATCGCTTACTTATTTCATAGAGATTTCATCTCGGCTTCACGAAGAGATCATATGGTTGCTTTAGCATGCTGGGATGACTCATTATTATTCCAAGCTTCTAGGCTGCCTACTCATTTTTATTCTTTCTGCGGTTTTCCCTTCTTCGTTTGGCGACGAAGCGGCGGCGGCTCCCTATTTTGAGGTCGATCAATCGAAATTTTCCTTCGAATCGTTTCCACTTAAGTCTTCCAAGGCTGACGTTCGGATCGCAGGAATTATTGCGGAAGTGACTGTAACCCAAGTGTATCAGAACGATGGAGATTCGACGATTGAAGCAACTTATGTGTTTCCGGGATCTACTCGGGCTGCGGTACACGGCCTGGAAATGCGTTTGGGGAATCGTGTTGTAAAAGCGGTTATCGAAGAGAAGAAAAAGGCTCGCAGAATGTATGAGACGGCAAAGTTGGAGGGCAAAACAACTTCTTTGTTAGAGGAGCATCGACCGAATGTATTTCAAATGAATTTGGCGAATATCCTTCCTGGGGATGAAGTAACTGTTGTTTTGTCTTACACCGAATGGATTTCGAGCGAGAAAGGAATTTTTGAGTTTGTCTACCCCATGGTTGTCGGGCCGAGGTATTCAGGGGAAGCTAGCGAGATTGGGGAAGCGTGGGCACGCAATCCTTACTTGGGCGAAGGTGATCCTGGCGATACAAAGCACGACGTTTCGGTGACTTTGGAAGCGGGGGTTCCTGTCCATGCGATTCAATCGCCAAGCCACACAGTAAGTGCAGATTTTTCAGGAACAGGAGGCGCGACGGTATCGCTCAAAGATCCTAATGAATTGAGCGGCAACCGAGATTTTGTATTAAGGTATTCACTATCGGGAACTTCACCGGCCTCGGGTTTGATTGTCAGTAAATCAGATTCTGGCAATTATTTCTTGGCGATGGTGCAACCACCCGTACGGGAAACGATCACGCGCGAGCTTAATAAGGACTACATATTTGTGGTCGATGTTTCAGGATCGATGCATGGTTTTCCGCTGGATACGACTAAAGATTTGATGGAACGACTTTTTGCTACCTTGGATGAAAACGATCGCTTTAACGTGATCCTTTTTGCGGGCACATCGGCATTCTTCTCCGAAAAATCTTTGGTGGCTACATCAGATAACAAACAGAGTGCTTTGCGATTTATAAAAAAGGAACATGGAGGGGGTGGCACCGAATTGATGTCTGCCATGAAACGGGTGTATGAATCCGAAGTAGAGGAAGGATTGAGCCGTAGTGTGGTCGTTATCACGGATGGTTATATTTCGGCAGAGGCGGAGCTTTTTCAGTTGGTGGAGCGCTCGCTGAATTCAAGCAACGTATTTTCTTTCGGTATTGGCTCGTCTGTTAATCGCTTTTTAATTGATGGTTTGGCTCGTGTGGGGCAGGGAGAACCAAGTGTGGTTTTGCATCCACGGGAAGCTCGAGATAAGGCTTTGAGGTTTAGTGAATATGTATCCACACCTCTGATTACCAATCTGAGAGTCGATTGGGAAGGGACAGAGATCGCGAGTATTGAACCACTGTCGCTCCCTGATTTGTTGGCGGAGCGTCCGATCTATGTTTTTGGAAAATGGGAAGGGGAGCAATCGGGTGTGTTGAATATTCGAGGCCGTTCTGTTGATGGAGATTTTATTAGTAAATTGGATTTTAGCGAGGCGACCGTATTGCCGGAAGGAGATCGTTCTTTGGAATTGATTTGGGCGAGAAACCGAATTCAACGCCTTTCGGACTACAGTGCTTTGGGGCAAAAGAATGACCTGAAGGGAGAGATAACGAATCTTGGGCTCACTCATGGGTTATTGACTAAGTATACTTCTTTTGTCGCGGTGGATGAGTTAGTTCGAAAAAAAGTAGATGAAAGTATTGAAAAAGTGGAGCAAGCCTTACCGTTACCGAAGGGGGTTTCTAGTAGAGCAGTGAGTGGACAGTCTGTTCCTGTAACGCCCGAACCGAGTACCGTTGCTTTGATGATAACTGCTCTTCTGTTTGCCGGTATCGTCGCGGGCAAGAGATACATCAAGAGATGATTGTGTAGGGCCTCAGCTTGCTGAGTGCCGCTTCGTAGAAGATACAAGACGTTCGGCATTCACCGAGCTGAATCCCTACAGTGGAATTGTGTAAAATGGAATAAGACGAAAAATGAAATTCAAATCTCTTCATGAATCTAAATTCTGGATATGGATCTTACTCGCTGCTACATCATTTGCTGTGTATCCTGTCTGGTTTTGGTATGTTAGACGTTTGTCAGATGGCGGTGATGAACCTTTAGGTTTGTTCGCTTTGGTCTTGGCGCTGGTGTTTTCGGTGGCACGTGGCTTTCCGGAAAAACTTGGGAACTGGCGCTTGTTGGGGGCAGCGTTTTCGATCGCTATCTATGCTGCCTTTGAGTGGCCGCCTTTACTCAGAGGAGTTTGGGCGGTGACTACCTTTTCGTTTTTGGTAGTGCATGGTAGAGGGTGGTTTGCCTTGTTTTGTTTGGCTGTACTTTCGTTGCCGCTTACCACATCGATGCAGTTCTACTTAGGCTATCCTATTCGGCTCGTACTGGGAGAGGTGTGTGCCGTATTTCTTAATATAATAGGGTTTGCAGTTGAAGCGAAAGGGGCTGTCTTGGAGTGGCGGGGAGAGCTCGTCATTATTGATGCTCCTTGTAGTGGAGTGCAGATGATTTGGACACTGGCGATGTTTTCCTCTACGGTAGCTTGTTGGTACAATTTGGATAACAAACAGACACTGTGTCTTATGCGTTGGTCGGGGCTCTGGGTTTTTCTGGGCAATGTTGTGCGCAATGTTGCTTTGTTCTTGCTGGAATCGGGTATCGTTGAGGGATCGCTTTGGATGCATGATGGAATAGGGATTTCTGTTTTTGTAGCTGTATTGTGGATTGTTTACCGGAAAGCTGAGAACTTACAGAAAGATGATGGGATTCTCGAAATAGACCGAAATGAAAGGGTATTGGATGCAGGATTCGGCGTTGCTCGATCCGGATACATTACTGTTTGCACGTTTGTATTCGGATTACAAATATATGCTTGGAATTTTTCAGAAAAGGCTTCAATTGAAAGGGATTCCAATTCGAAATTAGATTGGGAGCAAATTGACCCTTTGTGGGTTCCAGTGGAATTGACGCCACTGGAGGAGCAGTTTGCTCGTAAGTTTCCTGGAAAGCTAGCGAGCTTTAGGAATGAGAATGAAGGAATCGTTGTCAGGAGAATAGACCGAGCGACACGTATGCTGCATTCAGCAAAAGATTGTTACCGGGCGATGGGGTTTTCGATAAAAGCTCTACCGATTGTCAAAATGAATGATGGAACATTTTGGGGACGTGCTCGAGCAGCGGGGGATGATGACTCGGTTGAAATCCGAGAGCGTATTGTATCCAGTGATGGCATGAGCTGGACGGATACATCGTCCTGGTATTGGTCGGCCATTCTCGGGCAATCGCAAGGGCCTTGGTATTCGGTTACAATAGTTAAGTAGCTCTTAGGATACCCTACGAAGCCTTCAAATCTCTAGCCCCTCTGTCTTGGATACGATTTGCAGAGAATGCATCTCAAGAGGGGAAGCCAATCAGTTGCTCAAATATTGGGTTTAGAGGAAGAAGATAAAACCTTCTTTGAATTTACTAGGTCCGATGCCCCAAAAGGAAAAATCGAAACGGACTTTCCCCTCGTTACAGCAGGGAATTAATCGCTTGATTTGGATAGCTTGTGCGAGGGCCAAGCAGCTTTGTTAAACTCTCTTTTCCAGACATTTGGTCGATGATTATAGCAAACGGTAGTTCAATAGATTCATTCGAGATTAATCTTCCTGCTAAGTGTGGATATATACATCGAGGTGTAGTTATTTAAAGGTGTCGCTTTTTCATCCCAATCATCTTCATAAAAGCCACAGATGACAAAGCCCGCATCGATCTGACCTCCGATTTGATCCTCCAGGGAATGACTAAACTCATAGGGCCATCCTTTTTGGGTTATTTCAGCTAGCTTTTCTTTTGGGAGGCTTTTCGTGTCTGAAAACGGAAGCGAGTACTTGATTTGAAGCTCGCCAGTCTTTTCGGCCTCTTCGTGATCGAAAAGAAAAAACATTGGATTCATTACGCCCGAAAGCAATCGTCCACCCGTTTTCAGAACTCGGTAACATTCCTTCCAAACAGGGGAAATGTCTTCACAGAAAACATTGGATACCGGATGAAAAATCAAGTCGAACGACTCCGTTTCAAGAGCGGACAAGTCTGCCATATCACCTTGGACGGTTGTTAGATCTAGCTCGTTGCGATCAGCGACCAATTGGTCCTTTGCCAGTTGTTCGTCTGAATTGTCGAAGCTAGTGACGATTGCACCTGCTGCTGCAAGAATAGGGGCTTGTTGTCCACCGCCTGAAGCAAGACAGAGGATTTTCTTGCCCTTTATTTCGCCAAACCAATTGGTGGGAACGTTTTTATTGGGCGTCAAAATTACGTTCCAATCACCCTTTTGGGCAGCTCGAATTGTTTTGTCGGAGACCGGGATGCTCCATCTGCTTCCAGAGTTTGACTGTTTGTTCCAAGCTTCACGATTATAACTTACTGTATTCATTATTTAATGTTTAATATTTTTCTCACTTTTCAGCGAAATCTTATACAGGCAATGCTCCCTCAATGAGCTGTTCGTAGGGAGGGCAGGATGAGTGAACGTTTCGCCGGTATCTACCATTCCTAATCTTTTCATGACCGCACGGGAACGCTTATTTTTTAGTGCGGCAAAGGCGACAATTTCCTCTAGTTCGAGTTTTTCGAATCCAACCCTTAAGACCGCGTTGGCGGCTTCGGTCGCGTAACCATTACCCCAGTACGAACGTGCTAGTCGCCATAGAATTTCGACACAGGGAGAAAAAGGTAACTCAGCAGTGGGGATATGCAACCCCACCATTCCGATGAAATCCTTTGATTCAAGAAGCTCAACTGCCCAAACGCCCCAGCCTCGTTCGGATATTAGCTTCTCAGATTTATCAGCAATGGCATCACTTTCAATTCGACTCAAGGTCTTAGGAAAATACTCCATGACTTGAGGATCTGTTGACATGGAGGCAAACGCGTCTCGATCGCTATGCTTCCATTGTCGCAGTTGAAGACGCTCAGTTCGGGGTTCTAACATTTTATCGATTCTTTCGGGAGATCTTATTTTTAGAATGGGGCTCGATATAAATTTGACTTAGGGCTATTGGCTCAAATTTTTGAATAAGGTTTCAAATGCGTTAATTTGTTGGATAAACCCAAGTTGGTCGAAGCATTGTTTGTGTCCAGAGACTTTGCCATTGCTAAAATAGTAGAATGTCATTCCTGATATGCGAAAGGGTTTTCCAGTTGCTGGTATCATTGGAAGGTCACCTCTATGTGTGCCAGACATGACCCACCGAGCGGCCACTTTCTCTTCTCCCTCGATCACTTCTTGAATGTCGAAATTAAAATCGGGAAATGCGTTTCTGGAGTATTGTACCCGTTGGATAAAGTTTTGGTGGTCTAATGTCTTACCATTCCAAGGATCGCCGGGATCGTCTCTGATTGTGTAAGCATTGGATACATAGTCAGCAACTCTATCGTAGTTTCCAGAATTCCAGATGGAATCCATAAATTGTGACAACGTTTTACTAAGATCGACTTTGCTCATTCGTGAATCCGGTTTAGATCTTGTAGAAGGGGGCTTTGTGCCGTCTTTTAACAGGCGTTAAGGAGATCCGAAAATTCCTTTAGCTGCTTTTTGCTGAGAGGTTCGAACAATGTCTCAGAAGCATTTTCGAACGAAATTCGCGCTTCTTCGAAAATTTGCATTCCTGTTTTGGAAAGAGTGACCAAGCTCACTCTTGCGTCACGTGGATTTTCTTCCTTTGCAATAAGGCCAATTTTCTCCATTGGATTTAGAAGGCGGGTGACGCCGGAGGGGCTTAGGCCTACCAATTCAGCTAGGTCGCTACGTCGTAGTTTCTTGTTTGTGGATACATAGAGTTGGCTGAGGACGCGATACTCAGAAAGGCCGATTCCATGGATAGAAAGCTCATTGCCTATGCGTTTTTGAATTTTGCTTTGTAGGTTGAGGATTAGAGTGACGAGTGCACCCTCAGTGTTTTTTGACATGAGAGCATGTATTTGCGCGATGTTTGAGCAGTCAAGCATATAGCAAATAAATTCTTCCTGATTAGAATTTATTCGCTTTCTTCAAACTGATCGCCCGCTTCGAGCGTGTCGAATACCTCCTGGAGGTGCAAATGAGCAATACGATTATAAGAACTTTTCAAACCTTGAGCAAATTGTTCGCACATTGGGAATCCAGATCTGCCTAGATTTTCTGTTATATGGTTCTAACCAGCGATTCGATTGGCGCCGACCTGCGGTAGGCTTAGGGATCTCTATGGTTTCTTTTTTATTGAGGGCTGAGTTGCTAACGATTTTCCTCCCGATTGATCGAAAAAATTTGAGGAATTGACCACCTATGCCCATAGGGTGCAGAAAAACGACGAGCTTAGCTTTGTCTAGGCCGTGTGGACAATATCGAATTTGATCCAATCAGTTAATGCTGAGAGCGTTGCGAATCCCATATAAGTTTCCGGTTTTCTATCGTACCTT
>JAKYXN010000122.1 GCA_022538095.1 Puniceicoccaceae bacterium K14 | reverse complement strand
ATGATGGGAGTCGAGCACATGCTCCTTCCCGTCTACTCCCTTTATCTCGGACTCTCACCGGCCTATATTGGCTTTGCCATCATTTTCCCCACATTTTGGGACGGATTCATGGGCCTAGTCGTCGCGCAATTCAGCGACAACCTCAAGACACGCTGGGGACGCCGCAAGCCAATGATCATTTTTGGGGCAATCATCAGCGCAATCGCTTTCACATTGATTTGGATGGCCCCGGCATCCTGGAGCGAAAACGGACGAGCCGCCTGGCTAGTCGGGTCTCTTATTCTGTTCTGGTCAGCGAACGCGATTTACTTCGTACCCCTAGATGCTCTCGGCCTTTCTCTTGCTTCAGGCTATCATGATCGAACCTCCCTCATGGCCTTCCGCAGTTTCTTCGCAAAAATCGGTCAGTTAGCCAGTGGCTGGTGTTTCTGGCTCGTTGAGAAAGGTTGGTTTGGAAGCGAACAGAACGGAGCAATCGTAGTTGGAATTCTATGGGCGACGATCGCTCTTGTTTTGGGCGCTTGGTCCGGCATATTCCTCAAAGAGCCCAAAATCGCCGAAACGCACACCACAAAAAAATTCAAATGGGTGGCGTCCATGAAAATTGCGATTAAAAATAAGAGCTTCCTACGAATAACTGGGTTTCTCCTTTTTACATCAGCATCGCTTTCAATCACCAATGCGGTCCACTTCTACGCCAACCTCCACTACGTCTCGCAAGGGCAATCCGAACTCGCTTCCGAACTGACCGGAGCCAGTATTTCGCTCAACATAATTTCTGGCATGATCGCTCTCCCAATCGTAAGCTGGGCATCGCAACGACTAGGAAAACATCGCGTTGCTCAAATAGCGGTAGGACTCACCGGATTCGGATCTCTCAGTAGTTGGTTTTTAATGACTCCAGAAAATCCTTGGGCATCGCTCTGGATTGCTCCAACGATTGGAGTGGGAATCGTAGCAGTCTTCCAATTATACTTTTCTATGCTCGCCGATGCTGCGGAAGAAGCGGCATTAATCAATGGCATACGAAACGAAGGAATCTATTCCGCAATTTCAAGTATTCTGGTAAAAATTGGGCAATCTATAGCCATTGCGGGAAGCGGCTTAGTACTCAGCAGCATAGGAATTGAAGGAAAAGACTTTATCCCTAGTGCTGAACAAATGACCTGGCTGCGCACAATACGCGCCATCGCTCCAGCAATTCTAACCTGTGCTGCAATCGCGTGCTTGGCAGATTATCAGCTCAACGAATCGGCACTCATAAAGCTCCGCAAAGAGAATAAGTCATGAATACAACTGCACTCGCTCTGAAGACTCTCGGCTTGAGTCTTTTCATATTTCCAATTCTTTGCGATGCGAAGGATCTTCAAGCGATCACAATCGAACAGTCGCTAGACCCGATCAGCGTGAGCGTCGAATTACCTGAAGAGTATTCTCGTATCCGTTGGGAAATCGAGAGTGACCGCAATCAAACAATCGCCAAGTTCAGTGAACGTTCAGTTCACGCGCCTGATAGTTATAAGTATCCACCTTATTCGGACGATCACGAAATTTGGTTCCCTACGATTGATATCGAACTAGATCCCTCCTACACCTCTGTCTCTCTTTTTGAGAACGTAAGCAACGGCGACACCGTATGCCTCAACGGCAATTTCTGGGATGATTGCTCTGCCCTAGAAACAGACGTTCGCTACGACCACCATCTCGAAGAATGGGAAAATCAACTGTTCGTCTCCTCAAGCACTGCCGAACTAAAGAGCTTCCATATCGAAAAATCATCGACGCCTAAGAAGAACGACCGTCATGCCACCTTACGTTTCACTTCTCTAGCAAAGGAATGGAACGGCGTCGTTTCCGCCTGGGGACAAACCGAAAATGGCGATTGGGTCAAAATCGCAGCGAAACACATAAAAACAAAAGCTGTAGAAAGTGACGAAAGAGGAGAAGCGATCACTACAGAGCTGCTCGATAGAGAAACTGTTGTTCAAAATCTCCATACAACGCTCAATTTTCTGCTCAATAGTCAAAACACCAACCCACTCAGTCCAAGCTACGGCAGCCTCAATCTTTTCTATGACCTTGATTCAAAAACGTACCGTCGTTCCGATTGGTTTTGGAGCCTAGGGCCTGCGCTAAATTTTCTCACTGATGTAACGAACTTCGAAGAAATCGCCGACACCGTCAGTTATAAAAAAATCAATACAAGCGCTCGCCTCGTCGCTGAAGCAAGCCTCCGTCAGCAAGTTACCGATCCCAGCCATCCTGCTTACGGCTTGGTCATGTGCCGCTACGATCCGCGTACAGACAGCCCGCACGGGGCCGAAGGTTACTACAGCCCAGCAGATAGCTATTTTCTCGCCGGTTGGGGATGGATGCCCTACTACCTCGCCAGTGGGGATCAACGCTTTTTAGACGCCTCTGTATTGATGACCGAAGGCATCTCTAAGATCCTCACCTACGACGAAGTGGTTGAGCAAGACTATCTCATGAAAGAGGGTCGTTGGAAAAACTGGACAATGGACGAATCGGGCTTCGGTATGAAAGGAGCCGAACAAGTCTTTAAAGTAACCCAAGACAAAGACCACCAAGCAATTGGGCGAGCCTATATCGAAAGCCTACTCGCCGTTCTCGAACGCGAAGACGGGCTTTGGGATCGTACCTGGCATCGCAATTCGCCAGAGCGCGCTGACAATGGTTGGCCTGTGGATACACCACTGGGCACTCCCAAACTCATAAAGATGCGCTACAACACTCGCGGCCTTGGTTGGGCCATGATTGGTCTCCTTTCTTCCCACGGCCTAATGCCCGAAGATGATGTCTACCTAAACAAAGCGATCCGACTCGCCCAGCATCTCGTCGACGCTCAAGCCGCCGAAGGGCATTGGGAATTTCAATTCTCAGGAAACAATCCCTACGCGGAAGTCAGTGCCAAGGGAACGGCTCTTTGGTCTCTCCTTTTTTATCAACTCTACGAGTACACGAAGAACCCAGAGCACCTCGATACCGCCCGCAAAGCGCTCGTTTGGTGCATTAACAATCGTTATCTCGGCTCCGACCCTGAAGCCTACGGAGGCATCGATGAGACGAACCGCGAGTCCGGGGTCGTCTATCGACGCTGGAATCGATTGGTCTGTGGATACACCATGAGTTGGTTCGGCCTTGCCCTAATCGAAGAGCTCAAATTCAGCCAATAAAACATTTTATGAATGCAATAAAATTTCCTCCAAACTTTATTTGGGGCACTGCTGCAGCTGCCCCTCAAATCGAAGGAGCTGCTTTCCTAGACGGCAAAGGCGAATCCGTATGGGATCGCTTCGCCCGTATACCTGGAAAAGTAGTTGGCGATGCCAATCTCGATGTGGCCTGCGATCACTACCATCGCTACCCAGATGACTTTGCTCTCATGCGTGAACTCGGGATCAAACATTACCGACTCTCCATTGCGTGGCCACGAATTTTTCCTCAAGGTGACGGTGAACTCAATCAAGCAGGAATCGATTTCTACAATCGCCTCATCGACTGCATGCTTGCCGAAGGTATCCAACCCTGGGTGACAATGTTTCACTGGGATCTCCCTCAAGCCCTCGAAGATCGCGGCGGCTGGAGAGAACGGCTTACTCCCGAAGCCTTCGGAGTCTACGCAGAAACAATCGTCAAGGCCTTTGGAGACAGAGTGAAACATTGGATCACGCTTAACGAAATGCGTTGCTTCACAATCCTAGCCTACGGAGACACTATCCGCCCTCCTGGGCTCAACGAAGGCGAGAAAGTCGTTAACCAAACCTACCACCATGCGCTCCTAGCCCATGGCCTTGGAGTGCAAGCTGTTCGCCAACACGGCGGCGAAAATGCTCAGGTCGGTATCACTGACGATTGTATCATTCCCGTACCAGTCATTGAAACGGAGCCACACATCAAAGCCGCTGAGCAAGCGATTCGCGAACTTAACATCCGCTCGATCGACCCAATCCTTAAAGGTGAATACACCGAGCTCTACCACACTCTTACGGGCGAAAACGCGGCCAATGTGGAACCAGGAGACATCGAACTTATTAGCGCGCCAACAGACTTTTTCGGCATGAACATCTATACCGGAGTTTATGTGCGGGCCAAAGAAGACGGTAGTCCAGAAATACTGCCATTCCCTTCTGGATACCCGACAGCGGATGCGCCCTGGCTAAAACTCATTCCACAAGCGATGTACTGGGGACCGAAACTGATAAAGTCCGTTTACGACGTGCCCTCTATTTACATAACCGAAAGCGGAGCTGGCTACGACGATGTTCCCACCGAGACCGGCGAAATTCTCGATCTACATCGTCGCCAATACGTACGCCAATGTCTCATGGAGCTACATCGCAGCATAGGAGACGGATCTCCAATCGAAGGCTACTTCCTTTGGTCCTTCATGGACAATTTCGAGTGGCTAGATGGATACACGAAACGATTCGGAATTTGCTACACTGACTACTCTACTCAAAAGCGAACCCCGAAGCTCTCTGCCCATTGGTACAAAGAGGTTATGCAGCAAAATCAATTGGTATAGACCAGAAAAGCCTTCAATTAACTAGGTGCGGAGAACTGTTTTAGCGCGGTGCTGGGTGCCCAATGTGAAGCGATTCATCGATTTGTTCTGTCGAATGTTGCGGAATACTAGCCTACAGTGCGCACCCGCTTACCGTAGTTTTTCTTAGGTTCGCGGAAGTCGATTTTGACTTTCATTTTCTCGCGGAAAGTTTCTTCGATGGTTCCTATTAGTATAAGTGGGGTTCGTGTCTTGCGATTGGTATTTTGCAGGCAGTTTTCTTGCAGCGGATAAACAGATGCAGTGTCCTTGGCGGGCGATCCCCTTCTAGCTACACAGAGCCCTAAAGCTCGCCCCCGACCAAGACACCCGAGCAGTTTCTCCTTCATGAAACTTCGTTTCCTTGGAAGCTAATCAATACCATTTTTCGTCAGGATTCCTCCTTGTCACGCCGTATGAATCAAAAAGGCGGACGGAACACAGGTTGGCTAAAGCCAAACAGGCTTAGTTAACAAAAAATGATCCTCCCACCGAATCCCATTCACAATTCACTTTTCAGAACTCACTCTTCTCATACCTGCCGTCGCATCGCGACACCTGTGTCTCGTTAAACGAGACCCTGACCATACAATTCTTCACTTCGTGTCTTGTAGGTTCCCCCATAATGATGAGCCCTTCCAAGAATGGGCAAACCACTCGTCGGAGGAAGGGCTCGAAAAAACCTTCTGCAATGGTATGTTGCAAGGGCGCCAGGGTCGTTCGAGCAGGTGGCAGCCTGCCCGAACGCGTTTCGAGAAAGATCAATTCGTGTCCAGAGCAGGAAACACCCGAGCTCAGCACGAAGCAGCGATCGCTCGAAGCGGCCTGGCTTGAATATCAAACAGTTGACAGAGCCCAGGGTAACACATGCGAGCTCACCTCTACAAGACCGATACCAGCCATGGAGCAAAACAAACACACTATCATCGCAATAGACGTATCAAAGGACACGCTCGAAGCGCTTAGCTCCAAACGAAGCTTCTGCGTACCCAACGCAAACGAAGGCTTGAGCGAACTTCTCAAGTACATCGCCACAATCGAAACCCCAATGATCGTTTTCGAAGCCACAGGAGGCTACGAACGAACGCTCATGGAAGCGCTGGCAAACAAAGGCATCCCCTTCGCAAGACTCAACCCAGCGCGGATACGATACTTCGCAAAAAGCGAAGGCGTAAAAGCAGAGACAGGCCCAATCGACGCCCGCATGATAATGCGCTTCGCTCAGCAAAAGAACATACAAGCAGACAGTCCAGCGCACCCCGTCAGGAAAAAAATAGCAGCCCTTCTCGACAGAAGAAACCACTTGAGCTCGACACTCACCCAAGAAAAGAACCGCCTGCAAAGCAGCCCCAAAACCATTCATGGCTCGATCAAGCGATTGAGCAAGGTTCTGGAAAAGGAGCTAGCCGCCATTCAAAAGCAAATACGAGAACTCGTCAAATCGGAGACCAAGCTAAACCAACAAGTCGAAATAGCGAAATCAGTGATAGGAGTCGGCGAAATAACAGCATGGACCATACTTTGCTGTCTCAGCGAGATCGAAACTCTCTCGCGAAACCAAATAGTAGCACTCACAGGAATAGCTCCCTATAACAACGACAGCGGCAAATCCAAAAAGAAACGCCAAATCCAAAAAGAAACGGCGAATCCAGGAAGGTAGAGCCAAAGTCAGAAAATGCCTCTATATGGCCACAAAAACAGCAGCGCACTCCAATCCTGTTATCAAAGAATATGTCGACAAACTATGAGGCCGAGGAAAACCATACAAATGCGTAATCGTAGCAGGAATGAGAAAGCTCCTTCCTCACCTCCAAAGCTTAATCAAAAAACACAACTTAGCCCTTGCTTCTTAACACAGTTACTTCGTGGGCAATTAAATTCTGACTAGTTCCTCAAAACCTACGCCGTTTCAAAGTGCTCTACCAATTTCGAGAGCGTCGGTCGCAGAAACAACTCGGAAATCGCAACCGCATAAATCAAAGCAGAAAAACTCGCTGAAACTTTTGCCCCGAATATAGTAGAGTCATTCAAATAGTTAAAACTATGGGCTAACGACATGATAACAACAAGCCCGCCTGACGCATAGGTTGCATTTATCCATCGATTCAATACAGTAATCGTTGACCCCGAATAACGTTTGCTGCCGAATACACATTGCAACGCTTCCTTCACACGAGAGAATCCAGAATACGAAATCGCGATTCCAAGCGAACCCAAAGTCACCCCCACTAGTTCGGAGAAGTGGATATAAGTCGAAGGATTGACGCCTGCTGATAACATTGCGAGCCTGTAAGAATTTTTGTGTAACTGGCGTCTGATGTGCTTTAAAAAAGAAAGCATATCATATGAAAGAAAAGATTAGAGAAGAGCTTCTGGA
>JAKYXN010000121.1 GCA_022538095.1 Puniceicoccaceae bacterium K14 | reverse complement strand
CCAGAAGCTCTTCTCTAATCTTTTCTTTCATATGATATGCTTTCTTTTTTAAAGCACATCAGACGCCAGTTACACAAAAATTCTTACAGGCTCGACATTCTTTTTAGCATAGGTCTCGGAGAAGCGGAGGATTCATGGCCAATAAAAGGGTTCCGCCCTCTGCCCTATCTATATGATATCTATTTCCCTTATTTCTCATTCTTTCATACGCATGCGTATCGTACTATTTGAATCTATTCGCCCCCGCTGAATCGCAAGAATTCAACAGAGTCAGAAGCAGACACAACCACAGTTATCTTGTCTCCATCAACAATGGCTCCCGAAAGATCCAAAGAATTCCACGTTGCCAAGTCCCCAGAGGTTAGCAGCCGAATAGTTATCACAAAGTCCCCGTTGTCACTCTCTTGAATAACAACCTCATCGAATGCCACTAGCTGAGACAGTTCAGGCATGGTTAGATCCAAGTACAATTGAGGCTTAGCGGCCAATAGCTGAAGGGTAGCCGTATCATCGACGTTGGGATTGAAAATCGTTCCAACCTCATCCCCATCTAGGATTCCATCCCCATCTGAGTCGGGATTATTCGGATCGGTCCCATAAGTAACAAGTTCATCGTATCGACTCAGTCCATCGCTGTCAGTATCGCTTGAATCTTGTATGAATGAAGCGGTTACAAACTTATTCGCATCCATAACTAACTCCAATGGGCTTGTGCTACCAGAGGCATCTCCTCCCCAGCTACTGAAAAAGTACCCCAATGAAGGGTTAGGTGTTAGCGTAGCAGTTGTTCCATCCTCGTATGATCCATTACCGCTTTCCGAAACAGTTCCTGAACCGATTGGTGCATCAGTGATAACCAGCGTGAACGGAATTTCCATCGAGTCTCCAAACTCATACGAACCAAGGTCGATTTCGGCTCCTTGAATTCTAACGAAACCAGCAAGGTCTTTTTCCACTCCTTGAGGGAAAGCGTCTTTATCTCCCACATCCACGAGGTTTCCATTTTTTATTGGTCGAAGTCCGTCATCGGCAGTTCCCCAAATTAGATCAGGACCAATGAAGTTTTCTGGATCTGAAAAATCAGGGGTTATGTCGATTAGATTAGGTCCGTCGTGGACTATGCCATCCGATAAAGAATCGGCTACTCCATTGGCAAAATTCCCACTGAGTACACTATTGATAATTACCCCCTCGCCATCCAGTGCCCCACCTCCACCTGCTTCAAGGCTGGTATTTTTCATGAACGAGCAGTTAGTGAACCCACCACCAAAGGCTGCCCCCCCTGTCTCTGCTTTGTTTTCTAAGAACAACGAGTTTATATGCTCCCCACCATACGCAGCACCCCCAGAGGTCGCGGAATTGTTAATAAATATGCAACTTATCGAACTCCCATTGTAAACAGCTCCCCCCTCGATTGAGGAGTTATTCTCAAAAATGCAATACTTTGCCGTTGGTGCCCCATCAACCCCAGGCCAATCACCGACTAATGCACCCCCCGCTTTCAGCGAAGAATTGCTCGTCAACGTGCATTTCTCCAAAAGAGCGGAACCGATAGAGACACCTCCTTCCGTAGCGCTATTGTTTTCAAATAGGCAATTATTAGCATTAAAATTCCCCATGGCAACCCCTCCCTTTTCTTCGGTCGAATTACCAATAAATGTACAATCACTCGCTTCAATTATCCCCCTAAAAACACCTCCATATCTTTTTGCTGAGTTTCCAATAAAGCTCGAACTAATTGCTTCTACGATTCCGTTTATGGCACCAGCACTTTCGCCAGCACTGTTGCCCTCGAAAATACAGTCTTCTACTTGCACTTTTCCAGAAATCGCCCCTCCTCTCAATTCAGCAAAATTTTGAATAAAAACAGAATTTGAAACTTTTATCTCACCGCTTATTCCACCTCCAGACGAACTAGCCAAATTATTCTTTATCAGACAATTCTTTATCGTTAAGACTCCACCGCTTGAAAGAGCTCCTCCACCATTGCTTCCTGACCCTGTATCGAGATTCGCATTGCCTTTTTCTACTACGATCCCATCCAAAATGCTAAATCCAGAGGTTCTTAATACATGAATCGACCAAGCGTTTTGATTTGAGTCACCTGCAATAATCTCTCCGCTGAGAATCGAGACATTTGCTTCCACATTACGCCCATCTAGGCTCGTTTCAGTACCCTCGAATCCGCCGTATAGTGTAACTCCGTCTACGAGCGTAAAGCTAGCCTCTCTATCCTCTTCAGTGACGGTGGTCCCATCGTCTGGATAATAAGTTCCTCCTTCGATCCAAACCTCATCCCCTCGACCTGAAACCGTTTGGTCAAGGGCATCCTGAAGGTACCGAAAAGCACTCCCCCATGAATCTCCATTACCGCCGCCCAAAGCGTCATCCGATACGTAGAAGCGTTCAGCAATGACAGTAGTAATAGAAAACCAAGAGAGAATTACTATCAAAAGTGCTTTCATCAAAGACGAACTAAACTGAATGATTTTCAGAAAGCGAGAGGGAAAATGCAGAAACTACGTATACTACTACAATGATTCACTTCTCCTAATGCTGTGAATACTGACCCCTTACCCACCTTCTCTCACAACGTGCGTACCGCCGCTAAGCATAAGTGTAAATACGTATTTCAGATTCCACACCGTTGAACTAGTTTGTCCCTGTTGATCCGATACCGAAAACCTGCCCCACCCACTTACGCAGCGTAGTCTCAAAGGGCGAAAGAGAAACGCCTAACTCGTTGCCAAAATTTCGTCAACAACTGCAGATGCCTTCCGCGTTTTATGTCTACTAACCTAACTCTAATCCGTTAGCTAACCAGATAAGCACTATCCCAGTTTCACAGAATACCTAGACTCTCTCGCTGCAACCGCCAATCACACAACAAACACGGATCTTGCCAAGTCATCAACTGCTTAGCCTCTTTCTCCGATAAAGCCACAGCACTTTCTTCCTAAATGTACCTCAAGTGAGGCTTAGGCAGAGTATTTGATAATAAGCATATTCCTGGCTGAGTGAGACTAGCCAAAGCCTTAGCGAAGGCTCGTGGGGTGGCGAGAATCGGATAAACTCTCAGGCAGAAACCTCGCGACTGCCAAGGCGTCAACCGATGCAAGGAATTTAACTAACGACCACATTATGAGATGTGTCTAGTAAATCGACTTCCAATCAATGAAGTGGAATTATAAGTACAAACTCTGGCTTTCGATTTGAGTAGCGTCGGAATGCATTGTGAAATAAAGGCACGAAAGAATTGAATTTATTGGAGATTCTCTAAGGTGACAGCTTGTCTATTCAGATTGAAGGGCACTCAGAATGAGTGCCCTTCGTACTACGTATACTTACTCGTCAGACTAGAGTCAGTATATCAATTACCCTATTTTTTCCTTACAAAAAACTAACCAAATAAACCTTAGACTAGAATTCAATTGTTGTAGAGAATTTCCAATTACGCGGCCCTATTATTGTATACCTTCTGATCGTTCCATCTACGTCATAGCGAAGCGGTTCAAACTGGTAATCGGATTGTAGGACGTTGTTTACGTTTAGCTGAAATTTCGCTTTCGCGTCGCGGCCAAGAAACTTCAATTTGGTCGAAAACGATGCCATTAAATTCAACCTAAAGTCATCATTCGATTCGTGTATCGTAAGGAAATCTGCTTCACCAAGAGCTGCGCTGGGCGTTGATGTCTTTGTAATTTCCCCAGTCTCCTCATCTACGTAGTTGAAGAAATGATTCAATGTACGTTTGTCGCGCCAAGAAAATCCACCACCAACGGACAACCCCTTGAAGTTACCTTGCCTAAAGCGATAAGATGTAAACATATTCGCCTTTTTCGCACTTGATCCTGTGTTTATCTCCTCGACCTGATATTTGGTTATGGCGGCTTCTTGAGCTGCATAGTCATACACGCGCTCAACCGGGTGCAGGCTAGCTAGAAGTTCGTTTGCCCCCGCAAGGTCGCCCTGATCCACGAGGTTAGCATACTTCAATCTATCTGCTTCCACCACAAAGAATTCGTTCAAACGGGACTCTTCTTCGAGCAAGGCTGTAAATAGATCTTCTGCGTATCCATCGCCAGCGGCAACATAAGCATCGTAAAGAGCCACGGCATCTGCCCGTTGACCTGCCATCCAAACGAGATCTTCTTCGTACAGACCTTCGTTAGCGGAGGAAAGCAACTCGGAAAAGTTGAACGAAAGTCTCCAATTTTTCGTAGGATTAGCAATAATCCGAATGTCGTAGCCCGTTGATTTTTTGTCGATAAGAGTCTGATTGCCCCCTGTTACATTACGTTCTTCTTGTTCGTCCAGACTGATATAACGAGGGTCGGACTCCGCCAGAGGAGAATTAGTCCTGTCTTCATCAAGGATGGGATTCTCTCCATCATCTAATATGAGTTCTCCATTGTCGTCTGTTAAGTAATACTCAACCCCATCTTGGACATCAGCAAAGGCATTCCATACAGTGCGATGAGGTTCGAGCAAATTCTCGGCGACGCTGGCGGAAACGAATGAATTTTCGCGCTCATTCTCAAAATAGTTCATATTGATCGAAACCTTTTTATCGAACAAGTTAAGGCGAACGCCTAAATCCATCCCGGTACCATCTCCACTCGGAGCCACTACCCCAGGAATCACTTCTCGAAAGATACTAGGGTCGGAACGGTTGTTTGACTCGTTGTAAACAAAAGACATCCAGTCGGTAGCTTTGTAGACTACTCCGAGCGTCCTGTTCGTAGCAGATGAATCCTTCTCGTCCGTAGCAGTCGAAGACTGAAACCAATAGGAAGCGTTATTGCTAACGGGCTCGCCGGTAAAAGGGTCGAGATAAATGTATTCACGAGCTGCTTCATCCAAAAGCGCAATAGACCCGTCTTCATTGTATACAATGTTTCCATCGTCATCTTTGATGATCTGCGCGTTGGCACGCAAGCCACCGTAAATTCTCGTTTCGACGTCGGTGTTTCGGAAACCTACAGTAGTCGTTAAGCGGTTTTTAAACCACTTGTTAACCATAGTAAAAGAAGACCCTTCAGTCGCATTATTTACCTCGCGACGATGGCCGGAGCCTTGAGGAACCCAAGTTGATCCCAGCAAAAGCTCATTCCCGTCTCCGTCTTCGACTAACAAGCTTACCGGATCAAAAAAGGCTCCGACAGAAATTTCGCTATCGTCAACAGGGTAACCGTCTTCGCCGGCTTCATAATAGTGACGACGCCAAACTCTGTTACGAGCATTCGTGAGATTTGTTCCATCAAGATCGTATAGACTCAGATTTACGCCCCTTTCATAGGCGGTGCGGACATCTACGATTTCTATATCGGACACCCTCTTGCTAGACTTCTCTTGTTGGTTCACTGCGAGGTTGAAGCGGTGGGTTCCCCAACGCTCTGTATCCAGTTTGTACCCTAAGGAAGCACGATATGTGTGGTTGTTTATAAACCATGAATAATCTCCTATTTGGGTTTCTGAATACAGGTAGTAGCTATCCTCGGTTGGACCAAAAGGATTCTCCATATTATCAAACGGCGAAGCCGCTACGATTCCATCGAATACCTTGTTGGGGTCAGCTTGGATCGTCAAGTTACGACCTGTAGGGCTGATTCTTCTAGCGGAATTATTTGAATCAAAGTATTCGAGATTCAAAAACAGATTTGGCAACAATCTTTGAGTAAGAGCGATACGCGTGTTCTCGATATCCTCATTTTGAAAAGAATCCGCGCCAAAGGGTGAGAAAGCTGCAATATCAACTTCTTCATCAGACAGCATTCGCCCGCTCACTAAAGCCTGAGTACGGGAAAAGTGTGTAATTGGAAGCAAATTACCTGCATCAGTCGGGAGCCCCTCCGCGGCAAAATCTAAATTATCTATATAAACCTTCCGCCGAGAATTATTGCCTCGGACCAAACCAAAAGCGTTGAGACTCGATCTTTGATCTCCCGCTGGGTTGAAGTCATCTCCGTAGGTACCGCCCCCATACAAAGCAGCATATTCCTCTGTATCCCAAACGGCGTCCCATTCCAACCAATTATCGACAGCTCCTTGCTTCACAGTGAATTGCGTATCCACATGGCCTTTCTCATAACTGGCTCTAATTTCCGTGCCTTTAAAAGGATTGAAAGTTAGGATAAAGGTATTGCGCTGTGTTTCCTTATCCTCACCAGCGCGCCAACCACCCGCAGTCTCATTAAGCGATATCACCTTAAAGCCCAGCTTGCCGTCTATGAGCGACTTATTGAAGTTCACAATATTGCGAAACTGATCATAAGAGCCAATCGTAGATTGAATCTTAAACGAGTCTTTCAACGTATTCGCACGCTGGGTGGAAAGGTTAATTCCACCCCCAGCTCCGCCAAAACCAAAAAGAACCGCATTGGGCCCCTGAGATATGTCAATTCGCGACGTGTTGTAGGTATCAATTGAGCCACCCCCTTCATTATTGTCCACTGTAACGGATGCAGTGTTGCCCCGCATGTTAACGCGCCCATTCGCGGAAAAGTTGAGGGTCGTTCCTACATTTCCTTCCGCAACTAATCCGGTCGGCAGATCACCGTAGTTCTCCTCCGCATTTACCGCATACTGAAGGATATCATCAATATTCTCTGCGCCTACATCTTCTAAAAACTCCGTCGTGAGTACATTCACAGACTGAGCAACATCATCGAGCGACATATTCATGCGACTGCCGGCGAGCGTGTTCTCAGCTCGATATCCTTGGTCTTGAGAACCATCGACGACAAAGGGTGAAAGCTCGTAAGGCTCCTCTTCCTCATCCTCTTCTTGAGAGTGTAGCAGTGGCAATAGAGTCAAATGGGCTAGCAGCAAGCCGTTGCCGCATTTGCGAAGAAATGATGATCCCCGGTTCGGGACCACAAAGTTAGGGTATTTCATATTTTATTAGGCCGTGTGGACAATATCGAATTTGATCCAATCATTTAATGCTGAGAGTGTTGCGAATCCCATATAAGTTTCCGGTTTTCTATCGTACCTTGTACATACACGACGGTATCTCTTAATACGTGCGAAAAAG
>JAKYXN010000120.1 GCA_022538095.1 Puniceicoccaceae bacterium K14 | reverse complement strand
CAGCTCGTCGTTGCCCCCGTCAAAGCGCAATCCCGCCAAGCCATGCTCCAGCGAAGATTCGAAAGAGGGTCTGTAAGAACTGCTAGCCGTGCTCAAATCATGCAGGCCCATAGCATCGCGCCAAACGCTAACAAGATCGCCTTGGGAGTAGTCTTCCGCAAGCTCTTCAGGACGATACCACGCTTCCAGATCTTGAGTGGGTATTTGTCCTAGAGCAAAATTCGCTATCGCTGCAAAAACAATTGAAAACAGTATACGTTTTTTCATTACTAAAAAAAATTTATCGGCTAGAACATGTGGAGCAGCCAGCCCCGACTACTCGTTTGGAAGTACCGGGCACAAAAACGCCGGTTCGCGTCAATTGAGTGGAGGTATAGGATTGCTTCGATTTTCTTTGAAATCTCTCTTCGGATACATATGTGATCCCCTCGCCAAGGGCTTCGTTTCCACCTTTCACAAAGAAGAGCTTCGGTTGTTTATTGCTCGCTCCTCTCACCTTCGAAAGAATATGACTGTACCAACTACTATCTGGAGCTGAAATAAGGATAACGTCATCGCCAATATTCGTATCTAAATAGTTATACATTTTTTCTATCGAATTTGCATTTGCTTCAAACTCGACGACAACTTCTCCAGAAAATATTGGGGGATTTATGGCGAAGTCATGAAGTGACCCAACCACGAGCAAGCGGCTTTGAGCAAAGAAGGGCTCTCTAAGAATTGTCTGAATATCGACTTCAAAAACAGACCTCACATTGGCATAGCTACCTTCAATCTCTCCACCAAACATCACGTATTCTTGAAAAGATAGAATGTTATAACTGCCGCGCTCCTTTATTTTTGTGATCTGCCACTCATTGGCCACCAACACAGGCTTCTTCGCTGCATTCGCTCTTTTGTCCAGAGCCTTCAAATTCCCTCCAGCAAGATTCTTAGAATCTTTAATACAAGCCCGGAGAAATGCCTTCTCATCCCTCACATCGAACAATTCGTATTTCTCTCGCTTCTTTTCCAGAGCCTCTAGCGATAGCCTGTTTCGATTGAGCGACTTCTTTGGTTTTGCTTTGGCTCGTACCAGAGCGTAACAATTTGATACCCTTTCTTGCTCTCGCCCATCTTCCCCCAAAAACGCTATCGCAATCTGCAAACGAGAAACGCCTGAATTGAGCGAAAAGTATTCAAAACTTAAGGTAGACGATTCTTCTTCTAATAATTGAAGACAATCGCAACTCGCCTGCAAAGAAATCAGTTCTTCACCTTCGCCCAAGAATACGCTCATGGGCAATTCGAACTGAGCACGAGCTCCTTTTTCAAACAGACCCAAGAAAAACTCGTTTTCAGAAGCGTTCGCCGCCTCAATTTTTGCAAGCGATAAGAGGATGGATACAACAGTGAACCAGTATGAAATTGATTTTCTTTTATGAAAGAGAGCAGTCATTAGCGTTATCCTATTTTTAATCAAAGATCACTGGTGTTTTGGCTAAATCCCCTTTTATGCGGAAGCGGTAAACGCTTCCGGGGCTAAGTAAAATATCCGCCTGATTCACTTGCCCAGACTGGCCAACAGATACCCAAATCGGATCGCCATTTCCGTCGCTACTCAGATAGTAAAACTCCTCCGCAACCGCATCGAAGTCGGAAAACGGCAAAGGAGTAACCTCGTCTGTTCGCATCTGAAGACTATCCGATTGAGTCATGAACAAAGAAGCATCTGCACTGCTTAGGCTTTTCATTTCAGCCAAAGGTATCGCTCTATAAAATTCGAGCCATTCATCCGCAGCGACTGCAGGTATATCCCAATAGAACCGCTCGTCGGATACAGCTCCCAACACATAGACCCAACGCTGCGTGGAACGAGCGCTCATGAAGGAAAGCGGCGTGCCGGCAGCAAAGGAAACATTCGACCAATCTTCAGTTGCTGACCCAAGATGCCATTCAGCAGAACCATCGAATACGATATTTTCTTGAGTAGCACTGGAAACGCCTAGCCTCACATCCTGATAGACGGAAAATGTATCCCCTACCGCTAAAGTCGCTTCTTCGCGTATCCATTCTTTAGCATCTTCGGGCTGAATTGACTCACCTTCGAACAAAGTCTTGACCGTCCAATAGGGCTTAATCTGGACAAGCTGCCCGGACAAATCATAGCTGGATTGATAAAAGGGATGACCGCTCACGCTAGAAGAACCGCCAGCCAAAGTCACATTACTTCCACTGTTCGACGCTATCGGAAAAATGGCTCCTGCCATCGCACCAGTTTTTACCACAAGGTAATATTGAGAGTCTCCCGACGATGGGTCGACCGAAAGCGAGCCAGAATGTTCACGGTCCAGAGTCACCACGCCAGCCGCGTAGGAAACAACTCTTGAAGAAAGGGTTTCTTGAGTCGTGAGTCCTAACCCCCAAGTCGCTCTCTCATGAGCATCGAAGTCCAATCGCTCCATACCGAGAGTTGGGCTATAGGCAACATCCGATTGAGCATACAACGAAACGCTTAGTACAGCGATTAGGCTCAATCCACAAATAGTTTTCTTCTTAAAGCTCATTCCTAAATCCTCTACTTTTAGTTTGCCTCAGAACGCTCTACCCGAACTTTCATATAACGCCTTGGCCCAGTATTCGAAATTTCCTGCGTATCGAATATCAACATCCGCTTAAACCCAACTGGCACCGCTTCTTGATTAGGACTATCAACATGGTTTCCAGCTGGAATGATATCCCAACTGTCTTCATCTAAAGTCGTATTTGTCGATGCAATACCATAGACATTCAACAATGGATCATTCTCGCGTACGATCATTTCCAAAGCTAAGCGATATTCGTCTACTGCGTATTCCGCTACGATAAGCACAGGTAAACCATCAGAGGTAATATCCGTAGGATCTAAACCAAGAGCATATTCAAGTAAATTGGTAAGCTGGTCGCCATCTGGATCCGCAAGATTCCCAATAATCGCTCCGTCAGAGACGCCAGGCCAAAACGTACTCTTCCATGATTCTAGGATTTGAGACTCCTCGATTATGGCGATATTGATTGTCTCTAGAGTTCGAGACAATCCATCGAAGGCTTCAACGACAATTGGTATTGTTTTTCCCAATAAAGAACCACTAGGGGTCCAGCTAAAGGTAGCCGCACTATTGCCATTATCGGCAAAGTTCATACCCGAAGGCAATAGACCTGGAGCGCTGAGCTCCAAGGCTTCCAGAGGCCCATCAAAATCGACCGCTTCAACAACGATATCAATTGGGCTCTCGCTAGCGGCGAACACAGTGCCTAAGTCTTCGAAGATCGGAGGTACGTTTTCCGAAGATTTCGGCGATAGCGTTAGGTTGTACTCAACGGGCAATGACAGTGCTCCATCGACACCCGTGTCATATAAATTAATATAATACTCCCAGTCGTTCGGCCCTATGTTCTTTCGGCTAAACCAAACGTTATTCTTAGAAAGAAGCTTCCCGTCACTGCGCACAATGCTCGTAATCTCCATATTCCCATTCGCAGGATCATCTAATCTGGCAAATACGGGCACGTCTACTGCCGAAGGGATGGACGATAACTTAAGAACCCAACTCGAACTTGAGGAAGTCTCCAAACTAGTCGCATTCGAAAAATTCTCTACCGTAATAGGTTCAGCGCTATTTGATTTAAATATTTTCAAGGTAGGCACTTCAACAACACTCCCCAAATCCAATGAGAACAAAGAAGATGGAAGCGAACTCACTCCATCCGAACCGATGGCCAAAGCATCACGCACTTCATCGGAAACATAGCCTGGCGTATCATCATCAACGCTCCCAACCAGACGATACGTATTAAAGCTTTCAATCAACGAAGTCAGAGTTCCCCCGAGTTCATCGGCATGTTGGATCTCTGTATTTACTTCAGTTATACGTCCTGCAAGAGAAGACATAAGCAACCAACGAGCAATCGATGTTTCCCCGGCCCCTAAATCGCCAAAGTCTGCTAGCATTGTCTCTTCAGATGAAACCTCATCTACAGAACTTCCAACTATACTAAAATCGATCAGCAATCCATTCGGGTTATCCGCAATCTGAGGCTGGTTGCTCGCCAGCTTTAGATTATTAGCAGAGGCATAACCTTCGTTAGAAACTCTAAGAACGTAGTCAAAGGGCTCAGCTTCCTCCACTTCAGGCGTGAACGGATCATCCGCTATCACCTCTGATGGGAAAAAGTAATCCAATCGTAATCGAGGCATTGGCAACACGAGAATATCGTCTGGCAACACATTAATGGATTCTTCTGCTTGGTCAGAATTGTAAGAAACCAGTGCTCCGACAGAATAGTAGATACCCGCTGCATTTTCTCCTCCCGCATCTGGAGCAGGAATAATGGTAAAAACAAAGGATTTGGAGTCTCCTGACGCAATCCCAACTGTTCCATCTAAAGCTTGATCTAAATCTCTAAAGAAAAACAAAGCTCCTTCGGTATCGGAAGCATCAGTCGTAGCGACAACGGGATCGCCCTCTTCATTATAAAATGCTAATTCTACTTTAGTGTTCTCCAGGTCAAACGGCGAATCATTGCTAATCGTCATTCGTCCCTCGAAACCTTGTCGTTCAAGGGTAAGCTCTTGCTCTATTTCAAATTTGACCACCGCGCATACGCTTTCTTGAGCGCTCAGTGAAGCCGACATACTCAATATGACAGATGCAAAGAATATCGAAACCCAGTTTTTATAGTTCGCGATCATTTTCTTGTATTCAAAAATTAAAGTGAAAGATTAAGGTTTGTTGGCTCAGCCAAGAACTCAGCTTCTAAGGTTTCTCCAAGTTGTTTAAAACCGTTATCTCCCCAACCGACTGCATCTCCATTTCCATCGAAGATAATCACATGATGATTGCCTGCGGTGATTTCTTGAGGCGTTGGAAAACCTGCAGGCAATGGCACACTAGAAAAGGTGTTTTCCGTATACGCTCTCCCCAATTCGACAAAATTTCCTCCACTGGTTAACACTTCGCCCTGATCATTCAAAAGAACAGAGACGAAATTCGTTGTCGCTATTTTTTGAATATTCGTAGCAATAACGGCAGGAGAAGAGACGGCCTTGGATGCGAGCCCTAATTGTCCGTAAAAATTGGAACCAACGCCATATACGGTACCGCTCGCTCCCAATATCAACATATGCGAATGGCCCACATCGTAGTCGACTACTACTTCTCCTACATTGATTTTCTGGGTAACGCTCGAACTTACCAAGTCACCGCGTCCCAACTGCCCGGATTCATTCTGCCCCCAAGCCCAAAGATCCCCACTTGAATCTAGTGCAACAGCAAATTCATTTCCTGCTTTTGCAGATACAAGATCGACTCCCAGCAAACCGGAATGACTCACAGGCGTTTCGATAACATCATCATTCTCGAAAAGGTAGCCTCCTTCATTAAGCCCCCACATGAGCAACTCGCCATTGTCGCTAACCGCTAAAGAAAAATGATCCCCCACAGCCACATCGACAATAGTCTCAGTTGGCAGAGGTGATACCTGCGTTTGCCCTGCTAGCAGCTCTCCACCTAACTGATCAAATTGGTTATCGCCTTGAGCAATTACGCTGCCATCAGCCAAAAGGAACAAGGCATGGGTTTTGGAAGCATCAACCTTCTCAACGCCCACCATAGATTCAAATGAGAATTCGCCACTGGTTAGATTAGAATCAGGATCTAAGTTTTTGAATATATTTCCGCCTGAGGAAGTAGCATTACCTGAAGCGTCAATCCACCAAGTAGAATACGCTCCCGCTTTTGTACGGCTTGTATCCAGGCCGTTTTCCAGAACATCAATAGTGAATGAAACTTCCAAATCACCTCCATTCGAATCGCTGAATAATACAGTGATAGAATGTAGAGCAATATCACCAACAGCAGGCGTTCCTGACAACTCAAGGGTTTCTGAATCCAATGAAAGCCAACTTGGATATACAGAAAGCGACCAATTAACAACGTCCCCGACGTCTGGATCGCTTATGCTCAACTCGTCAAATACATAACTAAATTCCTCTTCCGCATAAACCGTATGATCAATCAATGGAACGACTAAAACCGGCTGGTCATTAATTGAGAGAACATCAATTTCAACTGTAGCTGGCAGAGATGTATTCTCATCATCTGAAACTGTGAATGAAAAACTATCTGTCCCATAAAAATGCTCGTCTGGCGTATAATCAAAGCTGCCATCCGTATTGATAGAAACGTTTCCATTACTTGCAGACGCTGAGAGCGTAAACTGGACAGAGTATGATTCTTCATCGAATGCAGAGAGCGTCCCATTCAATGGAGTGTCTTCACCTATTTCAAAATTGTCCGGATACGCTACAGGTACATCATTCACATCTGTAACAGTCACAACAAAGTCAGTGAAAACCGTATTCACTCCGTCACTAACGCTAATCGTTACAGTTGCCGAACCGCTCAAGCTAGCAGCAGGCGTAACACTCACCGTGCGGTTCGCATCGCTACCACCAAACACTATTCCGGAAAGAGGAATCAAAGTCTCATCGGAAGAAGACTTACCCAAGGTAAGAGCGCTAGCCAAAGTCTCTTCATCGCCAACTGTGAAAGCTAAATCTCCAGTGCTACCATCTTCGGCGATCGTCTGCGGATCGATCGAACTAATCGTCGGGTCATCGTTCACGTCGGTAACGGTCACAACAAAGTCTGCAGAAACCGTATTCACTCCATCACTAACACTGACCGTTACTGTTGCAGAGCCACTCAAGCCAGCGGCTGGCGTCACGCTCACTGTGCGATTCGCATCGCTACCGCCAAATACGATACCAGAAAGCGGAAGCAAGGTTTCGTCAGAAGAAGCCTTACCTAAGGTAAGACCGCTAGCCACAGTCTCAGCATCGCCAATTGTGAAGGCAAGTGCTCCCGTGCTGCTATCTTCAGCTATCGTTTGAGCATCAATCGAGCTGATCATTGGAGCGTCGTTCACGTCTGTAACCGTCACAACAAATTCAGTGGATCCGGTATTCACTCCATCGCTTACACTTACCGTTACTATAGCCGAACCACTCAAACCAGAGGCAGGCGTTACACTCACTGTGCGATTCGCACCACTACCGCCAAACGCGATGCCCGAAAGCGGAAGCAAGGTTTCGTCAGAAGAAGCCTTTCCTAAAGTAAGGCCACTGGCCAAAGTCTCAGCGTCACCAATTGTAAAGGCAAGATCCCCTGTCGAAGCGTCTTCAGC
>JAKYXN010000011.1 GCA_022538095.1 Puniceicoccaceae bacterium K14 | reverse complement strand
GTCGCAAATGGATTTAGAAATGTAGTCAAATGCCTCGCTGACGCGAAGCGTCAGTCGACCGACAGGTCGAGAGCTTGCTCCGGGGATCTTTTACTGAATCCTAAAGTCGCACTGTTCTTCCTCGCTTTCATCCTTCAATTTGTTTCGAAGGAGTGCGAAAACAAATTTCTTTCATTTCTTATTCTCGGGATAGTTTTTGCTTTTGCGGGACTTATAATTTGCACAGTGATTGCAGTAACCGCCGCCCGATTGAGCGATCGCTTTCGTGGCTCTTCTCGGGGAGGCTTATTTCTTACGAAATTAGGCGGATTGCTATTTACCTATTTAGGAATTCGCTTGGCGTTTTCGGAATAGAAAAGCGGATTGAGTCGTTGTAAGGAAGGTAACAGAGTATGAAAATTGTAGTGATGAGGCATGGACAGCCAGAAATGGATATTGATTCCTTGAAGGTCGAGAAGTTGTCGCCTCAAGGGGTCGGTGAAATCGTGGAGCAATATGAACGCACGGACTTGAATCCTGATAGTGAAGTCCCTCAACAATCATTGCTAGTTGCAGAGAGTTGTTCGTTTGCAATTAGCAGCAAATTGCCGAGGGCGTTATCATCGATTCAAAAACTGGGTTTGGAAGATAGGGCGGTAGCGTTTGATTGTTTTAACGAATCTTCGCTTCCTTATTTGAATTGGGGCAAACCGCGTGCGTCTTTTTTTACCTGGTGTTTGTTGTTTCGGACGGCCTGGTTTTTAGGCTTTTCGAGAAATGGAGAATCGATAAGCGATGCTAAGCGAAGGGCTTGTAAGTGCGCGGACCTTGTTTTCCAAAAATTGGAAACTCACGAATCACTGTTGGTACTGGGGCATGGAATTATGAACCGACTTTTGTATCGTGAGCTAAAGCGGAGTGGGTGGATCGAAAAAGAGAGTACCGGAGGGAGCTATTGGTCCTACAAAGTCTTTGAAAAGCTGTGACAACTAGTAGAACGACAAAGAGGTGATTTGGTAAGGATATTGAGAGGGGTTTTTGCCAGTCGAAGCAGAAAATTCAGTGTAAGAAATTTCTAAGTTTTTATTCGTAACCTAGTTCTTTGCGAATTTGGTGGACGTCGGGGGAGTTTTTTTTGGCTCTTGTGAATCGCTTCGATTCGTTCGACGGGGAGGTCTAAAGAGGTTGGGTCCTTACTTATATAGATTGTAACGCCATATTGTGAATACGTACACAACATGGCGTTTTGGTATGCTATCGCGATTTTCTTCTTAGCTTAATAAAGAGAAAGCCAAGCAGAATTGAAGCGAATGCAGGAAGTGTTGCCATGGATGTATTCACTTTTACTGTAGAGAAGTCGCCGGCTCGGATGTTTGTACCAACAACTTCGTAGGCGTGGATGTCAGCAACGATTTTGTAGTACCAAGCGAAGCTTAAGTCAGGGTCTGCAGATAGACGCGAGTCGTCGAAATCTAAGTGTTTTTCTAGTTCTTCAGCTTGTGCGAAATAGCTAAAGCCGCTTTTCCATGCTTCTAGTCGACCCGTTCCTTCTTCTAGAGATAATGTGAAAAAGAGCTGGTTCGGAAAGGTATGGGGCGCATCGTCGAATACGCTTATTCCTAGATTCCCATTTGTTAGCCAAGGATCGCTCCAAAGATAGTACCTAGTCGTCAAAATATCGGAAGATATAATGGAGTCAGAAAAATCTGCATTTTGGGACTTAGAGTCAAAATTATCGAGACTATAGAGGTTTTCGTCGAATCGATCATTTGTAAATTCGATGGTCAGGCTTTCTCCCAATCTTCCATCATAATTGATTGTTTGTTCAAATGGGCCGTCTACGTAGGAATTGCCGCTTCCGTGTCGTAAGTCTGTCGTTCCGTAGACAACAACACTTTCAGTGAGTGTTGTGTGCAGTTTCAGAGTGGTCGAATTAAAACTAGTTGCGTGAGCGGAGGTTGTAAAGGAACCGAGTGCACTTAGAGCCATCAGAGGAAGTGCGATTTTTTGTATCGATGCTAAGAGTACGGATAGTGTTTTCATTTCTACGATTGGATTGTTTTTAAACTCAGGAGCTGAACTCCAAGTTCACAATCTAAAAGGGAGATGGCGAATCAAGTATAATTACTTAGAGTGGATAGCTTTAGTGTTTTGCACTATGCGTAGAGTGGTGAAGCTATTATGGGCGGGATAGGGTTTGGCCTTTATGCGGGCAAAAACGTATTGGGGAGCCCATATATTGTAATATGTAGACTTATTAAAAATCGAGAAAAAAACGGTTTCGCAGCAGGAGCGAGATTGAATGAGCGAAGGTAAGGGATGCTACTTTAAGCGTAACCAAGATCCTTACGGACGTGTTGGACGTTACACTGGATGGTCGGGAGGGCTTGTTTTTAGCGACCTCTGAGTATTATGATGTGATTGTACTCGACCGGATGATGCCGATCATGGATGACTTGCCTGTCTTGAAAGCTCTGGGAGGCGGTGGGAAAACTCCTATAATAATTCTCAGCGCGATGGATCAAGGGAATGAGAAAGTAGAGGGGTCGCGTTCGGGAGCGGATGACTACTTGGCAACGCCTTTTTCATTTGTGAAATTGTTGGCACGGGTTGAAAAGTTGTCGCCGCTCAAGGCCTCGGTGAAATCGTGGGGTAATATGAACGTGCGGACTTGAATTCTGATAGTGAAGTCCTGGAACAATCATTGCAATTAGCAGCAAATTGCCGAGGGTGTTATTATCGATTCAAAATCTGAGTTTGGATGATAGGGCAGTTGCGTTTTATTGCTTCAACGAACCTTCGCTTCCTTATCTGTATTGGGCCAAACCGCGTGCGTCTTTTTTTTGGCTGGTGTTTGTTTTTTCGCTTGGCGAGGATTTTAGTTCTTTCGAAGCGTTGGGCTAAATTAATTTTAGGCTATTCTGGTTTGTATCTAAATAATGATACTTGTTTAATGATTGTAAGTGTTAATGCCTAATTAGTAGTTGCGATGTTTACTCTAGTAATTCCAATAATAAGTAGGATTGAAATTAATAATTAATTGCGGTTTATATCCACTAGTTGTAAAAATTAGAGTTAAGCAGGGTGCAAATATGGTGCAATAGATCAGTCTTTTCAATTTATACTAGGCAAAAACAACTAAATGTATATATGTTTAATAATTAGTATTACGAAGCAAGTGCACGTGCGTAAATAATATTATTACTAAAAATATAGTATGAGAAGCTTTACGTAAAAGCGCTCATAATGAGTAAAAAATCCAACAATAAGATTGAAAATGAATAAAAAGATATTGATCGCAGCTTTAGCTGCATTGTCCTTCTCCGGCGCTAGTTTGGTTGCGGGTACTTGTTCCTCCTACACGTCACTCTATGTGGATAGTGGGAATTCAGGTTTTGATTCAGACACCGAGACAGATACAATTAACAAGAGCTCTGCTAGCGTTAGTATCGCTACTTATGCTAAAGGTGAGTCAGGATCAAAGGGTACTGCGGTGAGTTCTGTAGGATACGCATTGTATAAGACCAGCGGATCTATCAAAGAATATGTTAGTACTTCTTCTCAAGTTGATATGGATCAAACCGGTCCGACGGATTATAATACGCTCTCTGTATCTTGGCCGTCTTCACTTGTGTCGGGATTTGGCGTAAACACTATGAATAAATCGGTCGAAGCCGGGACAATAGTCACCATAAATGTATCAGGAGAATATGACACATCCGGTTATGGGTATGCCGATTCTGATGTAATTTGGTAGAATCTTTTGCTAACTCTGGAGCCTCCGGAAATTGAACCCGGGGGATCCTAAATTTCAACAAGATAGTTACGATTAAGGTGCGTTTTTCAAAACCGAGTATTTTGGTATTTCTTTGCCTTTTGTTTGAGTTTGCTTTGCCAAGGATAAGTGTGTTGGCGTCGACCAAATTAGACGAGTTGAACCTCGGAGGAACGATGTTTTCGATTGGAGATACGGATTTCAAAATTTATGAGGTATTGAAGTATTGGACTCGATCCGGGCGTTTTAATAGTGGTGGAGACCTAGCACTGTTAGCAGAGAAGTGGTTTGATGGATATATAGAAAAATGCTATGTAGTCAACTACTTGAAAGAAGTCGGTTACGATGAATCAGATCTCTTTAAATACCGATTTGAGGCATTTAGTCGAAAGATGCTAGTGCGTAAGAAAGAGGGACCTTATTATAATAAGCTGGTTGAGCGTTACTTGAGCAAGGGTAAGGGGTCTGATAATATCTTCTTTTCAAATGAGCTCAATGTTTGGTTCAATAACCGCAGTAAGAAAGTGGCACCGGGGCTCCCTCCGAGAGTGTATTTTGAGCGTAGAGAGCGAGAAATAGTGAAAGCTCTTGGCGTTACTTATGATACGGAAACGCTGACGAAAATAGTCGAAAAGATTGGAGCAGAGGACCCTTTGACCAATACCGCAGTTTGGCCAGTTACCGAACCTGGATTTGAAAGAGCGGTGGCTGAATGGAGCGTTAATGGAGTTGATTTTTCTCTTAATGCAGGAGAAGCCTTTGAGCGATACTTTTTAGATCCAATCGTAATTAGTGTTAAGGAAGAGAAAGACTTGATTAGGCAGATAGAAATTTGGGCACTAGAAGATTTGAATGCGACCGATGCTTTGAATATGGGCTTGGATCAAAACGTGGTGTATTCGAGAAATAAGGAAGCGTACTTTCATCACGATCTGTTTTATAGTTACCAGAAATTTCTTTACTATGAAGAACTGAAGTTAACCGATGGCGAGTTGAGGAGTTCTTATCTGGAAAGGCTTGGTTCATTCAAAGTTCCCGAGCGGTATCGGGTAAAGTATTTGAAACATGATAACATGCCAGAGTTGCTCGATTACCACCGTCATTTGAAGCAGTCTCAAGGAGGAACTGAAGTAAGTCCTAGCGATGAAGAACTCATTGAAAGAATGCAGCAAAAGACAGAGACCCGAACTTTTGAAAATGGATCTGGAGACCTTCTAGTGGTGGAAGAGGAATTGCTCGACGCTCTGAATCGCGGTGAAAGAATTGTTTTAATGTCAACTGAAAGTGGGGGAATTGTTGCAGTAGTTGAGGAAACTATCGGAAGCTTTCAATTGCAGTTCGATGTTGTTAAAGAGTGGATAGCAGAGGAGTTGAAGCTTCAGAAGGTTAAAATGTTGGTTAGTAAGCATTTGACAGAGGCCAAGCAAAAGTGGCCGATAGAGTTTGATTTTGAGCGTAGTGAAATTATTGTGTTTTTAACAAGTCCCGGAGTGGAAAGTTATGTGAAATGAGTAAGGATAAAATTTATACATTAATTGGTTTAATTTCAGTTTGCGGCATTTTTTTAGTATTGGTCATAGGGGTGGATGGCTCAAAAACGCCTACAGGGCTGCAGCGAGAAGCAGCTGTTACATTTGAAGAAGCAGTGGAGCAGACTCCAGAGGTTTTGTTAAAGGAAACGGCTCAAAAAGAAGAGAGCCTTGGTATTGATGAAAAAATTAGTGATCCCCCGCACAAGGTACTCGATGCGATGATAGAGGAAATGCAAGTATTTGCCCGTGGAATCAGTAGAGACCTAGAGCTTTCTGAAGAGTTCAAAGAGAAATTGGGCATTGCTGCAAACGAGGGCGAAAGTATCGAGAAACTACTAATTGACCAAAGGCAATTGCAAAAGGAGCACGAGAAAAATAGTGCTACTTTTGTCGACATTGACTCTAATCGAATTATGATGTTTATCCCTTCAGTGGATACAGATATAGAGTCTTCTGTGCGCGAATCTACAATCTATGCTTTAACCGATATTTTAGGAGAAGATAGGACGTCTTGGTTTTGGGATGCCCAAAGCAAGAAACTGGATCTTGAATTAGGTTACTTTAGCGAACGTAATGGACAGATCGAAGTTGAGAGACTGGATGGCGGAGAGGAGTATAAGCTAACTCGGACATACACTAGTTCTTCTGGAGGGGAGCGAAAAGCCTTTCACAATGCGAGCTTAGAGGAGTTGGTAGGTCGATATGGGCACATAGACGGTTTCACTCAAAAGCTAGATCAGATCCCTTAGTGGTTTTTGGACTTCGTGAGAGCTGTAGTAGAACATTGAACACTCAAACCGGGATTTGGTTTGTATCAGGGGGTGCTAGATCTGAACGACTTGTCGCTTTAAGCATAACCTAGGTCCCTGCGAGCTTGGTGGACGCCGGGGGAGTTTTTTAGGCTCTTGTGAATCGTTTCGATTCGTTCTACGGGGAGTGGGTTGGGTTGGACTTTGAGGGACTTGATCTTGTCGCCTCCGTCGTCGGTTCCCCATTGCCATTTGTATTCGGGTTTTCTATAGCTGTCGATGCCGTCGGTTTCTTTGGCTCCGATGAAGGTGAAGAGCTTGTTGGTCCAGAATATAGGATTCTCTACGAGGTCTTCGTATCGTAACCAGAAATTGGATGTGTCGTCTTTTGGGAATTTTTTGAGGAGGCTTTTGTAAACGGGAGCCCAATAGAGATTTGCGAAGACGATATCCATCCATTGTGGGATGAAGGGTTCGATTTTGCGGAAAACCATTTTTCGTAGGGAAATGATATTGGTAGCGACGTCGCGGGTGAGAATAACGCGTTTTAGGTTTTGGGCATTGGGTAGTTTGGGGTAACGACTGCCTTCGTTGAACCAGGCGGGCCGTTTGAGGATGACGATGGGTTTGTCAGAAAGGGCTTCAATTTCTTGGCGAGCGTCGGGACTTTGGAACTTTTGGAAGTCGATCTCTGGTAGGCTGGAGGTGTCGTCGAGCGAACCGAGAAGCGCCTTGAGCAGGGTGGAACCGGAGCGCATGGTGGAGAGCTCGATGACGATTTGCTTTTCGGAATTGGCGGCGTGTGACGCGGATGACATGCGGGCTAAGAGATAGAAAGATTTGGGTGGGGCCAAGAAAATTGATGGGGAATGTTTTTGCCCACAGATGACGCAGATTTCCACGGATTTACTTGGACAGTTGATTTAGAGATTTTGATTGGGAATTATTATGCTGACTGAGTTTAAGGTCGGATCGGAGTTTTATTATCTGTGAAAATCTGCGTCATTGTCTCACTGCTCGGTAGCGGGGATTAGGGTACTTCGACTGAAATCAGGATTTAGCCATTTAGCTCTACCTTGAGGTTCTAGTGAGAGTTGAGTGTTTCGAGAGAAATAAGGGATTTGGGGCAAAAAGGCTTTTCATGCTGGAGGCATTGTCCAAGTGTGCTCCTCCTACTTATGTCACGCTCAAAGCAAGTTATTCCAAATGTGTTGGCTGAACGTTATTCGTCTGCCGATATGAAGTCGATCTGGTCTCCCGAAGGCCGTATTTTGGTGGAACGCGATTATTGGATTGCGGTAATGAAGGCTCAGCGGGAGCTCGGCTTGAAGATTCCGGCAAAGGCGATCAAGGCTTACGAGAAGGTTAAGAAGAACATCGACTTAGAGTCGATCGACAAGCGTGAGCGCATTTGCTTGCACGACGTGAAGGCGCGTATCGACGAGTTTTCCGCGTTGGCGGGTTACGAGTTCATTCACGTGGGAATGACGAGTCGTGATCTTACGGAAAACGTTGAACAGCTACAGGTCTTACGTGGCTTAGAGTTAGTTCGTTTGAAAACAGTCGCTTGCTTGAGCAAGTTGAGTGAGCGGGCGAACGAGTATCGGACTTTGATGATTACCGGTCGCACGCACAATGTGCCGGCTCAAGCGACTACGATGGGCAAGCGCTTGGCGATGGCGGGGCAGGAATTGTTGATAGCTCTCGACCGTTTGCATGAGTTGGTGGAGCGTTACCCGGCTCGCGGCCTCAAGGGGGCTGTAGGAACGCAGCTTGACCAGCAAACACTCTTCGAGGGTGATGCTAAGAAGGTAGCGGCTTTGGAATCAAAGATCGTTGAGCACCTAGGCTTTAAGAAAACGATGAGCAATGTGGGGCAAGTTTATCCGCGTAGCTTGGACTTGGATACTGTTACGGCATTGGAACAAGTCGCGTCAGCGGCAGCGAATATGACTACAACCGTTCGTTTGATGGCGGGACAGGGCTTGATGACGGAAGGTTTTGTGAAGGGGCAAGTCGGATCTTCGGCAATGCCGCACAAGGTGAATTGTCGTAGTAGTGAGCGTATCCATGGGTTTTGTACAATTTTGAAGGGCTATGCTGCCATGGCATCTGGACTTGTGGGTGGCCAATGGAACGAGGGGGATGTTTCTTGTTCTGTTGTGCGCCGTGTGATGTTGCCGGATGCGTTCTTCGCTATCGATGGCGTCTTGGAAACTTATCTAACAGTGCTCGGAAATATGGGCGTATTTGAGGAAGCGATTGCAGCCGAGAATGCGGTGCAATTGCCATTTTTAGCGACAACATCGATCTTGATGGAAAGCGTTAAGGCGGGAGCGGGTCGCGAGGTTGCTCACGAAGCGATCAAGGAAGCGGCTTTGGAAGCGAGTAAGTTTATTCGCATGGGACGCGGCCAAGAAGCTGATCTGGTTGGGCTATTGGCTAAGGATGAGCGAATCCCCTTGGACTTGAAGGAGCTACAGAAAATCCTATCTCAGTCTAAGCGTTTTATAGGAGCGGCTCCGCAGCAAGTAGACCAGTTTAAGAGATCTGTTGCGAAGTGGGAGCGTAAGTTCCCAGAAGGAGCGAAAGTCAAACCAGGGCGACTTTTGTAAGTTAGTAGCTTCGTTTGATTGTGAGGCCTCAGCTCGCTGAGCGCCCCTGAGGGTTGCGGCATTCAGTAAACTGAATGCCCTTACCAGGTTTGGCTTAGCGTAGGAAGGCGTAGATTGGGAACCTCTTCAGGATGCCGTTTGTGTCTGAATCGCTGCTTAAGACAAAGCGGCCGCGGAGCTGCTTGTCTGATACTCGTGGCAGTAAGGTGATGGTGTAGAATCGTTTTTGAGAGCCGGGCTCTAGCGATATTTCAAACTGGGAGCCGTCAGAGTTAAGAGGGAGAATACCGTTAATCTCCATATCGAGTTTTTCGTGTAGTATGACTTCGATCGTCTGTGGCTCTAGGTCGCTTCCTTTTTTCCAAGTGCGAACGCGTGGCTTCAAGGTAATCGCTCTGGGAATGTTTACTTTTAGGGTGAGGTTATAGGCCGGATCTGCTTCGCCATTTAAGTGGACGCTGATTTGTTTTTGCTGTAGCCCGACGCGCTGGCCGACGTCAAACACGGCTTTAATTTCTCCTGTTTCCCCGGCTTCGTAGTCTTTCTTTGCCAGTTCCGCCACGGTGCATCCGCATGACGTTTTTGTGGATGTGATCGTGATTGGTTGATCGCTGGTATTTTCAAATTTGAAGGTAGCGATAACTTTTTCCTCTTCGAAGTCTGGGTCAATTTCGATGATTTCAGACTCCCATTGGAGGGGGCTAGCCATCGCAATCAAGTTTGTCGAAAGGGCTGTTAATAATAGGGTAAATAGATAGGTTGGGTTTCTCATTGTTGGGAACTAAACAAGTTGAGACTGACGACTCAATGATTTGATTGAGTTTTTTATGACATAAACTCCTTGATCGTATCTGCCCTTGTCTGTGTGATCCTTCGCCATGAGCTCATTCTCAAGACCAGATGGACGTGCGTGTGACGAATTGCGTCCAATTACGTTCGAAGCCAATATTGCGCCCAATGCTACGGGATCCGTTCTCGTTAGTTTCGGTAACACAAAGGTGATTTGTGGGGCCTCGATCGAGAAGAGAGTGCCGGGGTGGATGCGCCAGCAAAACGTAGAAGGCGGCTGGTTGACGGCCGAGTATTCGATGCTGCCTTACAGCACGCATGACCGCAAGCAGCGCGATTCTTCTCGCGGGAAGCAGGATGGCCGTTCGGTCGAGATCCAGCGTTTGATTGGGCGCTCGCTTCGAGCTGTGATCGATCTCAAAAAATTGCCAGGCCATACCTTATGGGTCGATTGCGATGTCTTGCAGGCCGATGGCGGTACGCGGACGGCTTCGATCACCGGCGCTTATTTGGCGGCTCGTTTAGCAGTGCAAAAATTGATTGATGGGGGATCGCTCAAGGAAAATCCCTTTAATGATTCGATTGCTGCAATAAGCGTCGGAATCTATGAGGACCATGCAGTTTTGGACCTTCCTTATATAGAAGACCGTGATGCGAGTGTGGACTTCAATGTGGTGATGACGGGTAAAGGTCAGTACGTTGAAATCCAAGGGACCGGTGAAGAGGCTACATTCTCTGAGGAGCAGTTAGCAGATCAATTAGCCCTGGCAAAGAAAGGTGTAAAAGAGCTGTCAGCTATGCAGGCTGCGTTTTTGACTAAGGAGCTCCTGGGCGATTTAAAGTTCTAGATTGCTCACAAAGCTTTGCATTTTTCAAAAAAGGTATCATTCCATTTACGCAATTTCCTACTAATCCATGAACATTCACGAATATCAGGCGAAGAAACTATTTGAGAAATACGGCATCCCTTGTCCTAAGGGTGCAGCTACGAGCTCGGCAGACGAGTTCGAGGCGTGCATCGATAGCATCGAGGGCGATTTTGTCGTAGTAAAATCCCAGATCCACGCTGGAGGGCGCGGCAAAGGGACCTTTACCAATGGTTACAAAGGAGGCGTTAAGTTGGCTAAGTCAAAAGCGGAAGCTCTTGAGTATGCGAATGCGATGCTGGGCAACACGCTCGTTACAATCCAAACGGGACCTGCGGGCCGTGAGGTGCAGACGATCTACTTCACAGAGGGAGCGGACATCGAGAAGGAGTACTACTTGGCGATCCTTATGGACCGTGCGACATCGGCTCCAGTTGTTGTAGCTTCTACTGAAGGCGGAGTCGATATCGAGACGGTCGCCGAAGAGACTCCAGAAAAGATTTTCAAGCAAGTGGTAGACCCAGCAATTGGTCTTCAAGCTCACCAAGCTCGCAAGATCGCTTTCCAACTTGGATTTGAAGGTAAGCAAGCGGGAGCATGCGCGAAGTTGATCTTTAACCTCTATAAGATGTTCTGGGAAACAGATGCTGATATGATCGAGGTTAATCCAATGATCAGCACTAAGGATGGTGGCGTGAGTGCGCTGGATGCGAAGGTTGGTTTCGATTCCAACGCATTGTATCGTCAAAAAGAAGTGGTTTCTTACCGTGACTTGAATGAAGAAGATTCCAAGGAAATCGAAGCGTCTAAGTTTGATTTGAATTACATCGCTCTTGATGGAAACATTGCTTGTTTGGTAAACGGAGCGGGCTTGGCGATGGCGACAATGGACATCATCAATCACGTTGGTGGTTCCGCCGCAAACTTCCTCGATGTGGGAGGTGGAGCAACTGCTGAACAAGTAACGGCAGCCTTCAAGATTATCCTTAGCGATGAAAACGTTAAGGGAATTCTAGTGAACATCTTCGGTGGGATCATGCAGTGTGATATTATCGCTGAAGGGATTATCACTGCGGCGAAGGCGGTTAACCTCGACAAGCCATTGGTGGTTCGTCTCGAAGGGACCAATGTTGAAGCAGGCAAGAAGCTATTGGCGGAAAGCGGGATCGATCTCATCGCAGCGGACGATTTGCCGGATGCGGCTAAGAAGATCGTAGAAACTGTAGCAGCGGCTAACTAATAATTACTAGGTAACAAAGAATTTAATACAATGAGCGTACTCGTTAATAAAGACACTCGCGTAGTATTCACAGGGATCACTGGTAAGTCTGGTGGTTTCCACGCAAAGCAATGTTTAGACTATGGCACGAAGATCGTTGCCGGTGTGACTCCAGGTAAGGGTGGTCAAACATTTGAAGATCAAGTTCCTGTTTTCAACACAGTCGCAGACTCGGTTGAAAAGGAAGGGGCAAACACAGCCTGTGTTTTCGTTCCACCTCCATTCGCAGCAGACTCAATTCTTGAGTGTATCGATTCCGGTATCGAGTTGATCATCGCGATCACTGAAGGAATTCCTGTTAAGGACATGGCGATTGTTAAGCGTAAGCTTCTCGAAAGCAACTCGCGTCTTATCGGGCCTAACTGCCCAGGTATCATCACTCCCGGCGAGTGTAAAATTGGTATCATGCCGGGTTACATTCACAAGCCAGGTACGGTTGGAATCGTTTCTCGTTCTGGTACTTTGACTTACGAAGCAGTCTGGCAAGTTACCTCTCTTGGATACGGTCAGTCGACTTGTATCGGTATCGGTGGTGATCCAATCAACGGAACAAGCCATATCGACGCGATCAAGCTTTTCAATGAAGATCCTGATACAGAAGCCATCGTAATGATCGGTGAAATCGGTGGTGACGCTGAGGAACAAGCAGCCGCTTACATCAAGGAAAACGTTAAGAAGCCAGTTGCTGGATTCATAGCGGGTGTTACAGCTCCTCCGGGCCGTCGCATGGGTCATGCAGGCGCGATCGTTTCTGGTGGAAGTGGAACAGCGGAAGCGAAGATTGCTGCGATGGAAGATGCGGGAATCGTGGTTGCGAAGTCTCCATCCGATATGGGCAAGGCTCTTCTCGAAGTTTGGGGTAAGTAATACGAACCCGAGAAAACATTAATTTTCACAAGCCAGGTTCTGCGGGACCTGGCTTTTTTTGTATCGTCGGTGATTGTTGCATTACATTTTTGGCACTATTTACCGGTAGTTGACGAGTTAAGTAAATGTGAGCCTATCGGGGGCAAAATAATTCGGGCATGAACGAATTGTTCTGAGGGCCAATGTCCCAGAATTAAATATTCAACTATCCCACCCTAAATTAAAATGATGTTTCGTTTAACCGCTAACTTGCGGTTTGGATACATGAAGCTTTGTGCTTCGCTATGCATTCTTACCGCTCTAATTATCCCTACACTGAAAGCTGGAATCGGCGATATCGATGCCGATGGCTGGACCGAGCTCGAGCCGAGTATTGATTCGAGAGTAATTTACGTCAGTAGCTCCACTGGCGACGATTCAAACGATGGTTTGACTCCAGGAACAGCGCTGAATTCCATTGATTCGGCGAACAAGCTAATGAGGGATGGCTATCCTGATTGGATGTTATTGAAAAGAGATGACACTTTCCTTCAGCCCGTGCTCGGGACATGGAAAAGCGGTCGCAATGAAGACGAACCTATGGTGATTTCTTACTATGGTGATTCGGGGCAACGTCCGTTGATTAAGCTTACTGATAGTTTTATCGATTGGAATGGTACGGGTCGCAGTAATATCGCACTGGTCGGTATCGATTTCTATGGCGCTATAAGTGACCCTAGCTCGGCAGAATTTACCAATGAAAGTTGTGGTGTCGCATTGCGACTTTTGAATTTAGAGGGAGACGCGTCAAATATTCTTATTGAAGACTGTCTCTTTAGATATTGCTGGCTTGTAACGCAGGGGAGTGATTCTTCTTTTATTAATAATTTTAATCTTAGACGTAGTTCAGTTTCAAATACGTGGACTCACGGGTCCACAACTTCTCATGACGGGCGTATACAAGGTATATATATTCAACATACTGCAGATATCGTTTTCGAAGAAAACGTATTTCACCACTGTGGTTGGAGTGAAGAGATAGAAGATGCCAACGCTAATCAGTATAATCACAATATTTATATGTCCACTACGAACGGTGGCGATATTCTGGTACGTGGTAATGTCTTATCGTTTGGGGCTGCTCAAGGACTCCAATTAAGATCCGGTGGCATAACTGAAATGAATGCCTTTATCGGAAACTCAGTCGGAATGAATATTGGGTATTCTACTTATCCGGTATATTACACGAGCGACACCTTTGTGCGTAAAAATGTGATAACAGATGCTCGTCAGCAGGTTCCTTACTTAGCTTCAGAGCCGCAAACGGGTGCCGTATGGGGTATTTGGAGGCGGAGTATTGATAATATTTATGTGGATGACAATATCGTATCGAATGAAGCGCTCACAGTATACGAAAGCATATTTCGTAGAGCTTATGTAGAAATGGAGCCCAACGATTATGGGGCTGGAAATATAGCTTGGAACTTTGACGATAAGGATTTCCCTGCCACGGATCCCGGTTGGCTCGATCCAGACCGTGATGCGGAAAGTTTTGCTGCATCTCTTGGCTTCTCAAGCTACAATGAGTGGGTTGAGCATGCACTAATGCGTGAAGTAGGTACAATGCCGTTTGATGCAACCGCTTATTCGTATGTTAACTACATTCGAGAAGGCTTTAATAAGGCTCCGATATCTGCGCCCTATAATTATTCAGCGGGTCTCGGAAGTAGTGTTGTGGTCGAGCCGGTAAGCAGTATCCACGTTGTCCCGCCTAGTCTCTCAATTGCCAAGGGATCAACTCAGTTGCTGACGGCCTTTACTTACCCATCTAACACAGACTTGGAAACGTTCAGTTGGACTTCCAGTAACCCGCTTGTTGCGACTGTGGATGTTGATGGGTTCCTAACAGCGAATAGCCAAGGTGCGGCGACGATTGAAGCGACTTCTAGTGATAGTGGTCTGGTAAATACATCAGATGTCACAGTCGTCGACTTCGGTAGTAATGTGGCCTTGAATAAGCCAGTAGAGTATTCGATGTTTCTTGGTACGTCCGAGTTGTTGGTAGACGGTAGTACTAACGATGCAGATAGATGGACTGGACAGAACTTTCCTCAATGGGCAAAGATCGATCTCGGTGTCGATTATGATCTCAAGTCGTTTCGACTCTACCCGTTCGTTGCCCGTGATTATCAATACACTATCTCGGTGGCTGTTGACGGTTCGGACAGCTATCAAGTGGTAGTGGATAGGTCTGCCAATGCGGAAACTGGATCTGTCCTAATCGATGATATCGAAGCGACTGGCCGATACATTTATTTGGAGGTTACTGGAGCAGCGACCTATGGAGGATCCTACATCAGTATAAACGAGCTAGAGATTTATGGTACCGGGGGGGCGGATCCGATTCCGGTGACTGGGGTTTCATTATCTGCTAATAGCCAAACTGTTCCTGTAGGCGATGCGTTTGATCTTGATGCGATCATCTATCCTGCTGATGCCGGTGAGACGACAGTAGCGTGGACAACAAGTGATCCGTCTGTTGCGAATGTTAGATCAGATGGATACGTTGAAACATTCGGAATTGGAACGGCTACGATCACGGCGACAACGATCGATGGACAGTACTCGGATTCGGCGATTGTCGAGGTAATGGACCTGGGGCCGAACGTAGCGATCGACAGACCCGTATCCGTTCTTTCAGGTAATGGATTTAAACTGGTGGATGGGAACACAAGTGGAGACTATCGTTGGTCTGCGGAAACATTTCCACAGACTGCGGAAATTGACCTGGGTGCCAATTATGACATCAGCGCTTTCCGCCTTTTCCCACTGAGTGAGCGTGATTATCAATACACAATTAGTGCGTCCACTTCGGGGTCGGACGTTTTCCAAACTGTCGTTGATCGTTCTGGGAACTCCGAAACGGGAGCCGTGTTTACCAATTTGGTTAATGCGAAGGGTCGTACTGTCCGTCTGACTGTTCTTGGTGCAGCTACTTACACAGGCCCCTGGGCTAGTATTAACGAGCTTGAAGTTTACGGAAGTATCTCAAACGGAGGTCCGGCAGTTACGGGTGTGAGTATCGAACCGTCGCCCCTTGTGATGCAAATTGGTGAGATAAATTTGCTGGAAGCAATTATAGAGCCTTATGATGCGAACAACGCGCTTGTCGATTGGTCAAGTGATGACGAGACGATCGCTGCGGTCGATAAGAGTGGCGTTGTAAGTGGTATGAGTATTGGCAGTACAAAGATACATGTGACAACGCGCGATGGAGGGTACAGTGCAGAGGTTGATGTCGAAGTCGAACCACGTCCTTACCGTGCTGGGTCTGAGTCTTTCGATAATCTTACAGCGTCAACAACTGATAGGTTCGATTCAGGTTCTTACATTGGAGATAACGGCAATGAATGGACGTATTACCAGGTGATGCTCCTCACTGATCCCACTAATATTGAGGGGAATACGGCTCAGGTGCGCCGCTTCACTGGTTCGGTTGTAACGACGTTAGAAGACGGTCTTAACACCCTTCGGTTTTCGATTCAAACATTGCCCGGAGACAGTTCTACTGGCTTTGGAAAGCTCGAAGTTTTTATCGATGGTGAAAGCCAAGGTGAATTCCAGCCAGCAGCGATCAACGAACCGACTGAATTTGTGCTTACAGATCTCGGGAAAGTGGGGTCAGTAGAGTTGGAATTCAACGGAAATGGCTGGGGTGAAGTGATGCTCGATAATGTGAGTTGGAATCGCTATGCTGATGTTAATGGAGACGGTACAATCGATCGTGCTGATATGAATATGATTCGCATGGCGATGAATTCTCAAGAAGGGGATGAGAACTATCTAGAACATGTTGATTTCGATAGCGATGGGCGGATCACTCGTAACGATTACAACCAGTGGTATCGATTGGCCCGTAGTAATCAATAACTCTATACAAGAAAAAATATAAGACATAAATTTAATAATATAATGAATACAGAAAGTAAATTTAAGAAGTTACGTGCAATTGCACTCGGTTTAGGAGTGTTAGTCCTGAGCTCCGTAAGTTCAGCAGTGATAATTCCAATGAATCTTAACGTGTTGGATAATGACATACAGGTGGGTGACACGTTTGATGTTGGTGTGTCGGTGGATTTCGACTCAAGTCTTGAACTGCTATCTTTCGCTTTTGAGGTGGATCCGTTGAGCACTCTTTCAAGCGACGGCGTTTTGAACTTTCAGAGTTGGCAGGTTACGCCTCCTTTGTTGCCCTCACTTTTTCCTAATCCAGATTTAGTGGAGGGGATGGGTGATTTGTTCAACCCAACTATGGGTGCGATTGACCTTCAGATTGCGACTCTTACCTTTGAGGCCATTGGTGCGGGAGATACTAATTTGTCGGTACTAGGCCTGCAAACGGATTTCAATGGGCTTACGCTTTATGATTTCGCGAACGGTGCCTTTTCTGAATTTGACATAGATTCTAGTGTTCAAGTCTCGGTTAGTGGAGTTGTTCCCACAAGCGTTCCCGATGTGTCCCAAACGATGAGCATGTTCTGTTTTGGCTTACTGCTTCTGGTGGGGTTTCGGAGAAAAATGAAATAGTTAACTGAGGAGATTTTTGTTTTGAGCTGCCTTCGCTTATGCGAGGGCAGTTTTTTTGTCTTAAATTCCAAGCTTCGTTACAGGTTTCCTGTAACGCCCTTGTTTCTGATCGTCGTATTTTCCAAGTGGATTGGATTCGCCAAATTTATTGGAGAAATTATTTATTTTGACAAATACTACATGAGTAGTAGATTCTACTACAAGATTAGCTATGACGGACGAAATTGAAAAACTGACTCGAATGGAATTAGAAATTATGCAGCAGCTTTGGAAGTTGGAGTCTGCGTCAATTCGAGAGCTCCAGGAATCGCTTCCTGAAAAACGTAGGGTGGAGTACACGACTGTGCAGACGATTGTATATCGTTTGGAAAAGAAAGGAGCGGTGACGCGAACGAAAAAGATAGGAAATGCTCACATCTTCGAACCGTTGCTTTCGAGGCGTTCCGCAGTTGGGTCCCTGGTGGATGATTTTCTTTCATTGTTTGACGGTTCAGCGGAGCCGGTGATGAGCCATTTGGTGGAATCTGGAAAGTTGTCTCTGAAGGATCTCAAGCTTCTTGAAGAGACAATGCGAAATAACGAAACTGAGGAGAAAAAATGACCTTTTTTTGGAATACCCCATTGTTTGAGCATCTGTGGCAGTCGACTCTATTTAGTTTGACGGCTTGTCTTGTCCTTTTGGTTTTTCGCAAGGGGTCGACTTGGAGTCGGCACTTAATTGCTTGGGTCGCGTATCTAAAATTCCTGATACCCTTCTCGTTTGTTTTGGCCTTGGTTGAAAAACCGATCGAGCAGGCGAATGCGGGTGCCGTGCCAGTGATTGGAGAATTGGCTCCGATGAAGGCTCTATCGATTGGTCTCGATTTGGAGTATTGGCTTAACCAGACCCCAGATCCTCAGTTAGCAGGCTTGAATCCAGATTCAGAATCTAAGGGGCTTTTTATGTTGTTAGGCCTATGGGTGGCTGGGGCGATTTTCTTCATTGGTAGACGTTGGTTGCAGTATCGAAGGTTGGATCAGAGCGTGAAGCGTAGCAGCCGACCGGCGGATGAAAAGTGGATTGGGCTTGCAGGATTGATAATCGGTAATCGCTCGCTCCCGAAATTGCTAATTAGTGACGATGATAAACTAAGCGGTGGTGTTATTGGCTTGATTTTTCCGAAAGTAATAATCCCTGCTAAAATGGATACGATTTTTAATAACTCTGACCGTGAAGCTTTCTTGCGGCATGAGTTGCAACATATTTTTAAATACGATAATCTCTGGCTCTTCCTTCAGAAGTGTATCCGCGATTTTTTCTGGTTCCATCCTTTGGTGTGTTGGTTGGATCGGCAAATCAGCTGGGAACGCGAAATGATGCGTGATGAGGAAGTGCTCCATAAAATGAAAAACAAAAACACATACCTAAGTTGTCTTATGAAAGCATCAAAAATTGATTTGCCACAAAACTACGCTACAAGCATAGGATTAACCGGATCTCCCTTTTCCAGGAGAATCAGGGCGATCGCATCGTATCGATCTAAAACTTTTTCCAGGATCGTCTCTGGAGTTGTTTCAGTTGGAGCAATTGCTCTATTGGTGGGACTGTTTTCTGTATCCATAAACACAGTGCAGGCACAAAATATAACCAAGGCGGAAAAAGAAGAGTATGATCGAAAATCAGTGAAAAGTCTCGATGAATCTTTGGAAGAGGCTCGCTTAGGAGCGACTTCTGAAAAGAATATAGAGCCGGAGCTCATTGAGAAGGAAAAGCAATTGCTTAGAGAAGTTTTGCCCTTAATGAGAAGTGGTAAGGAGGAGGCTAAGCAGCGGTTGATTGCTTCTGTGGACGAAGATACTTCTGGAGCGATACTCTTTTTAATCGGAAATTTTTATGCAGAAGAAGGCAACAAGGAAGAAGCGGTGCTTTATTACGAGGCTGCAGTTGAAAGGTTCCCGGACTTTGCCAGAGCTCATAAGAATTTGGGATTCATGAAGGTGCAAGCTCGAGACTACGAAGGAGCTAAGAAGCATCTTTTGAAAGTTTATGGCTGGGGCAATCTCGTGGATAATGCTCTCTGTGGTTTAATTGGTCTTTGTTATTTGAATCTGGAGGAATATGCGACTGCAGACCATTTCTACCGGGAGGCGATTGAGCTCGATCCATCAATTTCCGATTGGAAAGTTGGTTTGGCGAAATCCCTGCTCAAGCAATCAAAATTCGAAGAAGCGATCCCAGTTTTAGAGGAAGCGAAAGCGATGAGAATGGCCTCGTCCGAGGACTACAATCCTCTAGGTGGTTTTGGTGAGATGCCCCAACCTTAAAATTCCCAACACACCCAACATACAAAGCCCGAGTGTATTTGCGCTCGGGCTTTTTTGTGGGTGTAAACCTGAGGAGTGGGTAATGCTTAAGATGATTTTTTAGCGAGAAAGGAATTCACACTGGTAAATTACGTAAGTCTTTTCCTTGACTGTACTTATGCTCTCAATTGGCATTACTCGAATCCTTTTTGATCGTAAACGGAATTCTCCATTCCTTTTCCATAAATGGATTGTGTATTCACTTATCTACTATGACCCCCTCCAATAATTCCCTTTCTTGGCAAAAGCGGTTTGCCTTTGCTCTCTCATTTTTTGGTTTAGCTTCGCTTGCAAACGCTGAACGTTCTGATGATTCCAGTTACCAGCTCCATAACTGGAGTTTGAACTCAGGAGAGTCGGTTTCAACGAAAGGCCTACCGTTTGCTGTCGATATTTATACCTCTGATTATCTTTATGATGTGGGTGCTACAACGTTTCGGGGTGTGCCTGGTCAAGCTTATGGAGCTGGGACTCAAACGCGTATGGGGTTTCGATATCAGGGAATATTTGATTTCTTTCTCTATGATTCGGTGAATGTATCGGAACTCGAGTGGTCTCGTGGGCCAAGTTCGATTTTGTATGGAGTGAACAATCCGGCTGGCATGGTGAATGTTGAGCCGAAACAGCCTCAGGAAGAAGCTCAGTATACCGTTTCAATCTTTGCTAATGATACGGAGGACGAAAGCGGCTACTTCCGAACTTCTCTCGAAGCGACGGGGCCAATCTACAAAGGTGATAGCGGGGATGTGCTGGCATACCGTTTTGCAGCCTCATTTGATGAGGAAGGGGGCGATGACCTGAATTACTATGTGGGGCAGTTGCAGTATGAGAACGATAAGCTGGTTGCCTTTGCTGAGGTTCAGCATGGTAGTTATGAAAGTAATTTTGGAACGAGTTCGATCGATGAAATTTTATTCGATTTCTTCGCAGAATATGAAGAAACAAGCGTCTTGTTAAACGCGGATTTGACGCCAGTCGAGAATTTGGTGGTTTCGCTCGGCGTACTTTTCTCGGATACGGAATCAGAAGGCAGAGATGCTGTATTCTGGCCTAGCGAGCAATCTGAATCTAGTGACTCTCAATCTAGCTTCACCAATAGAGAGACTATAGAGTACAGGTTGGATGCTACCTACAGTTTTCAGGCAAACGATTTGTTTGGGAGAGGAAAAGCTAGTCACAAATTTTCTGTTGGGGTGAGTGAGCTAGTTGAAGAAAATGGATACAACAGCTACGGTTCTCTTTCCAATGGTTTTTTGTACCCAGGAGATGATCTTAGTGAGTTCGAGTCCAGAGGTCGCTCATTTGGCGGATATCTTATGTACGAGGGCAGTTTTCTTGATGAGAAGCTTGGATTGACCGCCGGTGTAAGAACTAATGACTACAATAGTTGGGTCAATGAATTAGGGATGGATCGAACACGAATAAGTACGATCGATCACAGTGGAGAGGTTAGCAGTTTCGTTGGTTTGAGTTACAACTTAAATGAACAGCTCAGTATCTATGCGAATTACGAAGAAGGTATGATTCCTGATTTGATTGATGATCTTCAAGAGTTGGATTATGACAGCGAGCGTCACGAGATAGGAGTAAAGTTCTCTGCTTTAGATGGTCGCTTGAATGGACGAGTGAGTGGATACAGGATTGAGAAAGAAGGCGAAGGAAGCTATGAAACGGTGCAATACACTTCGGGTTCGGTGAGAGGTAGAGAGATAATACATGGGGTGCATGAGAGTGTCTTTCGGAATGTGATTAATGAATTTGAAGAAGGCGAGAGCTATGAACCTGTTGTTATAAGGACGGATGATAGGGTACTCTACGGAGTTGATCATTTTTATTTTGAGGAGGAGGGAATCGATCCAGATGCTTTGATGCAGGAGACGATTGATGAATACGTATTTGTTGAATATGGTGAATTGGATGAATCTATCGTTGTTGACGATGGGGTGGATACAGGGTTTACATGGCGACATTTTTTGGAGCAAGCTTTCGAAGATGCCTCGCAATACGACCCTATATATGATGACGAACTCGGCCAAGATCACTTGACTCCTAATCTAACTGTTACTCCTTACGACATTTTCTCATCCGAAGAAATTGATGGAGTCGATTTAAACATTAACTTTGCTCCGAACGAAAACTGGGAATTCTTGTTTTCGTATTCGCATGAGGAAGCTACAACTCGAAACACGGTAACTTCTACTGTTTTCTCAAATGTAGTCTACTACGACGAACTCGGAAATGAGCATACGTTTGGAACGGAATATGATCTTTGGGTGAGAATTTTTGGTCGAGAGGCGTTTGGACTCACAGAGGTCTATGAGTACGATGAGAATGGAGAGCAAATATTTGATGCGAATGGTAATCCGAAAGTTATTGAAGTTGTAAATAGTGAGAGAGAACCGGTTACTGTTGGAGATGTGGCACCCGGAGAGTTAACAGACGGAATTTTGCCCTTTTCGTATGGCGACACCTTCTCAACAACATCAGATCAAGCGTCATTGTTAGCTAACTACAGTTTTTCTGAGGGACGATTGGAAGGACTTTCACTCTTTGGAGCCCTGCGGTACCAGAAGTTCGATGGTGGCGTTTGGACGGGGGATGTTGCTTCTGTTTCATCACCTTTCTCTATCGAAACCGATACTATCAATTTGGGAGTCTCTTATGAGTGGGAAATGTCTAAAGTAGCGTATCGACTAAGCCTAAACATAGACAACGTGGAAGGTAGTAAGACAGAAACTGCGACTTACCGCTATTTAGACTCTAACAGTGATTTAGTTGAAGAAGAGGTAGAGTTGGATAGTCCGGGTCGCTCTTATCAATTGCGTTTTATGGCGGAATTCTAGCTTATTAATGAAATGTCACTCAGCTAGCTGAGGCCCTACTATTTACGGCTGAGTTTAGGGTATTTATCCTGATGTTTATGTTTTTCTACAAAACTTTTGAAATCAATGAATTTAAGAAAATCTATGATATTACTCGGGAAGTATTTTCGAGCGAAATTATTGGTATCACTTCTACCGGTAGCATTTTTGTCTATTTCGAATGCACAAGACGTGGGCTCAATCCAGTATCAGTCTAAGAGTATTGATTCGTCTTACGGTGTAGGCGCGGAGGGGTACGCTTTTGATGTGTTGAACTACGAGTTCTGTAAAGATGCTGGCTTAGTTCACATCCACAATGGCTATGATCAACTCTTGGGAGACCCGGTGCAGACCCGCATGGGGTTCCTGTATAATGGTAATTTTGGTTTAGGTTGGCAGGATGAAAAAGACTTATCGACGATTGAGACGTTGCGTGGCGTTAGTGTAGCCTTGTATGGATTGAATTCGGGGATTCGGGTGGTAAATATCGAACCACGATTAGCGAATGAAAATACTGAATACAGGCTGTCTACTTTTTTAAGAGATGATGATCGTGATAGTGGGTACTTTAGAACTTCGTTTGAAGCTCAGTCACCATTATACAAAGGAGATGGAGGGGATTATCTATCGTATCGATTTGCTGCAAGTTCCTCTGATTGGGATGGAGCCGATGTTGATCACTATACAGGGCAGCTTCGCTACAAGAATCAAAAGGTCGATGGCTTGGTTGAGTTTCAGACTGGAGATTTTGAATCATTGGGACTTGGCCTAGAGGAAACGAATGTGTTGGCGAATTTTGACTATGCTGCCACCGAAGCGCTCACGTTTACTGCGGGTGTATTCTTGACTGATCTCGAAAATAGCGAAGAGCCCGATTCTTCGGCAACATTCTCTACCCGACGACAGAGTGAAACAGAGGAATACAGAATCGGGTCGGAGTATCGCTTTGAAACAGGTGACCTATTTGGACGCGATTTAGCAAAGCATTCTGTTGGAGTTACCTTCAATGAGTATATTAGAGAAAACCAAGGTGGTGCGTACGGTGAAGACTCTTTGAATTCATCCAGAATCCGCACTCTCGGAACCCTTCTTCACTATAACGGGGAATGGATTGATGGGAAGCTAGGCATCAATGTGGGTTATCGCGTGGAGGATTATCGATTTCGCTCAGATGTGGAGGAAAGCTCTAGTGAAGGTGTGCGGCTCGATACTCGAAAGTTTGATGACGAAGAAAACTTGTCGATTTCGCTAAATTATGAGTTGAGTGATTCAGTCCAAATGTACGCAAACTTTAGCGACGGGGCAGCAGCTGTAAGTTCGAGTTCTCTGTCGCTGGGATATCAAGAAATAAAGCATCGCGAAGTTGGGATAAAGTTCGATGCGTTTGAAGGGCGTTTATTTGGAAGGTTAGGTGTTTATCAGACGGATGAAAACACTGAAGGAGGAGTGAGCGATTTGTACAATTTTTCTGGGATCGTAACTAGATATTACAATACGGAAGGTGTTGTTTCCCTAGGAGCGGATTTTTCTTATCTAGAGGAGGCAGGGCGATCAGTTGATTTGTCTAATTTGTATGGTGAAAATGTCATTGTAAATACGTTTAACGGAGAGGCGATCGTCGGCTATGAGGACTTGGATAAACCAGTGCAGTTTGAGGATGGTGAGAACCCTGAGTTTACCTGGAGATCAGTTATCGAGAAAGCATTCGAAGACGTTAGTGACAGCTCCGCTGTTGTTGGTTACTCCGAGAGTTTAGGGTCAGAAAGTGATTTTTATTGGCTAGGGGAAAATGAGTCTACACTGACGAAAGAAAAAACGAATGGGGTCGATTTGAACCTTAGTTTTTTAATTCAGCATAACTGGGAAATCCTGCTTAAGCTATCTCATCAGAGCAAGGACTATGAGTCTTTTAGATTGCCAGAGACCTCGGAATCGGCGTTTGGGAGCGAATATGATTCTTGGGTGAGAACTTTTGGGCGAGACGCGTTTGGTTTAGAAGAGGTCTATGAAACTAATGAATATGGCGAAACGCTGTACGATTCGAATGGAAACCCAATTGTGAAGGAGGTTATTCAGCGAGGTAATGCTGTTTCTATAAGTGACCCACTTCGTATAGATAGAAATACTGTGTTCGCTCAGGACTTAACCTATCTGACGTTGCATTCTGACTACTCGTTTTACGAAGGCTCTTTGAGTGGTTTATCAATTTTGGCTGGGCTTGTATTTCGCGATAGTAACACTGAGGTTGTTGAAGGCAGCGTTTTCTATGATCAGTTTCCTTATTCGTCAGAATACTTTGCTTTTAACTTTGGGTTGAAGTACGAGTGGCAGGTCTCGAATATGAACTTTCGAGTGCAGCTTAACATAGATAATGCCACTGAAGAAACGGCAAAGATGGGTTATTGGTATAACCAGTTAGATGATGGCTCTTTTACTGAGGAGACAACAGATGTTCGCCTATACCCACGAACCTATCAGCTGCGTTTCACGGCGGAGTTCTAGAAAATTTGCTTTTAGGCAGTGTAGTGTTTTTGTAGGCTAAGATTCTTCTTATGGATCTGAGTTGCGAAGAAAAGTTTCAGTTGAAGGCCTATGGACCTTTGGCTTGGTTGGTTTCTGTGGGCTTGCAAAGCTCCGGGGGTGATTGGTTGTATCGTTTAGCTCGGGCAGCGGATGAGAATCCCCCAGAGAGGCTTCAAGAGTGTGTTTTGGGCTTTGATACGTTCTTGCTGGTTTTTCGAGAAGAAGTTTCACAGGAGTTTGTTGAGGAGTGGTTGTTGAAAATCGAATGGGGCGTTGACGAAGTTTCTGGAGACTCTCGATTGATCGAGTTTCCGGTGACGTATGGCGGGGCTGATTTGGAGGCTTTGGCTGAGGCTAAGGAAATGTTGGTGGAAGAGGTCGTTCGACGTCATTCTGATGCTGAGTATCGAGTTCGCTTGTTGGGATTCTCTCCTGGGTTTCCGTATTTAGATGGATTGGACGAGGCCTTATGTATGGCACGTAAGGATATTCCTGTTCCGAGGATTGAAGCGGGGGCGGTGGCAATAGGCGGAAGCCATGCGGGAATTTACAGTATTGCGAGTCCAGGAGGTTGGCATGTATTGGGGCGTACGTCTTCGGCGTTGTTTGATCCCGAATTTGGACGAGGAGAAACTGGGAAGTGGAAAGATGCGTTTGCTCTGAAGCCAGGAGATCGTGTTCGGTTTTTGCCAGTATGAGCGAACTATATCCAGTTTGTCGCGTTATCTCGTCGGGTGTTGGTCTGTCCATTCAAGATTCTGGACGCCCGGGTTGGAGGCGGTTTGGATTGCCAGCGAGTGGGGCTATGGATGCTTATTCGATGGTGTGGGCAAATCGATTAGTTGGAAATTCAGATTGGTCGCCTGTATTAGAATTTGCCTTTCAGGGGGTGAAATTGGAATTCTTGGCGGATTCGTGGATTGCTTGCTGTGGAGCAAGAACTGAAGGGGACTTGGATCCTTGGTCGGGACGGTTCGTTGAGCAAGGTGAGATTTTGTCGTTTAGGCGATGTGTCGGCGGAGTATTTACTTATTTGGCGATTTCTGGTGGTTGGGCTTCGGATTTGTGGTTTGGTAGTTGTTCGGCGAATCCCCGGGCTCGGATTGGTGGTCTTATTAAAGTGGAGGATATTCTCTATTCACAAAGAAAGCCAAATGTAGGTTTGTTTCCCGGAGTATCGAAGCGTGTCGTTTTGAAGGAGAGCAAAAGAGACTACTGTAATGATGTTATGATACGAATATTTCGTGGGCCGCAGTATGAGTTTTTTAACCGAGAACAGGTTGGTGAATTCGTATCAAAAGAGTGGAGAGTTTCTTCGCGTTCGGATAGAACTGGATACCGATTGGAAGGGGGTACTCTTTACACGGATAAGACCATTTCGAGTGAGCCGACATTACCAGGTAGCGTGCAAGTAACACCGAGTGGGCAGCCAATTGTGACTTTGAATGACGGACCGACTGTGGGTGGGTATCCGAAAATCGCGTTTGTTCATCCAGGCGATTTATCGTGGTTGGTGCAAACTTCTCCAAACCAGAATATGAGATTCCAATGGGTAGACTAGCGATAAATTGCGATTTGGGTGAAGGGGAGTCCTTTGAAGTGACTGAAAGGTTGATGCGATTGATTGACGCAGCCAATATCTCTTGTGGCGTTCATGCTGGCTCCGCGAAGTCTACCAAAGACTGTATTGCATTGGCGAAAAGGTTGGGCGTTGCGGTGGGTGCCCATCCTGGTCTGCCAGGGCACGGAGGACGAGGGTCGGTAGACATTTCTGCATCCGAATTTGGTGATTTGCTGGGGGAGCAACTACGTTCCTTTAAAAATTATTGCGCGGAGGAGGGGGCGGCATGGAATCACGTTAAGTTACATGGATCTCTTTATAGCAAAGTGGAAAAAGACGATTCTTTTGCCGAAACGTATTTGCAGGTTTTGAAGGAGGTTGCCCCAGGTGTGTCTATTTTCGCGTTAGCTAATGGTCGCTTTTCTGGAGAAAATGAGGTTGGTACGCCAAGCGTGTGTGGGGAAATTTTTGCGGACCGATCGTATCAGGATGATGGGTCACTCACGCGTCGGGCTGATGAAGGCACAGTTCTTACGTGTGAGGACGAAATCGTTTCTCGCCTAAAAGCTTACATTGCTAATGGGGAGATGAAGACTGTGTCTGGAAGGTCAATCAACCTACAGGCCAGCACTCTGTGTGTGCATTCCGATACTGGTAATGCATTAGAAATTTTGCAAGCAATCCGCTCCCTGCTAGTTTAGGCTTGGGGAGCGGAGTCTTTAGGAAGCTTTGTTAAAAGCTCGATGTGTACCTTTTTTGTGGTTACGATTGAAAATACGATGTCTCAAAGTTCGTTCGAAGCGTTGTGCCAATTTACTTTTTTGATTTTCGATAGTTAGCGAATCGGCCGAACTTGAGTCGTTTTTTGAATGACTCATCGGTAGTGATTTACTGGACTCTATCAAGACTTTGACCGCTTCATTGAGGTAGTTCTTGCCAATGAATTGCTTTGAAATTGCATAGGCGAGGCTATCTGAATTGTGAGGGTTGCGAATGCCGATTATCCCGATGATCTTCCTCGTTTCTTTGTGTTCAATCACGTATTCAAAACGCTCATTGTTTTCCCAAGCCTGTATGAAACGTGCGATAATGCGGCACGTTTCCGCGAGGTCGACACTGGGAGCTTTGTCCATATAGCGATTGACTGCTTCGTCTCCAAAGAAGGTGAGAAAAATTGTTTCCGCATCTTCTATTCTTGGTTTTCTAAGAATGAGCCTTTCGGATTCGATAGCCGAAGGAAGTTTCATCTTAGATTTTGGTATTTGCGTATTCATTTTGCTTACGTGGTAAATTTGAAAAATAAAAAAGCCGGACGAGAGTAGTCTCGTCCGGCTTGGAAAGTTGATCCTGGTGTGCTCTTTGTATATTTTAACACCTATAACTTGCCAAACCGGACTGCCACAGCCATGCCTGCTTCGTGTTGTACACTGTAGTACGCTGCGACATGAAGTTTTGCGGCAAATGATTTGTGGCTTTCTGGTCCATTAAGCTTTCTGGTTATTACTTAGCTGCTGAAATTATTTTTTAAAGAGAATAAAGCATTCGGCGCGCCAATGTTGCAGGAGTTAAGACTAGGCGTTTGCTCGCTATGCAAGCTTATGAAACTCTTTATCTTAGCTTGGGTCCCTGATTTTTGTCTTTTTTCCGAAATATGCAATGTACTACCAGAGTTGTAAAATATGTGAGCGTTCTGCTGCTTCTTTGTTTCTCGTTAAGCGCTGCGGAAGAGGACGTTTGGAAAAATGCTAAGCTATTGGTCCTCAATGATGTGTGGGAAAAAGTGAATTCTTCGTATTATGACGAAACGTTCGGCGGAAATGATTGGAAAGCGATAGGAGAAGCGTATCGAAAACGTCTGCCAGAAATAGGGAATTTAGTAGACCTCCGTAAATTGATTCGAGAGATGTTAAACGAATTAGGCGATTCGCATTTCGCTATTCTGCAGGGGCAGTTCACAAATCTTTCAAAGAAAGAGCGTTTTTCTGGGGCGCTTGGAGATGTTGGAATTGAGCTAACTTTGATTGAAAATGAGCTTTATGTCTTTCGTTTGGATGAAAATGGAGCTGGTAGAAGTGTTGGATTGCGTGAGGGGATGCGGATTAAAAAGCTAGGGAAGCAGTCATTTAAGAAACTTCGCAATGCGGCGTTGGACTACGGATTGCCGAGGCATTTGGAAGCTGCAAATTTGTTGGCGATAGCAGAATCGCAGTTGAGTCTTATTGAGGGGGAAAAGATCCGAATCAAAGCAGGTTATGGCTCCTGGCCGAGTAAGAGTTACCTTATTGAGGCGTTGCCCTATGAGGGAAAGCGATCTGCTAAAATTGGGCATATGTCTGCTATGCCGGTTGAATTTGAGTCAAAGCAATTGAGGGACGGGATTGCCTACATACGATTTAACCTTTGGTTGCCGGTTTTAATGAACGAGATCAGGCCATATTTGACTGAACTCTCACTGAATGCCGATGGATTGATTATCGATATACGCGGTAATAGAGGGGGATTAGGCATGATGGCAGCTGGTGTCGCGGGATTACTCGTTGAAGAAAAATTTTCTATGGGGACGATGGCTTTACGCAGTGGTCATATGAACTTCATCGCGTATCCACAGAAAAATGCCTTTCTTGGGCCTGTAGCGGTGTTAATCGATGATAACACTTTATCAACAAGTGAAATATTTGCGGCGGCTTTACAAGAGAATGGGAGGGTGCGGGTTTTTGGGACTACGAGTTCTGGGGCAACTTTGCCTTCTCAATTTATGGAGCTGGTGAATGGAGATGTGATGCAGGTTCCTTTGGCAGATTTTGTGACTGCGGGTGGAACACGGATTGAAGGTATAGGCGTTTTGCCAGACCAAGAGGTTGGCCTTTCTCCTAAAAAATTGATAAATGGGACAGATACTGTGATAGAAGCCGCAAGATTATGGCTTCTCGAAAAATTGGCTAATAAATAGGATTATTATAATGAAAAATATACTACAGAACTGGCGGCAATTCGGAGCAATTTTTTGCTTAGTAACTGTCTTAGCTATAGTAAAAGCGGAAGAGATTTCGCCCGAGGCTCAGGAGGTTTTCGATACTTATATCGAAGCTCTTGGAGGGCGGGAAATCCTCGAGACTGTAGAGTCGATCAAAATCACTGGCACAATGACGCTTGAGGGGATGGGGTTGAGTGGAAGGATGGTTTTGATTCAAAAATCTCCAAATCTTTTCTATAACGAGCAAAATGTAGAAGGTATTGGAACAACTATTCAGGCTTATGATGGCGAGATTTGTTGGGCCAATGATATGATGCAAGGTTATAGAGAATTGACAGGAAAAGAGGCAGAATTGCTGCTTGATGAGAATGATCTAAGGACGAATATGCTTATCGATTCGCGCTATGCTTCGGCTGAAGTCATTACTGAGCCAGGAGTTGAAGGAAAAATTGTTTTGGAAGCTGTTAGAAAGGTTAATAAAAGAAAGGAGATTTTGTATTTTGATTCTGAATCCAAACTCATAACTGAGATTAAGTCTGTTGTCGATATGGGTGAGCAAGGAAGTATCCCTATGTCGATTGCCTTTGAAGATTATGTTGAATCCGATGGGGTATTTATGGCTCATAAAATGAAAATTCAAAACCCTGCGATAAACATAGAGATGACTTTGAATAGTCACGAGGTTAACCCGGAAATCCCTGCGGACCAGTTTCGGTATAAAGAGTAGTATTCAAGGTACGAAAGATTAATTTATTTAAAAAGCCACAGCGGCTTATGCTGTGGCTTTTTTGTCAGATTGGTGCTGGGATTTTAGTTAGAGGATCCAGCGTTCGAATACGATAAATTGGCTTTAAAAATCCAGTGACAATTTGACTGATGCTTGCCTTGGGTTTCCGTTTACCTTTTGGAAGACACCTGCGTTGATGAAGCTTATGTACGTTTCGTCGAGTAGGTTTCGTATACCCAGGTCGATACCCAATGAATCTTTCTTGTAGCGCAACCAAATCTCTCCAATGGAGTAGTCACCCGCAGTGAGGTCACTTGAGTTATCTTCGTGAAAATAGACTTCGCTGTTGAATGTCCATCGGTTTTGCAGGGAAATGATTGGGTTTATCTGGTAGTTGATATTGATGCTAGAGCTTCTGCGTGGGACGTAGGGTACTTGATTACCAGTGTATGATACTCCAGTCGTAGGATCTATGTAATGCTCAAATTCTGTATTGGTATAGGCATGCGAAAATTGTAAGTTTAAGTCTTCATTTGCTTGCCACCAGAGCATCATTTCTCCCCCGGTAGAACGGACTTCGTCTGCATTTACCACGTAATAGTCTGATTCAGTGAAAGAACGTTCGATTTGGCATCCAAATATTTGGGTAGTATAAATCGATACATCGAGGCCAATCGTCTGCTCGTTATTTAACCATTCGGTATTGAGTTCTATGCCGCGAGAGCGTTCGCGATCGAAGGGGATTAATTCTTCTACGCTTGTGTACGTGGAGTAGCCTCCGGCCTTTTCTGTTAGGAACATGCGAACGCTTGAGCTTATGTTATCTGAAAGTTTAGCAGATATGAAATAATCACCTTGCAGGCTGTTCTTGTCTTTTGGGGTTGGCTCGTTGCTATCCGGTTCGGGAATGGTGGAATTTCTAATAAGTTCTTGAGAAGAATTTTCTAATCGAAGCCCAAGACCAGTGGCAAGAGCTTCGTTTATTTTGATTCTCCCATTTGCTCGAAGGGCAGTGATTTCGGTGGTATGAGAAAATTCACTCTGTTCGAAGACGAAGAAATTGTAGATGCCTCGACTTGTTTCTCCGGAAATATCTCTTCTTTGCGAATAAGCACCTATTTCCCAGTTAGCACTTCCTGTCGGGCTTGCAGCGTAGGTTAGCTCGTGAGTCCATTGCTGGTTTTCTTGTGATAAGTCTGAGTCGAGGACGAACTCTGGAGAGAGAGCCATGAGAGTTGTGTACGGGCCAATTTCCCAATCAGTGTAACTGCTAACCCATGACACTTTTGAATTATCGAATTTCTTGAATAGTTTTACGGCGGTGGTGATGCTGTCTTGATGGGTGTCTCCGTCGAATGTTTTACTAACAGTGAAGTCATCATTGGAGAGCGGAATGTAAGCTTGTTCCCCATCTCGAGCTTGTTTCCATGACACGCTTAATTCTGATTCGATTTCATGGACGATTGGAGCAGTGATCCTGAGATAGCCTCCTCTGTGCTTTTTCTCGCCGATATTCGAGTTGGGATCTTCCTGGTTGTTGATGAACCCATCGGAGCGGCTTTCGTATAGATAGAGCGAGTAAGCTGCGTCGCTATTGCCTATACTGTTTTGTGAGAACAAGCTACCAAAAAGAAGGTTGTCTGTTCCGACTTCAACAGTCGCGATGTTACGCGAAATCGAAGGGTCGGGGGTTACCGTCTCGATCAATATCGCACCAGCGTTGGCTGGTTGTCCTATCTGCGATGGTTGTCCCCCTTTTAAAAATTCTAAGCTTTTGAGGGTTCCAAGCTCTTCTGGAAAAGCACGGGCATCGAGTCCGGGTACCCCATCAATGTATACTGCTATAGAAGAAGGGCCAAAGAAGGGTGTGTTTGCTGATCCTCTGAAGGAATAAATATTGCCGAAGCTAGCGGCTCCGGAATCTGCGTTATGAAAAGCTGGGACGGCGTTCATTGCGTCTTCGAACGAAACGTGCGTATCCACTGGCAATTGAAGTTGAAGGGAATCCGCTCCGCGGTTGCCGAATGACTTGTCGAACGAGTTGTAGGACGTTGAAACGTTGAACGGCTCTAGTTGAGTGACCTCATCTCCGATTAGAGGTGAAAGGGAGGCAATGCTTGTAGTCGCTAGAAGCTTTGAAAATCGAGTGATGTTCATCAATTGAAGACGATTCAAATTGATCGCTTACATGCAACTTATTAATGTGCAGCTCAGTTTCTAGTTCTGCGTATTTACAGAACTTTCAACTAGGTATTCGCGAATCAATAAATCTAAGAGCCTGTTCTTGCGTTGTTCGATCGACATTTGCTCGTCGGTAACTGCTCGAGTGTGCTTTAATGAAGTCCGTGTTAGGGCTTCAACAACCGCGTGATTGATCCCCTCGTTTGAAAATGATGTTTTGAGGCATTTGAGATCTTTCGAATTCTGTTTTGCGACCAAAGCCGTAGTCAATTTTTGGATAATCGGAAGGTAGTTGATTGAATCTTCGACGGGTGTCTTGTCGAGGTCTAGTATAAAATTTGCTTCGTGTTTGGAAAGTGAAGATACGATGGCTTCCTGAAAATGAGCTTTAGTTAGATCGTGTTCTCTCAGGGAGCGAATAGCGGATTGTATTTTGACCTGATCTTTTAGGTGAAACAGACTTTGTGTGGCCTGTAGTCGTAATCCCTCGTCTGAGCTTTTAAGAGCTGACTCTATGAAGTTGATGATTTTGGGGGAGGCGGTTCGTAGTTGCTTAACGCCTGTTCGGAGGCCGTGAATTCGTACCCATGAAGAGTCGTCTTGTTGGGTTAATTCGAATACGCTGTTATCGATCGCTCCGAGACCATGCAAGGTCCAAAGGGCGTGGATTTTTCCGAGTTCAGTCCCTGTTGAAAGGAGGGCTTTCAGTTTGCTGATCGTTGATTTTGTAGTGGACTGACGCTCTACTATGATTCGTTGTGCCGTGTCCCGCCACCAGCCGTTTGAGTGATCGAGATATATTACCAAAGCTGCGGAATCCATTTTTTGGATATTAGGAAACGGACTTGGAGTCGTATCTTGATCCTTTGGAGCTAGACGGTAGATGCGGCCTCGGCCAGTTTTGTTTTGAGTGGGCGAGTACTCGTCAAACTGAGCACGATACATGTCTACGATATACAAGCTGCCATCGGGACCGACAGATGTATTGACCGGTCGAAAGTACTGATCAGTGGAGCCTATGAAGGTGGTTTGATTCGAATCGGAAATTTGCGAAAGGAGTTGTTTTCCTTTTATTGAGATGCCGTCCGTTTCAAGCCGGAAGCACGCGACCATATTGTGTAATGGAGCGCAGACGAAAGCGTTGCCTTGGTAGCTTTCTGGAAAAGTGTCGCCCCGGTAGATCGTGGGACCGCAAGCGGATGAAACAGGAACGGCTTGATTTTGATCGAGGTTACTGTTGCCGTGTGAATTTGCCAAATGGACGAAAAGCTCGTCGTTCGTAGCAATTTTTTCGGATAGCCCTGCCTTGGCTTTGTAGCCGGCGTTGCGGTTGGATTCTTTCCAAGGAAATGAGTCGCCCGTTAACCAGTCTTGATCTGAGGTGTAAAATATTCTGCCGTAGTTGTCTTTGGCAATTCCCCATTGCCCACGTTCGAGGGTCTTTCGTTGTTTGAGGTCATTTCCATCAAATCTTAATTTTCGGTTCGAGCCGGCGCTGTAGAGCCAGTTGTTGATTCCGTAAACGAGGCCATTTTCCGCTTCCCAGTAGCTACCATCTTTAGCGTAGTTGGCTATCGTTCGTATGCTATCACAAGTGTCGTCGCCATTTTTGTCTTGGGAGTAGTAGAGTTTTGGTGGAGCTGCGATAAGAACCCCATCTTTTACGAAGCTTATTGCTCGGGGGTTATTCAGGTTATCCAAGTACACAGAGGACTTATCCATGCGTCCGTCTTGATTCGTATCTTCCAAAATAACGATTCGACCGGTCTGTCCCGCATTTGGTTGATTTGCGAGGTAACCCCACATTTCGACGACCCACAGGCGCCCAGTTTCATCCCAATCGATGGCAACAGGATCGTTAACGAGAGGTTCTGAGGCGACTAATTCAATTTTGAAACCTAAAGGTACTTGGATGGAATTCAGGGATTCGGAAGGAGATAGCGCAGGGGGAATAGCATTGAGCGATAAGGGGCACGCAACGTAGCTTAAGCAGATAAATGAAAAGAGCAGTCTATTCATCTTACGATTTAGTTTTCTATGGGGAGCGGTGACGTTTGAGACGAAGTAAATATAGTGAGATCGTAGGAAAACGGCCGAAAATTAGGATATGCCTCTAGATTTAGCAAATTAATACTCCCTTTTGTTGTGAGTGTTTATCGACAGCGAAATTTAGGTTTCGTGTCCTTGAGAAAAGAAATAGTGGGCAAAATAAGTTGACAACATACCAACTGGTCGGTTTTTGATTGGGTAATCTTATTTTAATGGTAGAAGCTGAAGACATTCCAAGCGAAGAAAGCACTCGTTCTAAAATTTTGCGAACGGCGTTGGAGCTGTTTCATCAAGGCAGTTTTAACGGCACGAGTGTGAATCAGATAGTAGTTAAAGCAGGCATTACAAAAGGTGCTCTTTTTCACTACTTTAAAGGGAAAAACGAGCTTGGTTACGCAATTGTAGATGAACTGTTGAGAGAATCAGTACAGGAAAATTGGGTTTTCCCGTTAGCGACATCAGATGACCCAATCGGGTACATAACGGAGTTATTGCGTGCTTTTGAGAAGGAAATGCAAGAGACCCCCGAGATGGTCGAATGCGGCTGTCCGTTGAATAATTTGTCTCAGGAGATGTCTTCCATGGACTCTTCTTTCAGACTTCGTTTGCGTGACGTGTACCAGGAATGGGAAGACTGCTTGGATGCTTCGCTTAGAAGAGGAATTGAGGCTGGAAAGGTTCGAAAAGGTATAGATCCAGCAGCGGTAGCGAAAGTATTGATATCCGTGTTCCAAGGATCGATTGGGATGATGAAAGTTCACCAAACACGTGAATTTTCCATGGGGCTCAAGGAAGGGCTTATCCAAATATTGGATCAATTGAAGCCATGACATCCGTCGTCTTATTGAAACGATAGTCAAGCTCAGCAACGTATTTAGGAATAACAACTACACGAATGAACAATCAAGAGTACAAAACTTCTGTAGAGAAACTAGCAGCCACTACCATACGCTTTCGGTGGTTGGTCATCGTATTGACGCTTCTTTTTGTTGGATTTTCTATTAGTCGCTTGGCGACCGATGGAGTGAAATTCGATACGAGCTATCGAATTTTCTTTTCGGAAGATAATCCACACTTACAAGCATTCGATCAGTTACAGAACGTTTATACGAAAGACGACAATGTAATGTACGTTCTGACGGCAGATAAGGAAACGATTTATGAAAAGGAGTTTCTTGAAGCCGTAAAATGGTTGACGACTGAATCCTGGCAATTGCCGTATTCGCGTCGTGTTGATTCCATTACAAATTTCCAAAATTCCGTTGCTGTGGAAGACGATTTGTTTGTTGCGGACCTTGTTCCCTACGATGCTGCTTTGGATGATGCGGAGTTGGCGTCAATAAGAGATACAGCTCTTGCCGAACCTGCTCTTTTCAATCGATTGATTAATGATCGCGATTTTACAACAGGCGTGAATGTAACGGTTACTTTGCCCGGATTAGATGATATGACGGAGGTGCCGCTTGTAGTCACCGATGCGAAAGCTTTGAAAGCAAAGTTCTTAGAACTGTACCCAGATATTCAAATTAATATGGCGGGTATGGTTATGATGAACAATGCGTTTGCAGAGTCTTCGCAGTCAGATATGTCGACGGTGATGATGTACATGTTCCTTGCCATTTTTATTATAATGGCGGTTCTACTACGTTCGATATTTGCGACCATCGCCACTGGTTTGGTGATTATCTTTACGATTATGTCATCGATGGGGATAATGGTGTGGTACGGCTATCATATGAGCCCGCCTCTGGCGAGCGCTCCAACTATGATAATGACTTTGGCAATTGCTGACAGTATTCATATTTTGATAACATTTTTTCATGAGCTCAGGCATGGACGTTCCAAAAGAGAAGCGATCATTGAAAGTGTTCGAGTCAATTTTATGCCGGTTTTCTTGACAACAATTACGACCGCGATCGGTTTCTTGAGTATGAATTTTAGCGACGCACCGCCATTTCGCCAGCTTGGGAATGTCGTGGCTAGCGGGGTTGTTATTGCATGGATGTTGTCTGTTTTCTTCCTTCCGGCGGTGCTTTCAATCTTTCCTTTTAAGCCTAAGGAAAAAGCTGAAACGAAAACGAATGTGTTCGATTCTATGGTAGACTTTCTATCTGCGAAGCGTGTTCCTGTGCTCGTAGGTTCTATCTTAGTTGTCGTTTTTATGGGATTGATGATTCCTCGAATTGATCTCAATGACCAATGGGTCAAGTACTTCGACGAAAGAATGGAATTCCGTCAGGATGCTGATTATGCAGAAGAGAACCTAACAGGGATGAACAATTTTGAATTTTCTCTACCTGCGGCGGAGAGTGGCGGAATTAACGAACCTGAGTATTTGCAAGTCCTTGAGGATTTCTCGAATTGGTATCGAAATAAGAATGATGTTGTTCAGGTTAATTCGATCGTCGACGTGATGAAACGGTTGAATAAGAACATGCACGGAGATGACTCTTCTTACTACAGGATACCGGATACGAGAGATCTGGCAGCGCAGTATCTATTATTGTATGAATTTTCTTTGCCGTATGGCTTGGACCTTAATAACCAAATTAACATCGATAAGTCTGCAACTCGTTTTACAGTGACCACTAAAGATGTTGCTACAAAAGAGTTGAGGCAGCTCATTCTAGACGGCGAGCAGTGGTTGTTGGAAAACGCGCCAGATTACATGCAGGTTAAAGCTGCGAGTCCGACTGTTATGTTCGCTTATATTTCTGAGAGAAACATCAAGAGTATGATGGGCGGTACGTTTATCGCAATCATTGCTATATCGATAATATTGGGAGTCGCTTTAAAAACATTTAAGTATGGTATTTTGAGCCTTGTGCCGAATTTGGTGCCGGCGATCCTTGGGTTTGGGTTTTGGAGTATTCTTTATGGCGAAATGGGACTGTCTTTGGCTATGGTTTCTGGAATGACTCTTGGTATTGTTGTTGATGATACGGTTCACTTCTTGTCCAAGTATTTGAGGGCTCGAAGGGAAAAAGGCTACAGTTCAGAGCAAGCAGTTCGTTACGCGTTCCAGACCGTAGGTAAGGCTTTAGTTGTAACAACTGTTATTCTTGTCGTCGGGTTTGGTATACTTGGCACGTCAACTTTTCGCATGAACAGCTGGATGGGGCAGTTAACCGCAATTGTAATTGTCTTAGCGTTGATAGCTGACTTCATTTTGCTTCCGACTTTATTGATGGTTTTGGATGGGAAGTCCAAGAAAGATCTTCTCGTTGAGGAGAAGGAGATAGAGGATAAGCCAGCAATGGCATAAAGAGCGCAGGAACAGTCGTGGAGGGCTGTTCCTGCCGATCGCTTTTTTTGAATACTTAATATTAAACAAAAATGAATCTGACACGAACAAGTAAGACTTTGGCCTTTCAAATGGCTGCTGTTTTTATGGCACTTAACGGAGCGTCTGCTGAGCCCTCGGAAGAGCGTGGCCTTGAAATCGCTAAAGAGGTAGATTTGCGTGATACCGGTTTTGGAGATATGAAAGCAGAGATGGAGATGGCTTTGCAAAATCGTCATGGTGATGTGAGTACGCGCCGCATGTCGATGAAAACCTTGGAAGTCCAAGGGGATGGAGATAAGTCTTTGATTTACTTCGATCAACCTCGTGATGTAAAGGGGACTGCTTTTCTGTCGTTTACGCACAAGGAGGGCCAGGATGACCAGTGGCTTTATCTCCCTGCATTGGCTCGTGTGAAGCGGATTGCATCTAATAATAAATCTGGACCATTCGTTGGAAGCGAGTTCGCTTATGAAGATTTGTCTTCGCAAGAAGTCGAAAAGTATACTTACAAGTATATCGAGGACCGCGAGATAGACGGAAAGAACTTTTTGATCGTTGAACGCTATCCTGTTGATCGGAGTTCCGGGTACACCCGCCAGATAATGTATGTAGAGGAAGAACGTTATATCGTAACAAAGATTGTCTTCTATGATCGCAAGGACTCACTTTTGAAGACTTTGGACTTCGTGGATTTTAATCAATATTTGGATAAATTTTGGCGGCCGAATGAAATGGTGATGGAGAATCACCAAACCGGAAAGAAAACAGAGCTTTCTTGGTCGGAGTATGTATTCTCGAATGGATACACGGATCGAGATTTTGACCAGAAAACTCTGAGAAATATTCGATAGTTGTCGGTATTTTTCGAATTCGATAATGAACGCGAAGAAAGTCTTCTTTACTCTAGCTTTAGCGACTTTGACTATTTCTCTGACAGGAGCTGGGGAATGGTCCGGGTATGGTGCTTTGGAGTTAAAGGGATTTGAAGAATCTCCGGCCTTTAATGGCCAGGAAAATTCAGTTGGTATCGCATCGGTTTTTGAGCCGCAATATTATCAGGATTGGAAAGACGGTTATCGGGCTTTTGAGTTTTCTCCGTATTTTCGATGGGATTCTTTGGATTCAGAGAGAAATTTGGTGGATGTCCGTGAATTGTCGTATTTATATGTCGAGGACAACTGGGAACTTAAAATTGGGGTCTCGAAAGTTTTCTGGGGCGTGGCTGAGTCGCAGCATTTGGTTGATGTTGTCAATCAGACGGACTTAGTAGCGAACCCAGATGGTGAAGACAAGCTGGGTCAACCGATGGTGCAGTACAGTTTGATTACCAATTTGGGAGATTTTAGTTTGTTCGTTTTACCTTGGTTTCGCGAACGAACGTTTGCGGGTGAAGAAGGGCGTTCTCGGTCCGCATTGCCGGTGGACTTGGATAATGCGACTTATGAGTCCTCGGCGGAAGAAAGCCATGTGGATTTCGCATTGAGGTGGTTTCATATTATTGGCAATTTCGATATTGGACTGCATTACTTTCGCGGGACGCGAAGAGATCCCATTTTTTCAGTTTCGGAGGATGGGTCGAAGCTCTTTCCACACTACGAGCAAATGGACCAAATTGGCTTAGATTTACAATATACGCAGGGAGGTTTATTGTTGAAGCTCGAAGCGCTGGGTAGGGAAACGGAGTCTGAAGATTTTAGCGCGGCCGTTGGAGGTTTTGAGTATACGCTTTACGGAATTGCCAATTCTGCGATGGATGCAGGCTTACTAGTTGAGGCTCATTTAGACTCAAGAGGCGCTGGCGCTCCGAATCCATTTAATCGCGATGTGTTTGTCGGGAGTCGGTTAACTTGGAATGACAGTGCGGATTCGAGTTTGGTTGCGGGGGTCTTCTATGATTGGGACTTGGGGTCGCTCTCGACACGGGTCGAATTTGAAAAACGCATTGGGAATTCCTTGAAGTTGGAGGTGGAATTGCAGCGTTTTAGTGATATCGACGAAAAAGATCCATTGATCTCATTTAGCCGCGACAGTTATTTGCAGGTCACCTTGAGCCGTTACTTTTGAGGTTTGAGACGTAACGTTTAGCAATTGTTGAGCAGCGGATATTTGCTTGGCTTCCTATCTTTGGGAAACTCTTGCTTGTATATTGTCCAGATACCGGGCTAATTTCTAGCCGTATCAACTTGGATTTGTAAAACGTGCTAAATTTACTGAGAAAACTGAGAAATCGTGCAAACCCACTCAACTATTTTTGCGAGAAGCCGGAGGAGACTGTCGAAGAAGTTGGGCAGCGTTGTTTGAAAATGGAAGAAGTACATTTTACGTATATAGATACGCAGTCAGGGGTAGACGATCTTTGCCGGCACATGAAAGATCATCCCGAAATCGCTTTGGACAGTGAGGCGGATAATCTTCACCACTACGAAACGAAGCTTTGTTTGCTTCAGCTCAGATTCGATGACACAACCTACTTGTTGGACGTCTTAGCGGATGTACAACTGGATGAATTTTGGAAGGTGCTTGTTGATAAGCACTTAATTATGCATGGAAGCGATTTTGACCTTCGACTATTTCAAGAGTTCGCAGGGGTTAAGGTGGATGATTTGTTCGATTCAATGCTCGCTTCCCAATTGTTGGGCATAAAGAGAATTGGACTGGCATCGCTTCTAGAAGACAACTTTCAGCTAAAACTTCCTAAGGACAGTCAGAAGAGCGATTGGTCTATTCGACCACTGACGCCGAAGATGCTGACTTATGCTGCTAACGATGTGCAGTATTTGTTTCCACTTCGAGATTTGCTGATGAAGCAAATTTGCGAACTCGGACGTGAGGAATGGTTGGTTCAACGGTGTCAGCAGCAAATTTGTACTGCTCAATCGGGGTTTCCCGAGCGAGACGAGCATTCTTGGAGAATAAGTAGATCCGATAAATTGAGTGCGAAAGCTCAGTGTGGGTTGTACGAGCTCTGGCATTGGCGGGAACAGCTTGCGATGAAACTCGATCGCCCGCCATTTAAAATTATTGGTAATGAGTACCTGATTACTTTGGCTCAAGCGATTGCCGATGGAAAGGCATCTGAGGTTTTGAACGGAATGGCCGCGGGGATACAGCGCCGTCGAAAACAAGGTTTGACGGAGGCAATTGAACGCGGTTCGAAGAAGGACCCAAAAACTCTTCCAAAGCGCCCATCGAGAGGAACGCGCCGTGAGCCTCTTTCGCAAGAAGAACTCGATCGTCAGGACTCTATCAAGGCGTTCAGGGACAAGATTGCCACTGAGCTCGGCATTGACTCGACGCTGCTGGCAACAAGGAGCCATGTGGCGAACATTGCTCGTGACTCCAAGAATTTGGGAGAGTTGCTTCCTTGGCAGCAGGACCTGCTGAAACCTGCGTTGAACGGGACGAGCGGCGATTCTGAGTAATTGGGACAGGGAAATCGGTATATTTCCAAATACAAGAAAGTTGATGGATCAAGGAGTGGCAGATTCCGTTTGCGAACGAGTAAATGTTTCGCGCTTTCTTGATTCCAAGGCGGCAAGTCAACCGAATGTAAGCGCTTTGTTGGTACCACGTGGGCGTACCGTCGAAGGAAAAATTGATTACATGCGTCTTTCCTTCAAGGAGCTTGCGGAGGAGCAGGATGCGTGGGCGGCGAAGCTAAAGCAAAAGGGCATTACCCAAGGTTCGCGCGTTTTGTTGATGGTAAAGCCTGGGCTGCCGTTAATCGCGATTTGCTTCGCGCTTTTCAAGCTGGGAGCGGTGCCCGTCGTGATTGACCCTGGAATGGGGTTAAAGAGTTTTCTCTCTTGTGTGCGTCGATCCAAGCCTGAACATTTGGTCGGTATTGGCTTAGCAATTTGGGTATCGCGAATATTTATACGTTCGTTCCGAGGCTTGAAGAGTCGAGTCAAGGTGGGCGGACCTTTGGAATGTATCCGAAACACGAACGCAGATCGAGTAGACGTCGAAGCGGCGGCAACGCAGTCTGAGGATTTGGCGGCTATTTTGTTTACTTCTGGATCTACAGGAGCTCCCAAAGGCGTTCTTTACGAGCATGGTATGTTTGAGGCGCAGGTGCGAACTATCCAGTCGACTTTTGATATTCAGCCCGGTGAAGTTGACCTCCCGATGCTTCCTATTTTTGCATTGTTCAACCCAGCATTGGGAATGACAACGGTTGTTCCGGAAATGAATCCGAGTAAACCGGCGACGGTTGATCCGAAGAACATTGTGGATGCAATACAGCAGTGCGGGGTGAGTAACTCGTTTGGGTCTCCCGTATTGTGGGAGAAAATTGGCAAGTATTGCGAACGAAACAAAATTAAGCTTCCTACGATGAAACGTATCTTGATGGCTGGGGCTCCGGTACCCCCGAGTTTGATGAAGCGTTTTCGGGAAATATTGGAGGATGGAACCGTGTATTCGCCTTATGGAGCTACTGAAGTTTTACCTGTATCCGCTATTTCTGATATGGAGGTTTTGCAGATTGCAAAATCTGATGAATTTCTCGGGAAGGGTACTTGTGTTGGCTTTCCATTGCCAGGTGTCGAAGTTCGCATCTTGGGAGTCGACGATGGTGTACTCGGTGAGTCAGCCTTGTCGCGGCCTTTACCTTCCGGGGTGATCGGAGAGATTGTAGTTACTGGGCCGTCTGTGACCAAAGGGTACGACAAGCTTCCTGAGGCGACGGATGCGGCAAAAATAGTTACTAAGAGTCGAGTTTGGCATCGCATGGGGGACCTGGGTTACCTCGATCGCAAAGGACGTTTGTGGTTCTGTGGAAGAAAGGTAGAACGGGTTATCGCTCTGGGTGAGACTTTCTACACGGATTGCTGTGAGAGTGTTTTCAACCGACATGAGAAGGTGTTTCGTACTGCGTTGATAAAATGCCAAAATGCTCCTGCTATCGTAGTGGAACCAATCGCTGGAGCATACCCGAAAAGCCCTGAGGAGGATGCGTTCATAGAAGAGTTAAAGGAGCTGGGACAGCAGAATTCGAGTACGAAGAAGATCGAACGGTTTTTCTTTCATCGTAGTTTTCCAGTAGATGTGAGGCACAATGCGAAGATTCACCGGCTAACCTTAGCGAAGGAATTTTCAGGAGATTCCTGACGAGTGTATATGGATTGGATACTCTTGGGAGTTATATCCGCTGTTTTTTTGGGTGTATATGACTTGCTCAAAAAGCGTTCAATTACTGGTAATGCAGTTATTCCGGTTTTGTTTTTAAGCATTTGTTGCGGAGCTATCGTGTGGTTGCCCTCGATTATATTGTCGTATATTGATAACTACGATCACCCGATCTCTTTTTTCTCGATTGAGCCAATCGGATTGAAGGAGCATGTTCAGTTTTTTTCAAAATCTTCTTTAGTGGGAACGTCTTGGATTTTGAGTTATTTCGCTTTGAAAAACATGCCGGTTTCGCTGGCCACGGGGATTCGAGCGACTAGCCCTTTGTGGACTCTTGGTGGGGCTATCATTCTTTTTGCCGAGCGGCCGAACTGGCAGCAATGGCTTGGGATATTCGTGACTCTGGCTTTCTTTTTTTTGCTGTCCTTGGCTGGGAAAAAAGAGGGTTTTATCTTTCACCGAAATGGTTGGGTCGGTTGCATGATACTGGCAACGCTTATCGGAGCTGGTAGCGCTTTGTACGATAAGCTTCTTTTGACAGAGTATGGTTATCCGGCTGCGACTGTGCAGGCATATTTCTCTTTTTACCTCGTCCTTTTTATGCTTCCGTTCGCTATTGGTTGGAAGTTGCGAATTTGGGAACGAGGCAACTTTGAGTGGCGATGGTCGATTCCGTTTATATCTCTTTGCCTGTTAGTCGCGGATTATGCTTATTTTTCTGGATTAGGAGACCCTGAATCGATGATTTCCGTGATGTCATGTATCCGTCGAGGAAGTGCGTTGGTTGTATTTGTGGGCGGCTACCTTTTCTTTAAGGAGCGAAACTACCGTGCCAAGACTCCCTGTATTTTAGGAATACTATTGGGTATTTGTATTATTGTTACGGCCTGATCTTATTCGCTTATGTGCACTGGCAATTTCATCGATATGTAAGCGTGTTTGCCGTTGACTGCGATTGGTTGGTATTTGATTTGGCTGACTGCCTCTAGCGCAGCTTCTTCGAAACCATCCATTGAGGACGAAATAACTTTGGGGTTATGTACTAAACCTTCCGGGCCGATGATGAATTCAATGCTCAGTGCAGCGGCGACACCACTGCCTTCAAATTCTTCGGGATAAAAATCGTCAAAAACAGGAATGAATCGGGGACTGGGTGAAATATCTAAGTCGGCTGATGGGAGGATTGGGTCTTCGATCTTCTTAAAGACTTCACGACCTAATTCTACATTGAGGGCGTGTTCGAAGGAAATTTCAAAATTGAAAGGTAGCCTGATCCCAATTTCTATGGGGACTCCGTTTTTTGTAGCTGGCTCGAAAATCCACTCGGAGCAGGCTAGGATAGCAGCCATACCAAATTCGTTATGGGTCGCAGATTCGATATGCGGATTTATGATACTGCCGAACATATCTACGGTTCCGACGATGATCGCGTGTCCCGCAATTCCTTTTTCGAAAAGCTCGGGGGGGTGGCTGGGGTCTACTTTGTAGACTGCCTGGGGGGGGGCAATTTCGTCTTCTTCCTTTTCAACCTCCTCTTCGGCCGTCATTGTGATCGTGATCGTCGCAAACAGCAGTGAAAGCAGAAATCTGTTAAGAGAATTCATAATCTAATTGGCGGGTGAAGTTATTCTCTTTGTTGAAACAAGTTGCCCTGAAACAAAAGCCCTCTTTGCTTATAACGTCATTTTAGACATTTTTTTGAGGGAATTTAACCTGATCGCCGTGAAGGAAGAGGAAGAACCGATAGAGATACCAATTAATGGAGAGCTAGATTTACACACCTTCCGCCCGGCGGAGGTGAAAGACCTGCTTGAGGACTACTTCGAAGCCTGCCTCGAAAAAGGTATCAAACAAGTTCGCGTGGTTCACGGAAAAGGTACGGGGACCTTGCGTGAGACGGTGCACGCTTGCTTGAGAAAATCGGACCAAGTTGCAGATTTTGCACTTGGAGATCAGACTTCAGGAGGCTGGGGAGCCACTCGAGTTTCACTTAAGTGAACTAAGCGGAATTAGAGGCTTCTTTTTTCTTCTCTTCCGCGAGCTGCTTTTTGTAAGAAGCGAGTTGGGGCTTGAAGTGTTTTTCAATACAGCCAGGGCATACGGAGTGAGTAAAATCAGCCCCGGTACGCTCGTTCACGTATTGCTCGATTTGTTCCCAAAGGTCTTTGTCGTTACGGACCTTTTTACAATAGCAACAGATCGGAATGAGGCTTTCGAGACGTTGTACCTGGTGGTTGAAAGATAGAATACGCTCTGCTACGCGGAGACGATTCCAGATTTCTTCCGAGCTAATCGGCTTCTTGAGAAAATCGTCGACACCTGCGTCGATTGCTTGTTCGAGATTGGAGCGGGAACGTCTTTGAGCGGTTACTAGTATGAAGTAAGTGTAGGAGCCCGTTGACTGGGCTTGCTCACGAAGGTTACGGCAAAGGTCTAATCCGTCGAGCTCTGGCATCATCCAGTCACTGATTACGATAGAAGGTTGTTCTTTACTGAAAGCGCTGAGAGCTTCTTGACCGTTCGAATAAGAGACGGTTTCGTAGCCGAGCATACTAGAGAGGTTTTCAAGAAGGCGGAGAGTCGTTCTGTCGTCTTCAACGAGATGTACTTTGAATTTGGATGGCATTGCTATTGTATTATTTCCATCGGCATGTCGTGCGAGGGATGAATGGAAATTTGGTGTAAAGGGTGATTTACAATTACTTGACTGTAATGTTTCGGGTTTCGGTGACGGGGTCTTGCTTAATGAGATCGAATAAATGCTTTAAATCTTTAGACAAATGAGTCCCAATGACTGCTAGTAATGGCCAGCAGTACCGTAGAAAACTACATAAAGAAGATTTACACGCTCCAGCACGATAAAGGTGATGGTGGGACCGTTGCCATGGGAGAGTTGGCAAGTGTTTTGGGAGTGGCCCCGGGAACAGCAACTTCGATGGTAAAGAGCTTGGCTAAAACTGGGTTGGTTTCGTATGTACCGCGGGTGGGTGTTGAACTTACGGAGGAAGGGGTGCAACTGGCTCTTCTTGTGCTGCGCCGCCACCGCTTAGTAGAGTTACTTTTGGTCGAGGTGCTTGGAATGGAATGGCATGAAATCCATGAGGAAGCAGAAGCGTTAGAGCATGCGATCTCCGATCGTCTGTTGGAGAAAATAGACGAGAAATTGAATCACCCTAAATTGGATCCTCATGGCGACCCGATTCCTTCGGCGAATGGCGTTATTGCGTCACGCAGCTTGGTCAACTTGGATGGGTGTGGGGTTGGAAAGCGTGTGCGTATTGGGAGAGTGGAAAATCAAGAAGACGATTTTCTAAAATACCTTGATGCTAATTCATTGGTTCCGGGCAAAGAGCTTACTGTGAAGTCAAAGGATGTGCATGCAGGAGTGCTTTGGATAGAATTTCCGGGTGGTAATGAAATGTCGCTTGGCATGCCGGTTGCCCAGAAAATCGGCGTAGAGTATTGCGATTGAAATTTATGGATACTGATTTGATGTGGATAGCGGTCGCTTCGGTAGGAGTACTTGTAGGATGGCTAATCGCATTTTTGGTATTTTCCGGTAAAAAGAAGAGCGTGCTAATCGAAGCCGAGAGCCTGAAAAATGAATTGGATGGGGCTAATTCTGAAGGAGCTGCGATGCGCGAGCGCTGCCAATCTCTCGAGAATCAACTTTCTGAAAATAAAAAGTCGCTGTCCGAAGAGAGAGAGAATAATGTGTCGCTAAAAACGCGATATGCAGTTTCTGAGGAACGCAATCGTTCATTGGAGAATTCTCTTGCTCAGCAAAAAGAAGAGATGGTTGAACTGCAGAAGAAATTGGCGACTGACTTCGAAAATCTTGCTAACCGAATCTTTGAGGAGAAATCGAAATCGTTTACCGAGCGAAACAAAGAGAGTTTAGACAAGTTATTGGGTCCGTTGGGAGAAAATATCAGTTCGTTTAGAGAGCGAGTCGAGAAGGCGCGAGAAGCGGATATCAAGGATCGAGCGTCTCTTTCGGAACACTTAAAATCGCTTAAAGAACTAAATATGCAGATGTCCCAAGATGCTCAGGACTTGACGACTGCATTAAAGGGTGAGTCTAAGACAAGGGGTATTTGGGGAGAGCTCGTTCTGGAGCGGGTTTTGGAGAAGTCAGGATTGTCAGCGGGGCGTGAATACGACTTGCAGGTGAGTCTCAAGACGGAGGAGGGGAAGCGGTTCCAACCCGATGCAATTGTGAATTTGCCTGACGAAAAGCATATTGTTATAGATGCGAAGGTGAGTCTCGTAGCATATGAACGCTACTCAAAATCTGACGATGTCGACGAAAGGGCGATTCAGTCGAAGGCTCACCTCGAAAGCGTCAAGAGGCATATTTCGGATTTAGGAACGAAGCAGTATGGTTCTTTGAGTGGCATACAATCTCCGGATTTCACACTAATGTTTATTCCGGTCGAGCCTGCATTTTCGACTGCGATTGCCGCTGACGACGGGTTGTATGATTTTGCTTACGGGAAAAATGTGATTCTCGTGACACCGTCTACCTTGTTGGCCACCTTACGTATCGTCGCCAATATTTGGAGGCAGGAAAAGCAGGCTAACAATGCTTTGGAAATCGCTAAAAAAAGTGGTGATTTGTATGATAAGTTTGTTGGGTTTTGCGAGGACTTAGAGGAAGTCGGCCATCGCTTAGAGAAGAGCCAAGAAGCCTATGAGAGCGCTGTAAGCAAGTTAAGTAGCGGTAAAGGGAATTTGATTAGGCGCGTCGAGCAGTTGAAGGCCTTGGGGGCACGTGCAAAAAAGTCCATGCCTGCTTCGATGAGTAAGGAGCTTGAGCTCGAGTAGCAGGTAGTTTCTAGGAGTTTCGAGTGGGTACGAACTCAAAGGTCTCCCCGTCGGATTCGTCCTTGAAAAGTGGAGCTTGTGGGTTGCTTGTCATCGATGGGCGAATTACTGGTTTACCAGTGTTCCGAACGACTTGGATAGCACGGTCATCCCAAAGTTCGATCATTTGAAAGTCTTTTTGACAGGTGATCTCAAGGTTAGGAAATCCGTTTTCTTTCAACCATTTTTGGATGGGTGGAATTCCTTCAGGAATGCTAGCACGGGCTGTTAGAATCTTAACTTTGTGGCCTGCTTCTATCCATTGCATGACGCGTTTTTGCATCAATGGAATCGGTTTTCCTACGTGCTCGATTCCTTTCCAACTGGAGTATTTAGCAAGAGTCCCATCGAGATCGACACCAATCCATGCACGATTTTGATTCGATTCGTCGTCACTCGTTGGCTGCTCATTACTTGATTCCTCCGGCTCGTTTTCAACGTCCGATTGTGGGTTTCCTAGGAATTTCTTTAACCAACTGATCATGTGATTTTGTTTGTTAGCGTTTGTAACTTCTAGCGAGCCAATTTTTTGAAACGGTGAGGGTTATTTGGTTTCTGTGTACCAAGGTAAATCTGTAATTATTTTGCTCAAATTTTTGGTAATGTGTGGGATTTGGTTGTAATTTGGGGAACAGTCTTCTTTCTCGATCCCATATTTTGATTTGTTATCCGCATGATAGTTCGAAACGAGCAGCAATTAAAGTCCATCAAAGAAGCCGCCCAAGTTGCTGCTACTGTTTTAGATAGGATGGTACAGCTAGTTGCCCCTGGGATGAATACCTATGATTTAGACCAGGCGGGAAAACGTTTTATTGAGGAGCTCGGAGCGGAGAGCGCTTGCTACAAATATCAAGTGGGTTCGCGTGTTTATCCAGCGTTCACATGCTTGTCGGTTAACGACGAAGTGGTGCACGGCATTGGTAGCTTGGATCGCGTCTTGCAATCTGGTGATATAATTAGCGTGGATGTATGCACCCGATATAATGGATATATTGGAGACAATTGCCGAACAGTAGCTGTTGGAGAAATTTCTCCTGAAAAGCAGAAGCTACTCGATGTTACAGAGGAGGCCATGTACGAGGGTATCCGAGCAGCTCGCAAGGGCTTTCGCGTGGGCAAAATCTCAAGTGCGGTGCAAAAGCGTGTAGAGAAAGAAGGGTACGGCGTTATTCGTGATTTTGTTGGCCACGGGGTAGGGCGTAGCTTGCACGAGGAACCGCAAGTTCCGAATTTTGGAAAGCCTGGGCAAGGACCTAAATTGAAGGAAGGTACGGTCTTGTGTATCGAACCCATGGTAAATATGGGCAGCTACAAAATTAAGATGTCTGACGATGGTTGGACGGCACTCAGCTCTGACCAAAGTCCTTCGGCTCATTTCGAGCATACTGTTTTGATAGGAGCGAATGGCCCAAAAATTTTGAGTGTGCCAGAGGGCAAAGAAGCTCCGGTACTCGTTTAACGAATTAGTACGGGTGAGTGACTTTCTTCAGGCGTGCTTGTAGAGAAGTCTTTGTCGATTGTTCTCATCCTGGATACGTAGAATGAGTGTTGATTCCACTGGTCGTCGAATGTTTGTGAGGGGCCTGAAAAGGAAAGTACGTATAGCTTGTTTTTAATGAAAACAAAGATTTCCCGGGTCTTTGTAAACACGTTTTTAGAGGATTTATATATGTATGCGATTTGTCGATATTTTCTGTTGAACGTGATGAGCTCACGATCTTTACCCCTGCCGTCTTCTTCGTAATAGACGTTTGTTTTGGGAAACCTGCGGCTCAAGTATTTTTTATACCCTTCCCAATATTCGTCATCGAGAGATTGAAGGAATTCATTTTTTTCGAATTCGGAAATCGAGAAGGTTACGTTGTGATTATCCGAATTTCTTAATAGGCAGGAATTTCTTGATCCTCTACTTTTCGCCTTTTTCCAATCACCATAGAAAGTCATGCGAAAGAAAAATTGATCTGTGTTAAATATTATGTGGTGCGAATGTACATTGTCCATTTCGGTTTCGATAAGTTGAAACTCGATTATGGGGCGGGACGTAAGCGGCCAAGCTTTGTGGCGGATTAGTTTTTTTTCGCCAATGATGATGTCACCTGCAAGAATTTGAGTTGGTTGAGTGACCGCAAATGCACCAAAAAGAAAGAGAAATACAACCTCCTTTATTTTCAAGGTGAAGTCCATGGTATCGCAGCTTCGTATTCAGATGCGTTCATTTTTGTGTAGAATGCTCTTTTATACGACCTGATCATAGGAGTGCCTGGTGGATAGGTACCATTTTCGAACATTTCATGGAAGCCGTAAAGGCGTGTTGGTGGGCTGTAAAAATCAGAGCAGCATTCCCACTGAGACCAGTCTATTTCGCTTTCATACAGGCATACGAGGGAGCCTCTTATTGCAAAAGTTGAGCCAGTCCAGTCTTCTAAATAGCGTGGAAAATTGTGGGCACCTCCATTGTATTTGTTGTAGACTCCATCTCGAGTCATATCATTTGGGGTGATACCTGAAACGACAGCCAAAGAAACTTCGGTGCTACTTGCATTTTGCATTCCAGAAAAAGAATTCGTGTCATCCCAGGATGCAGAAAGAAATGTGACAGAATCAGCCATGACAGCAACTGGAACCTCGTCTGAATTATCTGAGTATGTTCCACTGTCGCCATCGACATTTCCATCAGTGTTGAAGTGGCCTTTTACATACAAAGCGTTGTTGGTGACGAATGTCATCCCAGCATCGTTCCCGAGGCTTGGAATCCCTTCTCCTGTTACGTCGAGTTCACCCCCAGTGAGCCTTACTCCACTATCATCGAGTGTACTACTACCTGAACTACTGTAGCACTCAAAATAGACGATTCCATTCCAGTCGTTGGATGGATCGTAGTCAGTTATTTTCTCATCTGTAGCAGTTCCTGGACTTTCTATTAGTTGCTTCAAAACACCCGTGTGGATGTCAATTACGTCGACGGCGATGTTTCGTCTGTTGTCTTGAAATGCTTCTTCTGTGCGAGTCCAAAGGGTATTTTCAAGATCGCTTATACCAAGACTATTTCCGTCTCCGTCATAAGCATCCAGCGTCCCGGTCGATGTGTCCCATTTGAAATACAAACCAGCCTTTCCAGCCATTTTTTGTGATTCTATGCTCGTATTTGAGTTTGAAGAATCAAGGGGCTCAATTAGGTCGTGACCGGTGTTTATTGGATCATAGTCGGAGGTGCTTGAATCATCTCTTTTGTATTCAGAAAACTGTACTGGTTGGTAGTTTGATACTCCATGAAGTGAGGTCATTAGGTTTCCTTCCCATAAAAGGGAGGCGGTGGCTCTAAAATCGTCACCCAAATCTGAGTCCAAAAACGCTCCTTCAATGTTGTACGAAGAATCTAAAACTTCATTCAAATCACTTGTGTGAGTGTTTTTCATGCTTTTGAAGTTGCCTGTGCTATCCTTGAAGTAAATATCCCCCCAGGATTTCGTAGATACGTGTTCATATTCATGATACAGACCTTCTGCTGTTGTTACTTGATCGTGGAAGTATAGGCCACTTGATGCATTGAGTCTGAGTTTGCCGTTCGTGTGAACAGGGCCGTGAATGTCCATTCTCGGACCTGGGTGGATGTCGAGGTCTAGGTTGTAGAAAATAGCATGAGTAAAGAGTGGAGAATCTCTTACTTCGAAGGTCTGAGAAACGTAAGATGTTATTGGGTTGGCGCCATTGTAAGGTGTAACTGATGCTTTTCCGTATACAGTCACTTCTTTGGTCGTAACTCGTTTGCCTTTCATCGGGTCGTTGGTGTTCAACGGGTCCGAAGGATCAATATAAGTATTTGCAGAGTTTGTTGTGATTACTCCACCTACGATTTCGAGCGAATTTGTATCTACTCTGGAGCCAAAATAGCTATCTGGTGGAAGGTTTAGACTGTCTGATCCGTTTGTATCAAACAAACTGGCGTTGAGATTGGTTTCCTGTGAAAAATGATGTTGGAGTTGAGCGAATCCGTACTCGACGAGAGATTCAGCGGCGGCTTGGGCCTCAAGCCTTGCCTCATGCCTTATGTTCATACGTCGCTCTGTCATGCCGGTTGTTATTATGGAAGCATAGATCGCCCCAAGTAGGGTCAGAATCAATACAGACACTATGAGAGTTGATCCTTCCTTTTTATTGTATGTCGTTTTTTTATATAAAAACATGTTATTCATCCCCTTGGAGAAATTGTGAAGTTATACGTGTTGCTAACTTGCGTTGTACCATCTATATCATGGATAAGTTCACCTCGTATTACTATGCTGCTATTGCGGAAGTTAAAAAAGAGGCTCCCATCCGCTAGGCCTTGGGAAAGCTCTGCTACAACTGTGTGAGTTCCGGAACTCGAAGTGCTGGGAATTAAGGTGAGGGCACTTTGGTCAGACGGGGTAGAGTAGTCTAAAGTAAACGTCTGAACGGGTCCAGGGTCATCAGAACCGTCTGTTACTCGATAATACCCGACGATACGGCTAACCAGTGAGCTGTCGTTTTTATCGCGAAACTCTAACAAAAGGAAATCGCCTGACTGAGTATCGCTAACAAGTGTTCTATCGGTGAAGCTTTTGTATATTGAGAAGGTGTTTGCGAAGGAAGCATTGTTGCTCAGCTCATTGGTGAATGATCGGATGTCTCGATTTATTTGTAGCTTACCTTCGTCTGTTTTTGAAAATCTCAATATGAAGATAAAAGATCCCATTACCATGGCCATGGCTGCGCCTGCAAGGGAGGTTGCGACGAGTAGTTCAGCGAGGGAAAAGCCCGACCTATTGTTTGATTTGGTTCCTTTTGAAAATTTCATTTCGCCTTTAAAAAGTAGGGGTCTCAGAACGAATTGATCTAATTACATTCGTGAAAGTTTGATCGTAGCCCGCAGCTATAAAATCCGCTTCGTATCGAATGACGATTTGTCTAGATTCTCCAATTCCGTTAGCTTCACTGGTTATGTCGTCTAAATAGAGGAATACTCGAAGCGCCATGTCGTCATCTTCGTTGCTGGGGGTGTTGTTAATATCGATTGTGAAACTATTAACGACGTCTGTAGCATTGTTTCCTGTAGTGAAGTTAGTCGGGGTTGGTGAAACGTTTAAAGAGTCGTCGTTACCCTCGCTCATAAGCCCAATGATTGGGTTGTCGTCTAGGGATGAGAATTCCACACTTTTCAGCTGCTCAAGATAACTGTATGCGATAGTTGATGCTGTGTTCTGGTAAATGGAACCTTGTGCGAGTCGCCGAGTATGGAGAAAGCCGGAAAATAGCCCAGTAAAGCCAACTCCTAGTATGAACATGGAGACCATAATTTCTACTAGGGTTACTCCACTTCGGTTGGTCGTTTTCGAAGGCGTTTTCGATTTGCTGAACATATCATCTCAATTATCGCTTTTTGTGGGACGAACTGTAGATGAAACTGGCGAGTGCTAAGTAGTTTTCTTGAGTTATGTTCTGGCAGTGAAAATGTTTTCTCTAAAACGAGTGTATTTTACACATTCTTTAATTGATTTCGTTCGTATGCCGAAGGTCGAGGAATATATTTCCACTGACTCAATTTTAGCGGATGTCTGAACAAATGGTAAGCGATTTATAAAATTCTTATGCAATTATACATTTCAAATCTTCTCTCACGTCTCATCGCATTTACGGTTTGTATCGGAATTTCCTCCATGTTGCTCGGGCACGAATTTGAGTTGGATGCCGAATTGGCAATGGATGAGTCTATACGCACTGGTGTTTTGGATAATGGCTTACGCTATTATATTAAGAGCAACAATGAGCCGGAGAATCGCGTTAGCATGAGACTTGTAGTGAACGCGGGGTCCCTCCAGGAGGAGCACGACCAAAGAGGTTTAGCTCATTTCATTGAACACATGGCGTTTAATGGGACAAAGCGATTCCGTAAGTCGGAGGTCATAAATTTTCTAGAAGGCGTTGGAATGCGTTTTGGCTCTCACGTGAATGCCTATACTTCATTTAACGAGACAGTGTACAAGTTAGAGCTGCCTGCAGATAGCGAGAGAGTTTTGGAGCGTGGTTTCGATATTTTGCGAGATTGGGCTGGTGAGATTGCATTCGATGTTGAAGAGATTGAGAAAGAGCGAGGGGTAATCGTAGAAGAGTGGCGTTCACGGCGCGGGGCACAGCAACGAATTCGAGATAATCAGTATCCAATTCTATTTTACAATTCGGATTATGCTAAGCGGCTTCCGATCGGGTCGACATTTGTAATCCGAAATGCGCCTAGGCACCGGTTCGTTGATTTTTACCAAGATTGGTACCGTCCTGACCTTATGGCGGTAGTAGTTGTGGGCTCGATAGATGTAGATCGAGTAGAGCAATCAATCGTCGACCGTTTTTCAAACATGACAAATCCAGAGGAATCGAAGCCGAGAGTCTCCTACGATATTCCTGACCATGAGCAGACCTTGTTTTCGATTCAGGAAGATCCCGAGATTACGACCTCTTCGATGGCTCTGTTACAAAAGGTACCAAAAATTCCAGATGGGACAGCCAGAGATTACAAAGCTTCTATTTTGCGTCGTTTGTACTTTGGAATGCTAAACAAACGCTTGGGGGAAAGAACGTTGGAGGCTCGCCCTCCATTTATGGGAGCGAACGTAAGTTTTTCGCCTTTAGGGCGCGAAAAGAGTGCGTTTTACTATAGTATTCAATTTTTGGAGAATAATTACCAAGAAGGAGTGAGCGCTTTGATTGGCGAGCTCAATAGAGCGAAACGTGATGGCTTCTCGGAAACGGAATTAGAGCGGATGAAAAACGATATGCTTCGCGCTGTGGAGCGGATTTATGAGGAAAGGGAAAACACGCACAGTGGTGACCTGGCAGCGGAATACATCCGAAATTTTTTGCAAGGAGAGCCTGTTCCTGGAATAGCTGTTGAATTGGAGATGACGCGACAGTTCTTAGGCGAAATTGGGATGAAAGAAATTCGTGCGTTTGGCGACAAGCTTCCATTGGAGGAGCAGAACCGAGTCGTTCTTTTTACGGCGCCTCAAAGGGATGGTTACATTTTGCCTAAAGAAGCAGAGGTTCGAGAAATGCTCTCGGTAGCTCAAAATAGTGTGTTGGAAGAATACGATGATTCGGTGAGTAGTCGACCGCTACTGGATCCGTTGCCAGAGGGCGGGGCAATTGAATCTGAAAAGTATCATGAATCTGTGGACATTCATGAATGGAATTTGTCGAATGGGGTGCGAGTACTTCTTAAGCAAACTGATTTCAAAAATGACCAAATTTTGATGAACGCATTTAGCCCGGGTGGTCATAGTCAAGTGTTGGATGATGAATACTTGGCGGCTGCGGTTTCTACCATGGTTCTCGGTGAAAGTGGGCTAGGTGAGTTTAGCGTAGTAGATCTAGACAAGAAGCTTTCAGGGAAGGTCGTTCAGGTTTCACCGTATATTAATAGTCAAAGCGAAGGCTTAAGAGGGGCCACTTCGCCCAAGGATTTAGAAACATTCTTTCAACTGTTATATTTGCAAATGACAGCTCCCCGATTAGATGAAGATGCGTATGCTTCTTTGTTGATACGTTTGGAGGGTGTCTTAGCAAACCGCTCTAAGTCCCCTCAGGTAGTGTTTCAGGATCGGATCATGGAAGAACTCTACGAAAATCATCCGAGACGCGAGCCGTTGACGAGTGACATGCTCAGGTTGTTTGACCCCGAGCTTTCCTTGGCTGTTTACGAAGATCGGTTTTCCGACGCGAGTGATTTTACATTTGTGTTTGTTGGGGCTATGGATTTGAAGTCGTTTAAGCCCTATGTTTCAAAGTACTTGGGCGGGCTTCCTGCTGTAGGAAGGGAAGAAGAGGGACGTCTGGTCGATGGCACGCTGAGGGAAGGAGTAACCAGTTTCTCGATGAATAAAGGGCTAGAAGACAAGAGCGTTGTAAGAGTGCAGTATTTTGGAGAGGCTGAATGGTCTGTAGATAATCGTTATTCCCTTATCGCTGCTCGAGATGTATTGGATATACGATTACGAAATGTTCTGCGAGAAGAAAAAGGCGGCACATACGGAGTTAGCTTAAGCGCGAATTTATCACGTGCCCCAGAAGAGCGTTTTTCAAGTGGTTTTGCGTTTTCTTGCGACCCCGAAAACGTGCAGATAATGATCATGTTGGCTCAGGCAGAGATAGATCGCTTAAAGCGTGAAGGGCCTTCTGAATCGGATCTAAGCAAAGTGAAGGAGATTCATCTTCGGGGGGTGGAGAGTGGTCTGCAGAGCAACAATTTTTGGTTGCAGAGTATTTCTACAATTATTCAGGAAGAACGTGATTTAGATGAAATTCTAAAAAGCGAAGAGCGTATTAAGGGGCTAAAAGCAGACTCAGTTAAAAAAGCCTTCGAGGTTTACTTCGATCGAACGAATATGCTGGAAGCGATTTTGAATCCACAGGTTAATCCTGATAGCTAAACCGTATTTACGCGTAGTCTTTTGCACTACTGCGGCACCGGGGAAAAGATTGTTGTAAATTTATTGCTAAACCAAGCATTGTTTTTCAGAGTCCCGCCAACCTCAAAAAAATATGGTGGACACTACGACAGCGTTGGATTTGGCAGAGAAGATAGAGTGGGTTGGATTCCGAAATTTGTCGAATCTCGAGAAACGGCGTGTGCAAGAGGACTTGGTTGAAGTAAGTTCGTTTTTACCGAGAGTCTTGGCACTGACGATTTGGCGATTTTACGGGCTGGAGATTCCGGAAGAGCTCAAAACGAAGTCCGCCAAAGATAGCTTAAGTAGTTATATTCGCAGAGACAATGCGCGGCGCGAAATACTAAAGATTCTTGAAGGCTGCTAATTATCTAGGCTCGCTCAATTTAGCTCGATAATACATATTTTAGGCTATCGATATCGAGTATCGTGTTAAGTGATTCTTCACGAACGACTTGTCTTGCAAGTTCTTCTTTTTTGAGTTGTAGGCTCTGAATTTTTTCTTCCACGGAATCTTTGGCGATTAGACGGTAAGCGTTTACGGTATCTTTCTGCCCGATTCTGTGAGTTCTATCGATAGCTTGGGCTTCGACGGCTGGGTTCCACCAAGGATCGTATAGAATTACATAGGAAGCGGATGTTAGGTTGAGGCCTGACCCGGCAGCTTTCAAAGAGAGGAGGAAAACGGTGATACTTGGATCGTTCTGAAATTCGTCTACAAGGGCTTCTCTGTTCTGTGTTTTGCCCGTGAGCATGCGATTGTTACACCCCATTTCATCCAGTTCCTGCTTAATGATATTTAGCATCTCCACGAACTGACTAAAAACGAGAACTTTATGTCCTTCTTCCATGAGAGAGGCGACGTGCTCTTTGAGGGCTTCGAGCTTTGCGCTTCCATAGTCGCGGTAGCTCGGATTGATAAGCCCAGGGTGGCAACATATTTGGCGTAGCCTTAACAGGGAAGCTAGTATGTTAAACCGTGCTTGGTTTGCATTATCTGCAGTATCCAGTTTTTTGATGAAGCCTTGGGCTTCTTTGAGTTCAGCATTGTAGAGTTCGAGCTGCTTATCTTCAAGCTGACAACTGAGTGTTTCTTCAATTCGATCGGGAAGGTCGGTAGCGACCTGAGTCTTACTTCGTCGAAGCATGAAATGTTTCACCCTTTGCGAAAGCTTGTTGGGTCCGACATTCGTTACTTCTTTGTATTGACGCTTAAATGCAGTCTGGCTTCCAAGTAAACCTGGTAGTGAGAATGCGAAGAGACTCCAAAGGTCCAAAGTCTTATTTTCAATTGGCGTACCTGTTAGAACCAACTTGTGTTTTGCTTTTAATGAGAATGCGGCACGTGCAGTTTGCGATTGAGGGTTCTTAATGTATTGGCCCTCGTCCAAAATACACGCGTCCCAATCGATAGAAGAAAAGAATGAGCCGTTGATTCTAAGCTGTGAATAATTGGCCACCAAAATATCGATACCGAGATGAGGCCAAGATGCGCTCGAAATTTCTCCTGCTTGATATGTCGCGATCTTTAAAATACCGCTGTGGTTCTCTACTTCTTTTTTCCATACATGCATGACCGACTTGGGGCAAACGACCAAGCACTGGAAGGTTTCATCTCGCGGAACACGGTGCTTGAGCCAAGTCAACCAAGTGAGTGTTTGGAGGGTTTTTCCCAGTCCCATATCATCGGCGAGGATACCGCCAAACCCGTTGCTTGATAGGTGGGCTAAGAATTTGAATCCTTCTTCTTGATAGGGGCGCAGTTCGGTGCGCATGCCTTTGGGGAGGGATGCGGGTTTTGAACTTTTTATGGTTTTAGCACGCTTTGCGATTTGTTTACCGAGTTTTTCGTATTCTGTTCCAGCTAGTTTGGCATCGGCAAGTTGGAGTGCGTGGACACTGTGTTTTTCGCTTTTCGAGCCGGCAAAATTTAGCCCGAGCTCATCGACAATCGCTTCTTGTTGTTTATCTAGCTCGAACTCGAACTTTCTCCAACCTTTGCCCTCGAGGTAGACATACTCGCCTTTGGCGTCGATAAGGAGTTCCACATCCTTTGTCGTCAGGGAGTTGTCAGTTTTTTCGATATCCAGCTTAATGTCGAACCAGTCGGGTTGGTCACTTGCTTCGATGTTTAGGGCATAGCGCCCGGCTGGATGTTGGTCTATGAGAGTGTCTAACTCTTCGTCGGGGATAAGTTGAACTTCGTCGGGAAGATCTTGTATCCAGCGTATAAATTCTTGAGCGAATCCACTATTGATTTCACGTATCCAGAGGGCGGTGTCTTCTAATTCTAATTTGAAATTAGACATCGATTCGAGAATCGCTGTGGCATCGGGAAATTCGAAGAGGGTTCCTTCTTCTGTAGGGGGATTCTCTTCTTGTGTTTCGAAATTCTCTGTGGCTTCCCAGGCTTCTTCGTTTAAGGTGAACCAAAACCGATTGTCGGGTGAGCTTGCGTAGGGACGGATTTCTATTGTTTTACTCGATCCTTTTTCTTGGGAAAGTTGGCAGTAAATTTGAGCTTTAAGTGGGATTGCTATTATTTTTCCATCGAGGCGTTCGGGGATGGGAAGGTTTTGCTTTTTAAGAAAGAGCAGACCTTCGGGGCTCTCAATTGCTTGGGCTGGTATTTTGAAGTTAGAACTTGGTGACGCATTATTTTCCAATAATTGTGGGCCTTGGTGAATTACCTCTTCAGCGAGGTAGAGATTTTGGCTTCCTGCGAGGTAAGTCGTGTTAAAAGGGATAGGACGGCCATCTTCAAATTGGAGCGAAAACGCGTATTGGTCGTCTGGATCTGGAAGTGTGTTTTGGGCTTTCCAAATGATTTTTGTTTCCGAGATTTGTAGAGGTTGGTCGTTTGTTGAAACGATTTGTTTCTTCGTCTCACTATTGGAAAGGAGTTTGTTTAGAAAGGAACAATCTTCTGGTTTCTCTAGATCTAGTCTTACTCGTTGCGTGAGTTTGTAGTACTCTTGAAAGAAGGCGCAGAGGGCCATGCTATTGGGTGCGAATTGATCCAAAAAATCGAATTCTTTGGCGAGACGCTGTGAGATTTCCTTTGCTGGGAGGGCTTCCCATTCCGTTTCACCGCTGAAACGCGATTCCCAACGAAATACTCTTCCTTGAAGTTTTAGGCGCGTTTCAATCTTAGCAGAGGGAGGTAATGGGTTTGATTGAGATAGGTTTGCTAGTCGGTTTTTCCAACGGCGGGTTTCCTTTTTTCTTTGCAGAAGGAGTCGTTGCTGGATGATCCCTGATATACGTGGGTCGTTGGCTATGAATTCTGGCAGTGATATTTCCCGTTGAAGTAGTTGATCCGCAACGTAGGGCCAAAGTTCATACTCGCTACTGGGCTTTGTTGTCCAGTTGGCGAAGGTGAATGAGGGAGCGTCTTTTGCTCCTAACTTCGTGGCGATTTCAAAAAGGTCCTTCGCATATAACTCATCCCGCCATTCTAGCTTCTCTAAGATATGCGAAAGTTTGTCCAAGTATTCCTTCTCGTCGATCGCGAGATTTCTTTCTAGGCTGGTTTCAAGTTCCTCTGACCAAGCGTTGAGATCTTTTGGCATATTTATGGTTTCTTCGTATGTGCGGTACAATCTGTAATCTCCACACTTTTAATGGGGAAAGCTAAACAAAAAAACCGGCAACTTGGTGTTCGCTGCCGGTTTTCACAAATTTTTATGCTTACCGTTTAGTAGAGCTGGGCATCGAGCATTGCCAGAAGTTCTTCTTCGTTGATGCGCTTTTGCTCGGTGGTGTCTCGGTCTCGAAGTGTGAAGGTTCCGTCTTCGAGGGTATCGAAATCGACTGTAACACACCACGGCGTGCCGATTTCGTCCATACGACGGTAGCGGCGCCCGATTGCTCCGGCTGTATCCCAGAATACGTTATACTTGCGTTGAAGCTTTTTGTAGAGGTCTTGGGCTTTTTCCATTAGCTCCGGCTTATTTTTAAGAAGAGGGAAAACGGCTACCTTATAGGGAGCGACCCGTGGGTGGAATTTCATGAGCGTGCGCTTTTCTCCACCGATCTCGTCTTCTGTGTAAGCGGCTGTAAGAACGGCAAGAAGGAGACGATCTACGCCTAGAGCAGGCTCGACAACGTGTGGGATAAATTTGCTCTTCGATTCTTGGTCGAAGATTTCCATGCTCTTGCCTGAGTGTTCTTGGTGCTGTGTGAGGTCAAAATTCCCCCGGCAAGCGATTCCCCAGAGTTCTTGTTCTCCGAATGGGAATTTGAAAGTGATGTCGGTTGTTCCGCGAGAGTAGTGCGAGAGTTTCTCAAGTGGGTGAACATCTTCGCCGAGCATATCCGCTGGGAGCCCAACCGAGACGAGCCAGTCCTTGCACCAGTCGATCCACTCGCGGTGGCAGCCTTGCCAGTCTGCTTCGGGGCTAATGAAGTACTCCATTTCCATTTGCTCGAATTCACGAGAGCGGAAAATGAAATTGCGGGGAGTGATTTCGTTGCGGAATGCCTTACCGACTTGGGCGATGCCAAATGGGATTTTTACGCGACCCGTGTCGACGATGTTTTTGTAATTGGCGAATATTCCCTGAGCGGTTTCGGGGCGAAGATAGGCAGTGGCGGTGCTATCGCTGAGGGCGCCTACCTTGGTTTCGAACATGAGGTTGAAATCGCGCGGTGGGGTGAGCGAGCCTGGCTCCCCTGTAGCTGGCGATGGAATAAGCTCGTACTCTGATGGGTCGGCTTCGGTGTAGTCTTTGAGTTCAATCGGAGCGAGCGTACCTTGGACGCCTTGCTTACGTTTCATCTTGTCGGCTGTTTCCTCAGCGACTGCCTGCATGCTGCTATCTTCTAAAACGGATACGTAACCGATTGTGTTTCCATCTACGATTACTGGAGCGAAGAAAAGTTGGTCTGCTCGATAGCGCATTTTGGATGTCTTACAATCGACCATTGGATCGGAGAATCCGCCTACGTGGCCAGAGGCTACCCAAATTTTAGGCGACATGATGATCGAGGAATCGAGTCCTTCGATATCGTCGCGGCAATGAACCATGTCTTTCCACCAGGCTTCTTTCAGGTTTTTTTTCAGCTCGACGCCTAATGGACCGAAATCGAAAAATCCGTTATACCCGCCATATATTTCAGACGACTGGAATATGAACCCACGGCGTTTGCACAGGGCTATTATTGAATCCATTAAAGGGTTTTTGGACGTTTTGGCTTTCGACATAAGGGATAATGAAATGGTTAGCTTTGTTGGGTGGGTCAAGCGCTTGTGTTGTCAGGATACCCGACGTTCCGCGTTTTTGCGAAATAGTTGTATTGATAGGCATCTAATTTAGTTGCCAAGGCAGATTGGATGATCTTTCACTACCCAATTCAGTCACAATATTGAACCCTTTCATACATCCATGGCTCAACTAGAAGGAAATTGCTTAATCGGACAATCGGGCGGACCGACCGCCGTTATGAACGCTACTCTTGCGGGTATCATCGAAGAGGCTCTGAATTACGAGTTTATCGAAGAAATCTACGGGTGCTTGAACGGAGTTGTTGGAATTCTTAACGAAGATTTCGTTGATTTGGCAGCCGAATCCCAGCAAGTGATTCGCGGCTTGAAGCATACTCCAGGCGCTGCTTTAGGATCATGCCGTTTTCAATTTACCAAGCCTGCTGACTATGAGCGAGCGTTGGAAGTGTTTAAGGCCCACGACATTCACTACTTCTTCTACTTGGGAGATAGTGATTCAATGGCGATGTTGGACGAGCTTGATACGTATGCGAAAGCCGACGGCTACGACCTTCGTATTATCGGTCTTCCAAAAACGATCAACAACGATATTTCAGGAACGGATCACTGCCCAGGATACGGTAGCGCTATCAAGCATGTAGCGACTACTGTTAAAGAGATTGCAGCTGACAATGCAGCAATTGGTGAAGGCGACTATGTTTCTATACTAGAAGTGATGGGACGCAATACGGGTTGGATAGCAGCAGGGGCAGCGTTGGCGAAGCGCCGCGACTTTCCACATGATCCACCCCATCTCATTTACTTGCCAGAGGTTGCCTTCTCTGAAGAAAAGTTCATCGAAGACGTTAAACGTGTTTTAGCAAAAGAGAAGTACTGCTTGGTCGTCGTGGGCGAAGGCTTAGTCGATGAAGATGGAAATTTCATTACATTGACTTCTGGTGCGACTGATGCGTTTGGCCATGTTCAACTGGGTGGAACAGGCGAATTCCTACGCCGTATCGCTGAGGAGCGTATTGGCGTAAACGCGCGTTCCTGCAAATTGGGAATCGCTCAACGTTCAGCAACTCATTGTGCGTCGAAGGCGGACTTAGATGAGGCTTATATGCTTGGCGAAGAAGCCGTAATTGCGGCGGTCGATAAGGGCGAGACCGGAAAAATGATAACGCTACAACGCGGCGAGTCTGATTCTTATAAGGCGGAAACAGGCCTATCTGATTTGAGTGATATTTCTTCTGCGAGCAAGGCATTGCCGATTGAGTGGATCAATGAAGATGGGGTTAGCATGAATTTCCCGTTTGTGAAGTACGCGCAGCCGCTTATTCAGGGCAAGGTCGAGGTTCCTGAGGAAAACGGATTGCCGGTATTTGCGAAGATCAAAGGGACGCGAGTCGAAAGACAATTGGGCTCTTACGACCTTTAGACGAAAGCGAATTTTAATTTCAGTCCTCAATGCATTGCGCTTGAGGGCTTTTTTGTGGAACCGAATATTGGATTTCCCGTTTGACGCATCAACAGATAGGCGTCGGAATCAAAATACCCTCTCTTAAAGCTTCTTTAACTTACTCTTCTAGAGCACCGTGGAAACACTATCTTACTGGAAACGTCCTGAGCGTTGGCTTGCATTTTTTTTGACTTTTCTCGGTGTGTGCTCGTTTTTAGCGATCATCCAAGTTCGGCCAAACGCAAGTGTTTTTGATGAACCTGAAGTTGCTGACGTTATTTTTGAGAAGGGATCATTCATTGATAACCTTCGAGCAGGAGCAATTGCGGATCGATTGCACGGGCATTGGACGTCGTTGCTTCCTCCGTTACTAGCGGTGATCGTAGCGTCTTATTTCCGTTCGTTGGTGGCTGCCCTTATGGTCGCTTTTTTTACTGGAGCGGTTTTGTCGTATGGAACGAACCCGATAACCACCACGTTCTTAGCTTTCCATGATTTTATTTATTTGAATACAGTATCCCCGCCGCGCCTCTATCTATTTCTATTCCTGTTCACTTTGATTGGGATGGTGTATGTTATCTCGCGAAACGGAGGATTGAAAGGCTTGGTAGATTTGTTTGGTAGATTTGCTAAGGGGAGAAAAGGTACTCAAAGTTTAATTGCATCCGCAGGGGTTTTGGCATTCTTCGATGATTACGTGAGTACAATTTTAGTGGGGTCGGCGATGAGAAGGTTGTCGGATTATTGGAGACTCTCTCGAGAAAAATTGGCGTTTTTGGTGGATTCGACGGCGGTCCCACTTTCTGCGATTGCCTTGATCTCTACATGGACCGCGTTGAATGCGACTTTAACTGGCGAGGAAATTTCTAATGTCGGAATCGAAATGGGTGGTTATGAGGCAATGCTTCATGTTCTGCCGATGAGATTCTATTGTATTGGACTATTGTTTTTTGTTTTCGCGTCTACAATTACAGGTCGGGACTTTGGGGCAATGCTTGTTGCGGAAGATCGGGCTCTTTCAACCGGTAAGGTTAAGGACGATAACCATCAGATGATAGGTTTCGAGTCATCGAGCGGGATGGATCCTGATGAGGGCATATCCAGTAATTGGATAAATGCCGCCATTCCGCTAATTGTGGTATTATTGTTTACCTTGTTTGGGATATTTATTGTTGGACTCTTTGAGCTGCGTGCGACTGGAGAAGGGGCGAGTGTGTTCAGTCTAGAGGATTGGAAATCTACTTTTAGCGCAGCTTCGAGCGGAGTTGACAGCGCGATCGATTCTAAGGTTTTGCCGGTTTTCTTTTTGGCATCTGTGGTGGGAGGGGTCGTCGCCATTGGGATGACAATAAAGCAGCGTATCCTTTCACCTAGCGAAACTTGTAAGAGCTACATCAAGGGAATGCCTACGATGTGGATGGCCATTTTTATTTTGGTGATGACTTGGGCGATGCAAGCCATTTGCGAAACTTTAGGAACGGGCGAATACCTTATCGCATTGCTAGGAGACAATACATCGATATGGACGCTCCCTTTGTTTGTATTCATTATTTCTGCCGGTATGTCATTTGCAATCGGTTCAGGAAAAGGAGCGATTGCGATTTTGATGCCAATTGTTGTGCCGCTTATTTTCGATTTGAGTCTTTATAATGGTGGAAGTGAAGTAATCTTATTTTTGACGATTGCAGCGGTTTTGGATGGAGCAGTTTTTGGAGATCATTGTAGCCCGATCAGCGATACGACAGTACTCGCATCAATCGCCTCGGGTTGCGATCATATTGCCCACGTTAATACGCAGATTTTGTACGCTATTTTTACTATGGGAATGGCTGCAGTGTTAGGCTACTTGAGCGTAGCTCGCGATTTACCAATCTGGTTTTTCTATACAACTTTTCCCGCTCTGACTCTGTTGATTCTATTTGTGATTGGTCGAAAGCCAAAAGAGTGAATCGCCTTTATGCTTAGAAGTTGGATGCTGGGATATCGTACAATTCAATGAGGGCTAGTCCTGAACTTCCATCTCTTCCAACTACAAAAATAGTATAGATTCCTGGCTCAAGATCTATCAGAATTGCTGCATCGTTGCTGTTGTCATTTAGAGGAAACGCACCCGCTGTACTTGAAGCGAGTACGAGGCTCTCTAAGTCATCAACGTCCATCCAACGTTCATTTGTGGCTATAATTTCTCCTGAAGAATTTATTATATGAAGTATCGGATCCTCTAGGACGCCTGGTAGGTCAAAGTCCTCTAGGCTTGGACCGACGGCACGAACGAGTAGTTTGCTAGGTAAATCTCCACTTATAACGACTCCGGGGATGGCGATATTCGCCCCGACACCCACATGAGCACGTGTCGAAAGATTGGCTAAGCGAGTGGAGTTCTTGCCAACCTCATAGACTTCTACCATTGAAAGGCCTGTTTCTCCATTCTCGCCATTTAGAATTGCTGTGTAAACGCCTGGCTCAAGTGTTATGAGAACGGCGGCATCAGCTGAATCTGTATCTAATTCGAATGCTCCATATTGAGCCGCAATTGCGGCGACTTCAGCTTGGTTGGCTAGATTTGCCCACCCATTGTTGGAAGCGATTACTTCGCCATCTTGAATTACAGTGAGCTGTGGCTGTTCGAGTGCTTCGTCTAGACCGAAATTCTTCAAACTCGGGCCGATTCCACGTATCAAAACGGTTTTTGGTTCATTGCCTTTGATTACGAATCCAGATATTACCACATTGGCTCCTGTACCTGCTCTCGCTCGTGTAGAGAGATTTACCATACGTTTGTCTGTCACTAGAATCTCAACGCTTTCACTCGTTACTGCCCCGGCTGTTGTGGTCGCGATCACGTAGTAAATGCCTTCGTCTTCTATAGCGATTTCATCGAATAATAAGTCTGACAGAATTTCACCGTCGATTGCTGTGTCGTTCTTAAACCATTGGTAGCTTATTTCGAGATTGGATACGGCTCGAGAGGTAAGGAGCGAATTTGCCCCGAGCAAAGCGATGTCTCCAAGTGGTTCTTCTACGAAAACAGGAATAGAGGGTGCGTCAGTCAAAACAAGATTTGCAATTGAGCGACTGTGAGCCCCAGCAGGGGACTCGATTCTCAAAGAATAGTTCCCCTCTTCGAAGGTCGAGAAATTTGTGATAGTTAGTGTTTTGCTATTTTCTCCCATGAGATCGGTTCCATCCTTGATCCATTGATACAAGAATGGGCCAGTCCCCTCGACTTCTGCAGAAAGCTCTAAGCTATCACCTGCGTATAGGTTTTCGTCTGTTATTGGGGTTACGATATTAGGGGGGGAAACATTATCGACTTTCCCAATAGCGATTGCGGATGAGTAATTGGTAAATGAGACCCAAAGTGCTATTTCATGTTCGGAATTGAATCCGCCGATTGTAAATCCGGATACAGTCCTTAACTTATTTGATCCGATACGAAGGGTATCACCTTCTCGGAGAAGCATATTTAAGGAACCATTCTCATCTGTAACCCAGATACCAGAATCAGAAGTGTCGCTAACAGCATCGCCTTCTCCCTTCAATGTTGCGGAGAAAGCAACATCGCCCGTTTCGTTTAAAATGGGAGAACTAAATTGATCGAAAACTGCCCCTAGGTTTGCACTGATTGCTTGTTGTCCAGATTTAGTGAGGCAAGTCCAATTAGCTGAACTTACAGCTTTGTGGAAAATGGCGTATTCATCGTTATTTGGCGATTCTAGATGACCTAAAAATGCGATGTCGCCATTAGCATTTATCTTGGGATCAAAGATTGTATTCAAATTATAGGATTCTTGATCCAGTGTGAATTCTCCGCTTGTTGAAACCAACGGTTCGATCGTGGTATTAGCGTAAGCGTAGAGACCTTCGTTTTGGTCTTCATCTATTAGGCTAGCCCAAAATAGAATGTTTCCATTTTTGTCAAATTGTGGAATTCCGAATGATGCGAAGGGAGCTGCTTCTCCTAAGGCCGTATCGCCTGTGCGAGCGATCAGTTCGGCGTCTTCTCCTTTCTTTGTACGATAAATTGCAGATACGGTTGAATTTGTACTGTTGCCATCAAGCTCGACTAGAACAAGGGCTTCATCTTCATTGATTGGCTTGTAATAAACAACTCGAGACACAATTTCTGAATGTCCTGGCATTGGGAGGCCAGAAATCGCGATTAACTCAGGCCTAGGAATATACCATGTGTCCGAATTCTTGGCGGGTTGGTGCCATGCTCCAGTAACACCCTCATATGATTCGCCATCGAGCATTCCGATGAATCCGAATGATTTTGGTTCGATGATTTGAGGGTGTCCTATTTGGGTATAACGACCATCATTTTCGGCAGATTCATTCTCGTAGTTGATCGAAGCTTGATCCCAAAAACGGGCAAGCATGTCGAGCTGTGGTGTTGCCGTTCCATCTTGGTTTATAGTCCAGCCTATCCAAGTTCCATTGGTATTCACAGCCCAGCCAGAGCCTTGCATTTTTCCGCGAAAATAGCTGATGCCCAGCTCGTTCAAAGTGGGTTTGTAGAAGTAGTCGAACAGTCCATCGTCTCCGGGTTTTGGGGCAATTTGGCCTGAGGCGGCGATCAGAGTTGTACCTTGATAATTGTACAAACAGATCCCTTCGTATTTGCTGCCGACACCTGTTTCGAATTCCTCGAAATTGGCTGCGAATGCGAGTTCCCCATAACGGTTGAGGCTCGGCGTTGAAAAGCTTTCGTAGGTGTACGCATTTGTTCCAATTTGTTCGCCTTTGAGAGCAATGACTTCTATTTCACTCCTGAGCGTGTCGATCGAGCTGAGACAAATCGAGAGTGCTATGGCAGTTCCAGTATAGCGATTACCTAAAAGTAATTTTCTCATACAAATGAAAGAGGATTGAAGTTAGCTGGTTGTGATGGGAAAATGTCTGCGATTTGATTTGATGGTACGTGCATCCAATTTTCCAGGATCGATCGATAGACGGTTCGAAAGTCTACGTTGTAATCCAAGCTGTGGCGTTTAACGCGAGCATCTTCAGCCAAATCCGGGAAGCTTCCATAAAACTGGTTGCCGGAAACTTGACCACCTAGCACGAAAACTGATTCTGCTGCCCCGTGATCGGTTCCTTGGCTTCCGTTTTCGATAACCTTTCTGCCGAACTCGCTATAGGTTAAGATGACGACTCTATCCCATAGGCCCGCAAGTTTCATTTCGGCAACAAACGATCCGAGGGCTTTATCTACTGTGTCAAGAAGATCGGCGTGAGATCCACTCGCTCCCGATCCTCCATTTGCTTGGTTGTTGTGTGTGTCAAACCCGCTTTGGTGAGCGTAGTAGATTGATGTATCCATTCCACCCTTAATGAGTTTCGTGATTTTCTTGAGGTCGTTTGCTAGCCCAGAGCTTGCCCATTCCTCGAAAGCGAGTTCTCCCCCGCGCTCGCTGGCATCAAATACATTGCGCGCGCTTATCATCGCATTGTGAGAGGCTCGTTGGACGTAAGATAATGCGTCGTTGGTCGTGTCGATTCCTTGGTCGACGATGTGGTCTAATCCAATGAGCTTTCTATAGAGCTCTTCTAATGGGATGTCTCTTCCTCGGAGTTCGAGGTCTTTCCAACCATATTGGTCAATGTCGTCAAAATTGATGCTGGGGCTGATGCCGTCTGAAACCTTGAATGAGTTCGACTTTCTATTCGAAATTTCGATGCCTTGAGTCGCGTCGCAGCCCGAACATTGGCTATTAAAATAACGACCTATCCATCCGTCGTTTGAAATCTCATTTGGTGTAGCACTGTGCCAATAATCAAATGAAGTGAAGTGGGATAAATTAGGATTTGGATACCCAACGCCGTTGATAATAGCGAGGTCGCCGTCTTCCCATAGCGTGTGCAGTTGTGTTAGGTTAGGGTGAAGCCCAAGAGCTTCGCTTTGACCTGTTACAGAGTTTGTGCTTCCGACTGAGTGGAGTCCATCTTCTCCTCTTATAGCAATGTTGGGTCGAGCGTCAAGGTAGGTTGAGTTTTGGTATGGTATGACTGTATTCAAACTATCGTTTCCGCCCGCTAGTTCGACTATTACGAAAATAGGTCCGTCTTTACCTGGGGAAGGCAATGTGGAGGCTCGGGCATCTAGATTGAATATTGTATTTTGTAAGAATGCTGGAAGTGTTATGGTAGATGCGGCACCCCAGGCTGATTTCTTAACAAATTCGCGGCGAGAGAAATTCGATTTCATATTTTGTAATTGGAATGTTTTATCGTGCGAGAAGCGCTATTGCATTTGAAATTCAGGAAGAGCTAGGAAAAGTCTAAGAGTTTCTTTGACTGCTTCTTGCGTATCCATGTATTGAGCTGTTTTCTGAAAACGGTCGTAAAAAATTCGGATCTGGCTTTTCCTTAGCGAGACGGTTGGGATGAAGCGATCGCTTAACTTTGCTATAAGCAACGGGAAGTTGTCTGATTCCCAAAGCTCTCTTGGGATGATGCTTTCAATTTCAAATTGTTCTGCCTCGATCATTTCATTTCGAGAGTTCCAATCATCTAGCGCATCATAATTTCCCTGTACCCAAATACTAGGCATATTTATGCGAAAGAGGAGGCTTCCGGATCCCATCCATCCGTTTCCTTGGGCTTCTGGTTCAGGCCAACCTGCGATATTGGGCGGAAAAAGGGGGTTGTAGTTTAGTCGTTCACATAATGTGTAGCAGCTGCGAGCTGGGGGGAGATCCATTTCTAGTTTTTTGAGAAGGCTTATGAACATATCTCCAGAGTCTTTGATTTGAGACCCCATTACCGATTCAGAGTAGAACGTTTCACTCATGAATACTTCGTTAAGGAGAAGTCTCACATCGTATTGGTATTCATCGCGGAACCGCGTAGCTAACTCAGTTAGAATAGTGTCATCGATTTCCGGAGAAACGAAATACCTCCAAAGTTTCCAAACCAAGTGCTTCGAGCATTCTATGTCATTAAAAATCAACTCCAATATGTCGTCACCGTCTGCTATTGTGCTTCTATCAGGCATACGAGATTGGTTGAGAAAGGTCTTGGGTAGAAGGTCTTGTCGACTGGTATCTTGGTATGAGGTCGCCATTGTGGTTCCCAAGGGGGCTAGCCAATTTTCGTTGATTTGACTTGCTTCTGGATGGGGTGACTGCATGCGGTATAATCGTCGACCAGTGAATGCTTCTGCAGCTGCACCGACATCGTTTTCAGTGTATCCTCCATGAACACCCATAGTAAAAAGCTCGAGTAACTCTCTACCGAAATTTTCATTTATTTCACTGGCAGAACTCGTATCTAGGTCGAGTGTGTCGATCATCGCTTCTGACCAGGAAACTTGATTTACAAGCGTAGAAAATTTTCCGTAGTTACCCTCTGAATTCAAATCGCCAGCGGCATGTTTTCTCAACAGCTTGAGAAAGCGAATGAAGTACATGAAGCGGGTTTCGTTTCTGCTTGTGTTGTGATTGACGGAAAAGTGATCGACGAAAAATTTTAGGAGCTTAGCGGCGAGCGGTTGAGCATCCTTGAGCATAGAAAGATACCACCTAACAAGATCATAGCGACGTTCACTCGAGTTTCCGAATATGTCTCCATTAGGATCTTCTTCAGTGCTCCACTCTGGGTCAGCTGTGCTAGACCAGTTTTCACTTGGGTTTACTAGTGAATCAATCGCTGCTTGAACGCCTTGCGTTCTACCAAGTTGATAGAGTTCTTCCCGTGCGCTTGGACTTTCTCCGAAAGCAGCTCGATTTAGGAGATGGTCCGCAGTTTTGCGCGTCCATTTGTCTGAAGATAGTGGCGTCAACATGTATTATTCGGTTCGTAGAAGGATGGTGATTCATGTTGTCCAAAATCTGAGTTTGTTGCTGATCCGGTTTACGGTGGTATGAATAATAAGGTTTAGCGTTTTTGATGATTTTGCAGACGGAGCCTATATCAAAGTTCGCTTTATGCATTGGTCAGCGATTGCCTTAGGCATGAGTTTCTTTGCCTTTGAGTTGTGTAACGGGGTGTTAGAGTGTGAAATCTGAGACATAATTGTGTCAGCAGGGGCAATTACCTTTCTTTCTGAGTCAATTGCGCTAGCTAGGTTTGAAGATGGAAAAGTTGAGCATTAGGGATCGTTGGAAGAGAGAAGCGGGATATGGCGATTTGCTTAGGCTTGCGATTCCTTTAATTTTTAGCACTGGCTCGATTTCTGTTCTCCTGTTTGTGGATAGGATGTTTCTTAGTTGGTATTCGGAAGATGCGCTGGCGGCAGCGGTGCCTGCAGGCATGTTGAATTTTTCTTTGATGTGTTTCTTTATGGGAACCTCTTTATATACGGGAACGTTTGTGTCGCAGTATATGGGAGCAAATCGACCTGAGCGCATTGGTCCTTCTGTAGGGCAAGGATGTTATATTGCGCTTGCAGGCGGGGTTGTCTTACCGCTTTTCGCTCCATTCTCTACTGAAATTTTCGCTCTCATTGGGCACGACCCAGAGATTCAAGTTTTAGAAGCGAAGTATTTTAGTATTCTAAATCTGGGGGCTGTTTTCTTTCTTTATAATAATGTATTTTCGACTTTTTACTCTGGTCGGAGGAAGACATGGATAGTTATGTGGATGAATATTCTCATGACGGTGCTCAATACTGGGTTGGACTATGTGTTTATATTTGGTAAGTTGGGTGTGCCGGAAATGGGTATTTCGGGCGCCGCTTTCGCGTCACTTATTTCAGGGGCAATTGTGACTTGTATTTATTATTTTTTGGTTACGCAGCGAAAGTATGATGAATCTTACCAGACTCGTTCTCTGTGGAAGGTAGATAAAAAACTACTGAAGCGTATGCTAAAATTTGGTACACCATCTGGAGTGCATTTCTTTTTGGATGTGATGGGATTCACCATATTCGTACTTTTTGTTGGGCGTATTGGCGCGTTGGAGCTAACTGCTAGTAATATCGTACTACAGATAAATTTAGTGGGATTCCTACCGATGATTGGTATGGGGATTGCGACGACGATTTTTGTAGGTCGTTACCAAGGTGCGCAAAATAGCATGTTGGCCGAACGCTCATTTTATTCTGCATTGCAGTTAGCCGTCTTTCATAGTTCGGCGATGGTTGCATTTTATTTGTTTGCCCCTGCAGTTTTGATCACGCCGTTTTTGACTGAAGCGACAGAGAATGCAGAGGCTCTGAAAGCCATGAGTATACAGCTTTTAAAATTCATCGCAGCATTTACTTTTTTCGACACAATAGCTATTTTGGTGGGTGCGGCATTGAAAGGAGCTGGCGATACGCGTTTTGTTATGAAGGTCTTGGCGTTTTCATCTGTATTGATATTAGTTTTACCAACCTACCTTATTGTGGAAGTGTTTAACCTTTCTGTTCATCACGCGTGGGCGTGCGCCACCTTGAATTTGATCATTGTTAGCCTAATTTTCTTGATGCGCTTTAGATCGGGAAAGTGGAAGACTATTGATGTGATTGAGAAGTGAGTGTTTCCGCTTGCTAGCGAGCGAAGTGACGTTTGATTTGAGTTATGGATAAGAAAACTGAGTCGAGTGCGAGAAACGAGTCCTTGTGCCCGTGCAAGAGCACACGAGCATATGGCGAGTGTTGTGGGCCGTATCATTCGAACAAAAAGAAACCAGAGACTGCGGAGCAATTGATGCGTTCGCGTTACTCAGCTTATTTTTTTAGAAAGTACAATTATCTTGTCGAGACGACTCATCCGGATAGTCGCTCGAATGATTTAAAGAAATCGATATCTAAAGCGAACACAGGTGTCGGTTGGAGCTTTCTTAAGGTATTGGGAACGAGTAAAGGGGGGCGTAATGACAAATCGGGCAAAGTGGAGTTTGTCGCCGAATATTACGTGAACGGTGAGATATTCGAGATGCACGAGTGCTCACGTTTTAGAAAATTTCAATCGACTTGGAAGTACTTGGATGATCGTGGGTAATTGAAGGGCGCGTAAAATCGGTTGATTGAGCTTGGCTTAAACTAGATTCTATTCATTTTATCGTAGGTACCTTCACTCGTAATTATGAAGGTAAATCTGGTGTGAATCATTAGAACTTTTTGATATGTTTTCATATTAAGTTACTATTGATGGTGGAGTTTGTTGCCACATTGCGTATGCCCTTAATCACTAACATCTCTTGAGAATAGCTCGCTTAGTTTTTTGGTTTGTTGGGGTCGTATTTTTGAGCGAACTGAGAGCTGATTCAACGTTTGTGCAACGAGAGGATGTGGTAGTTGTATCGACCCTTAAAATTATCAAGCTTTGCGAATGGGAAAAGGGGGTGGGGGATTCTTTGGTAATTGGAGTATTAGAGAATGATCAGTACTTTGAACTCTTCAGTTCGAGTGTTGAGAGTACTGCCGTAAAAGAACTCTTTAACGTGCCTTTGAAAGTAGTAGCATTGGAAGAAATTACTTCAGTTGAGGAATGCTCTCGTTGTGATGTAATTTTTTTTTCTGAGCTCCATAATTTGCAATCTATTGAAGATGCAGTTACTCTTATAGGAGACTCGCCAGTGCTATTGGTCGGTTCTGTGGATAACTTTTTGAATGGGGGAGGGATGATTCAATTTCAATATGAGAAGAACCAACTTTCGTTCAGAATTAACGCGAAAAGAGGACGTGAGTGTGGCATTCGTTTCCGGTCGAGTCTTCTAGCTTTAGCTAAGGAGGTAATTCGCTAATGTCTTATTCAAAGGGGTACCATTCATCGCGGCTCACGAGATTTTTCGATGGGTTCTCGTTTAAACGTAAGATGATCACTCTTATTGTGGGCGTTAGCTTTTTGGTGGTTTCAGTTTCAATGTTAGGTTCATTTACCTTGGAACTTTTGTATTTCAAGGAGCGGTTGAAGCACGAGTATCAGGCCGCTGCTAAGATGCTCTCAAAGAACCTCGAAGCGGCTGTGCTTTTTGAAAACGAGAATGATTGTAGGGAAATACTAAGCCACTTAGTAACTTATGAAACGATAGCGACTGCGGGAGTTTATACTCCAGCAGGAGAGTTGTTGGCTGAATTTCGAAACCCTTCATATGGGGATGACTTACCGGTTCCTCCGATGACCGTTTCCGAATCAGTTGAGGGGCATTGGATTCTTTTATCGGAAGAGATTTCTGTGGATGACACGACTATAGGCTTTCTCGTCTTACGAGCGGATTTTGGTGAATTGCTAACCTTTCTTTTGTCGCGAGGAAGTGTATTCGCAGTCATTCTAGTGATAGCTCTCATAGCAGCAGCATCTTTAGGTTTGAAGTTGAGTAAATTTGTATCAGCTCCAATAGTACAATTGACTCAAATGGCGAAGAGTATTTCTAGGTCCAAGGATTTTTCCAAACGTCAGGAACGAATTTCGAAGGACGAAACTGGCGAACTGGTGGATGCGTTCAACGAAATGTTGGAAGAAGTGGAATCTCGCAATAAAGTAATCTCTGCGAATGAAGAGCGGTTTCGGCGCTATTTTGAGTTGGGTGTTGTGGGGATGGCTGTATTGGGTGATGAATTACGATGGGTCCATTTTAATGATAAATTGGTGGAAATCCTCGGCTATCGTCGAGAGGAATTATACGAGAGTTCGTTTTTTCAAATTTTGGATGAAGGGACAAAATCGGATGTTTTTAAGGAATTGCACGGTTTAAGTTCTCACTCTAATTCGGGCTACGTAGGCGAATGCTGGCTACGGGGAGCGAGTAATCGAAACATTTATGCAATTGCTTCATTTAAAGGAATTGTAGATGTTGAGAGTGGCAGGAAACAAAATATTCTGCTTTTGCAAGATATTACGGATCGGAAGCGACACGAGGAGGAGTTGATCAATGCGAAAGAAAAAGCGGAGGCCTCTAGCCAAGCCAAGGATGATTTTCTATCCATAATGAGTCACGAACTCAGGACTCCATTGAATCCGATATTGGGTTTTAGCGAGTTGCTGAAGGATCACCTGGATGACAAGGAAGATATGGAATGTGTGAATATCATAAGCAAATCCGCAAACCATCTATTGGACTTGATTGGAAATATTTTGGATTACACACGAATTGATCGAGGCGTTGATAGTATTGAAAAAAGCACTTTTGACTGTGTAAAGATATCTGATGAAATTGTCACTTCGTTCAGAGTTGAAGCGGAACAAAGAGGATTAGAGCTTACTGCTGAAAATTATTTGGATGGTAGATTGCTTGCAGATTCGCAAAACATTGTGATATCAACGGATAAAGTTAAGCTTAAGCAAATCCTGCATAATATTGTATCCAATGCATTGAAATTTACAAATAAGGGTAAGATAACTGTGATTGCTCGTTTCAAGACAACGGAATCGCCTCGTTTGAGAATTGACGTTAAGGATACGGGAATAGGTATTAAGGAAGAGGATAAGGAAAAGGTTTTCGAGGCATTTTCCCAAGTTGACGGTTCCATGACTCGTAACTACGGTGGGGTCGGTCTTGGAATGGCTATTAGCAAAAAAATAGTTAAGGGGTTGGGCGGTTGTATTGATTTCGAAAGTACGATTGGTGTTGGGAGTAGCTTTTGGTTCGAGCTGCCAGTAAAAATTGACTTGGTAGAAACTGCGGAAAAACCAATGTCGGAACATCAAAGTAGATTGATTGATGGAATGATTGGTGTGGGGATAGCTCCGGTTTTACTTGTTGAGGACGAGCCGAACAATCGACAGCTTGCGGCCTTGATTTTAGAGAGCCGAGGATTTCGGGTCGTTTTTGCGGAAAATGGAGAAAAAGCCGTTTCGCTCGCTGAGCAGAAGAAATTTGGCCTGATATTTATGGATCTTCAAATGCCTGTCTTGGACGGTTTTGATACGTCTAGAAAAATTAGATCATGCGATAGCAAAAATTTTGAGACTCCAATTATTGCATTAACTGCTCATGCTGATGATGAGGTCCAAAAAAAATGCGAATTGGCTGGAATGGATGACTATCTAGCTAAGCCTTTTAGTCCTAAGCAGCTCGTTGAGAAGCTGACAAAATGGACTTCGGATCTTAGCGCAAGAAAACTTGATTCTAACCTTTGGAATACTGAGCCCGGCGAGATACGATAAGCAAAGCGAAGAGTGCTCCTGCAAGTAAAGCCATACTTATTTGGCCGTTAGTCACGGCAATGTTCTGTTTTGTGGTCGATTGAATGGATATCAAGGGGTTCCAGTCTCCCTTAACTTGCTCGTTTTGTGAGTAAGCTGCTGCTTCTATTGGCTGAAGTGGTGCAGCGCTGAGATACGCTGAAGTGCTGAAAAGGAATAGGAGTGATACTGTAAACGCTTTCATTTTTGCGTCAGTTAAAGGAATTGGTTTTAAAGAGACTCCAATAGCTGCCTACTATTCTTGGAAAGACAAGTAAAAAATAAGTAATAGTACGTAGAAGTAAGTGACTAGTGTAATTCTATGCTAATTTTATGGTTTCACCGTTGAATGTTACAACATCTCCCGAGGCTATTTTTTTCCGCTTCCTTGTCTCTACCTCTCCATTCAAAAGTACCTTACCTTCGCTGATTAAGAATTTCGCTTCTCCACCACTTTGAGCCATATTTTCGGCTTTGAGCAGTTTGCATAGTTCGATTGGCAATGGGTCGTATTGTACGATTCTTATTCCTGCATTTGATTCGGATTCCATAAGGCGGTAGGGTAGAAGCGAATTCTAGTTAGGTTGCAAGGGGGAAGCGTCAGCTAAAGAGATTCTTTAAGCTTTCCAAATCTTTCGAAGTGGGGCGATCAGGTTGAATGGGTTCGACTTTCTTGGAGGGGGACGAAGTCCCTCTACTCGGGGACACTTCAGACTTCAAACCTGTAATATTCTCTATTTTTTTCTCAATACGCTTTCCTGAAATAGGATAACGAGTTCCTAGTTCTTGAGCAAAAAGTGAAACGGTGAATTCCTCGATCATCCATTTTACCTCCTGCGAATTAGAGTGCTTGGTGCTATTCGTGATCTGTTTGTATCGATCTCGCAATGACTTTATCTCTCTAGCCCACTGAGCATCTCGCTTAGGGTTCTGAATTCGTTTGATAGCCCTTTTTTCGATCGCGGTCAAATATCTTTCAATATGCAATAGGGAATCGAACGGGGTTGTTTGCAGAAAGTTTTTTGGTGTGAGTCGAACTACCTCTTGTTGTAGCTCCTTTGGTAGTTTCGTTTTGCCGACAGTCAGTTTTTGTCGTTTTTCAAGAATCGCCCTCAATGCATCGATAACTCGGAACAATATACCTTTGCTTACTTGTTTCGCAAGTTCGCATTGGGCTTGAATCGCACTTGGGTCTATTTCTTTCAGTTGATGCTGGCAAAGATGACTGCGGATCATCTCAAGTGTATCTTTTTGTATTTGATCTATGGAACCAAGTGTGAGTGCGATTGGCCCAAGGCGTTTTAGTTCCTTTAGATCTTTTTGTATCCAAGCGAGCTCGTACTTAAGCTCATTGGCGATCAATCGAGAAATCGATTTTATTGTCGAATGCTTTGCTTCGTCTTCGTTTTTGAAGAGTCTAAGACCGATGGAGTCATCCATTTCCCTGAGACCAAAAAAAGCGAAGACGGGTACGCCATTTCGCTTACCTATCTCGATTTTTCTATCGCGTTTTTTAAGAGTCCGTAAATTGATCTCTCGCTGTTCAAATTTTCTCTTAGCCTCTTCAAAAAGAGGTGCAGTGTTGGAGCTCTCTTTTTGAAGCTGTCGCTCTTCTTTTTCTGCTAGAGTTTTTTTGAGAGATTCAAGATCTCGAGCGGTTGCGACCGTTTTACCTTTAGTATCCAGTACTTGAACTCGGACTTTTAGATGATTTGGAATGGCTTCGGCATTCCAGTCGCTATGATATGTCTCAATTGAGTATTCTCTTCGAAGATGCTCTGCTAGGGATTCAGCTAATGAATTTCCTGTGGGTTTGAGTCTACTTGCGATTTTGCGGGAATAATCGCTGATCGGGGACAGTTTTCGTCGTATGTCTTTAGGAAGAGAGCGTAGTAAGTATTCGATCTTTGGTTGTAGGTGACCTGGTACGAGCCAATCTAAAATTGGGGCGTCTAAATCTGTGGTTTTAGAGTAAGGGACTTTCAACGTAATTCCGTCACGCTCATCACCAGGTTTGTAAAAGTACTCGATGGGAATGACCGAGTTTTGAAGATTAACTTCTTTGGGGAATTCTTCGAGATTTACCTCGTCGTTCATCTTGGAAGTGAGATCAGACTCTTCCATCAAAAGGTAATCGCTATTCATGCCACCTCTCTTTTTTAGAAGACGATTTAAGTCGTGGACTGAGGCTACGTTTTTAATTCGGTCCGCATAAAATTGGTAGGCAGCTTCTTCTGTACCTATCCAGCTGCTAATTTGTATCGTGGTTTGCATATTTTGCAAACGCTGCATTAGTTGACGATTCTTTGTGAGGAAGGGGTGAGGGGCTTCGAATGTTTCTCCGAGTAAAGCTTCGCGAATGAAAATTTCTGTAGCCGCAGGTGGATCGACTTTTAAGTAAGATACGCTTTGGTTCTTAAGCTCCATGCCATGGATACGAACACTTTCTCTGGCGAAGACTCTACCTGATTGTTCATCCCAAATGGGTTGGCTGTAAGAGCGTTTGATTACGTGTTCGCCAAACTCGAGTATCCACTGTGGATCGATAGCTGCTACTGTGCGTGCATAGAGCCGATTGGTTTCTACTATTTCAGAGCATACTATCCATTCAGGGGCGAATGCCTTCTTGTTTGCCGTTGGTGTCGCAGCCTTCTTTTTCTTCTGATTAGCGTTGTGATTAAAAAGGCCTGACCCAGGAAAAATCAGAATTTTCCTATTGCCGGTAGCTTGGTAGGTATTTGGTTCGAGCTTGCGGCCAGGGTTGGCAAGTAACCCAGTAAGCAGGCAATGATGGATGGCAGCGTATTCTGCTCCAGCGAAACTTCGACTTTCGCATTTTTCGGATTCGCTTTCATAGACAAACTGAGAACTGTGAGTCCTCTGCTTTCGCTCGTATTCAGATAGCGAGCGTTTGAGTTGGTCGTAGGTATCCTTCCACTCGCGCATTCGGAGGTAGGAGAGGAAATGTTCTTTGCAAAAACGCCGAAGCTTCCCCTGCGTCATGCTTTCAAATTTTTCGTGATACCGCTCCCAAATATTTAAGAGAGTAAGGAAGTCGGATTGCTTGTGAATGAATGGTTTGTGAGCCGCTCGGGCTGCTTCTTCCTTGCCCAATGGGCGCTCTCGTGGGTCTTGAATTGAAAGAGCAGATGAGATCACGAGCACTGATTCAACGACGTTTTCTTTTTCAGATTGGATGAGCATCCGCCCCACAGTTGGGTCAACTGGTAGGAAGGACAAACGTCGTCCCATCGTAGTTAGGTCGTGGGTATCATTTAATGCTCCTAACTCATACAAGAGCATGTAGCCCGATTTGATGGCGGCAGCTGAAGGTGGATCAATGAATGGAAATGTTTCGACGTCACCTAATTGGGAGGCTTTCATCTTCAAGATTACCTCAGCTAGGTTGGATCTTTGGATTTCAGGTACTGAGTATTCGGGACGGGAAATGAAGTCATTTTCTGAATACAGACGTATGCAGATTCCATCTTCCATACGTCCGCAGCGCCCACTTCTTTGATTTGCGCTGCTTTGGGAGATCTTTTCGATAGGTAGTCGTTTCGTTCGGTTTCTAGGATTGTACCGGCTGAGGCGAGCTAGTCCGGTATCTATAACAAATTGAATCCCGGGAATTGTCAGAGAGGTTTCCGCAATATTAGTGGCGAGAACAAGTTTTCTTTGTTTGGAGGACGAGAAGATCTGCTGCTGATCTGAGCTGGAGAGTCGCCCATAGCAGGGAAGTACGCTGAGCTTCTTTCCGTGCCTGCCTGATAGAATTTCCATGGCTTCGCGGATGTCTTTCTCGGTTGGGAAGAACGCAAGGATGTCGCCAGATATATGTTCGGATGTGATGCGATCGACTGCTTCGATTACTCCGTCAATGTAGGAAGACTCATCGAAACCTTCCAAGAGTTCCTCCAAAGGTGCGTAGATAATGTCGACTGGATAAAGGCGGCCGGAGACCTCGATGATTGGGGCATCGTCGAATGCCTTCGAAAACTTGTCGATGTCGATTGTAGCTGAGGTTATTATTACCTTTAGGTCTGGTCTCCTCTTTCTCAGTTGATTGAGGTGACCAAGGATGAAATCGATGTTTAGGCTTCTTTCATGAGCTTCGTCGATGATGATCGTGTCGTATTCTTTTAGGCTAGGATCTCCCTGAGTTTCAGACAAGAGCATGCCATCCGTCATGAATTTAATTCGTGTCTGTCGGCTCGTTTTATCGTCGAAGCGAATCTTGCAGCCGACTTCTTTGCCAAAAGTTGCACCCAGTTCTTCGGCGACTCGCTTGGCCACCGAGATCGCTGCGACTCGTCTCGGTTGGGTGCAAGCGATTTTTCTTCGCTTTCCCAGTCCAGCTTCTAGGCACATTTTCGGGATTTGGGTCGTTTTTCCCGAACCAGTTTCGCCCGATAGAATAACGACAGGATGGGCTCTAATTGTTTCGATGATTTCCTTGCGTCGTTTGCTTATTGGCAACTCTTCGGGGTAAGCAATTGGTGATTTTTCCCATGGGGGGAGTGTGGGAGTTTTACCGTTTCGATTTTTTTCAGAGTTGTTCATCAAGGCTCGATTTACCAGAGAGCTTTGATGCATAAGCAAAGCTTGCCAGTAAATTCTGCATGCAAATGATCGTCTTTGACGTAGAGTTATGAGAAGATTTCTCGTTGATTTTAAACAAAACAATTATGTCTGAAGAAAAACTAAAAGATCTCGCTCTGGATTTAACGACTTCTGTCCCAGCAAGCCCACGTCAGACCCTTGCGGGCTACGTGGTAGCTAAGCGTGCGTTGGATAAGTGTCGCGCTGTCTTGGCAGGAACAAATGGCGAATACCATTTTGACTGTCCGTTGGATAATTTCTTTTTTGGATTTGCGGAGATTACCGGAGATGATTTCAAGGCGTTCGTTTCTACTGGAGCGAGCGATGAGGAAGTCGAAAAGTGGATCCAGGAAAATTCGAAAAAGCACTCAAACCGCGAAATTGTTGCCTGGAATAACAAGATGAGAGCGATTCGCCCGTGTGATATGCCGATTGAATTACAGGAGTTCTTGGAAGGGTATATTCCTGAGGCAATTCCTGAAGGGAAGATTGTTTACGTTTGGTTTGATGTATACGATATCGAAGAGGGGCGGATTTAGTCTGTTAACTTAGCCTGTTCTATTAATTCATTTAAATCGCTATAATGCTCTGGGCTTTCCCAGAGTATTTTTTTTGCATTTGAAACGAGTCCAGTTTTGACGGTCTTTGGACTTGAGAAGGCTTGAATGAGATCTTTTGTGTTCTCTATTGAAATACGTTTTTTTGATAGCTCACTTTTGAAGAATCGTTTTGCTGTTCGTTTAATGGAGATTACTTCGAAAAACGATTTTTCGCTTAGGTCGGCGACGATCAAGTAGTTGAATAGGTCGCGGTGATTTTCCAAGGCAGTCGCGAGGCGAAAACTGGATTTGATGTCTTCCTCGTTTCTTACGATGAGGATGAGGGTGGGTAGGGGAGCGATTGATTCAAAATCGTAGGTATTACCTTCGATTGTTTGAGGGGCTTCAGTAAACGTTGCTTCCGAAGCTTTGATAGACGGGGAGAAAATGATCAGTGCGAATCCAAAAATGCTAGGGAGCAATTGTGTGATTAAATACTTGAGACAATTAGCCACTGACTTCGAACCCTAGCGATTGAATTTTTTTGCTGAGAGTTTCTTTCCTCAACTCTTGTCCGCTGACTGTGACGATTCCCTTTGAAAGATCAACAGCCACATCGTCTGTTTCGGGCAAGCTCGAAAGGCCTTCAATCACGGAATGTTTGCAGTGATTGCAGCTCATGCCGTTTACGCTTAGGGTAATGACAGCGTTTGACTGTGTGTCGCTTTTTTTCACGGGTGAACGAAATTTCTCGAGGTAGGGCAATGCAATCATTGCTAAGAGAGTGATCGCGCTTATGGTGCTAATTAGTCCGTGGGTTGTATGATGATGGATTGAGGCAGTTTTTATTGCGGCTTGTCCTAAGAAAATATGGAATAGCAAGGCGGCGATCCAGGACGAGATTATTATGCAGATGAGGTAAATAGTTGTTTCTTTAGGTCCGATAATTTTACGCATTGTCACGATGGTCGCGGCATTCGTTGCTGGGCCAGCTATAAGCAAAACGAGAGCCGCGCTTATGGGGAGGCCACTTGTAATTAAGGCGATTGCCAGTGGAATGGAGCCTGTGGAACAAACATACAAAGGAATTGCGATCAATGTAGTTAGAAATATACTACTATAAATACCTCCTGGGATGTTTTCTAGAAAGTTTTCGGGAGCAGCGGCACTAATGGCGCCTGCGAGAAGGAAGCCGATCAATAAAGAGTTTCCAATGCTTTGTGGAAGCGTGGCGAATGCATAAACGATACTTGATTTCCAACTAGGGGATGGAGTGTCGTCTATACTTTCTACCTTTGTCGGTTTGCTCTTGTCTTTGCTGAAACTTTCGACAGCGACCCCGACGAAAATTCCTGAAACAAACGCTACGATAACTCTGTAAACTGCGAAAAGGGGACCGAGCATGCCGTAGGTGGCCATTATGCTGTCGATTCCTGTTTGTGGAGTTGAGGTAAGAAAGGATGTGGTTGCCCCCTTGCTGGCCCCTTTGTTTCGAATACTCGCTGTTACCGGAACTACCCCGCAGGAGCATAGAGGCATGGGGACGCCTACAAGCGACGCAAGAATGGTTGAGCTTAGCCCTGGCTTGCCTAGGCGTTTTTCAATCCAGCTTTGGTTGATGAGTTTGTGGAGTACCCCTGCTATCGCAAAGCCTATTATTAGGTAGGGGGCCATTTCCAGCACCATTCCCCAAACGGCACTTATGTATTTCTGAAGAAAATTCATCGTAGCGAATGAATCAGTCTTACAGAAACGATCGTCGCTGTCCAGCGGTTGCTAAGATCAGCTAGATTTTGCCAGATTTATTGGGAGTCTGACTCGGGCGATTAAGCCAACAGGTGATGCGGTGCCGATATCGAGGTGGCCCCCTTTTAAAGCGAGTTGGGTGCGAATCGAAAATAGGCCAATTTCGTTCACGGTGGGAGAAATCGTTTTGAGGGCTTTTTCTATACCTATTCCATCATCTTCTACTTGGAGCACCCAATCGCCTTCATCTTTGTGAATTGTAATAATACAAAGTGACGCTTTAGCGTGTTTGGCTACGTTTGTGAGGAGTTCGCGCAAAATAGTGAAGAGGAAGTCGCGTTCTTTCTCTATCTCGATCGAGGGTGTGTTGTTGATGTTGATGCTAACATCCAAATTGTGGCCCTTTCGCGTCATGGCAACGAGTCTCTGCGCTGCGGCAACGAAGCCTTCCTGAAGCGGGTTTGGTGGAGAAAAATCGGTGTTGGGTTGGCGTGAAAAATCGAAAGGGAATTTCTTGTTTTCAACTCCTCCTTGATTTGCTGTCCTGTTGGATAGTTTTTTCAGGACCTTTTGAAAGGATTCCTTTTTGTCGATGCGTAAGGAGTTATCCGCATACTGAGCGAATTGCTTATCAAGTACTGCCTGTAGCGGGATTGTGTTAAGGGATGGGGCGGAATTTTCCGAACGTTGAGGAAGCCGTGAGTCCTTCGCTATGCCAACGAGGAGCTTATACCTGCCTGCCTCTTCTTCGCGAAAGCGCCCTTGAAGGCAAATGCGTGATACGGATGGTGGGGTGCACACTGCTATCTCGGTTTCGAATTCAGCTAGGCCTTGTCCTGCTTTTTCGAATTCATCCCTAAGTTCGTCTCGATTTTCTTGAGGTACGACTTGAAGCACCTCCTCCAAGGTTTTTCTACATGGGCGTGATGGGAACCCAAGCATGTCAGCAGTAATCGTATCCAATTCGAACAGTTTGTTTTCACAGGAATACGACCAGGCTCCCATTTTCCCCGCATCCAATGCGAGGTTGAGTTGCTGGTTTAGAGAATTACGCAGTTCTGAGAGATAGTATTTATCTACTGAATTCCTTACGAGGTTTCCGATCAGGGAAGGTGAGAGATCGTTGTATGAAATGACCGCATCGACCAGTTGTAGATCGGTCGGGTTGGAATTTGCGGTTTTGAATGTTTGTGTGAGTGCGAGAAGAGGGCGGCGGTAGTTGTTGTTGCGAATCTTCTGAATGATCGCACAGCGCTTAGATCGACTAAAGGAAGGAGCTATAATAACGACGTCAAACTTGCAATTATTCAAAAGTTGCAAGCCTTCCTTATGCGTGTAGCACTGTTGGAGCTTGTAACAAGAGAGAGAGGAATCGTTTAAGCTGTGTTTGAGTTGGTCGGCATGTTCTCGGTTTTTAATAATCGAGAGTATGGAGAGGCAGCTGTCTACTGGTTGAATCTCGGAATTGAGATCTTCAGTAAAAATGGAAGAAAGGCTGAGAGTCATTTATGGGTTGGCTCCGTAGGGCGTTGCAAAGTCTTTGAAATTAAATTACAAATATCAAGTGGGCTAAGCGACCGGGGCGGGGAATCGAGATTGTGGATTTGGAACAGGTGGGTGATTATGAGCGCGGCGAGAAAAGACAGCTTGTCGGGGGTAGCGATTATCTAATTTGGAAGCTGCGGTCATAAATTGCCAATACATGGATAGTTAGGAATTGTATTGGATTTATAATTAGTGAGGCAGTTTGATAAATGTCAAAAGTTATTCACATGTTGTTTACAGATTTCGTAAGAATGTTGGGGTATTTGTGTTTTTGTTTAACAAATTTGGATGATTGGGCTCGCGGATACGTATAAATAGCTAAGTGAATGCCTTGCTTGCGACACACCGAAATCGATTTGACGGAAAAGGGCACCTAAGCTCTAGTGGATTATGTATGTATAACGTACCTATTATTGGAGCCAATCCATGATTAGATTCCGTCTGTCTAAGCAACTTGATGTTGTTATCTGGATACAAGAGAGCGGAGCAGATTCCGCCGAATCATGCCCCGCCCATTGTTAACCAACCAACTAAAAATTGATAGCCTATCGAATTTAAGTTTTGGTTCTTTATTATTCGGCAATTAGAGCGATGGCTTTATTGGAATTGGGCATAAGCTGGAATCTTGCGGAAAAAGCTTAGAGTGGGTTTGGGTAGTACTACGGACTTATTGCCTCAAACGAAATAAGCCGATGCTTTTCAGCATCGGCTTATCACAACAACAATAATAATTTAGTGCGTTCTAACACTACTCAACGCCTCATGGGGCGGTCCTAAATATCGTTTAAATCAAATCTCTTTACGTTCTTTTTACAAGGAAAAACCAGCCTGTATAATATATGAGGGTATGGATTAGAGGTCTTTCATTTGAGCTGGGAGTAAGTTCTTCTGAAAGATGATAAATTGAGCATGAGGGGAGTTTCGACCGTTAGGCTTATTCTTCAAAAAAATGAACTGATGATAATTGCATTCACTCGAATGACGTTGTACGTAAATTATAAGTGATTTAGTTGTGCTTTATAACGATGTTTGGAATTAGAAAAATCGTATTCGGAAGTATATTAGCGTGCTCGATCTTTCTGACGGTGGAGGCGAATGAATCACCGGATGGTACGATTGGCTTAACGGAGGAAGCTCCAGCGGAACCTATAATTCTACACAAGCCACGTAGTCGAACAGTTAAAGTGCCCAAGGGAATGGCGGTGGAAAGCCAGCTAGTTGGAGAGGATATTTATGAAAGGGACGGCGTTTATTTTCACAAGGAGTGGTCGTTCAAAGTAGGCGTGACTCAGGTTCATGTCCCTGCTCCAAAAGGGTTGGTAAGTGGCCTCCAGTTCAAAGGAGGGTATGAGAGCTTTTCGGACTTTACCAAAGATGGAGATCGTTTGGTTGGCGCCTTGATCTCTCATGACTCATTGAATAGCAAGAAATCTGAGAGTTACGGAGATTTCATCGTAGTCATTTCTGTTCCGGAATTGTACGAATATCGCAAATACGATTCTGTAAGTTTCGAAAAATTAAAGGAATCATTAAAGACAGATGTTGCCCAGGAGCGTAAAGAGTTAGCTGAGCGAGAACATTTTGAGACTTTTGAGGATTACCAGAAGTATAAGTATGAAAGCGATGAAAACTTGGATACATTCGTTGATGGGTATCGTGTGCTCGCTGCTGAGGCGGAGGATTATATTATGTACTTCTTCAAGACCAATCTCAGGGTTAAGTCTAAGGATGTCGATATCATGAAAGATCAATCGGTTACAACGACGATTGCGAATATTCGAGGAAAAATTGTGAAGGTCGATGTACGGATAACCACAGCAGATGATGAGACGGATACGCTTCTGCTAAATTATTCGCAACAATTCATCGATTGGATGAAGCGAGCCAATAGCACACGGTGAGAGAGTGTCACTTTCTAGAAGAAATACCTTGCGACAACGAGGCCTTTATCGCGAATAAGGAAGCATGAGCTTAAATAGGTATGAGCAGTTGCTTCTCGATTATGTGGAAATGCGGGATGAAGAAAAGCGTTTCTGGTTAGCTCGAGTGATTGAGATTTGGAAGCGTGGCGGAAACTCGGAACGAGCCGTGTTGGATTTAAATGCTCAGTTGTGGGAGTACTTCGAAGAGCGCTCACGATATGAATCACCCTTTCGAGAGATCGTTTTACGAGAAGGGAGAGCCAAAATTAGCATGATAAGCTTGTCCGAGTATCTGCTCAAGATGTGGACGGTGTCTACACCCACCTAGGTCGGTGAATAACCTGTTGATAATTTGCTAACAAGATGGATAGTGTGGCCAATAACTACTTCGCTAACACTTTTTTTATAAATTAAATTATAAATAGTCATAGGTTTTGGGCTATGTCTTCTAAACCCAAAAAGAGTGTATTTCATGAGGATTGTTACCACCAATTCTAGTGAACCAAAATACGACACAAACAATTTTCAATCCCAACGGAGCTACTTCAAACGAAGGGGGTTCTCAGGAAGCGACACAAGATGATGTACCGGGTCGCATCGAACACATCGGGGCGAAAGCTCTTTTTTCAGCAACGGGTGATTTGCTATGGGCAAATGCGAGTTTTTGCCGAATTGCCAACGAAACTTCAGCCAACTTAAAGGGCAGCAAATTTAGAAGCCTTATAGGAAGCCTCGATGGAGAGGCTGACAAAGTAGATGAAGTGTTAAAAGGGAGCCTCTCGACAGGTAGATTCGTTTTGTATCCCAAGGGATTATTCCCTGAAATCGTTACGCTAACTAGCGAATCATCATTTTCTGATGATGGGGTAGTTACTGATATCTTTATTAATATTGAGTACCCGAAAAATCGTGAAATTGAGGGACCTGCTGGGGGTGAAGTTTCAGATTCAATGGGTATCCAAACAAGTCAAGTGCTTCGAGAAAACTCGGAACTCCATGAGCGCTTAGAAGCGACTCTGTCAGAGATCGAGTGTTTGAAAGATTTAAATCAATCCAAATCAGCCTTCATGGCCAACATGAGCCATGAGATCCGCACGCCAATGAATGCAGTAATCGGTTTCTGCGATCTGTTGGCTCACACCGAATTGACCCGAGACCAAAGCGAGTGTGTGGATGCGATTCATTCAAGTGGTCAAATTTTGTTGGAGCTCATAAACCAGGTACTGGACTATGCCAAAGTAGATTCTGGAAGTGTACAGCTTTGTCAGGAAGAATTGGATATCGTCGATCTTATCGAAGAGGTAAGGACTATCCTTGTTGGCCGCGCACGGATTAAGGGAATCGATTTGCTTATAGATGTGGAAGGATTGCAAAACCGAGTCTTTCTTGGAGATTCCATGAGGGTTAGGCAAATATTGATGAATCTTGTTTCTAATGCGATCAAGTTTACCCGTAGAGGATTTGTAAAGATCTCACTATTCAGTGAATTAGATGCGAGTTCAGGTGTATCGAGGATTCGGTGTGAAGTTGAGGATACCGGGATTGGCATAGCAGCGGAAAAACTCTGTTCTGTATTCGACCCATTCACACAAGCCAATCAAATGGTTAATAAAGAGTTTGGTGGCACGGGGCTTGGTCTGGCGATTAGTAAAAGCCTGTGCCAGTCGATGGATGGCGATATTGGGGTGCAAAGCTCTGTCGGGACGGGGACTGTGTTCTCTTTCAACATAACTTTACCGCCTGCGAATTGTGACTTAGAAAAGGAATTTTCAGAAGAGGAGACCACTTTTGCGAATAATAAGCCTGAGCAACGAGGTGCCAAGAATAGCGAATCTCGCAGAATCCTGGTCGTGGACGACAACGAAAATAATTTGCTGATAACCAACAAGCTAGCAGAACATCTAGGTTATGAGGTTGAAAGTGCGACCAGTGGGTTGGTTGCGATCGACCTAATGAAGAAGGATCGCTTCGACATTATATTTATGGACGTGAGAATGACGCCAATCGATGGTTTGTCTACTGCTCGGAGAATTCGAAACAAAATTGCAGGCAACAAGAACAGTGATGTATACATCATTGCTCTGACAGCGAATGCCATGGATGGAGATCGGGAAAGGTGTATAGCAGCCGGAATGGACGATTACCTTTCGAAGCCTCTAAATTTGAAGAAATTGAGCCAAGCCCTGAAAAAGGCGGAGCAGAGTCTGGCTAGCCAATAAGCAGAAATCCCAAAGATTGACGTGCTTCATTGGATGAGGCACAGATCATTGATGTTTGAATTAAGTAGCAAAGATAAAGCGATTTTGAGAAATGCCGCTCAGCGGTTGAAGCCTTCGGTGCACGTCGGAAAATCGGGTTTAAGTGAAGGGGTTGTTCGCGAACTGGAAATTGCCTTCAAGGATGATGAATTGATAAAAGTAGCTTTTAAAGCAGAGCGGGATGAAATGAAGGAGCTTGTCGAAAAGGTTGAGACATCCGTAAATTGTATCTGTGTCGGCGGAGTGGGAAAGCGTCGCAGCTTCTATCGCAAAATGAAGGTAGAAGAGGAGAGTTGATTGATTTGGATTTGGCCGAGACTTGTTAAATTTTCCTCAATTGTCTGCCGGCAGTTTGACTTAGGTACGCGAGCTTTTTATTCCTCCCATAGTGTTTTTGTTCAAAGAAACTGCACGATCAGTCAGTCTCTTTGCTTTGGTTAATCCCTAAACATTGATTATATGAAAGTTCTTTTTGCTGCATTTTCACCGACGGAGTCGAATCCTTCTAGCCCCTCGGCGGACTTTATATCTACCGCTCAATCTCTTTCCAGCGATGAGCTCGTAGTTAGTTCTGTGGAGCTGCCCTACGAGTGGGATAATGCTTACCCAGCATTGGAAAGAGTTTTACAACAATCTTGGGATGCGATCGTGATTGTTGGAATGCGTAAAGACATCGACTCCTTAGCAATTGAACGAATCGCTTTGAATGAACGTAGTGGGAGTGTTAAGGACGCTCATGGAAGGCGTCCACTGAATAAAGATATCGTTGAAAATGGAGATCCAGGCTATTGGACAGGTTTGCCCTTTCGGTCTTTAGCGGGAGAGATCGGTAAAGCGGGTGTACCCTGTTTTGCATCACATGCTTCAGGGGGTGGAATCGGCAATCTGGTTTTTTACCGACTAATGAAGTGGATCGCCGATAGTAAATCGACTATGGTTGGTGGACTCTTACAGGTTCCCGAGACAGTAGATAGCCCGGTGGTATCTAGAGAATCAAGTCGCAAAGTTTTGTCTATTTTACTCGATAACTTAGTTAAAATTTCGACTTTGGGCGACCCTGATCGGTTGGCATTCGATGTCGAAAAAGTTAAGCTATTCAAAGAATCTCCAACGCAATAAGCGTTTGGTCGTCTTGTAGAGTGTTCTCCGATGAGAATTCTGAGACAAAGTCCAATGTGCGAGAGGGCAGTTCCTCTAGGCCTTCATCCCATAAACTTGGAAGGTTTTGTGATAGCCTATCGATACCAAGCATTTCACCGCTACTGTTCTCTGTTTCGTAGAGACCATCGGTAAAGAATAGAACACGATCTCCAGCGTTCATATCAAATAGTTGTTCCTCATATATATCGCTAGCATCGATCCCCAGAGGAATTCCTTCTGCAGTTAGCTCCTTGATTGATTGGTCAGTGGAGTTCAAAAGAAGTGCGGGGCAGTGGCCAGCGCTGGCCAGTTTGAGAACTTTTTTGCCGTATGTGTAGAACGCAGCCTGTGCCGTTATAAACATATTGAGATGACCTAGTTCTTCATGGATTTGCTTATTGATCTTTGAAAGCAACCAACCAGGTGTTTCTGCGAGATTGAGGCGTGAGCGGATGGCGGTTCGAAAAATGGTAGCTAGCATGGCGGCAGGTACTCCTTTCCCCATTACGTCTGCGATTACGATTAATATCCCTTGTCCGTTGACCTCAATCGTATCGATATAATCGCCACCTACAGCCATTGCCGTAACGCATTTGCCGGTTAACTTACAATGTGAATTTTGTGGGAAATTAGAAGGTAGAAGTGACTTTTGAATTTCAGAAGCCACTTCCATTTGAGCGTTTTCTCGATCGATGTATTGTTCTTTTTGATATAGCCTGTATTGGTTTTGCGCGACTCCTAGGTTATTCGCGAAAACCTTAATAGCATCGAAAACTTGATCTTCCAAATGTTTTCGACTAGCCGCTGAGCACAGAAGGTAAACCAACCCGCTAGGCTTTCCTTGAAATTGAACCGGAGCCAAGATTTTGAATTCTGACGTTTCGCTTCCTTCAATTTCAGTTATCGAAATCTCGTTGCTTTCGAATACAGTCTTTTCTATCGACTCAGATTTTAGGTCTATTTGTCTACCCTTGTTAGTTTTTATATTTGATTTGTAAGCACGTTTTAAAAGTCCTTTGTGATGCCTCCAATAAACGGTTTCTTTAACGGTTGTGAGTGACGATAATTGCTCGATGCTCCGTCTTATAAGCGGCTCCAGCTTACTTTCGTTAGAAAGTAAGGATGTTAGGTTTTTCAATACCTCTATTTTGTTGAAGGTGAGGCTTATATCGTGGGTTACCGTTTGAAGGGACTCATACATACCTTGCATCTGAGCGAGTATGTCATGCGGCTTGTGTACTTTTTTTCCTAAGCGTAGTCGGTGCCCGTAGTCGGTGCTTTCGTGAATGGCTGAGTCGAAAATGGAATCGATAATAAAGTTCCCACGACCAGAATCAGCGAGTAAGTCTTCAGGCAATTCTGCAGGGTTTTCAGTTGGTTCAAAAGTACTTGGGTCTTCGATCTCAATTTGTAGGGTTGCATCAACCCATTTCCATTTGATTTTAACTGATAAAGAGGAATCGCAGTCGCAGCCGTGCTCGATGGCGTTGTTGAGTCCTTCGCAGAAGCCTAGTTCGATGCTCGGCCAAAGAGTTTCATCCATTCCTCGGGACTGGCAAAAGTGCTTTAGCAAACTGGCAACTTTGGCTACGTTTTCCAAATCTGCAGCGATTTCACAGGCGGCAGTTTCCGTATGCGTTATTGCAGGGGTCGACATTAAACGTGTTTAAAAATTGTACGCCAAAAGTTGCGGCGAATGACTTTTATGACTTGCTTTCCACCGGCGACGGCTTGGTAGGACGCATGTATCCATTCTTCAGGGTCTTCAGTGTTGTGGCAATCATGGCAATCGGAAAGGGACACGAGACCAGGGGCGGTTTCTTTAAGACGTTGTTCGATTTCTTTGTCTGCCGGGTTTTCCCAATTTTCAGGACGAGGTAAAATGCCGATAAGCTTCATTCGACCCTTCATGACTGCTTTGAGCCAGTGGAAACGACGGATGATAAGAGGGCCTTGATTTCCGGTTTTAAGAGTCATGAACCCACCTTTTCCATCGTGGGCTTCAAGTGTGCTCCAGTCGACGCGTTTGAGAGTGACGATGGGAAATAGAACAATATAGGCGAATGCTGCTATTAGTCGTTCTAAGATCGTAGCTTTGTGTAGTGATTTCCCAATACTGCTTAGTATGAAAGAATCTGTAACGACGACACGACAGCCGTGCTTCGAATCTATGAGGAGCCCTCCATCTACGACTACCTTGTTGAGTTCTGTGTTTTGACCGACTAGGGTGCCCGCCATTACGATTGAGTCTTTTACTATAGCGTTTTTATCGATTATAGTGTTTTCGCTGATACAGGTATTGGGGCCTATTTGAGCGTTTTGACCGATTTCGCATTGGCCTTCTATCCAATAGGGGGCGACTAGTTTGGCTTCTGGATGTATCCTGACATTGGGTCCGATCCAACCGCCGGTACCGTGCTTAACCTCAATTTTTAAACTGTACTGGTCTAGGTTTTCTAGCCATTGGCGATTGAGATCGATCCAATGAATGACTAGATCGTTGCTGTTTTCCAGGCTATGGGTGCATTTATTGTCGACGGGTAATCCGACAATCGGAATAGCGTCGTTGGGTGCAGCTTCGTCGTTTGTGATTGGTTTTATCACCACGTTTCGGGACCAATAGGCACCATCGTTTAAGTAGGTGCGAATGTCTTTTGGGCGGTCAGCTGTGTAAATCTCTACGAGGTCGATAGATGAATTCACCGCGTGATCCATCCAATGGCCTAGGAGTGGTTTGTTACCGATTGTCCAGAGGTGAAAAGGTTTGGAGCTTTTCCTTAGTGTATCCAAATGACACCAGTCAGGCAGTAGCAATTTCCAGATTGTCTTCATGGCAGAAAAAAGGGGTTAGTATGCGCCTTTTCCGAGCAAAACTGCAGGTATCGTTAAAAAGAGAAGCTTAAGGTCGAGCCAAACGCTCTTGGAGCGGATGTATTCGACGTCTAGTTGCACTTGCCCAGAGAAATCGATGTCTGAGCGTCCACCAACTTGCCAGAAACAGGTTAGACCAGGTTTAGCGAGTAAGCGTTGTCTCTCCTCGACGCTGTACATTTCAACCTCCTGAGGAACGGGAGGACGTGGGCCAACAATGGACATATCGCCGCATAGTACATTCCAGAATTGTGGAAGCTCATCGACTGAGTATTTACGGATAAAGCGGCCAATTTTAGTAATCCGTGGATCGTGCTTCATTTTGAAGGTCACGCCGTCTTCGTGCTGGTTTTGAGCCATCAACTGTTTTTTAATTTCATCGGCGTTGAGAACCATGGATCGAAATTTCCACATGAAGAAAGGCTCTCCTTTGAGACCAACTCTCTTTTGCTTAAAGAATATTGGGCCGTGATCTTCGAGTTTGATTAAAAAGGCTGTGACGGCATAGACTGGAGAAAGAGCTAGAAGCGCGCAGGCAGAGATAATGATGTCTACAACTCGCTTTAAACTTAGGGAAAGCGTTACTACGCAGAACCAAACGATTCGTTTAAATCGCATCCTAAAATAAATCGAAGTACGCCCGGTTGGGGTGGAGGCTTTTACCCAATAATCTGCGATTTCTTTGTCAGTCGTTTTAACTTTGTTGTCTTCCATAATTGGCCGTTTGATTTCTAGATCGACGCTATTAGCGGGGACCAAAGTTATTATTGTAGTAATTCTGCTAATTATCGATCTGAGCCAGGAACCATTGGCTTAAGTTTGGATAGGAATTGCCGTTTGAGGAGTCATGTTGCGTAGAGAAATACGTGGCATGAGATGAACCTACTCCCTCGAGAGCACAACGAACTCGGAACCTACAAACATTTTATTAATTAGATGAAGACAGTCTTAGATAGTCGTTTAGAAGACAACGGAACATTAACGTTCGAATTAGGTGTAAATCGTCTCGATGCTGCTTCCTGCCGTGATTTCAAAAAAGAAATCGAAACAGTGTGGAGCGATGAGATACGCCAAGTTGAGGTGAATTTCGATAATGTAGAATTTATCGATAGCTCTGGAGTCGGAGCTCTATTGGGAGTATATAAGCGTTTGTCTAGTGATAGTGCTGCAGTACGGCTGCGAAAGGTGCAAGCTCCTGTGCAATCAGTGATCGAGCTTTTGCGATTAAACCGAATTTTCGAGATTTCCAATTAATTGGGATCATCGAACTTAGCTCTGTGGATACAGAGTAATCTGGCCAGATTTAGAGCCAAATTTTGCAATTCGCGGATTTGGCTTTTTTGTTTCTTGAGCTTGGCTTTTCAAAATAAAAATTAGTGTGAGCTCGGAGTTTTGAGTTTAAATGACGAGTTTTTTTTGATTGGTTTTCGCTATGAATCCAATGCACGAAATAGACTACCGAATTGAAGGGGACGACTTGCAATTCGTCGAAGTTGAGCTTGATCCGCAAGAGGCCGTGGTTGCTGAGGCTGGTGGCATGATGTACATGGATGACTCGATTCGAATGGAGACAATTTTTGGAGACGGATCTTCGCAGAATAAAGGAATTCTGGGAGGTTTGCTTGGGGCCGGTAAACGGCTGCTTACCGGTGAGTCGCTATTCATGACTGTTTTTAAAAACGAGGGTCATGGTAAAAAGAGAGTGGCTTTTGGCGCGCCGTATCCCGGTAAAATCATACCGGTTCACCTTGCTGAGCTTGGTGGAGAACTTCATGCCCAGAAGGATGCGTTTTTGTGTGCTGCGAAAGGAGTGAGCGTTGGAATCGCTTTTCAGAAAAAACTCGGAACCGGCCTTTTTGGTGGAGAAGGCTTCATTATGCAAAAATTGGAAGGCGACGGTTGGGCTTTCTTGCATGCCGGAGGTACTTTGACAAAACGTGAGTTGGCTCCGGGGGAGACTTTGATGGTCGATACTGGATGCTTAGTTGCTCTGCAGCCGAGTGTGCAATACGATATAGAGTATGTTGGTTCAGTTAAATCAGCTATGTTTGGTGGCGAGGGGCTGTTCTTCGCTAAAGTTCAGGGACCAGGAACGGTATGGTTACAGTCTTTGCCTTTTAGTCGACTCGCAGATCGCATTTACAAAGCGATGCCGCAAACGGGTGGGCGGACTCAGGGCGAAGGCTCTGTGCTGGGCGGAATCGGAAGGTTGCTTGACGGCGACAATCGATAGCTGAACTCCCGTCAGTTCGGTCGTTCCTTAGCTGCGGGAGGAACATTTTGAGTAACACTTTTAGAGGTAATGTCTAAAGGCTCTAGCGATTTTGCCGTATTGATAGGGTGAATTCTCTAACATATCCGTTCTTTGACTGCAAAAACTGAGTCAAAAGGGTGGACCTCATTACTAAAACAAGACTTAGCTCCGATTAAAAGGCTCTGGCTTGAACCCGCTCTATGCCCGAAGATAACATTTACGAACATGCTTTCCAGAAGTCGTCAATTGCTCAATTGGTGATAGTGAAAGGTCGTGTTGAATCGATTAACGCTTTGGCTTGCGAGTTATTGGAGGAAGTTGGCTGCTCACAAGAAAATGTTGTGGGCTATCTGATTGATGAGATCATCAGTGTCGATCTTTCGGGTATTGGATCTGGAAAGCCTTTGAAGGTGAAATTCAGAAATACTGAGCTTGATCATGAATTTGAAGGCTCGTTCCTAAAACTGTCAGATGGCTGCTATTGCTGGAATTTACACAGAATCGCTGAACAAACTCTTGCGAGTGAGCAAGGTGACAAGGCAGAGTTGGCGATTAACGAGGTTAGCGAAGGTTTCTTGAGCGTATCTCTGGGCGAAAAAAATCGAATATCTGTCGAACTGGTAAATAATGCAGCTAAGCGATTCCTAAGGTTGGGCAAGGGCCTTCCTTCCGATCATGAGTTATGCGATGCCTTTTTAAAATGCTGTCGCTTGGATTTTAAGAGTATCCTAAGAGAGTGCAAGGTGACGGAGAGCACATTTGCAAGGGATGTAGTTGTGAAAGTTGGCCAGGTCGCTGAGACCTTGGCAATTGTTATTCAATGCCGTGGTGGTGACTCATTCAGTGTGTCCATTCGAAACGTGTCTGAAATCAGACAAGTAGAAAAGCAGTTGGAGACAAGCTCCCATGAGCTGAATAGTCTGAGCCAACAAATTCCGGGTGTCTATTTCCACCTGAGAATGGATAATGATGGTATTCCTACTTTTCCATTTATTAGCGAAAAAATTTCTCAATTGCTCGGAGTCGAATCAGCGGATGTCATTGGGGATGCGACTCAAGTCATGGGCACTGTCTGTATCGAGGATATGGAAAAAGTGTATGATGGACTCGCAGCGTCTAGTCGCGAGCTGACACCTTTGAGATTGGAATATCGCGTGAAAGCTCGAAATGGCCAACTGAAGTGGATCTCGATGAACGCGATTCCTGAGAAACGCCTCGATGGGACTACAACATGGTATGGGATTTTTGAGGACATTAGCATGCGTAAGGAATCTGAAGAGCGTTTACGTCTCGTTTCAGCTGCCGTTGATGCTTCAAGTGACTTCGTGTTGATGATGTCGACTTACGGTTCGGCGAATTATTGTAATAAAGCGTTCGAGAAAACGCTCGGATTCTCAAATCTTCGAGCATTAAACAATGCTGGGGGAGCGGTTGCTTTGTTCGAAAAATCGGATACGTTCCAAGAGATTTTGGAAATGAGCGTGGAGGATGGGCATTGGCAGGGTGATGTTCAAATGTTGTCTAAGGACAATGATGTATTGGAGATTTATTTACGTACTGTTGCAGTCAAAAACAACAAAGGCAAAGCGTGTGCCGTTGTCGTAACAGGTACGGATGTGACATCGAGTCGTAGACGTCAGAATTTGTTGAAGCGTTACAACTCTGTCCTGAAAGCGCAAAGCGAAGCGTCGACTAATGGAATCCTGTTGGTGGACGAGGTAGGCACAGTTTCTAATTTCAATGGTCGTTTCTGTGATATTTGGGACCTTCCGCCAGAATTTTTCACGGACAAGAAGGCTAGTGAAGTATGGAGCCTTACGGCTGAAAAGGTCTTAGATTCTGAACAGAATCTTGAGCAGATTACTAGAATTTCTTCGTCGGAAACTGAAGTCCATAAGGATGTATTTGAATTGGTTGATGGTCGTATTTTTGAGCGTTCTAGCCTGCCGGTTGCTTCTCCTCTTGGTGAGGTTTACGGACGAGTTTGGTTCTTTCATGAAATAACCGAACAGAAAAAATCGGAAGAGCAGCTAAGGGCCGCTATTCGTGAGGCTGAGGAAGCGAGCCGGGCTAAGAGCTATTTCTTGGCTAACATGAGTCATGAAATTCGCACGCCGATGAACGGTATCATCGGAATGACAGGTTTGCTCAACGAAACTGAGCTAGAACAGGAACAGCAGGAATGCGTGGATACGATTCGAGCGAGTAGCGAAGCATTGTTGGTTGTTATCAACGACATCTTAGATTTCTCCAAGATTGAATCCGGTAAATTTGAAATTGAGAGCATATTATTCGACCTCCGTGACACAATGGAAGAGGCGATTGATACCTTAGCGTTACAAGCGAATGAAAAGGGGCTCGATCTCGCTTACGACTTTGGCAAGGAGATTCCTTCCTCTCTACTTGGCGATCCTACACGATTGAGGCAGGTTTTGGTTAACCTGCTAGGTAATGCGATTAAGTTTACTGCAAAGGGTGGAGTCATTGTTGAGGTGAGTTTAGAGACGACTCTTGGCGATGCGTTGATTGTGAAGTTCTGCGTTAAGGATACCGGAATTGGGATTCCTCAGGATCGTGTGAATAGTCTTTTCCAATCATTTAGTCAGGTCGATGCTTCGACTACCCGTAAGTACGGTGGAACGGGGCTTGGATTAGCAATTAGTAAAAATCTTGCTGAACTGATGGGCGGTAACATGTGGGTTGAGAGCGAAGAGGGCGTTGGCTCTAAGTTCCAATTTACTATACAGTTTAGCAAGGCCGCGTTCGATTTCGGAGTGGGAGCTGGAGGAGGTGTAAATCACTTTGAGTCTAAGAAAGTTGCAGTATTCGGAAGACTAGATTTTAGTCACAGAGCAATTGCAGGGCAATTGAGCTACCTTGGAATGGAAGTGTCTTCGTTCACTTCGATTAAGGAATTCGCGGAATGCTCGGAAGACAAAGCTTCGTATGCATTCGCAATTGCTGAGATTGGTTTCGAGTCTATGCAGCCTAACGATTGTGTGAAGCGAATTCGAGAAAATGTATCCAATAATAAATTTCATCTAGTCTTGTCTGGGCCCCTTGGCACTGCTATGCATTGCGACGAAGCTCATACGAGTTACTTGCCTAAGCCCTACAAGCTTAATGTGGTGAAGAAAAACGCATTGGAGGCTCTTGGGTTTGGCAAGCCAAAGGTGTCCAAAAGTTCTGCGAATAAATCGATTCTAGGCGAAAGTATGCCTCTATCAATATTGTTGGCTGAGGATAACCTTGTTAACCAGAAAGTTGCGACAAGACTTTTTAAGAAACTGGGGTACCAAATCGACGTCGCAAATAATGGGCTAGAAGCAATTAATTTAATTGAAGCTAACGAGTATGATTTAGTTTTCATGGATATCCAAATGCCAGAAATGGATGGTTTGGAAGCGAGTCGAACGATTATAAGAAAATGGGGAGACGACCGTCCGCGCATCGTAGCTCTTACAGCAAATGCAATGCGAGAGGATCGCGAAAACTGTTTCCAGGCTGGAATGGATGACTATCTTACTAAGCCATTTAAGCCAGATGATCTAAAGGCGGTTGTCGGTAAGACGTATCAAAAGAAGATGGAAGATGATTCGAAAAGTTTAGAAAACATCGACTAACAATTTTCTACTTAGTGAGCAGTACTTTTACAGATGCTCTGCAATCCACGAGGCAAGAATATCGGCGACTTCCGACTTTTTCATTGGTTCTAGGCTATTGATTGCCTCTCTGGATACGAAATGTACTTGAGTATCATCTTTTCCAAAAACCGCTCCAGAGCTTACGTCATTGGCGATAACGAGATCGCAGCCTTTTTTCTCTAGCTTTTGCTTCGCGTAGTCTGTGACATCGTTTGTCTCTGCAGCGAAGCCAATTACGAGCTTAGGGCGCAAACTAGCCTTAAGTGTGCCCATCGATTGGAGAATGTCGGGGTTCTCTTCAAATTCCAACTCAAGCCCTTCTTGCTTTTTGGTCTTTTTGTTGGATTTATTGGATACTTTAAAATCGCAAACTGCTGCGCATCCGACGAATAAATCCGCTGGCAAATTCTTGTGAGCTGCAGCCATCATCTGGTCAGCAGACTCTACCGGGATGATACTTATATTTGAGTGTAAAGGGGCAGAGTCTTGGGTATTACCTGAGACAAGGCTGACTTGGCACCCAAGGGTGGCCAAGGCGAGTGCAATCTGGTTACCTTGCTTCCCTGAAGAAAAATTGCTGAGGTAGCGAACGCTGTCGATCCGTTCGATTGTACCACCGGTAGTGACAATTGCTTTTAAACCCGAAAGAGATTTTTTTTGAGATAGATACTTGGATACTTCTCTAAAAATCGTTTCGGGCTCAGCCATTTTACCCATTCCGATTTCTCCGCAAGCTAAGACGTCGTTTTGAGGCTCGATTAGGATAGCGCCATCTTTTTGGACTTGCTCGAGATTGCGGCGGAAAGCTGGATTGTCCCACATTTCAACATTCATGCTGGGAGCGATTATCACGGGCTTGTTTCCAGCGAGAATAATACTGGAAGCGAGGTCGTCCCCAATCCCGTTTGCCATTTTTGCGATGAAGCCAGCTGTCGCAGGTGCTACCACAATCAGATCTGCTCTTCGCGATGCTTCGATGTGGTTCATTTCGAAGGAGTGCTCGTCCCACATTTGGGTATGTACACGTTTGCCAGTGAGCGTTTCGAGGGCCAAAGGTGTTACGAACTGAGAACCTCCTTGAGTGAGAATTCCTTCTACGCTTGCGTTCGCCTTAATAAACTGACGCACAAGTTCGAGTGACTTGTAAGCAGCGATACTACCTGTGACGATTAAAAGAATGCGTTTTCCTTCGAGCATAATGGAGAATTTTCGTTAACGGATCTGGATAAAAATGGATAAACGCTTCAAGGGAAAGTTCTTTCGATTTGGACTTCGCGGCATGACTAATAAATAATTGGACATAGCATGCTGAGGCAATAATCGTTTCAAAACCCTTATGGCGGAACGACTCTCCAAAGCAAAGCTTTCTTATTTTCGTAAATTCAAGCAGAAGAAAATGCGTGATGAGCATGATGCATACCTGATAGAAGGATGGCATTTGCTGGAGGCAGCGTTATTAAGCGGTGCAGTCCCGGAGTTCCTTGTCTACGATGATTCAAAGGTGCTTGGTTTTCGGCAGCTTGAAGAGATCGAAAAAGCGGCTGTGTCGGGAACCACGGTTTTCTTGGCGTCTAGAGAAGAGATGGTTCAGATATCTGAGACTCAGGCGCCGCAAGGTGTTTTTGCCTTAGTCAGGAGAAAGCGGTTCGATTGGGATGAGTTTTGCCTGAATTGGACTGATCAGGAAACTGTTCGCCTCGTTGCCCTGGACGAAGTTGCGGATCCAGGCAATTGTGGCTCGATTCTTCGGTCAGCTGATTGGTTCGGCTTGGATGGCGCAATCGTAGGAAAAGGAGGCTGCGAGCTGGAAAATGCGAAAGTCGTTCGGTCGACAATGGGAGCCATTTTCAATATGCCGATATTGGGAAATGTGGATTTAGGCGAGGCATTGAGCCAGTTAAGTTCACGCGGCTTTTCTATTATAACGGCTGAGCTTGGTGGGGCGGTTAGCCTCCATGAATTCGAGTGGCCGCAAAAGTGTGTCGTTGTGATTGGCAATGAAGCTCGTGGGGTCTCGAAGGCAGTCGCGAGTTTGTCCAACCAACCGTTGATGATTCCCAAGTTTGGGAAATCTGAGTCTCTTAATGCTGCAATGGCTGCGAGTATAATCATGTCACATTGGCGATTGGAAAGTTAAAATCTTCTTGGGCGGAAGCGCTTAGCTCTTGTATGGTTAGCTTGGCTTGCTAGCTTGTCATTTTCCTCGAATACGCGATTTAGAACGATATAGCAGACAAAAAAATGAATTGGTTATCCTCAATTGATGACGCTCTCAGCTCACGTGAAGCACAAGGCAAGCGCCTTCTTATTATTTTTAAGGGAAGCGGAGATTGGTGTCCTTGGTGCAACAAGCTCGATGAGATTTTGAAAGCGAGTTCAGAATTGGATGACTACCTGGGAAAAGAAGATATTTTGGGGGCGAAAATCGGAATCCCACGACGTGATGAGGATGTGGAAGGGATTCGCGAAAAATTTGGGATTACGGGAATCCCATTCTTAGTTTTCTATTCAGAAGAAGGGCGTGTAGAGGGTACGACTGAATTCATTGATGATGGTAATTCTCAAAGCTATGTCGATTGGATCGAGAGTATAGACTCGAGCTTGTTTTAATTTTACGGATCTAAATATTGGATACATATTACAAGTATGAAGGGTTAGAGGCATCGCTGTATGATCAGCTAGATGAACTTTCCGAATTTGAAGATTATTCGTTTTATCGTTGGATAGTTGAAAACGGAGACTCGCCGGTCTTAGATGTCGGCTGTGGCACCGGCCGTATCCTGATTCCAATGGCACAGGATGGCATCGACATAGATGGACTGGAAGCATCGCCCGAGATGACAACAATCTGCCGAGAAAAAGTATCTGATCTGGGGTTAAAACCTAAGATCCATGAGGCTGATATGCGTTCATTTTCGATCGATCGAAAATATGGGACGATATTAATTCCGGGGTTTACCATCCAATTACTTTCTGAGGAGGATGCTTTAGCATCACTCACTCGATGCCGAGAGCACCTAAAACCGAAGGGGCAAGTAGTGGTATCCTCATTTGTCCCTTGGGAGATGATACACGACGGAAGAGAGTCTAGCGATTGGTATGAGCGAAAACGATTTGAGACCGAGGAAGGTGATTTATTGGCGAAAGCGATGCAATCTTGGAGGTTGGATCACTGTGAGCAGAAGTTGGAGTTGCTGAATCGTTATCATCGCTACGATCAAGTCAGCGGTGAAATATTGCAGACTCAAGAAACGAGTATGCTGCTTATGTGGCGACTGCCTTACGACTTGATGAAATTGCTCGAAAAAGCTGGATTCGAATCTCCTGAATTGTATGGAGATTTTAGATTTGACGGGTGTGATCCTGATTCGGAATCGCTTGTTTGTGTTGGGAGACAATAAAAGACCACGCATTTGCATGCGTGGTCTTGAGAAAAAATTGAATGTTAGAGGGCTTATTAGTCCTTTTGCCCTTCGGCTGTATAGTCTCTGTCTCCCGCTGCGAGTGCGTGGCCAAAAGTGAAACCTGTAGTAGTTGTTATTGTATCGCCGGTTAGACCGGTGTAGCCTGTCCCGATTTGCCTTACATAAGCAGAAAGATCACCAGTGATTGCTCCGTCAGAATCTGAGTAAGTTATTGTAGCACTATCAACGCCGTTTTCTAGCATGTATTGCTGAGCAGCCGAAGCAAGTTGACGTGCATCATTGTCCATCGCAGAGTGGCGTGAGTTCTCACGAACCTTGTCGAACGCTGGAATCGCCATCGCAGCCAATAGACCGATGATCACGACAACGATCATGATTTCTACGAGTGTAAATCCTTTTTTAGATTTGTTTGTGTGCATTATAATTACCTGTTGTTGATGTTGTTATTTATGAATGGATATTATTTAGAACAATTCTCCATACGGCGCATGCATCAGGTCCTTTAATCTATTTAGTGGCTTTTCTCCCAAAGAGCTTAGCTTTTAGTTTTTTTTACAAATTGAACGCTTTTAATAGATTGCCTATCTAATCCGCTATGGCATCGACTTTGCTAAGCCGCTTTTGTACTGATGATTAAAGCCACAGGATTATTCTTAATTTTGTTTTTGTTTTCCGCGCACCTTATTCGGGCGGAGGAGGAAACGCGTATTCGAATTGAATTAGTTAATGGTGATTTAGTCTCTGGCGTTTTAGTTGAGGAGAATCCTGAGTTCGTAAAAATCTATTCTGAATATGCGGGCGTTGTGACGATCAATCGGTCAGCTGTGATTGGTATTTCTTTCACGGAAGAAATTGTAGCCCAGAACGAGATTGAGACAAAGGAGCCTGGACCTCTTGCCGAAGAAAATTTCGAAGACGAAGATGGCGAACTAGAGGCCCAAGGATGGGTAAATCAATTCGCGAAATCGCTTGATATCAGGACTTGGAAAAAGCGCCTTGAGTTCGGCCTGACATCGCATTCGGGCAGTAAAGACAAATCAGATTTTTCGCTTCGCTATTTGATGACTAAATCTCACAAGGACGATCACTTCAGGTTGGAAGGAAAGTACTTTTACAGTGAGACTGAAGAGTTAACGACGACTGATAGGAATTCAGTCTTGTTTCGTTGGCGACATGACATAGCTCCTGGAATTTTCTACCAAACGGACAGCTCATACAGTTCAGATGCGATTAAGGATATAGACTATGATTTAGAGCAAAAATTTGGCCTTGGGTATCGTTTTATCGAGCGCGATAAGGTTAAACTTTCTTCCGGCTTTGGACTAACTGGAAGAAGAAGGCAGGAGTCGGACATAGATGAAGAATCGGTGGTACTCGCCGATTTTTTCCAAGATTGGGAGCAAAAATTTAATAAACGCATCAGCCTTTATCAGGACTTTAGTATCGGTGCTCCAATAAGTGAATCGACCCTATACGAGGTCGATTTTAGTGCTGCAATTGTAAGTGAAATTACAGAAACACTGAATTTCACGATTCGTTTTGAGTTGGAATATGACAACTCGCTTGAAGATGACGTAAAAAAGGATCAGCGACTAATTAGCTCAGTGGGCTACGACTTTTAGTCGAGCGTCCGTTACCGTTCGGGAGGAGCAGGAATAAATTCCTTAGTACCAATCGGAGCTGCGTCTTTCCAGAGTGTTTCTAAGCTGTAGTTTTCGCGTGTTTCCGGGGTAAACAAGTGGATCATGACATCAAACGCATCGACCACGGACCATCCCGAGAAATCGCCTTCATCGCTCCCGATAATCATGATATTGTGCTCTTTGAGAATAGCGTCGAGGTCGCGTTTAAGGGCTTTCAAGTGTGGGTGGGAGTTTGCAGTCGCAAGGATGATAAAATTCGTAATAGATGACTGCTCCCTTACGTCCAATATTGCTAGATTCTCTGCCTTTGTCCCGTCGAGCGCTGTGCAGCAAAGCTTCAAAATTTTTTGATTGTCGGGAGTGAGTGAACGTTTGTCTGTCATGTCGTTTGCGCCTTCTATAAATAAAGAGAGCGGGCCTTGATGTACTCAAAAACCTCTGGAGGCAAGAAGTACTTAACATTGAGGCTATTTTGGATGCGATAACGTATTTCGCTGGCACTAATGTCAAATTGGTGAGTCGGGGCAAATGTGACATTGCAAAAATCCGGAATTGCTCCGGCGTCGACAGAATAGCCGGGTCTTTGCAGGGCGAGAAAGCTAATTTTTTGGGAAAGTTCTTCGATGCGGTGCCACTTGTCTAGTTGCTCAATTTGGTCTGCACCCAGAATCCAGTAAAGCTGAGCATCTGGATATGCCATCGCAATTTTCTCGACGACATCGATCGAATAGTTCGTTCCGTTGGATTCGAGGTCGAGAGTACATAGTTCGAAGAGCGAATTACCAGCAATCGCATTCTTCGCCATTTCTTTTCGATTATTCGCAGATGCAACTGGGGCGTTTGCACGAAGGGGGGGATTCGCGGTTGGCATGATCAGAACTGCGTCGAGGTTCGCAAATTCCGCTGCATCCTGTGCCATTATAAGGTGGGCCGTGTGGATCGGGTCAAATGTTCCCCCGAAGATTCCAATTGTTTTCATGTGAGATAAATGGATCTAAAATTTGGCTACTAGGGCAGACTAAATGGGACGTTCATCGCATTATTTTGATGAGTCGATAGAGAATTCATAAATTCTCCTACATAAGCTTGTTTTTAGCAAAAAAATCTGATCCGATGCGCGACTTCAATTGCCCGGGTGGCGGAATCGGTAGACGCAGCGGACTTAAAATCCGTTGTCCGCAAGGACGTGGGGGTTCAAGTCCCCCCCCGGGCACCAACAGCTTATGAAATAAAATCACAAGCTTTTAGGGGATTGGAAATTCGTTTTGGCCATTTTTTCTATCACTACCGGTTTTGTATAAACCATTATATCTAGGGTAGCGCTAGATATTTTGAAACAAGCGTGCGAGTTATTATCCGGTACTACCGCAGGAGTAGCTTACTTCGAAGAATTTATGAAATCGGCTAATTCGCTCAAGCTGAGCCCCACTGATGCACGAATGTAGTACTAAGTGAACTTATTGGAGTCGGCGAGGATTCTATCCAGCGTTCGAGTCGAAACCGACAACAATTTTGCAGCCTCTGCCCGAGACACGAGTTGCAGGTGCTCTTTTTCGATTTCTTTTGGGTTTTTATCAAACTGCTTTCTGACCGACAGAAAAGACGCTCTTGTCCCAGACATCGGACTAGTTTCTTGGGTTCGTTTAAATGATTTAGGCTTTACGGAAACAGATTTCGATAGCTCAATGAGTATGAGTGAATTTACTGGAATTAAGTATTTTTTTTAATGAAATGAGGTTCATTCGTTAACTCAATGAGCACTATTAAATGTAGTAGTAGTGTATTGCATTAAGTAATAATGGGGCTAAACACGTTTGTATATGAATTCTATGCTCTAAGCAAAAATTCAGTTGATGAATAGTGCTAAATGTTAGGTAGTGCTTGCACTGCTCTCATATCAATTAATTAACCAAGTTTGAAATGTACTACCAAGCGCTCTTGTCCAAAATATTTAGAGCTAAGAGCTCTTTTTTACAACTGATCGTATGTATCAGTTTTTCCCTTATTTCTCAGGTTTCCATTGGAGCCGAGGTAGATACTGTCAGTCTGGAAAAGTCTAATTCGGAAAAAAAGGCTGAAGCGAGTGAACGATATATAATAGTGAAAGTTTGGGAGGAAGGAGAAGGTCTTCCTGTGTTAGCCCTATATGATCTAAAGACGAAGAAGGTCAAAAAGCTTGAAGGTAAGGAAAAAGATTCGAGCCTGAGCAAAGTCAAAACTGATCGAGCTAACAAGACTGTTGAGGTAACGGTCGAAGGCGAATCTCTGGCTCTTGAATACGGCTGGAGTAAATCAAAGGAAGAACGGGAAAAGATAGAAAAAATAGGAAAGCGAATACAGGAAAAGAAATCTCGGACAATTGAAGAAGAGCATGAATTGCATGCATCTTTCTTGGAAAAAGCGAGTGGGGTGATCGAAAAACACCAGGGGCGTAAGGACGAAGAGAAGGCGCTGAAGGAAGAAGGGGGAGCTGCAAGATGAGAAAGGTAAGCCTAATGTTTGTTGAATCAAAATTTGTTCGGCCCTTTAAAGTGAAATTGTTTTTAGCCTTGGCATTGCTTGTTGTCGTTGCCCAAGGTGCGGTCGAGGTTGGCACTTTGCCTGGAAAAATTGAGGTGAATAGTTCTGGAGCGGCTAGTTACGCCATTCCTCTCGAAGTTGTTCCGGGGACAGGAAACTTCCAGCCTGCTCTTAAGCTAATTTACAATAGCAAATCTGGTGATGGTTTTGTCGGTCAGGGTTGGTCTTTGGGCGGCTTGTCATCCATTTCTCGCATTGCAACAAATTCCTATTTGGAAACTCTCGATAAGTCCTCCTTTGATGAAGGCGATTTTATTACGAAAGGAATAGAGTACAATAATAACGATAGATTCGCTCTCGATGGGAATCGACTGGTGCATGTGAATTCTGGCACCTATGGATCTAATGGAGCTGAGTATAGAACTGAAGTCGATGCCTTTGCTGAGGTGAAATCTTATGGAACAGTTGGATCGGGTCCATCTTATTTCAAGGTTAGAGCTAAAGACGGATTGACGTTGTGGTTCGGTAATACTTCGGATTCTCGCTTAATACCTGCTGGGAAAAATACTGCAGCGGTTTGGGCGGTTAATCGTATTGAAGATGCTGCTGGCAATTATATGACGATTGAGTATCAAAACCTTGGCGATGACTCAGCGTTGTATCCAAAAAGAATTAACTATTCTTACGATGACTCGATCGACGATGGTACTTGGGGTGTAAACCTAAACGTTTCAAAAATCCTCACGCTGCATCAAGGTAGTTTTCCATGTATTGCTCAACGACGGGATTGGCGTTGAGAGTCAAGGTCGGCCTT
>JAKYXN010000119.1 GCA_022538095.1 Puniceicoccaceae bacterium K14 | reverse complement strand
GTAGACGTAGCAGCGATCCGTTTCGATTCGAGACATCCACACAGAATATCAAAACGCTGTTTCAAAAACCAGACGCCCTAGAACGGACGCTTACAGTGGAAAGTTATTGATGCTTTCCTATTCAGAGGGGGCATTGGTGGCGTTAGTGTCCGAGCGGTGCGACATTCGAGTGGCAGCGAAACAAATGAGGCGTATTCTAATGGCTTAAGTCGGAGTTACTGCCCTTGGGGCTTGAGCAGCCATTTATCAAGCTTTTCGGAAATGTCTTTAGGCTCGATTGGTTTCGAGAGATAATCGTTCATGCCGGCGTCTAGACAGAGTTGTTTATCGGCTTCGGTGGCGTTGGCAGTTAACGCGATTATTGGCACATCCCTATTTTGGGTGCCACACTCTCCTTTTCTGATTAAGCGAGAGGCTTCGTACCCATCGATCTCGGGCATCATGCAGTCCATGATAACGAAATCGTAGGTTTTTGCTTTCATGGCATTCACTGCTTCTTGCCCGCTTTTTGCGGTATCTGCTTCGATCTTGTGTTTAGCCGAGAGTATTTTGCAGGTTATAGCGAGATTGATCGAATTGTCGTCAACCAGAAGCAGCGATATGTCACTCAGGTCGTCTATTTGAGGTGAATGTTCAGTGGACATGGTAGAGGTGTGTGCAATCGGGCTAAATTGTTACTCATAGTATTTTTCGAGGATAGTGCTAGTTGTTAGTATCTCGGATATTCGGATTTACGTATATTTCATCCATCATGCCTTTACGGCTCGGTGGATCTGGACGATGCTTTAGTGTAACTTGCCCTATGAAAGAATCTACCTACCACATCACTTCACTCGAAATGAAAGCAGCCGTTCTCAAGGTCCCGGCAGCTCCAGAGATTTTCGTAAAACTCGGGAAAATGCTAAAGGACAAGGAGACCGAAATGCTGGATGTTGTGCGTTTGGTCGAAAAAGACCCAGCGCTAGTGGCGAAAGTACTGAGGTTCAGCAACACTGCTTACTATAACTCGGGAGAGCCGATTGGAAGCTTGGAGGAGGCGATAAATCGTATTGGGTTTGCAGAGCTACTGCGAATTGTAGGTATGGCTTCGATTGGTGAAATCTATGGTGTGTGGAATTTGGCTTATGGAGTGGGGGGCGATGTTATTTGGCATAACTCATTGGCTGTGGGCTTGGTTATGGAGCAATTTGCGGCGGCCAATGGCGAAGATCTTAATGGAGCCTATACCTTGGGGATTTTGCGTTCTCTCGGTAAATTGATAATCAATAATTGTGCGAAAACACACAATGAACCGCCAGTTTACGATATTGAGAAAGACATGCCTTTGCTTATGTGGGAAAAAAATGTGTTCGATAACACTAACCCATTTGCTGCGGATCATGTATTGGAATCTTGGTGTTTTCCTGAGAAGGAGCTAATTGGGTTACGCTTCCAGTACAATCCGGAACTGGCTCCTGAGCCCAATCGATTTGCGTGTATGCTAAATATCGCCGGTCAAGTTGCTGAGAAAATAGGTAAGGCGATGCCTGGAGAATCGAGTTATTGGAATGGCGACGATGACGGTTTTTTAGAAGTAGCGGGGCTAAGCAATGCTCATGTGAAAAGCGCAACCGGGCGTGCTTCGGAGAAATTGAGCAAGATACTAGATTCTTTGAAAAACTAGGCTTAGATAGCCTGGAGGGTTTCGCCAAATTTCAAGAAACGAGTTAGGGTTTTTGGTTTGTAGTTTTAAACGATTACAAAAGAGCCCCTGCCGAATTTCAGCAAGGGCTCTTGGTACTTTGATAAACAAGAAATAATCAGAAACTAGCCAATCGGTGTTACTCCTTTTTTGAGGATGATGTTTCCGTATTTCGCGGTTTCTCCAGTCATAACGACTGCGTAAGCTTCTTTAGCTTGATCGTAGAAAGCGAAGCGCTCAACTCGTTGCGGAGCAGCTGTATCTGGCATATTCTTACGGATGGCAGCCAAGTACCTCTCTTCGACAGTTGGATCAAGCGTGTCACCAGGAACAGCCGCCATCATTGACAGCGGATTGTCAACGTATTGGTCGAGAACGAGCAATGGAGTGATTGCTTCTAAAAGCTCAGCTATCCCGAGGCCGTCTGCCCGAATTACATTATCATTGAACGACTCGCCCGGAAAGTGGGCATCGGCCAATACTATTTCATCGCCATGCCCCATGCGGTATAGGGCACTTAGTAATGCTGGGCTAATGAGGGGAGATATTCCTTTGAGCATTGTATTGAAAACAGATTACGCAGTTTTACTTTTCGCTTCGTGAATCGTGTAGGTACGAAAGGCGAAGAGAGCGATTAGTACGAAGCAGCAAGCTGGTAGCCAAAATGAAGTTCGTACACCATAACCGTCAATTAGTCCACCTTGCAGCTTTGTGAGTACCGCACCTCCTACGATTGACATAATCAAATAGGCCGAGCCGAGTTTGGCTTCCTCTTCCTTGAGGTCTTTAAGAGCAATGCCGTAAATGGTTGGGAACATAAGAGACATACACGCAGATATCATCACTAGGCAGAAAAGGCCTGTTGTTCCTTGTAGGTAAATAGCCCCTACGGTGAATGCAAAACCTCCAATCGCGAATATAAAAAGGAGTTTTCCTGGGCTAAAGAACCTAAGGAGGAAGGTACAGATGAATCGACTACAAAGGAAAATGATCATTGCTGCGATATTCCATTGCTGAGCGGTGGCTAGGTCGAGACCAACTTGTTCCATTCCATAGTGAATGATAAAGGTCCAACACATGATTTGCGCTCCAACGTAAAATCCCTGAGCGAGAACCCCTTCGCGGAAATTAGCTTTGCTGAGTAGGTGAGCTGTAACTTGGAAGAAGGGAGCGTCCTTTTCCTCTCGTTTGAAAAGAGGGAGTTTGGCAACGGTAAAGGTGATTAAGAAAGCGATGACGACCCCGGCAATAACCATGTATGGGGTGCGAACGAAACCGAGGTCAGCTTGTTGTAGTTCGTCGAATTTTTCAGGAGAATTAGCTCTCAGCACCTTTAGTGCATCGGGTACGGCCCCTCCAAGTACGCCTGGCATTTCATCTTCGAATACCGGAACTCCGTCTGTGTAGAAACCAACAGTTTCACCGTCTTTGAGCGTAACTGTATCACCCTCGAGTGTTGCCCCGTCTGGAAGGTTGGAAGCATCACTCACTAAGTACTGGGTGTATTCAGGATTGTTGGAGCCTAGCTCAGCTCTGAATTCACCCACTTGGAGACTAGGAGCGAGAATAAAGGTTGCGACTGCCATTCCAGTAAGAGACCCAATTGGGTTGAACGCTTGTGCGAGATTAAGTCGCTGTGTCGCAGTTTCAGGAGGGCCCATTGCGAGGATGTAGGGATTACAAGCGGTCTCTAAGAAAGCGAGTCCGTATGTAATTACATAGGACGCTAAACAGAAAACCCAGAAGGTTGCCGTAAGGCTGGCAGGGATGGTGATGAGTGCTCCACCAGCGTAGAGGGTCAGTCCTAGGATAATGGCAGCCTTGTAAGAATACTTTCGAATAAAAAGGGCGGCGGGAATAGCCATACAGAAGTAGCCTGTGTAGAATGCAAACTGTAGCCAGGATGCCTCGGATGTTCCAATTATGAAGACTTGCTCGAAAACTTTAACAAGGGGATTTGTGAAGTCATTGGCAAATCCCCATAAGGAAAAGCAGCAAGTTGTTATTATAAAAGATAGGAGGTAGTGCTTGGGAACTACCGGTATTTTTTCGTTAGACATACTATTCGTGTGTGGGGTTGTGTTATTGTGGGTTAATAAAAAGGCGACGCCAATTAAGGCGTCGCTGAGTTAGGGAATTGACGTTCAGGGCTACCCCTTCGGTCCATAAAGTGGACCGTAATTCTGGCATGCTCGGAAATCGGCTCCTTCGAGGTCTGCCGTGCCGAATGCTCGCCATGAGCTTGGACGGAAAACTCTATCTTCGCCAATGTTGTGCATGTATACAGGTATCCGTAGCATGGATGCAAGTGTTAGAAACAGGTGACCGACGTGGCCATAGGTCATAACGCAATGATTCGCTCCCCAGTTATTCATTACTTCATAGGTAGAGACAAATGGACCTTTGCCATTGAGAATTGGGGCGAACCAAGTCGTTGGCCAAGTCGGGTTTGTGCGTTGGTCGAGTGCGTCGTGAGCGTTTTCTGGGAGCTCAACTGTCCAACCTTCTGCAAGTTGAAGCGCAGGGCCGAGGCCATCGACTAGATTGATGCGTGACATTGTGACTGGCATGCCGCCACGTGTTTTGTAGCGGGTGCTCCATCCGCCACCGGGGAAATATTCGGTGATTGATGGGTGCCAAGTGGTGGCATCCAAACACGCTTTTGCTTCTTTTTCGGTGATGTCCCAGAAAGGCTTCATGGCAGGCTTGCCATCGATGCTCTGCTCACCTGTTCCGTCGAGAGCGGCTGGACCAGAGTTGATCAAGTGGAGGAGACCGTCGGCTGCGACTCCGTCTAGCTTATGACCACTTGCTCTTTCAACCGCATCAGGGCTCCAGTAAGTACGAAGATCGGCGAATACTTGCGCTGTATTGGTAAGCAAGTTACCGAAAAGCATAGTCGCGGCATTGAGCGCGTCGTTTTCTGTCGCTACTGTGTAAGGAGCTCTGATCCCGTTCCAGTCGAAAGATGAGTTTAGAATGGCTTCGAGGAAATCACCATTTGGAAAATGGTCTGTCCATTGACGCTGTCCTTGGAACCCGGATGCAATTGCGAAGTGGCCTTGAGCTTGTTCGCCGAGTCCCATTTCCTTGAGCTTCGGATTGCCGACCATTAGATCGCGAGCGATCAATGTCATTTTGACGCTGGTTTCTAGCTCAGCATCGAGTTCTTCTCGCGAGCGCTTTTGGCCTTCACCGTTATAGTCGTCGCCTTCGTGACAGTTCTCTTTTACCCAAGCTAAGGCTTTTTGGTATTCTTCTTGGTCGAACTGATTCTTGTTCATGCGACCTACGAACTCTGTCATGTCGATATCTTCGACGCGCATCCCAAGCCACTTTTCCCAGAACTTGTAGTCGATCATCGAGCCCGCGATCCCCATTGAAGTTCCTCCCATGGAGAGATAGCACTTGCCGCGCATGATGCCTACTGCGAGTCCACAGCGGATGAAGTTTAGAATTTTCTCAGATACGTCTTCAGGAATGAAGTCATCACCTGCGTTTTGTACGTCCTTGCCGTAGATGCCAAAAGCGGGAAGCCCTTTTTGCGTGTGACCCGCGAGAACAGCTGCGAGGTATACAGCGCCAGGGCGCTCGGTGCCATTGAAGCCCCAAACGGCTTTGGGCATTGCGGGGTCGAGGTCCATCGTCTCGGAACCGTAGCACCAGCAAGGCGTAACAGTAAGCGTGACGCCCACGTTGTTGGATTTAAAAAGTTCGTCGCAGGCTGAGGCTTCGGGAGCTCCGCCGATACAAACCTCTGGGATTATGCATTCAACTGGGTCGCCAGTAGGATACTTCAGTGTGCTGGAAATGAGTTCCGCGACACGTTTCGCTTGAGCGAGTGTTTGGTCTTCGAGGGATTCTCTAACTCCGCCAAGTCGACCGTCGATAGTTGGGCGAATGCCGATTTTCGGCATAGTTTCTTTTGTAAGAGGGGTCATAAGAGGTAGACATTAACTCAAAATTTATAATTGAAGAATAGCCATAGTTGATTAGGTATGGAGATTATTGAGATTTACTATGGATCCACTTCCTCTATCAAATCAAGTCGTTAAGCGAAAACTCTATTCGTTTCTTCGCCAGGAAGAGGATGAAGTCGCTTTAGTTGGGCTTTCTGGGAGTGAAGTATGCGATTCCTCGTACCTGATCGATCGCAATGGATTTCCCTTCTTTGTCCTGGAATTTATTGAGGCAGGAACAATGGATATTATTTTGGACAATGAAGCGGCTAAGCTACGACGCGGTGGTCTGCTTTGCTACGGGCCGAGTTCTATGATTTCGATGACGGTGCCGGAGGGTGAGACGTGTACGAAGCACTTTATTGCGATCAATCCAAAGGTGTTGGATGAGATCGGAAGTTTCGCATCGCTGATGTCCGAAGGAACACGGGTGTTGATTGATAGAGTGCCGGTTATACAGGTTCTGAAATTTATCAATTTAATCTCGGACTTAGCGAACCGTTCTGATTCGTGGGATGCCCTGAGTCGGATGATAGATGCCCTTGGCTGTTACCTGTTGCTGACCCCGCAGGAAAAGCGTTCAGAGTTAGAGGGAGCGGGTGAGGCGTACCGAGCGATAACGCGATTCATTAGTGAAAATTTTATGTCTTTAAAAAGCTTGGACGAAATTGCGGATAAGTGTGGGTATGATAAGTCCTATTTGTGTCAGCTTTATAAAAGGTACGCTACGGTTTCACCCTATCAGCAACTAATTCGCATGAAAATTGGATACGCCTGTATTTTACTGGAAACTACAGACTTGAAAGTGAAGGTCATATCTGAGTCGCTCGCCTTCGAGGACCCATTGCATTTTTCCAGGGTGTTTAAGCAAAAAGTTGGCGTGAGCCCTTCACAGTTTAGATTGTAGGTTTAAAGGGGTGGATCCTGCTTTGAGCCGAGTAACTGATACAAGGGAGGCCCCGAACTTTGACGTAAGGAGCCTCTTCGATAATAGTTGGTGCGGGAGTTACCAGCTTATTGACGCGTATGCGCGAGTGTTGACCCCCATACAATAAACGTCGAGGTCGTAAGAGCCCCAGCTGCCTGTATCCCAAGCGCAATGCAGACCACTATTGCTGAAAGACTCGAGCTCGAGTTCTGTGTTTCCGCCGTAACCGTAGATAGCAGCCCAGGAGTATCCTCCCTCGACTTCTGCATAGAGAGATGCAGTAGAGCCATAGGGCACATTTACATTGGCGTAGTCTCCTGAATATGTTACTTCGATTGATACTTCACCCGCCAAAGCGTATGAGCTTAGGCCGATTGCTATTAGTACTGCTGTTATTATTTTTTTCATATTACTCATCGTTGTCGTTTAAAACATCCTACCATAGGATATTTATAGAGTGTTATGCCTTGGGATGGGCGGGTTACGGGGTGCTGGAAATATGGGTACTCGGTTGTTTGTGGGGTGGCGATAGGTATTCATAATTACAAAAGCAAGTAAGGTTAATGCATTGTAAGCGTGATGCCAAGCGCCGTCTGATTTTGCTTGATTGATCGGAGCGATTCGCTGGTCCGAAACAAATCATAAGTATCATAAACGTCGTA
>JAKYXN010000118.1 GCA_022538095.1 Puniceicoccaceae bacterium K14 | reverse complement strand
TCCGAAACCAAATACATGTAACCGCGCAAATCATTCACGAATAAACGCCCCATTCCATCTGGCTTGAGGTGATTGATACGCGCCCAGCCTTGGCCACCGCCGCTGCTTTGAGGCACTCGCGAAAACTCGACCAATGGCAGATTTAAGTTTCCAAATGGGGCATCCACATAACCAGGATCGGTTACTTGAGCATTGAGGAACACACTAGATGAAAGGGCGTAAATGACACCTAATGTGGTAGATTTAGTAAGCGATGACGCGAATGAGGGTAATTTCATAATTTATATCCGTGAAAAGCGAAGCGTAAGATCAGAACGCTCTACTCGTTTAAATAGTTACTGGTATAATTTGTAAATTTCGAGGCAAGAAACTGCTAGCACTGGTAACTCGTTTACGTAGAAACAAACGATTAAGCCGCATAATTACTGCATAAAAGCTAGGAGCATTGGGGCCGCTTAAACAAACAAATATCTAATTTGAGGTTTTATTGAGCAATATTGATTCGCCAAAATGAAGTCGAACCGTCGGGCACAATAGTAATAGTGAAAATTCCGGATTCATCTGGACCAACAGTCTCCGCTTCCTCTTGACCCCAATTTGAGGCGTTGAGATCCAGACTTTTCTCAAGGATAAAACCAGATGCATCCAAAGTCCCTTCTTGCATGAACCTCACCTGGAGGGTTCCGTCATCAATTTTGATAATATTAACGATTTCAATAGCAGAAGGGTTCATCCAAGTTGGTCCCACCGAAAACGGATCCATTGGAGCTACCAGCCGTCCTAAATCACTTCTTTGGTCAGCTCCAACATCTGCAGACGTCGCCGGTCTCACTTCGCCATCAATATCAAAGGCAACTGAAGCATATTCTCCCACGCTGGCTCCCAATATCGGGCTTTGAGCCGATGGTCTAAAAACGCCGAAATTACCTTCTTCCAACAAAGGATCGATCTCCTCAAAACCGGTTTCACTAATCCCTAAACTCGAACCGTGTACAATGTTCCCTTCATATGTCATTGCAGTTGGTTCGTTACCAATTGTCACAAGAGTTCCTCGGCTAGAAACAATTATATTGTTAGCGAGCGTACTAGAAGTAGGTTCAAAACTATTATCTTTCGACCCCAACTCACCCAGGTTCCAAGATTGAGTGACATCGTACCAGGTATTGAACGCGATCAATGCATTACGGACTTGATCATAACCTCCGTCTTCATCTTCTCCCTCGACTCCGCCAGCTGCGCGAAGTACTAAGCCAGCTCGCAACCCTGTTCCGCGCACACCGGAAATATAGTTATTCACGACAGTGTGACCTTCTCCATTCAATCGAATCCCACCTGTTTGAGAAATACCTCCTCCAAGAATTACATTTCCTTCTAGCGTACATCCATCGCCATGGCGAACGACAAGAGATCCCTGGCACTCAATAAAAGAATTATTCCGATATGTGTTGTTACTACTCTTATTCGAAATCACTTCGATTTCACCATCACAGCGATAAAAGTAATTGTCTTCGACTACCATGTTTCCATTGAAACTCGAATAATCACTCGTACCAAGACGCAAGGTTTCGAATTCGTTACTGGCGAATCCCACTGGAATGGAACCAAAATAGTTATTATCGATCTTGTGATTATATTCCCCATACGGCGTCCCATTCTCGCCACCTTGTGGAATCAATTCCGTAATCAACAATGCTCCACGGACTTTTTTGTCAGAAAAATGACAATGATCTACTCGATGATTTGTACCATATAACTGTATCCACTTTGAACTATGAAATATAAATTCTTCAGAATCCCCGTCGTCATCGTCATCATCTACGTCCTGTTCCCAGGAATTCATATCGATTATAGCACAATCGGTTAGCCTACAATGATGAGCATGAACGTTTCCATTGTTCGCTCTAAATTGAACGACAGATGATCCGACCTCGCGATCATAATCGTCCCCATTATAGAAATGGAAACCTGAAGCCGTGATGTAATTTCCGCCAAAACGTATGAAAGATTTTCCTTTTAAGATCACACCGCCGGGCGTTTCCGCTCTCACTGTAATTCGGGCATTCTCGGTACCCGACGCATTGATATTCATCCCATAGTCTTCGTAAGTACCATTCGCGATAACGATCTCGTCCCCAGGTACAGCCGCTTCAAATACATCATTCAAATCCGCCTCTCGGAAAACAATTATTACAGAGGGTTCATTGACTGCTATCTCAAAACTTTCAGAATCTACAGAAGCCTCAGAATTCGAGACTCGAACCCAATAAACAACGTTGTTCTCTAAAACGGACACCGAAATATTGGCACTCGTTCCACTGACAATTGGATTAGACTCGTCTCCACTCTCTCCTTCGTACCACTGATAAGAAATAGGTTCTCGCCCAATAACCGCAACCCCTAAGTCAACCGTCGTATTAGCTAAAGCTGCTCCAGGAGATGATGTATCCACAATTAATGGATCAATTTGCTCAAGGGTAGTAACTTCAAGCACGTCAGAAGAATCCGAATAAAAACCATTGAAGGCCGTTACTCGATAATAATAGGTCGTCACCGAATTCAGGTTTTCGTCAGTATAGCTAGTAACGCTTTCACCCGTCGATTCCACTACTTCGAAAGGACCTGACTCATCTAGGCTGCGCTCTACAATAAATGCGTTTTCGTTATCTGAATTGTCCGTCCATGCAATTGTCGCCGATACCGTATCCACTGATTCGATCAGTAAATTCGAGGGTGCTAGAATTTCTTCAATTTCAGTATTCACGCTACGGATAATAATATTATCGAATACGATCCCTCCTTCGCTATTAGTATCCTGAAAAATTGCGACCTGCCCCAAATCATTATTTTCCTGGTCAAAAACGATCTGAGGTGCATTCGCTGGGTCAGGGGTAATAAAGAAATCAAATTCACCCAACTTCACATTCTCCAAAAAAACATGGATTGTATTAGGTTGGATCACACCACTGCCCAAATCTTCAAGATCGTAATTTACCGCACCGCTGTCATGAGAGTTCACCAACAATGTTATGTGGTTTGCATTATTGGTGTCATAATTGCCCAACGTCGCAGTCCCACCTAAGTGATCGATTGAAAGAGTCCCATCATTGAACAATGATAATCGAAAAGGTCGGTAATCAGAATTATTCAATGCCCCGGCACTACCACGACCAACTGCAAAGTGCATTGCAGTATCTCCCTCCGGCGCCTCTAAGGCGTAGCCGCGTTGAAAATCAAAATCAACACGCAGTTCCGAGACATCTGCCTCTCCGTTAAAGGGATACCTAAAATGGGTGCTATTACCTGAAGCTGTTCCCAAGTCATAGGCATACAAACTTTTTCCAGAGAGTGGGTTTGCTACTGGATCAGACGCTCCATCAATAACAACGACACCATTAATCGAGGAATTCGAACCGGGTGTATAGCCGGCATCCGCGACGTCTGGCTTTTCTCCTAAGCTGTCACCTTCAAAATCAAGAACAGAATAAAACACTCCCTCGCCAGCGAAGACTTGGTGCGAAACGAATATTATGGATACAATTAATAATAAAGTAGGTCGAGTAATCATGGGCATACGTAGTACAAATCAGCGAGCTTAACTTTTAAAGCTAAAAAAGCCGCCCCCAAGAAGGGAGCGGCTTTGCTAAAAAACTATTCTACGACATAAGCTTCGACCAGCACAACACCGACACCATCGTTTGGATTCGTTGCATGCACTGTGTATTCTCCAGCCTCCAAAGATATCAGAATTGCTGAATCTTTAGAGCCTTCAATCAAGTCGAATGCTCCTACTGCGGTCGCTGCATCTGAAACGTCGGAACCACTCCAATCATCGTTTGACGCTATAGAGTTCCCATCGCTATCAAATATTTCGATATTCACATCCGTTACGAAATCATCAACTTCGTAATCGGCGAGAGCTGGCCCCACTCCCCTAATGAGAAGAGTCTGACCTGCCCCATCCGCAATAGAGAAGCCTGTGATACAGGTATCAACTTCTTCACAAATGTTCGCACGAGCAGATTGATTTACGAGGCTATTGTCTCCAGATACATCGTACATTTCAAGAAGAGCTTCACCTGCGATGCCATCTGCTGACACAACGTGAGCCGTGTAGATTCCCGGAGCGAAATCTTCGAGAATAACTGAATCTGAACTGGTTTCTCCCAAATCAAATGCTCCAACCGAACTACTTGCTATGGTTATCGCATTTAACTCATCTGCAGAGTAATCCCACCAGTCATCATTGCGGTAGATCTCAACACCATCTGCATCATAGACAAGAAGGATTGGATCCCCAACTGGGCTTTCAACTCCTTGGGATAAAAGCCCAGGCCCAACAGCCCTAACAAGCATAGTCTTCGATTCAGTTCCATCGATAACGAACCCAGCAATCATAGTCCCCTCATCAGGAGTAACCTCTGCCCGAATAGACTGATTAACCAATATCGACATTTCACCAAGAACACGATTCGGACCTAAATAACTTGGGCCTGTGTCAAAAGCACTCGTTGGACCGAAGACAAGTCCCGCAGCGGAACTAACCTCATCAGCTCCAACATCCGGAATTCCCTCACGATTTTGTCCATCAATATCAATATCCACATCATCAAAGATATCCGAAGAAGCATCAATCACAGGACTATTAGTAGCAGGTCGTAAAATCCCGGATACACCATCCAATTCTAGCAAAGGATCAGTTTCGACAAAACCAGATGTTAATCCTCCACCCATTGAGCGGCCATTTATAATATTGCCAGCCCAAGTTTGAGCTTCTGGGTTTTCTCCAAATACGAATGTACCCGCCGTTTCATCACCGGCATCCATCACATTATTGACGACAACGATGTCAGTTGGAAGCACAGTACGATCGCTTGATCCAAATCCTGCACCGATCTCGATCAACGGACCTTCATTATCATAAAAGGTATTAAAAGCAACTAAGGTACGGTCCGCTGAGAAGTAACCATTTAACGGTCCGTTATCTACGCCGGCGTAGACAGTAATGGCCGCATCGTCTCTCGCAGTAGTCTCCGAGAAGTAGTTATTAATCACCACATGATCACGACCAATTACTCGAACACCTCCCGTTTCATCAAGGAAGCCTCCAAGGAAGTAGTTACCTTCAACTAGACAGTTGTCTCCGTGACGCAAAGTGAGCGTTCCGCGACAATTCAAGAAGGTATTGTAACGGTAAACATTATTTCCTGACTTATTAGATATTATTTCAATCTCACCATCGAGGCGCTCGAACAAGTTATGCTCAACCGTTGTAAAGCTATCAGTCATCGAATTAGTGCTCGTTCCGATTCGGATCGTCTCCCAACCGTTCACTTGGCCATCTATTCTGTTAGCAAAGTGGTTGTTATCAATCAAATGATAATCAGGAACACCATCCAACCAAACGATCATTGTCACACCGATCACATCATGACCAGTAAAGTAGCAATGGTCGACTCTGTTATTCGCCCCATAAAGAGCGACGTACACAGTTCTCACATTCTCAGATGGAATATAATCAATAATGGATACATTCGTCATACGACAATTCTGAGCCTGGGTGCTTGAGCGGAATTGAACAACTTCGTCATCGTTCCCTGTGTATTCACCGGTAAATACTAATCCGTCGACAACTAGCCATTCTCCACCAATCTCCAAACGAGACGCCAGTTTAAAGATTACTTCACCAGCCGTTTCGGCTCTTAGCGTGATAGGCACTCCTTCGAGCCCCATTCCTTCAAACTCGATAACCCAGTCCTCGTACTCTCCATTTGCGATAACAATTTCGTCGCCCGGCAAGGCAGCTGCAATCGCAGTCTCAAGCTCGGACTCCGTCGAAACGAGTGTACTTTCAGGAATGCTCACTTCGATCGCAAATGTATCCGAATCGAACGTACCTGAATTATTGGTCACACGAACCCAGTAAGAAATATTAGCTTCTTCAACCGGAGCATCGAAACTCGCTTCCGTAGCACCTGCAACTGGGTTAGATACATCTCCGCGTTCACCCAGATACCACTGATAAGTAAGTGGATCCTGCCCAATCGCTGTCACTTCTAGTAGTGCTGATGTGTTTGGTACTGCAAGCGAGACTGATTCTGATCCAGTAATCAACGGCTCTATTTGCTCAGAAGTCGTTACTTCCAATTCATCCGACGGATCAGAGTCCAAGCCATTAGTCGCAATTACACGATAGAAGTACGTAGTTTCAGGATCCAGGCCACTATCGGAGAACGCGACTTCGTCAGGCCCCGTTGTACCAACTTCTGTGAAAGTTCCATCGCTACCTTCCTTACGTTCGATAATGAACCCAGTTTCATCCGAAGCATTATCCGTCCACGAAATGGTCGCGACTTGCGAACCGACTGAATCTTGAGTAACTCCAGACGGCGCAGACGGCGCAGCTACGATGTCATTGATTCGCTTGACCACAACGTTATCAAACACGATACCACCTTCACTGTTCGTATCCTGAAAGAAACCAATCTGACCAAGGTCATTGTTTTCCTGATTAAATATAATTTGGGGAGCATTTGTTGGATCAGGCGTTATAAAGAAATCGAATTCACCCAATAGTATATCGTTTAAGAATACGTGTACGCTATTTGGCATTACACTACCTGTGCCCAAATCATCCAGATCGTAGCTGACGCTTTGAGTATCATGTGAATTCACCAGCCAAGTCATGTGCTCCGCCCCAGTTGTAGCATAGGTTCCGAGAGCAGTGGTTCCGCTTATATCATCAATCGAGAACGTACCATCATTAAAGATAGAAACTCTAAACGGCCTGAAGTCGGAGTTATTCAAGCTTCCCGCAGATGCTCGACCAACCGCTACATGGATACCTGTATCTCCCTCTGGGGCGACCACTTCATAGCCACGCTGAAAGTCAAAATCAACGCGGACATTGGAAACATCTGTACCTCCATTGAAAGGATAACGAAAATGTGTGCTATTACCGGATGCAACACCCAAATCATATACATACATACTTTGACCTTCGAATGGATTCGCGACTGGCGTTGAAGTACTATCGATAATTACCGTGCCGTTTGTAGCATCATTACTCCCCGGAGTGTAACCCGCTCCCGCAACAACCGGAGCTTCTCCCAATGTATCGTCCTCAAAATCCAAAGACGAATAGATATTAATCTCTGGATCTACATCAACAACGTCACTCGCTTCATATCCAACTTCCGCAAACAACAAGTTGTCGATAATGAGACTACCACCTGAATTACTATCCTGATAAAAAGCAAAGCTACCCAGGTCAGCAACGCCTGCATTAAAATCGATGTCTCCAGAAGTTGGATCGAGTCCAATTTCATACTCACCCGCATTAAC
>JAKYXN010000117.1 GCA_022538095.1 Puniceicoccaceae bacterium K14 | reverse complement strand
GCTCCCTTCGAAAACCAACCCCGGCACCAAATGTTCGGCTATTGCTCCCCTGTTCAAAATGCCGAAATGGACGTAGAATGCCAACTCGCCTCCAATGGACTCTACCTCGGCGACGCCACAGGATACAACGATCCTAGAGCCCCAGAGTTAAAGAAGAATGCTCACGAGTGGAAACTCCTTCTCCAACTCGATACCGACGACGACACCGAATGGATGTGGGGCGACGTCGGCATGTTATATTTTTGGATACGAGAATCCGACGCCCAAACTAAAGACTTCAGCAAAGCCTGGATGATCTTCCAATGCAGCTAACCTAACTCACTACAAAATTCACTAATGGAAAACTTAGACGACTTTTCATACGCTCGCTTTTGCGGCCCACAGAACCTTAACAAAGCACTACATACGCTAGAAGGAATCCTTCAAGGTATCGAATTTGATTCTGAAATAAATGCCCGAGAAATTCATGAGCTAAGAGAATGGTGTGACGACCACTCAAGGTATAAAAAGCTTAATCCATTCAATGAGATTATATCAATTATCGACAGTGCTTTGGAGGACGATGTGCTTGATGCCGAGGAGATGAAAGATATCGAATGGTACTTAAATCGAGCTCTAAGTTCGAGTCACTTCTACGATAGTGTAACCTCAGACTTGCAACGCCTCCAGGGCTTACTTCATGGAATTTTGGCAGATAGAGAAGTTAACGATTCCGAAATTAAAGCACTTAGCGATTGGATGGACGAAAGAGAATACCTGTCAGGATGTTATCCCTACGATGAAATTTATTCTCTGATCACAAGTTTTCTCCAAGATGGAAAAATTGACGAAGAAGAAGCTGAGTTCCTTAAAGCATTCTTCTGCGAATTTGTTACCCTTTCAACAAATAACCAGATTGACATTACTAAGGAGCTCAAAAAGAAAGTGTCGGTATTGGGTATTTGTGCAGTTGATCCAAGCATTGTATTCAAAGGTAAGGTGTTCACATTTACCGGTGAGTCATCGAAGGCCAACAGGAGTGAAATGGCTAATATCGTAGAAGATCTCGGCGGGATTTTTAAACGCAATCCAACAAAAAAAATTAACTACCTCGTATACGGAGCAGCTGGAAATCAGTTTTGGGCTTATTCGTGCTTTGGAAGGAAAGTTGAATATTTACTGAATCTAAGAAAAGAAGGAAGCACAGCTCTACTGATCCACGAAAACGATTTTTGGGATGCGTACGAGGACCATAAAATAATTTCCTAAATAACTGCATTCCACAAATCATAGCCATCTAAAACACCAGAAAAACAATGAAAAGACCTCAATTAGTTTGCGATACTGGAAAAAAGAAGTGGCCGTGTAGGCTCAATAAAGATTGGTCAATTAGAATAAGTCGACTTAAAGGCAGAGTTAAAAAACCATATTATTATCGTACTAAGAATAAAGGGGAAAAATGCCGAAATAGGCTACGACTGGACCCAAACGGGTTGGTGACAATATATTCTGGATATGGAACAGATGGTTGCTCTGTTGTTCCTGATTTTAAAAATGCCCTCCCAGGTTGTGTGTTACACGACGCATTGAGACAAGCAACTACGATAGACCCATCTTGCCCTTGGTCGCGTAGAGAATCTGACGTCATCTTTCGCAAAGTTATGAAGTCGTATGGGTTCAACAGGTTTGGCCGCTGGATCTATTACCTTGGAGTGGCAGGTCCGATAGGATGGCTGTATTCAAAATGGACTAAAAAATTCAATCCCCCAAAAAGCAAAGTCTGCAAATAGAAATGGAAAGCTCGCTTCGCTCGCCCTAAAAGGGGCAGGTTGTGATCATTTTCATAAAATACTCGTACCAAAACCACCCTGATAACCGTGGCTCAATTTCTTAATGATTTATAACCCTCATAGCATCATTTCTCGACTCTTTCAAAAAAAATCATTTCGTCGATCCAGCTCTATCGCGAGATTCCAATTACTTGTATTATTCCTATTAACTTCAAACACTTTCTCCTTTGCCGCGACATCTATTCATTTTTTAACGGAAACGATTTCAGAGATACCAGAAAAGGAAGGCTCGCTCCTTGAATTGTGCCGATTCGCACAGACACGCCAGTCACTTCGATCAAATCTAGAAGTTCACCAACGCAATATTTGAAGCGATAAATTTTATACAAACTTAATTAAAAATGAACCAAACTTTGGATACACGTCTAAATATTTCATGGGTTTTCTTTACTGTCATTTTCTCCACGCTATTAGGCTTCGACAATTACATTCTCGAAAAATTCTCCTTCGCCATAATGTGCTTCGGCGTGATCATAGCGTTGATCATCTTTGCATTTACAATTCGCAACCTAGTCCTCGGCAAAGGCGTTGGGGATAGCGTTCTCGTATTTACAACCGCCGCTTGTCTCTACTGTGCGAAGACTACGCTTGATTCGAAACAGCCAGTAGTCGCAGTTCTCTTTTTCTTGTCCTCGCTCTTTGTTGGATTCTTCGCATGGACAAAAAAACGAAATCGTGGTGCAAAAAGAGCGACTGCAGAAGTCTACATTACATTGTTTATTGTATTGAGTTGCAGCGTATCCGCAGTCATCCCTACAATAATTCTCAAACACCTTGAACCGCACTCATCCTGTGCCGCCGTCTTCGGATTCTTCTCTCAACTAAGTTTTTCTACCCACATATATCCCTTAACAATAGCAGGCTACTGTGGAATTTTCTTTGGATTATCGGGCCTCTATCGGAACTTACTAGACAACAGACACCATTTGCCTATCGAGTTTGCACGTACAGGTGCGATGACTCTTATTTTTCTTGGATCGATGTTCGTATCTTATCTTTACCCACGAGGCTGGTTGATCCCTTCAAACGCTCCGAACATCAACACCAGGTTCGTTATGGTAGGCACTTCAATAGCTTACGTTTTCAACATAATAGGAGTGCCACTGATCATCCTATCAATATTCAAAAATCGGGAAAAAAGGAAAAATAATCACCTGTTTATATTTTCAATATTTTCTATAACGGGTGGCTTTTTTCAGGGCGTTGAAACCGCGGTTCTGAGACACTATTTACTAGGGAAAGATAAATTTTTGGAACATTTAGCTTATCATACAATTGTAGATACACTAATCGCTATTTGTTTTTCCATTGGTATAATATTTTCCATCACAAAAGAAAGAAGACTGATACTCTTCTCAATACCAAAACAACAGATCAAAAGCTCGCCACGCTAGCAAAGATGACATGGGAGCAGTTGTCAGTCGCGTTAGATCGCGCTAACCGTTCCAGTGTATGAATAGAAAACTAACTACTCCCACGTCGAAGAAACAGACTGACGTTAATACCGAGGTTCTCAAGCTTGGAATCGACATCCACAAAACCAAGTACGTCCTCGTTGCTCAACGTGACCAAGAGGCTCCCAAGCCACCTCAAACATTCACTCCCGAGGCATTTCTAGTATGGGTATCCAAACAAGCTCAACTAGCGCAGCGAACCTATTGTTGCTACGAAGCTGGATGCTTCGGATATAGCCTCCACCGAAAACTAGAAGCTATGGGAATAACCAACTACGTAGTCAGGCCAAGAAATTGGGACGACTACGGCTCTAACGTTAAAACCGATGCTCGAGATGCCAAGGAGCTCTGCAGCCACCTCGATCGCTACATTGCTGGCAACAAAAGATCTTTGACACCGGTACGCATCCCGACCGAAGAGGAAGAGCAAAAACGCAGTCTAAGTCGACAACGCGACGTGCTTTCGAAAGAAAGAAAACGCATCCAAAATATAGGCACAAGCAATGGGCGTTACTACGGCATAGAGATTCCAGCGAACTGGTGGAAACCGAAAATATTCGAAAGCCTTCGAACGCACATCCCGCAATACCTGCAAGATATTTTAGGACCATACCAAGCCATCCTCCAACAAATTGACGTTCAACTAAGAGAAGCTACAGCGAGAGAAGAGAGGACTGCCAATCGACTCCTACCAGTTGGACTTGGAGCTTTAACCGCATCGATCCTTGATCGCGAATTCGTAGATTACTCCCGCTTCAGCAATAGGCGCGAAGTTGCCAGCTACACAGGCCTTTGCCCTGGCGAGGCCTCCAGCGGCGGGAAGCGACAACAAAGAAGCATCAACAAACACGGCAACCCGCGCATAAGGCATATGCTAATCGAGGCGGTGTGGCGAATGTTCCACTTCCAACCCGACTACAAGGCAATACTCAAATGGAAGGAGCGAATTGCATCCGAACCCTTCGGCCCAGCAAAGAAAAAGAAAATGGCCGTCGCAATAGCGCGCCAATTTTCAATTGACTGGTGGCGTATCCAAACAGGCCAGGCAAAACCAGAAGACTTAGGCCTCAGAATGGGCTATCCTACTTCCTACGCCACCAAGGCTCTACGCGAAGGACGTGTATCACGAATCTACGCATAGAAGATGACAATATAGCAAAACGAATTTTCCTAGAGCAGAGGACCTGTCCGAACTGACCCATGAGCCTTATGATGGCTCGACAAAAAGATTGGACGGTCTTTGCTCTTCCAGCCACGAAAGCACAGATCAACTTGCGCTGTCGATTAGAGACATGCGCGGATAGCAGGTTATGAAAGGCGAAATCCGCCACATCCACGGAAGAGACGCAACCAAAGGATAGAACTTTTAAGAAACAAAAAACAGCTCCTAAACCTATAATCATGTAACCATCACAAACGCGACTTGACAAATTTACCCATAGCAGGGGTCAGATCATAATGTTTGCCATTTGCCGAACAGCCTCAATTAAATGTATACAAACAAATCCAAGCCACAACCTCTAATTTTCTGGGGCCTTTGGTTCGCTATCTTGCAAGGAATGATTGTGCTACAGTTCATTTTAGTCGGAGGACTTCCAAGTGGAGAGAATGCGCCTAATCCGCCGATGCTTTTTTACATCGTCGCGATCTTGTCTATAACCTTATCCTTTATCAATCGGTTCATTTTGATGCCAAAAGCCAGGAGCAAGCAAAGGCTCTTTGTGCATATGGTAATTGGAGTGGCTCTGATAGACCTAGCCCACGTCTTTCAACTCTTTCTAATTGGCAACGATTATCCCCAAATGCAATTCGACATTCTCTGCCTGGTTGCCGTAGCCATAATTTCATACACCCCACTCTACGCTAAAAAGACTTTTCCGCAAATAGAACAATAACTCATTACTTAGCCAATTATGATTGGCCCAAAACGCATCAGTATTCTATCAACCTTTCTTCTACTAACTTTCTCTGTAGCTTCAACGAGCTTAGCAAGCTTGATCGAAGACGGTTGGACCGCGTACGAACAAAAAGACTACGCAAAGGCAATTGAGTTCTTTCAGTCTGCAGCGGACAATGAGGACCGTGCTGGTTATTACGCCTTATCGCTTATTTATGGCATGGGGGAAGGCGTCGCAGTGGATATTGAAAAATCTCATAAGCTCTTAACCAAGGCGGCTGAGCTTGAACTCGTAGATGCTCAGGTGGATCTCGCGTACGACTACCTCTCGGGCTATGAGGTTGATCAAGATCTAGCGTCTGCGATTAAGTGGTTCAAGCTAGCAGGTGAACAAGAGGATCCGCGAGCATTGTTTGAGTTAGGTCATTTCCATTACCACGGTACTGGGGTGGAAAGGATTTCGAAGAAGCGATTCGCCTTTATAAATCCGCTGCCGAAAAAGGATCGGCCAACGCTCAATTCTCTCTCGGACGATTAAATTTTCTTGGCGAAGGCATGGCTGAAAATTACGATGAGGCGATACGCTTATACCGCCTGGCAGCAGAGCAAGGATTATCGCATGCTCAAGAAGCCTTGGGCTCCCTTTACTACCATGGTAAAGGTGTAGAGAAGGATTTGGAGGAAGGATGCAAGTGGTACAAACTCGCCGCAAAACAAGGCTTAGCACGAGCCCAAAATTCATTAGGTTTGGCCTACTACAATGGCAAGGGAGTTGAGCAGGATAACGCGATGGCTGTTGCCTGGTGGACGATTGCCTACAAGAGCGGAGACCGCACCTATTTGGGCAACAAAATGCAATTGGAACGCGAGCTGAAGTCTCATGAATTTCTCATAGTCGATGAATTTGTCGACGAGTGGGAAGCTAAAGCTGAATGACAAAGCGGCAAGATGCCGCTTCTACCATAACTATCCTGCTGTTTCCAATACCAAGCCAGTTTAGGAGTTACTTTCTATTTTTCCAAGAATCCGGATGTCTTTTTAAATTCATTACAGCTGAAATGATTATTTCGTCTCCACCGATTGAATAAATTTATCAATAGGGGAAGCGACGAGTCCGACAGCGTCTGTGATTTTGAGAAACCTTAGCCTAAGCTTCGGAAAATCGAATTATTCTAGAAATTGTTCGTTCGACCTCTTTCAGAAACTCCAAGCCCAATCCAACGTTAGCCCCTTCATAAAAGGAAACTGCCTCTTCGAGCTCTCTTTCAGCAGGTTCAAGAAAACTAAAAGTCACTTTTGGTACTTTTCTTTGATGGATTGTACCACGGCTTTACCGTCTCTGGCTTCAATCTTCTGATCTTGGTAAGCGCCATAACGCGACTCAGCCTCCTCTACCCATTCCGCTTCGATAGCCTTAGTCGCTTCGTCGTCCAAGCTCACTAGCAAGGCATCCGCCAGCAGTGCCCTATCCTTTGCAGGTAAATTCAGTGCTTTTTTGCCTAGAATCGCTTCGTCCATTGAATCAAAGGTAACGCTTATGATATTTCAAGCAAGCTTCGATTCCGGTCAAGCATTCTCCCTAGCTACACCATTCGAAAAAGTTGAGGCGGCGTCCCGCCGCTTTGCAAGGTTTGATCGACCTGCAACGAAGCGGCAAGATGCCCCTTCTGCAAAACATGGTGAATTGGGTTAGATGCTTATGATCTTTGCCTAAAATGATAAGGCAGCACTGTGGCCTGCAGTTGCAGGTTATGAATCTTTCTCTGCGTTCATTATGTTCCCCCTTCACTTTGCCTTAGCATTGCGAAAATCTTTATAGTGTGATATTTGGATACAGTCGAGGGAGAAAAATGGTCAGTTCTTAATCTTTGCTATTTAAAAATTCTTCTAGTTTATAAATTTGCAATAAATCATTTCTCCACCCCCTATTCTTTTCACCAAGCATAATAGTGAATACAAATAGTTCCAATCCACAAACAATTGTCTTTGGGGCATCCTAGGCAGCCACCATACAAGGAATGGAATCCCTATAAGAGGGGGCAAATCTCAAATTCAAAACAAGGGAATACATATCCAATAATCAATTACAGTTAACTGGCTTAAAAGACTTCTCGGTCGCGAACCCAAAAAACCAAAATCTTCATCTCCATCATCAACGGTCCAAGTTACTTCAAACAACTCTGATCAAGCCCCGCCCCTACCCAATAAACCTGCGATATTCCTAAGCCCCGCAAGCGAAAGTTCGTTTTCCAAACTAGGTGGACTTCCGCTCATGCCGCCAGGATTAGAATGGCCAACGTGGAATGGCAAACCTCAGTCATTCCTCGCTCAGCTTGACCTAAGCGAAATCAGCCAAGCGGATTCATCCTTTCTCCCATCCACGGG
>JAKYXN010000116.1 GCA_022538095.1 Puniceicoccaceae bacterium K14 | reverse complement strand
TTGTTCTTTATCATCGAAAACTTGATATAACTTTTGCATCCTATTGCAAATCAATTACTTGAGAACTTACACATTTTGTCCACACGGCCTAATAGTCATCCGACCATTAGAAGAACCATGAACATCAACAGCAGGCATGACAGGGCTTGTCCCTGGCAGGAGTGCGAAGCACCGGCGAATACGCTGGTGCCACAGTGTGGAATGTATTCATTTCCTTCTAGCCAAAAGCCTCTTTCTTTTTTTCTTATTCACCAAGTGATAGACTAAGTTACCAAGAGAGGCTATCAATAAAATTGACAGAATATAAAATGATGTGGTCGCACTACTTCTCAAATTCCCTTCTTCAGAACCTTTATAATATCGATAGGCTGACACAAGAAAAACACAAAAACCTAATACATTTAATGATAATAGATAGTATATAGGTCTTGAGAAGAAAAATTCTACATCCCTTGCTAGCAAACGAGATAATTTACTATTATGCTTATTCGTCACATTTCTTTAACGCTGATTGTAAATTGTTGAAAGCCGCAGCATTAGCTTTACCAACAGCATTAGCAACACCTTCCGCAAAAGGATACCCTTCTGTTTGACTTAAGGCATCACTGTATTCTTGGGATATACCATAAAGCCCCCTCAACACTGATATCTGTTGGTAATTCAAATTCAAAATTTGCTCTGCAACATCACCAGCCATCATTGAATAACCGTTCAATATCTCCGAAAAATTATCATCATGGCTAGGTGTCGTTTGTAGGACACCATAAGAGGTGGTAAAAGCAAACCCAGCAGCAAATCTACTAATATTAGCGCTTTTATTGGCACTCTGGACCAATTTGCTAATTCGATTTATCGAAGACCAACTTTTTGCAGCACCATATAGAGCCCTACCACTCGAAGCGGTTCTTAACGCACCATAGGCAGCACCTTCTCCTAATAACAATGAACCTGCAATTGTGATATCTATATCAATAATCAAATCTTGCAAAGCGTCGTAACCTTGTGCTTCAGCCGAGGCTTTCACACCATCAAAATAGGCACTTTTCATACTTTCCCCCAAGCCAATATTATTAGCAACTTTACCTTTGTATGCTGTAATTGCTGCATCACGACATTTCTCGCGCTCTTTATCCTTTTGGTCCTTTGAAGTGGCAATTGAAGCAACCCCAAAACTAACTGATTTCCAAAAAGTCCAATTGGGAGTCATCACCAGGTTCCAGGGATCATATCCGAAATCCTCATCTTCTGAAGGCGGTTCTCCTATAAGCCTCACTGGTGCTAATGGGACGTTCTTCACCACGATAGGTTCCAAGCCATACAGATCCACGTTACTAATCGGGTTATTACCCACGAAGCGGTGTAGGTTCGCTCCGCCTGCCTCGGCTATGGGATCTCGATTTATGAAGCGGGTCATCTTAGGACTGTAATAGCGCAAACCATAATACACAAGCCCGGTCTCACGATCGGTGTACTGTGTAGAGTAACCAATTGGGTTGTCAGCATCGTACGCGCCATCAGATTGAACAACATTACCGTTAGCATCGTAGGCGTACCAGGCCGCATACTCACCGTCGGAACCTAACAGCCCAACCACATTACCATTAAGATCATAGCTTGGATAGTAGTCTTGGTTACCAAGCCAGTCGCGCATATAGAGCAGTCCCTCAGTGTTTCCAGCTCCTCCCAAAGTTTCGGACTTGTCAAGCCCCCAGTGAAAACTACGACTCACGGAGCCCGAAGAATTGAGCTCGGCCAGCAATGTCATACCTTCGTAAACAAACTTCAAGTGAGTCGCTGCCGTCCCACTTCCAGTACCATTGTTCCAGACTTTCTTTTCAATACGCCGACCGATGTAATCATATCTGAATTCCAAATACTTTGTACCATCCTTTTTATCCATAGTCACCAAGCGATTATAGGCGTCATAATAGTAATACCAATTTTCATCCTCATCTAAGTTACCATCAGTATCGTAACTCTGACCATTCGAACTAGACTCATTCTTACTATTGTAAGTATAACTGTAATCTGACTTGGACGCGTAGTTTAGGTTGGTGAGATTTCCAGCGCTGTCATAGCTGTAACTGGTCACGTCATGGGTATTGCTATCGCTCCGGTCGTAGGACTTAAGTTGACCACGCGTATCATAAGTATGATTAAACTGGATATAACTCGGGCTAGGATTGTACTTGTAGGCAAGAGAGTCGCCCCCATTTCGGTACAAGCGATAACTTATATACCGACTTTGATCATCGAGAACCGGTACTTGAAAATTGGCTCGATACGCCGTCCCCCATCGAGTGAACGATTTGGAGCGAACCTCGCGCCAAGAATCCCAATAGCGCTCTAAAGAAAAAGAGCCGTACGCAACCTTTTCGACATGGTTCGAATCATTATCGTAGGTGTAGCTAAAGGTTTTGCTACTTCCATCAGCAGTCGCTTGAACACTCGAAACACGACCATTGGCCGAATTAACCGAACGAGTCCAACTGCCGCCCCCATAGCTAACGCCTCGATAGCCCGCATTCGTTCCGCCTAGGTTCCAATGATAATCGAGATTATTGCTTCCGTAGAAGCCGTTGGGCAAATTCTCATAGCCTAGACGCAGATTATTATGCTCATTGTATAAGAAAGTACGCGTTCCCGCATGATCGGCAGCTGTATAGATACGACCCATTTTGTCGTAGGTATAGCCTACGTCCGGAGTCGAATCAGAGTGGGTCTCGCTAAGAAGCTCACCGGTAGAATTCGTATTTCCCATAGAGTACCCAAAATCCGTAGACACACCTCTATCCCACGTCCGTTGACTGAGCTGCCCAAGGTCGTTGTAAACGAAGTCGGTATCGTCATATTCGGAGGGATCAGGCCAAGGGTAGCTCGGATTACTTGCCATATCAAAAAAGTAACCATAGTGTCGCTTTTGCTTCACAAGCCCAGTATTGTAATTATCATCAAAGACCCATTCAACCACAGATACCGAGGATCCATTGTCCGCACGATACTGTTGTTGTTGATACAGGCGACCGTAAGAATCGTAAAAATATCCAATTGGATACTCCCCATCCCCAACAGCATATTTAACCTGTCCACGAGCGTTATATTGATAGTTAGTCGTTTCATCTCCCGTGGAGTTTTTGCGCACTGTCTGCGTGAGCCGACCTGCTAAGCCGTATGAATGTTCGCGAACAACCAACGAGCCTTGCTTTTCTTGGTATACTCGATTGGTCCCATTGTAGTAAGAGTAGACATCACGCACCGAATCCCGTCCATCCCTAGCACTCAGGCGTCGTAGGGAGTCATATTCAAATTCTTGAACAACACTGGCCGAATCAACAGATTTCACGAGCAAGCCATTTTTATAAACTGCGGTCGCATCACTAGTTGGGCTTGGCACACCTGACGAAACACGCGACACCAAACCTTCGGGCCGGCTAACCTCAACGTCATTGATTTGGGCATTGCCAAATGCATCGTAAACGGCGGTCTGACTAAGGTACCCAGCCTGAACAGCGACTCTATTCAATGTACGACTAGTCATAATCGCACTCGAACTCGGGTATGCGTAAGTGATGCTTTCCGTATGCCAAATATTTGAACTATCTTTATGAAAACGATTCACATACTTGGTAACGCGATCATTAGAACTGGTTGTGAGCGTTCCACTATTTCCAACATCAAACCCTTCATACTCCAATTGTCCTACCGAATTATACTGATAACGATAGGGAGCTAAAAGGTCTCCTGACGTAAGTGAGGTTCGAGTACGCCGATCTGATACCCTACCTGCTGAATCATAATTCAATATTTCGTAGCGACTACCTCCATCAAAGGTAGGTTGACGGGTGTGACTGACTCGTCCAAGCCAGTCAGAGGCTTGCATTCGGTAGTTGTCTTTGTATGGACTACTAAAAGTAAAAGTTTGAGAAGCACTCCAAACTTCAAGCTTTCCAGAAGAGACACGGCTGCGCACGTAGAGCGGCGTAGTCGCGTCTCCCGTACGACTATCCAACGATCCGTCCTTGTAGTAATTCTCCAAAATCTCGCCGTCATCGTCATTGATCGTCTTGACCTGGTCACTCGATGGGTATTCGTAACTTACCGTATTACAGCAATCTAGAGTCTTGCCAGTAAGGCGACCGGCATAGTCATAAGTCCAACTGGAATCGATCGTTTCTGAGCTACTTGCCCCGCTCCGCCCTTGGTATACTACTCGATTGGAACCATCATACTCATGAAGGACATGAAGGTCATCCACATCGTTGTATGTCGTATCGCTGGCTCCTTCTTCGATCGTGAGATCCAACCTTCCCTGCTTATCATAGTAGTAATTTGTTTTGATACCAGTTTCGTCTTTTGACCAGTTAGCTTGCATACCGTCATAACTAGCTTCCGAAAGAATATTCCAACTTCCAGTAGGAATATTGTTAGCATAAGCTTGCCGCCTAGAATCAAACAACAACCCAGCAGCAGTGTAAGCATAAGCAGTCTCTGACATTAGCTCAAATCCCGCTGCGCCAACGCAAATACTCTCGTAGCTGCCATAAACGCGTCCCGTAGAAAACTTATTGCTCTGAAGCTTGAGCGACTTGCTCTCAACCATGTAGATGTTGTCGATATTTTCCGCCCCCCCATAATAACTCGAATAGTACGTTGAAGCCTCACCCGATGGGTTAGAGGAGGTACCCTCTAAGGATTCAAATACATAGACACCCCAAGACGAGTAATACGCATAGGCATAACTCGTTTGTGTTCCATCAGGACGCCTCACAGAAATGGGCATTTTCCTTCGATAGGCTTCAGAAGCACCGCAATCCTCACGGTATTCGCGAATGGTTGTCTGCAAATACGCGCTAGTGTCCTCATAATCACGACGCACGATCCGCCTAGCTGGCTCACCATTCCATGTCTCCGAATAATAATCAAAAGTAGTCTTGCCAATTTGCTCATAGGAACCGCCCAGCGTATCCATTAAATGAACTTCAATCGTATCCTCAACATAACGATCGCCTGTCACATCAAGCTGATAAGTATAGGTCGTCCTACGGCCGTCACTCACATCCTGGAACGGATCATAACGCTTATGAACCATACCTCTAGTATCAAAGTCATCGTAGTACACGAAGCTCATTTCACCACCATTGGGGTAAGTAATTTTCTCAAGTTGGGAATAATGACCGTCACCACCCCCAAGCGTATCAAAGTATTCGAATTCAGTAGATTGGACGTAGCTTTCCCCATAGCCTTCTTGAATTTTTACGAGTTCCCGCCCCCAATCGAATTCCTCATAGGTGGAGCGCACCTTAGAGGACGTAGTAAAAGAAGCTGAAGAGTCTAGACGACCTTCTTCCACAACCAATTCGTAATTTAATGATCCACCACCCGATAAGGTTGTCGTCACTCGACGCAAGCAATCAGAGGTTTCGCTTCCATCTTCAGTCCAATCATAAACAATCCACTGAGAAGAAGAAGAGACCAACCGTGTGTACCAGGTATTCGATCCGGAAATTTTCTTGATCCTTACCTGATTTGAAGCACTCTTTGAAATTTCATAAACCACAAAGGCTGAAGGATTCGTAACAAGCTGATATAGATTATTGGGTTTGGTGGTCACTTGTGCCCAATCGTAGAAACGAATTTCGTATTTATCAGTCCCTGTATCCACGATATCAGCCAACGCTTCCGGAGCTGCAATCTGCCTTAACACACCTGAGGGAGCATAATAATCAACCTCGGGGCTAGGAGCAGAAAAAAGAAGATCGGAAGGCTCGTAGTCTAAATCATCAATACTGTTATAATTAAGCTGTATCGCACCAGCACTATAACCGTTTACCAAAGACCCCATTCCAACAGACCAATAAACTCCTGTGTCCGCAAAAGCAGTCGCTTGTCCAACCGCAAGCGAAGTCAACGCCCTGCCGCGCGGTAACATCTTGATCGTCAAGTCCGTACTAACTCCGCTAACACTCAAGAGATAGGAATCGCGCTCAATCAAGTCGGAACTGCCATCCTCGGCAATATAGAAAACCCAACCTAACGGAGCAGTAAGCCTGACTTTAGCATCATAGGCAAAGGCTGTTTTCCACAAGTTTAAATTATACTCGACGCCGGAGCGGAGGCTGACAACCAAAGACCCTTCATCACTACCATATATAGGAGCATTGAGATCAATGACTTCGTCACCATCGTCACCTGAAAAAAGAATATCAAACTGTCCCCCGATGAAACCTCCCGAAACAGTAGCATCTATTGACGCATGTGCTTCATCCATGGAAGCTTGAGCAAAAGAATGCCCTCGCCCCAAAACCAGTAGAACAAATGTCGCCCAAAATAAGAAATTTCGAGAAATCAGTACGATTGGGTAATTTTTCATATCAAATATTTCCCTCTCTATCGCTTGAATGATTCAGGAAAATCGCCCTGTCCCCCAATGTAAGGATAGCCGGGATACCGACCTTCGCCATTCTCAATTTGTTCACGGAGCCTCGCTGCTGCTTTGAGCCGAGCTTCAGTTATCTTCCGACGAGCCACTTGGTAAGCCAATTCCTTCGTAATTACCTCATCATCCGGATTCAGCTCCAAAATTTTTTTAAGTCTATCGACATATTCATCTGTAGGACCATCGCTGGACCTAGACAGCTTCGCTGCTTGGGTCCATACTCTGGCAAGCTTACGACACTCTTCATAATCAAGGCGACTTGAATTAACGCTAGATAAACGCTCTATAGCCACATCAACCTTCAAACGTTCTTCATCGGTAAAACTCTTCTGACGAAGCTTCACGAGCGCCTCTTCTAAGACACTTCCCTCTTCAAATGCCGATCCATATTTCTCTTTCATTTCTGAAAGACTCTTTGAGGCCGGGACTACCTTTAACTCCGCAGCCGTGAGTGGCAAAATCAAAGCAATAGCAAAAAAAGCCACTACCCCCCTTTTAATTCGTATTAAAATATTTAATACAAAATCCTCTTTAGCAACAACTGAATAAATACACATCACGCTATGGGTTAAAATTCTCCAAAAAACAGGGCTAAACCTTATTTAAACAAGATTTTATAAGACTCTCGATAGAAAATATCCTCAAACCACGCTGAACTCAACCGATTGAGTAGTGGATACATAGTAGAGCCTTTTTCATTTATTGTGTAATTCACATGCACCAAAACCTTCTTTCGCGAAAGGCAACATGTGAAAAACGTATCTCCAAGGAGTCTTCTCAAAAGAGTATAAAGAAAGGTGAAATTGAGCGATCACAAGCAACCTGAACTCATCAAATTGCTCGTTATAGACTCTACCGATCGAGCCGCAGCCAAGGTCGTGAGCGTACATCGCATACGGCCGCTAGCTTCTTCATGAGGCTTCTAAATCAATGAGGTGTTCGGCAGCTTTTTACGCTGCGTATAAAACAAATGTCCATCTGTACCCGCAAATGTAATCCTGCCACTCATCTCTTCATTACCCACCGGTTCAATTCTACGAATTTCACCACTCTTTAAATTTTGCAGCAATATGTACTCTTGTTGGTCCTGACGTTTTAGACCAACAACTCTGGTACCCCTAACGAACGAGACATGCTTTCTAGAAAATCGCTCGGGTGCTAGATTTAGGTCCTATACCAAACCTTAGAGAACGATTCTCATTAAACCTCGGCTGAAGCAAAACAATCGCCTATTCAAGGTAATCTTCAAACAATCCGCCCAATCGTTTCCTC
>JAKYXN010000115.1 GCA_022538095.1 Puniceicoccaceae bacterium K14 | reverse complement strand
GCTCCCTTCGAAAACCAACCCCGGCACCAAATGTTCGGCTATTGCTCCCCTGTTCAAAATGCCGAAATGGACGTAGAATGCCAACTCGCCTCCAACGGACTCTACCTCGGCGACGCCACAGGATACAACGATCCTAGAGCCCCAGAGTTAAAGAAGAATGCTCACGATTGGAAATCCTCCTCCAACTCGATACGGACGACGACACCGAATGGATGTGGGGCGACGTCGGCATGTTATATTTTTGGATACGAGAATCCGACGCCCAAACTAAAGACTTCAGCAAAGTCTGGATGATCTTCCAATGCAGCTAATCAAATTAATGAAACATTCGATAACATATATCAAGCTCTAACTAATGCCGGCTGCGAGGCTCTAAGCATAACTGAATACAAGTAGACCTAACAAAGGCTCTAAAAACACTCCCCAAACTCACCGTACAAAAGACATTTTTTAGAAATCCAACTCCAACTAAGACCTTATGTTAGATGAGATAAATTGGGTAGTTGTTGCCTATATGGTAATGTTTCTAACGGGATTCACCGGAATCCTACTAATGCTGAAACGCTTCAAGAAGAAGAAGAAGAAGACCCGACCACCATTGGACTTTGTTTTCCTAAGAGCCCCGGGAGAATCACTACGAAAAGAAATTCAAAGAAAAAACGATCGATTATATATTCAATTGGTTTTCGCTATGGTAGTTCCTCTCGCTGCAGCTTATACTATCATTGCGTCGATCTCTATTATTTATCCAGAAGCTCCTGCCATTTTTTGGATACCAGTAGTCAGCCTAAACTTTATTGGAGGACTTTCTCTTTCCTACGTTTACCTCTACCGGAGCATACGCGGCTTGAGAAACCTAGAACTTGGCTACTCAGGTGAAAGAGTTGTAGCTGAAAAGCTCTCTCCTCTTGAGCGGGATGGCTATCGGGTCTTCCACGACATTCCAGCTGCTTCTGGCAAAACAAAGTTCAACTTAGATCATGTAACAGTCGGCCCCACCGGCGTGACCATGATCGAAACCGAAACACGCAGCAAAGGAATCGCCCGTCCAGGATTCAAAGAGCATGTGGTAACCTACGATGGCAAAAAGCTCATCTGGCCATGGGGCGAGGACGACGACTACATACAACAGGTTAAACGTCAGACAAAGTGGCTAGAGGATTGGATACATACACGAACAGGTGTTCGCGTAGCAGTAAGCCCAATTCTCACATTCCCAGGCTGGTGGGTAGAAGACAAAGGTATAAACAGCCAGATTCGAGTCGTAAGCCACAAGTCGATCTGTGCTGCCGTCCAAGGCAAACTTAGACAAATCTCAAATCGACCTACTAACCCGCCAATTTGACCAAATCTGCCGCGACGTTGAAGAGTAAGGTCAGCCCGAACAGATTCCAAACTCTTCAAGCCAAGATACTCAGAAGTATCTTAGTGCAATTTAGTTATCTTCGTGGGCAAATAGGCACAAGCTCGTAGATCCTGGGCTCCATCATCAACGGTTCATTAATCATTCCTCAATCTGCTTGACTGATCACTTGACTAATAATTGACTTATCGAATGTCCTACGAGCCGCAATTCTCGATCTCTTCTGAGCTTCTCTCTTTGGTGGAGGAGATTGCTGCACTTAGGGAACGGATTGAAGGCGCCAGCGTAGCATTGCCTTGGATCCCCGCCTTGCAGAAGGATACGCGGACGAGGAACGGACATGCCTCAACGGCGATTGAAGGCAACCCTCTCACGCTGGAGCAAGTGCGAGCATTGGAAGAAGGTCGAGACTTGGTTGCTTCCGACGAACGCTCACAGCGGGAGGTGCTGAATTATTTTGCCGGTCTACGTTTCATCGAAAAGAATGCTACGCGGAAGAAGGTCTCTCATGAGCATCTTTTCGAGTTGCATCGCCTCCTCGCAGATACGGTGATGGATCAAGGAATTGCGGGCGCTTACCGCACAATCGAAGTGAAAGTGGGCAAGCATTTTCCTCCGGTGGCCGATGATGTATCGCCGCTGATGTTCGAGCTTCTGGAATGGTGGAACGGGCCTTCTGGCAAACTGTCTCCGATCCTCAGTTCGGCCATTCTTCACTACCGTTTCGAAGACATTCATCCTTTTGCGGATGGCAACGGGAGGACGGGCCGCGCCCTCGCACTTTGGGATCTCTATCGTCGGGGATTTGATGCGCATTACCTTTTTTCGGTCGATGAATACTACTGGGAGGACCGGCCTGCCTATTATGCGGCCTTATCCCAAGTTCGTGAGGCCGGTGAAGATCTGAGCCAATGGCTAGAATATTCCGCGAGGGGATTGAAATTCACCCTAGAGCGGGTCTGGATGCGTCTGCAGAAGTTCCAAGCCGAGAACAGCGCTAAGATTACTCTGACGCCTCGACAAGAACATCTGCTGGGATTGCTCCGAGATCATGGCAGTCTGAGCCCGGTGGAAATCTGGGAGCATCTCAAAGTTTCCCGCCAAGGCGCCATGAATATTCTCACTCCACTGATTGAGGCGGGGCTTGTGGAAAAACGAGGCACAAAAAAATCCGGACGCTATTTCCTAATCAAGTCGTAACTCACCCTCTCCAACCTGGATATGGGCTCGCTTCGCACTCAAAAGAGTCACTGCTTGAATCATGTGGTATCGTCCGTACCCTAATGAAGTGGATACGATTGGTGCACTAAGATTTCTGTCCGGAAAACGTGATTACGGTCCGTCTATGTGGCTTTAGTTCAAGTGAACGAATGGGTGGAGTTTGTCTTGCTAGCAGCAAAACCTACAGGTATGCTGATGGCTTCTACTAAAGGAAAAGCCAGTGGCACTCAGCTAGCTGAGGCCCTACAGGGAGTTGCCTTTGACTGGTGCCTATTTGCTAGAACCCACGCATATTGCGGGCGTTGCCGCGCATGCGTTGTTGCTTGGGCATGGGGGGTGTTTCTAAATGGAGGCTGTACCACTCTTCTCCTAATCCTGCATTGGAGAAATTTTTTATACGATCATTGGACAGGTGTTCCCAGTTTCGGGTGAAGGTATCGACTCCGGTAGCCTCTTTGGCTTTCAACAGAATTCTACGGGCTTCATCGGGCTCGCCAACCTTGACGTAGATCCACGACATCAAGCCGTACAACAAAGTGCCGCGATCGCCCCGAAACCACTTGATCCGGCTCTTGAATACCTTTTTCGCACCCGCTACATCATCGTTTTTATAACAACGAGCCATCCGCATGGCCACCGCCATGGGGTCCATCATCATCGGGCCCCTTAGGAAACCGCAGGTGGCAAGGATTTCGTCAGCCTTCTCGAACTCCTTGAGTTGGTAGTGAAACTGCAGGCGCATGGTCGCAATCTGGCGTCCCATTATCACGGACCACTTCTTGAAGGGTTCGAGTTTTTTGGTTAGCTCTAGCCCCTTCTTGACCATAGCCGTTTGATCCTTTTCAAGCTCGCGTTGCATCTGCTTAACGTTTCCGCCGGGCTTGTTTTGGAACTGTTGTATCTTCCACTTCATACGCCTCTGGGCGGCTAACATGCCTTCCTGAAGCTCGTCTTGAGCCTTGGACATCTTTTTCCGAACGAAGAATCCGACCAAGAAAAATGCGCCAGCAAATCCGACAATAGTTAAGAAGACGGTCATCCCCGTACTTGCTTGAAAAGCGATCGAGGTGCTAGCTAAGGCAATAGTGACCAATGCTGAGATGAGAAGTGAAAGCATACTCTAAGAACTTTTTGTCTAATAAATTAAATCCGTACTGTGATTTTTCCGAAGATGACACGAGCATCAGAAAGACGTCAAAGGCGAATTTTTTATGCTCTTATATCAATGCTTGCGGCTTGATCGACGCTTCGCGTAAGCTTGGACCTGAAGCTCTTACAGTTGAATCTCCTTAGAATAGTTTTTATAATGGCGCTCTTCTCTTCCCTGGTTAAGCTTAGAAAAATTTGATAAAAGGAATCTCAAAATGAACGCTATATCATCTCTGATCTTTTGTGTGTCTCTAGTTTTTGTAGCGAATACGGTAAAAGCAGGAGAACCTTTGTCCGCCTACCTACAGTCTTTGGGAAATCCCAAATACCATAGAATGACAGCTGAAGAGCGGGATCAACTTTACCACATCTTTGTACGGCTTCCGGACGACTATACCGAGTCAAAATCCTATCCTACAATTTACCTCCTTGATGGTGGAATCACCTTTCCGTTACTGGCTGCCTACTATCAATACTTAAGCCTCGGCGAAGAAGTTCCTGACTGTATAATCGTAGGAATATCCTATGGCACCCTTGATTGGCAAAAAGGCAACAATCGCAGCTTTGATTTTACTACGCAATCGTCTGAAGCTAATCATTGGGGAGGCGCTCCCGTTTTTCTTTCGTTTCTCAATAAGGAGTTACTTCCCTTCATTGAAGAGAACTATTCCTCAGACCCAAGTAAGCGGATCTTATTTGGACAATCGCTTGGTGGGCAATTTGCCATCTACGCTGCAAGCATTGCTCCTAATCTCTTTTGGGGTCATATTGCGAGCAACCCGGCGCTTCATCGAAACCTAGATTTTTTTCTCAAGGAGGAAAATTTTGACAGTAACAAAAACAATGCCACCCCTATTCTCCTCGTAACAAGCGGGGAAAACGATCACCCCCGATTTCGTACCCCGGCATTAGAATGGATGGAGTATTGGGGGAAGAAAGACGACGCTCCTTGGCTACTGAAAACCGCGACCCTCAAAGGACACAGTCACTTTTCAGCCGCCCCAGAAGCATTTCGACTTGGACTAAAGTGGATGTTCCCCACTTCCGAGTAGTCCTTCACTGGTTCTTTGTCACTAGCAGTTGCATCTCTTATCATAATTGAAATTCAAATACTTAAAACAAATAGTAAAGATAGTTCAACAAAAGCTTAAACACGAGAGTGTCGGAAAGAAAAGAGTCCGGGCCCTAACTATTGATATTTAGCTTCGCCTATCCAACCGGAGCCTGTGTTTCGAATTTGTGTAAACGCGGTCGACAAAACTTCGAAACCCGAAGACACTTTCTAAATTAAGCCACTCTTCCTTCGGTGTTCTATGGCCTATAACACTCACGCTCGGCAACCTCTCGACCTTTTTAATGCTTCATCGCAAAAACTCATCAAATGTCGTCTCTCCATTTATCGGAGCACCATCTAGCGGCCCAGCTCCACTTGTTCCTTGTCCTTTGTGTTCAGGCACGGAAACGCGGGACTATGCTCTGGATAAAAAACGTTGTTACCAAATATGCGATACATGTTCTTTGGTTTTTGTTTCTCCAAAGCATCATCTCAGCTCTCTCGATGAAAGAGCGGAATACGACCACCATGAAAATAATTCGGAAGATATAGGGTATCGACGCTTTCTATCGCGCCTATCGGTGCCGCTATTAGGACGCTTAAAGCCTGGATCTAGTGGACTCGATTTCGGATGCGGGCCGGGCCCTACGCTTTCTGTCATATTGGAGGAAGCAGGCCACAAGCTCGCACTCTACGATAAATTTTATGCCACGGATGCGAGTGTACTCGCTGGGAGCTATGACTTTATCTCAGCGACGGAAGTCGTCGAACACCTGTCAGCCCCAGGAAATGTTTTTCGCCAATTATGGAGCCTTCTGGCTGCGGGCGGCACTCTGGCATTGATGACCAAACTCGTGATTAATAAAGAACGCTTCATGACATGGCACTACAAGAACGATCAGACACATATCATGTTTTTCAGTACAACTACCTTTACCTGGTTAGCAAATGACTTAGGGGCAACTCTGGAATTCGTTGATAATGATGTGATTTTCCTGACGAAAACCCCAATTTAGATAGAACAAGCTTCATCAGCTTGCTTCGCAGAGAAAGAACTGAAGTCATTTCTTTCCGGTTCTATTTCAGTTACAACCCTATTTTTTGAATACAATTTCTCCAAAAAACTCAACTATCACAAAAAAAACGCCCCAGGAAAAGATCCCGGAGCGTTTGCCTTTAGAAGTGATTACTCAGTGTATTAATCAATTCGGTAACTCTCTACCAGAGCGATACCTGTAGCGCCATCAACGCCGGAAACAATTATAGTATACGCTCCTGGCTCAAGCCACACAACCGTCGCTGCGTCTTTCTCTTCGAGAGGAGTGGCTCCAACATCTGAGCCAATTGCTGCGATGTCGTTCGTGTTGTCTCCCCAATTGTCATTGGTCGCTACCAAGGTTTGCCCAAAATAGACACTCAATCGTGGATCATCAATACGCCCAAAGATCTCTCCAATGCCTGGGCCCACTGCTTGAACGAGTACCTTCTGAGGAACTTCACCGGCAACAACCAAGCCCATGATTAAGAAACCTTCGTCAAGCTCAACTTGGCCTCTGGTCGACATGTTGACCAATTCGGCATCGGTCCCTTCTGGGGATGCATCGTAGACTTCGATAAGCCCAACGCCCTCACCGCCAGCTTTGGTAGATAAGTGCACTGTGTAAATACCCGGCTCTAGATTGACCAAGAGCGCAGAGTCTCTTTGAGTGCGTGTGAAAGGAAATGCCCCTACTTCGTCGGCTGTTGCTTGGAGATCTGCCAGATTAGGATGCGAAATCCAATCATCGTTTTCTCCCACAATTTCAGACTCTTTGTAGAGCGTGATCACTGGATCTTCTAGGAAATTAGCAACCCCTTGCTCTTCCAAAGCAGGGCCTACGCCGCGAATCAAGACATCCGCGTTTTCCGTTCCTTCAATAACGAATCCAGAGATCATAACACTTTCACCAATACTAACGGGTCCACGGGTCGAACTGTTCACAAGAGTTTCATTTCCGCCTTCACCTTCGCCAAAGCCGATAACCGATACCGCCAGAACGTCGCTGTTGCTGACCGAACCAGTTATCAAACCTGTTTCGGGATCAGACTTGAGGCCAAAGTTTGTCCCCCTCTTTGTTCGAGCCAGTACAGAGCCACTCTTGCCTGCAACCCCAATACCACCATCAGCAAATTCGCCATTGGATACATAAAGGTAAACACGCCCATCTGGAGCAATGATTTGGTAAGCCAAACCATCCGCAGAATCAGTGACAACCCCTTGGTAGAAGCCTGCAATATCTTCAGTGTGGCCTCTGTCCGAAGCAGCTGTGCCAGTAAATGCAATCGGATCGGCAGCGATACCCGTAATCGTACCGGAGATCTCCATTCCCACGATCTGACCGCTTATCTCAGCTGTTGCCTGAATTGTTGGACCATCAATCGAAGCGAGGTTATTCGTTTCAGAGTTGAACCTAAAGGCCCCGTCTTCAGCAATTTCTACAGCCAGATTAAAGATACTCGCATCATGTCCCTGCATGTATCCAATAAATACTGCAGTTCCATTCTTACGGATTGTAAACCCAAACTCGCTCTCTCCATCTTCAAACGCGCCAAAGAATACGGAACCTCGTTCCGGAGCCGTATCCACAGACTCGTCCGATTCAGATGCTTCAGAGTAAGCATCGCCTTTAACAGCGAACACTCGATACTCATAGCTCGTAGATGTTTCCGTGGATTCATCCACAAATTCTTCCACATCAGAGAAAACGCGGCCGATTTCTATCCAATTTCCACCATTAACAGAACGTTCGATTACGAACCCTTCTTCACCACTCGATTCATCGCTCCATTCAAGTGCGACGTCTCCATTTTCTTGAAGTTCTGCAGTTACCTCGCTTGGAGCTTCGATTGTCATTACGCTCAAATCGAAGATAGTGGTCGTCCCACTGACTTCGCTCGCAACCACTAGTAACGGCTTGCGATTTGGACTTTCGGACGCAGGAATAAACACCATGCCTTCTGGACCGAGATCGCCTGC
>JAKYXN010000114.1 GCA_022538095.1 Puniceicoccaceae bacterium K14 | reverse complement strand
TAACCGTTACAATTGCAGCAAGCTCGGGTAGCTTCGCTGCCAGCAGCGGCGGCAACGTCACTGTCGGAGGATCAGGAACCACAACCCTAACCCTCGCAGGCACGGAAACTGACATCAACACATACCTCGATACCGTATCGAATATTCAATACACCGGAGCACTAAACGCAAACGGAGAAAACGCATCCACATTTACAGTCAATGTAGACGACGGCACGGTCGATCCAGAGGTCGGCAACGGAAATATCGATATCACCAATGTCGCGCCTAGCCTATTGTACCCAGTTCTCAATAACGTAGACAATAAGACCGACAACGCCACGACAACACTCAGCCACGCTATATCAGTAACCTCTACAGAAATAGACGGAACCACTTACATATTCGTGGCGGGACGTGGTGACAATGGAGTTACCGTATTCTCCGTCACAAACGACGGGACACTTGCTTACGAGAGCAAAGTAACAGATAGCGGTTCTCTAGAGCTTAACGGAGCTGCCTCTGTGGCTACCGCGATTGTGGATGAAACTAACTACCTTTTCGTAGCTGGAGTGTATGACGATGGCGTGAGCGTTTTCTCCATAGATAGCGATGGAAACCTAACAAACGAGGACAACGTTACTGACGATAGCACTCTACTGCTTGACGGAGCCCAATCCCTCACTACCGCAGTTGTAGACGGGACCACTTACCTTTTTGTGGCTGGGAGCGTAGATAACGGAATTACCATATTTTCCGTGGCAAATAATGGCGACCTTACATACAAAAACAAAGTAGCAGACGATGGTTCAAGAGAACTTGACGGAGCGTATTCCGTGACAACTGCTGTCGTGGACGATACCACATACCTATTTGCCGCTGGATTTGACGATGATGGAGTAAGTGTATTTTCCGTAGCAAGTGACGGCGCCCTCACAAGCGTAGAAGATATCTCAGACAACGGCACACTAAACCTCGATCAAGCCAACTCCGTCAGGACTACAGTCATTGGTGGAGCTACCTTCCTCTTCGTTACCGGAGGCATAGATGACGGCGTTAGCGTATTCTCCGTGGCAAACAACGGCACTCTCACAAACGTCGATAACGTCTCAGATAGCGGTTCTCTCGAACTCGACGGAGCCTACGCCACCACAAGTGCCGTAGTAGATGGAATCACACATCTTTTTGTTGCTGGACTCTCCGATGATGGACTCAGCGTATTTTCCGTAGCAGACAATGGAATCCTAACAAATGCTGAGAATATAGCTGACAACGGTTCGCTAGAACTCGTCGGAGCCATTTCACTAACCACAGCCACTGTCGGTAGTAAGCTCTACCTTTTCTCTGCTGGACTTATTGATAGCGGCGTGAGCGTATTCTCTATTGATGGTTTGAGTTTCACTTTCTTGGAAGACACCCCAAGCGACTTCGATCTCTCTTCTATAACTGTAGACGACCAAGATGGTGATGCTCTAACGCTTTCCGTAAGCGCTACCGCCGGCACTTTCGTATCCAACAGCGGCGGCAACGTCACCATTGGCGGATCAGGGAGCGCCACTCTAACGCTCCAAGGAAGCGCAAGCGACATCAACACCTTCCTCGATACCGTATCCAACATCCATTACACAGGATCTGAAAATTCCAACGGAGATGATGCATCCACCATTACTTTAAACCTCGATGATGGCACAATCGACCTTGATCTCAAGAGCGGAACTATCCATCTCACCGAAGTCAACGACGACCCCACCGGAACAGTATCCATCTCAGGAACACCCACCGAAGATGAAACCCTCACTGCGTCCAACACACTCGCAGACGCAGATGGAATCGGAACCATCTCCTACCAATGGCAGCGCGACGGCTTAGACATCTCAGGAGCCACAAGTTCAACCTACACTCTCATTCAGGCAGATGTAGGAGCAACGATTCAAGTCGTCGCTAGCTATACAGACGACCAAGGCACTGAAGAGTCAGTTACAAGCTCAACTACCACTACAGTGGCCAACGTTAACGACGACCCAACCGTAAGCGGATTGTCGACTGATATTACGTTTACTGAGGACACCGCCAGCAACTTCGATCTCTCGTCCCTAGTCCTCGCGGACGAAGATGGCGACAGCCTAACTCTAACGATTACCATAGACGCCGGCTCCTTCGCCACCCCAGCAGATGGATCCAGCCTCAGCGTTACAGAAACGCTCGTCGACAGCTCAACCATCACACTCGAAGGCTCCGCGGCAAACATCAACACTTACCTCGATACCGTACCCAACATACAGTACATAGGCGATTCAAACGTCAGTGGCGACAGTGCCGCAACCGTCACGCTAAATGCCGATGATGGGTCTGTAAACCCACAAGTCGGCAGCGCAAATATCGCAATCACCGCGGTCAACGATCCTGCTACCGGAGGCGTATCTATTATCGGGATACCTGCCCTTGGACAAACACTTACCGGAATCAGCACCATTTCCGATCCAGACGGAATATCCGATTCTGAATACGCTTGGCTGCGAGACGGAGTTCTTATCGCTGGTTCCAATAGCCTAACATACACTTTAGTCGAAGCGGACATTGGAGCCGAAATTTCATTTTCACTCGTATTCACTGATGGCCTCGACCAAATCGATGTCGCCACCTCCACCACGACTCTTCCCATCGCTGCCAATGAAATCACCGACCCGGTCGATGGACTCTTCGCCTACTGGCCTTTCGACACGGATTACAAAGACCTCGGCCCCAACCAACTTCATTCGACACCCAATGCAGATAGTGCGGTCTCATACCCATACGTTGAAGCCGACCCCGCAGACGGGCTCTTCAACGGAAACCTCCGTTTCGCAGGTCCTTCAAGCCATCTCGACCTTGATAGCCACGCCGCCACCCTCAATACCTTAACTGAAGGCAGCCTTTCCGTCTGGTTCAGAAACGAGACGCCTGCATTCGAAAACTTAATCTGGCTCGGAAACGGCCCAAATAGCGTATCACTCTCGATCGACAGTGAAAACAAAGTCGCTTTTCAAGTGCTTACTGCGGCCGGTAATTATATTCTATATACAGTCACAGCGCTCCCGACGCACACATGGCACCACATTGTCATTACAGTGGACTCCGATGGCAACAAAGCCTACCTTAACGGACGCCTCTTAACTCCTAGCGAGTTGACCTATGATGAAGGCGACGCATCACACAGTAGTTTCTTCAGCGCCATCACCGCCGCGGACGATTTTGATATCGCATATTCTTCAAATTATAACGATGGGCGCCGCCTCGATGACTTCCGTATCTACGATCACGCGCTCGACGCATCGGATGTAACAACGCTCTTTGAAGCAGCTCCACAAAGTCTTCCGAATCCAGCCACCACCTTCTACGGAGGCATTAGCCTGAACCAAGACTCAGGCAACAATGCTTACCTGGCCCTCCCAACCGATGACACCCCGCTCGACGGACTCGCTCGTTTTACTCTGGAAATCCAACTTTCCCAAGACAACTTTGCGAAACACATCCTCCTATCGCAGGCAAACGCCACCTACAACAATGTCCTGACTGTCGCTCAATCAGCCTCCGACGAAATTGCGATCGCCCTCAATACCGACGATAATTTACTAGTCGTAGCCGAAGCTCTCGGTCTATCCACGAGCGGAGAAAACGTCATAGACGACAACTTCGTAGTGATTAAAGACAGCCGATTGGATGCCCTTTCCGATGGAGACTTTCACACCCTAGCGATGACCTGGGACAACAGCAATGGAGCTTGGGCATTCTTCCTCGACGGAAACCTTCTAGACAGCGGATCCGGCCTCCTTACAGGACAAACCTTGTCCAGCGGCGGCGACTTTGTCATCGCCCAACACGCAATCACCCCATTGAAAGATACCGCTCTGCAAGCTACCCTCTACAATCTCCGCCTCTTTGATACAATCCGGAATGCAAGCGAAATTGCCACCCATCACTACGCCGGCGAGGACAGTTCCACCACTGGCATCATTGCAAACTGGGACTTCCAAAACCTTTCAGCGACGGGCAAACTAGCAGACTCGATTGCTGGACGCGTTCTTTCAATTAAGAATCATGCTATAGAAGACGGTTTCCTCTCTAGCAAACCTCAGCTCGTTATGGCCGTCCCAGAAAGCGATCTAGATGAGCTGCGCGTCGCGACAATAGAAGCCATTCATCCCGTCCGAGACGAACTACGCACCGCCCTACTCGCGGCAAATACAAATCTAGTCTACGACGAAATCACCCAAAAGTTTTACCAATACCTAGCGTCCTCCACATCACAGACGTGGAGCCAAGCCCAATCAACCGCCACCACAACGACTCTAAACGGCATAAGCGGACAACTTCCTACCAGCCAATCCGCCTACGAAAACAAACTTCTGGCAGCGATAGCCAGTGATTTTTCCGCATCCACAATTTGGCTAGGGGCATCCGATGAAGGCTTAGAAGGCACATGGTATTGGTATGAAGATGGCTTTGCGAATGAACTATTCTTTTCAGACGAATTCGATTCAAACGTATTTGCGAACTGGGCAATTACTCAACCCGACAATACGTCTTCAAATGAGCACTACGCAGCCCTCGACGCGTCCACCAGCGAATGGTCAGACTACTCCGCCCCCCAGACAGGTCCGGCAACTCTGGTAGAATGGGACGCCAACGAAGTTCTGGAGAATTCCAGCGGTCCCGACGGCTCTTTATCAATCTCATACGCCATCACTTCTCAGACTCCGAGCGATGTATTTCAAATCTACTCTAGCACTAATATTCTCGCCACCACCGAGAGCACTGAAATCAACTATGAAACGCTCGATACCCACAGCGTTACCATCCTTGCCACCGATCCCAACGGCAATGAAACCAGCAAAACCTTTTCCATAAAAATCCTCGACAGGAATGATTTCCCTACAGGTAGTGTATCATTAACGGGTATACCAACGGAAGATCAAGTCCTCACTGCCTCCAACGACTTAGCTGATGAAGATAGCATCGGAACAATTAACTACCAATGGCAACGGGACGGAGCAGACATAGACGGAGCGACAGACTCAAGCTACACGCTTGTTCAAGCAGATGTAGGTGCCAACATTCGTGTCGCAGCAAGCTACACAGACGACCGAGCCAACGAAGAAGGCCCTTTCTATTCCGATGCCACCGCCGCTGTCGCCAACATAAACGATGACCCAACCGGAAGCCTATCCCTCTCAGGTACGCTCACTCAAGGACAAGAAATCTTAGCCACGAACACCCTCGTAGACGAAGACGGTCTTGGAACAATCACTTACCAATGGCAGCGCAATAGCGTCGACATTACAGGAGCCACAGATGTCGCATACACTCTAACGCAGGATGATGTAGGAAACAACATCAGGGTTACAGCAAGCTACACCGACGACGAAGGAAGCGCCGAAGGCCCCATCTACTCAACTGAAAGCGCCGCCATCGTCAACCTAAATGACGACCCAACCGGAATCGTATCCATTTCAGGAACACTCACTGAAGATGAAATCCTCACTGCATCCAACACCCTCGCCGACGTAGACGACCTCGGAACCATTTCCTACCAATGGCAGCGCGACAGCGTAGATATCTCAGATGCTGCCGATTCAAGCTACACCCTCACCCAAGCAGACGTCGATTCAACCATTCGAGTCATCGCTAGCTATACCGACGGATACGGAACCGCAGAGTCCGTACCGAGTTCAGCCACCGCTGCAGTCGCCAACGTTAACGATAACCCAACTGGGGACGTTGCCATACTCGGTATACCGACCCAAAGCGAAACTCTCACTGCTTCGAGCACACTCTCAGATGAAGATGGACTCGGAACCATCTCCTACCAATGGCAACGCGACGAAGCAGACATCTCCGGAGCCACCCACTCAAGCTACACTCTCACACAAGCGGACGTTGATTCAAATATACGAGTCGTAGCTAGTTATACTGACGATCAAGAGACAGAAGAATCCAAAACGAGCTCTTCCACCGCAACCGTTGCTAATGTAAACGACGAACCGACCGGCGTAGTATCCATCTCAGGAACACCCACTGAAGACGAGATCCTCACCGCGTCCAACACACTCGCAGACGAAGATGGACTCGGAGCCATCGCCTACCAATGGCAACGCGACGAAGCAGACATCTCCGGAGCCACCAACTCAAGCTACACCCTCACCCAAGCGGACGTCGATTCGACCATACAAGTCGTCGCTAACTATACCGACGGATACGGAACCGCAGAGTCCGTACCGAGTTCAGCCGCCGCTGCAGTCGCAAATGTAAACGACGAACCAACTGGATTAGTATCCATCTCAGGAACATCCACCGAAGACGAGATCCTCACTGCATCCAACACACTCGCAGACGAAGACGGCCTCGGAGCCATTTCCTACCAATGGCAACGCGACGAAGTAGATATCTCCGGAGCTACCAATTCAAGCTACACTCTCACACAAGCAGACGTCGATTCAACCATACAAATCGTAGCTAGCTACACCGACGAACAAGGAACAGAAGAATCCGAAACAAGCTCCGCCACCGCGACTGTCGCTAATGTAAACGACGAACCAATTGGATTAGTATCCATCTCAGGAACACCCACCGAAGACGAGATCCTCACTGCATCCAACACACTCGCCGACGAAGACGGACTCGGAGCCATCTCCTACCAATGGCAACGCGACAGCGTAGACATCCCTGGAGCCACCGATTCTACCTACAATCTCACACAAGCAGACGTTGGCTCCAGAATACGAGTTGTCGTTAGCTACACTGACGATCAAGGAACCGACGAAGGGCCCATTTATTCGGAGGAAACGATTTCCATCGCAAATTCGAACAATGCACCCGTAGCAACAGCAGACACAGTTCTGAGACCTGGGGTCCAAGTGATTGATATATCCATTTCAAGACTCCTTGCTAACGACACGGATCCAGACGGCGATACGCTCAGTCTAGTAAGTATCGAATACACCGGAGGCAACGGGGCTACACTCGATTTACAAGAAACACAAATAACCTACGACCCACAAGGCTTCACCGGCGTTGATTCGTTCAGCTATACCGTTGAAGACCCCGCAGGCTTACAAGCGTCAACAACTGTCACCGTAGGTCTCACAATCAATGAGAACAATCCACCTCTGGTAACAGAGATAGAATTATTAAACGATTCGCTCTTGCAGATCACTTTCCGTGGATTCCCCGGGAAAAATTATCGAATCGATTCCTCCAGCGACATGGAAAAATGGTCTCCAATAGGAAATGGAACCGCCGCAGAAAATGGATACTTCACAATCGAAGTTAACCTGAGCGAAGAAACACCCAAAAAATTCTTCCGAAGCGTAAAGCCCGAGGCTGAATTATAAGATCAACTGCAAGAAGGACATTTTAGTAGTCAAAGCAGAACTCGACGAACAGCATCTGAACGATAATGTAGAAGCGGCGTCTCGCCGCTTTCATCATCTTGGGCAAAGCGACGAGACGTCGCTTCTACTATACGCAGGTTGTCAGCTCAACCAAAAGTCCTGATAACATCAGGACCTACATTTTTCGCTAAAAAATCTGTAGGTTCGCTTGGTAGTCGAACACGTAGGCTCTGCTGCGTGCCGGGCCGTCACGCACTACCGAATACAGGCTCTTGAGTCGATCCGCTTAGCGGTGAACCGCTGCCCCGTAGTCGGCTATCATACTTTTCCAACTGGGATGCAGTTTATCGGGGTCTACTCTCAAGCATCCGTTGGATCACTGAGGACGCTCTTACGCTGTAAGCGTGATGCCAAGCGCCGTCTGATTTTGCTTGATTGATCGGAGCGATTCGCTGGTCCGAAACAAATCATAAGTATCATAAACGTCGTA
>JAKYXN010000113.1 GCA_022538095.1 Puniceicoccaceae bacterium K14 | reverse complement strand
ATGGTTGTTACTTTAGATCCTGGTATTTACACTGCAGTTCTCCAGGGTGCGACAGGTGGATCTGGTATCGCTCTCGTAGAAGTGTACGACCTCGATTAATACCAAAAATTTGCTTGGGCCGAGGTGTGTTAGTCTTGGCTCATGCGTCTAGGGTAAATATATTGGCGGAGAGTTGGAATTATTCTGCTCTCCGCCATTTTTTGCACTTTTGCTTCGCTTGAATATTGACTACGTATGTAAGATAAGGGCCTGTTCACTCAGAGAAAACCGTGACGGCGACACATTTTTAGGAAATGAACCGAGACAAAATAATAAAATTCACATCAAACCGTGTTTGGCGCACTTATACAGGTGGTAAGCTTCTTGATCAAATAGAAGGTAACGAGGATCCTGATGACTCAAATTTTCCAGAGGACTGGATCGGGTCGACCGTTGAGGCGAGGAATCCAGGTCGAGATAAGCCGGGCGAAGGCTTAGCGATGGTAGAAGGAGCTGATGGCAAACCTATTCCGTTTAGAGAGTTACTGCTCAGCGATCCAAAGTACAATTTGGGGACTGATGGAGATGGTGTTCAGGAGCTTGAGAACATTCCGTTGGTAAAATATTTGGATAGTTCCACTCGTTTGCATTTTCAGGCTCACCCAACGAGTGAGTTTTCTCAAGCTCGCTTGGGTTCTCCTAGAGGAAAAACAGAGGCATATGTGATTTTGGATAGTCGTGCGGAGGTGCCTGAACCCTATATCTATGCCGGTTTTCAGCGATCGCCGAATCGTGAGGAATTGAAAGGTTGGATTGAGAGCCAGGACATTGATTCCATGGAGAAATGTTTCGACAAAATCCCTGTTAAGCCAGGTGATGTTTTTCTTATACCGGGAGGTAGACCCCACGCTTTGGGGGAAGGAATTTTGATGCTCGAAATTATGGAGCCGTCAGATCTCGCAGTTCGGTTTGAATTTGAGAGAGAGGGGTTGGTTATTCCGGAAGAGGCCCGTTTTATGGGACGTGATATTGAAACAGCGCTGGATGTTTTCAATTTAGATCCGGTGGAACCGGAGTCGATAGATGAAGAATTCCGCTGTCAGCCTACACAGCTTCTGAAAACAGATGACGGATCAATATTAGAAGAATTGATCGGTCAGGCACAAACGAAGTGCTTTGGAGTGAAACGTATGTCGGTTGTAAGGTCAGCTCTTCGAGAAGAAAATGAATTCTTCTATGGCGTCGTTGTCGAAGGCGCGGGTGAATTTATTGTCGACGGGAATTCTACGGAACTAAAAAAATGGGATAGGTTTTTCTGTCCTGCAGGTGTGTCAAGCTTCGAGTACAAGTCGACTTTTGGTATGACAATTTTGGAGTGTTTTCCGGGGAAATATTAAATTTTAAAATTATATCGTTAATATGAAAAACATAATAGCATTAACCCAAATTGAGATAGAGACATTTTTACCAGGAAATCGGTTGGACGAGGCTCAAGCTCTACTGGAGCCATATAAGCTGGTGGACCCAACCGAAGTCGAAAGTGAAGAAGGGTGGAAGGGAATTTTAAAAGAATGCGAGCCAGAGATTATTTTGGCTGCTTGGAAGACTCCCACAATACCAGAGGATTACCATGAATCGCTTCCTAGTTTAAAGTATGTTTGCTACCTTCCAGGATCAATCCGCAAGCTTATACCGCGAGCTACAATCGAAAATGGTTTGAAGGTAACTAACTGGGGTGGATCAATTAGTAGGACTGTTTCAGAGATGGGCTTGTTATTGATGCTTTGTTGTATGCGTCGAGTAGCTCATTGGCAGCAGCAAATGCACTACAAAGCAGGTTGGAAGAACCAGGATACCCAAACGCAATCATTGTTTGAGAGAAGAGTTGGTTTACATGGATTTGGATCAATTTCTCAGCAAATGGTGCCTTTGATTAAGCCATTTACTGAAAACATCTCTGCGTATTCCCCAGGTGTACCGGACTCTATTTTTGAAGAATTGGGTGTGAAGCGTGCTGAAACTCTCGAGGAGCTGTTCTCGGAAAACGATGTAATCGTAGAGTTAGCATCTTTGACGGAAAAGAACTACAAGATCGTTACCGAAGAGCTTTTGCGAATGATGCCAGACGGTGCAGCGTTCGTTAATGTAGGTCGGGGCCTAGTAGTTGATGAAGAAGCCTTGGCTCGTGTTGCTAAAGAAAAGGACCTTCAAGTAGGCTTGGATGTTTATGGCGTAGAACCGTTGCCAGATGATTCGCCATTCCGAGGCATGCCAAATGTGCTTCTTCTTCCACATCTGGGCGGACCGACTACTGACCGTCGCCGAGATGCGGGAGACTTGTCGATAGGTTATTTGAAGGCTTACAGGGAGACTGGCGAAGTCGAAGATGCAATCACACTCCACGTGTATGATCGAGCTACTTGATAAATATTTGTAATATCAAAAGAGACTTTTTGGTGTGCCCTTGCTTCTGCTAGAGGCGAGGGCATTTTTGCGTCCAAATTTAACAAAATTTGGTTACCACCAATTGCATTTTGCGAAAGCCTGAAATATACTTTGCACAGCTGGTATCAATTCGTTCGCAAAACAATAAGAGTTTAACGCGTATTGCGGTTTCAATGTTTCGTTTAATGGGTTATACTAGTGATCTATCTATAAGATAGGACTAAGATTACCCTAGAACCCAATCAAAGCGTATTTTTCGAATGCGCGAAAATAACATATGGAATACCGTAAAGTTTCTAACACAGACTTGTATACCTCACGCATTGCCCTTGGATGCCGCTCGTTCGCTGGCGGGCTTTATTGGGGAGTCCAAGACGAGGACGATTCAATTGGAACCGTTCTCTCCGCCTTGGATTTAGGAATAAATTCATTTGATACTTCTCCAAGTTATGGAAACGGACTTTCTGAGGAAGTACTTGGGAAAGCCCTGTTTGGACGTCGAGACCAAGCCTTGATTATTAGTTCTCTCGATACGCGAGTTGCCGACGTCGATTCTTTGATCAGAAGCTGTGAAAATAGCTTATGGCGTTTAAGGACTGATCGAATTGATTTCTTGCAAGTTGATCCGAGTCGCATGGCGATTGCCAAGAACGATTTGATGGTTGGAATCGAATTACTGCAGGGGCGTGGAATGATTAGGGAATTTGGTATACTGAATTCTGATCAGAACCGTGTGGAGGAATTTGATGGTGCAGCGTTTGTTGAAGCTTCTTGTTCGTTATTAAATCGAGACGCTCTTCACAGAGTCTCAGGTGTGTGTGCGAGCAAAAGCATGGGCTTGTTTGCGTATGCTCCTTTGCAACATGGGCTGTTGTCGGGATCTTATTACGATCTAAATGAAATTCCGACTAATCGACGAGTCTTAGTAGGTATGGATCCAGCAAGAGCGGACAATTCAAGGCGAAAAAGCAATGTGTTTAGCGTGATCGAAAAACTCGATGAAATTTCGAAATCAAGTGGGGTGAAAATGAACCACCTCGCTCTTGCGTGGGCACTGAATCGACCAGCGGTGACTAGCGTTGTTGTCGGAGCTAGAATGCCTCACCAAATTGTCGATAATGTTAGTGTTCTTGACCAAAAAATCTCTGATGAGATCTTACGAGAGATAGATGCGGCTGGCTCGAATATTTTTCATCCGGTTGAAGCGGTAGCGCTTTGAAAAAGAGATTTGTCTGACTCTACTAAACACTCATAGTTTAACGGGTCAGCAAAGATGAAGAAACGATATAAAATAGCCATCGTCTTAGAACCGGTAGCTGCCCGGCGCTTGTCGGGGATGATGACCTACTTTAGGCCGGATAAAGAGTATTGTCTCATTGATATTTTGAGGCCTCTACCTGATCTGGTGGAAATTTTAGCGGAGTTTAAACCTGATGGGATTATTACCCGCGTCGCTCCAGGTGTTACTGAGTCTTTGGTGAATTTAGAGATTCCGACTGTTATTGTGGGCGGTTCGACCTATGAAAAAAATGTATTCAGTGTCCGAGTCGATCATGAATCAGTTGGTAGAATGGCAGCAAGACACTTGCTTGACCTAGGGCATACTCGATTTGCCATGGTGGGGAATCGGTCTTACTTTTCGGAAGATAGAGCAAAGGGCTTTCGGGAGGTCTTGAGCGAGCATAATTACGATGTGGAATCCTATATTGAGGAACCTTACGACTGGAATCGATATTTGGAATTATTGCCCAGAAATGATCAAGTTTTTGCTGATTGGGTGAGCTCTTTGCCGAAGCCGATAGGTGTATTTGGAACTCATGACACGTTTGGGTGGTACCTGTGTAAGACTTGTCAAGATTTGGATGTATCCGTTCCTGAAAAAATTAGCATAGTTTCAGGGGATAACGATGTTATGATTTGTGAGCTTACGAACCCTCCACTGTCAAGTGTTGCAATACCCTGGGACAAAATGAGTGCGGAGATAGCTATGGTAATGGATTCGCTAATTGATATAGCTCAGGGAACCGAAACCCCGTTGAGCCTTACTCCGCCGATTAGTATTTATCCGGAAGGCGTTGTTGCGAGGCGCTCCTCAGATTATATGGCATTTGAAAGCCCTGTATTGTTGAAGGCAATACGATATATCAATGACCATTTTCATGAGGGAATCGACGTAAGTGATGTTGTGAAGCAGGTTCCTGTATCTCGCCGCAAGCTTGAAGTTGAGTTTGTTAAGGCGCTTGGTCGTGCACCTAAGGCCGAGATAGTCCGGGTTCGAATAATTCGAGCAAAGGAACTATTGATTCGGACGGATTTGAAGATGCCGGTTGTTTCTGAACGCTGCGGGTATTCTTATGTCGAGCGCTTTACCGTCTCTTTCAAAAAACTGACGGGATTCACTCCTTCCGAGTATCGGAAGCGATTTCGAGTTGAGTAGATTTTGTGGATACAAAAAAGCCCATCGCGCTTAGCGTGATGAGCTTACAGGAAATTAGTTTTTGACGAGCTTAGCAGCCGTAGACTCCACCGTTGATATCTAGAGTTGCGCCCGTGATGAATCCATCGTATTCTGATCCAAGGTACGCAACTGCACGAGCTACGTCTTCAGTGCACCCAGCTCGTTTAATTGGAATCGTTGCGACCGTTTGATCCGCTGACTCTTTCGTCGTATGGGTGTTGTGAAATGATGTTCCCAGGATTAACCCGGGAGCGACAGCGTTGACGCGTACGCCTTTAGGGCCTAGTTCGTTAGCAAGTGCTCTAGTGTAGGTCAAAATAGCTCCTTTGCTTGTAGAGTAGACCAGCGACCCCGGATGCCCGCCTTTGCGACCAGCGAGAGAGGCGAGATTCACGATACTGCTGTTCTCGTTCTTTATAAGGTGTGCTTCTGCAGCTTTTGTGACGAACATCATTGAGGTCATGTTGATGTCCATAACCTTCGTCCAGAAATCGGAATCAATTTCGCTAAGCAAACGTCGTGCAACGAGGGAGCCAGCATTGTTGATTAGAATGTCTAGGCCTCCGAGTTCCTCTGCTGAGGAATTGACTACGCTTAGTGCATCTTCTTCGTTTGTGAGGTCTCCAGAGACGGCAACCGCTTTTACGCCTTTGTTTTTTGCGTATTCAACAAGGCTATTCGCGGTGTCGGCGCTTGAGAAGTAGTGGATGGCAACGTTTGCCCCGGAATCAATAAAGTTTCGGGTAATTGCTTCGCCAATACCTTGAGCTCCGGCTGTGATTAGTACGTTTTTTCCTGATAGTTTATTGCTCATAGTGTTCTTAGGTCTAAAACCAGTTGAGGTCCTTTGCTTTTTGCAAGGCTTCGTCTAAAGGTGCGAGGTAGGGATGCCATTTACGCTCCCATTCGATACAAACAAATCCATCGTACCCGTCCTTTTTCAAGGTTTCCAAGGTTTCGTTCAATGGGAATGTGCCTTCGCCGTAAGTCGTGTAACTGAAAGGGTGTCGGGCTGAAGGGACGGGAACACTGTCCTTGAGGTGAACAGTTGGAACTGAACTTTTGAGATGTTCCCAAGAGTCCTTGATTGGGACACCAGATTTCTTCCAGGTGTGATGTGAGTCCCAAATTACTGTAAAATCTTTGCCCAGCTCATTTTTGATACGATCATATCCATCTAGTGGGCACAAGCAATCATGTGTTTCGACTGCCATTTTGACGTTCCAACTATTCTTGGCCCGAAGTTCTTGCCACCATCGCAAGGTGTCTACTGCTTGCTCAAGTGTTTCTCCTTCGAGAATGGTCTGTGGTGTGCCTCCGTCAAACGCTCTCAAGAGAGGTGTGTCGATCGCTTCGGCCCACGGAACAAATTTTAAAAATTCTTCCCTGTCTTCTTTGGTGTTACCTACCATTTTTAGGGAGGCGTTGAGGGTGCTTATTTGTACGCCATGATCGTCTAAGACTGATTTGAGATTTTCTGGTGAACCATACTTTCCAGCGAAATAGTCTGGTAAGTCTACCCGATCTTCGAGTGATCTTACTTCGATGTGTTTGAGGCCAAATTTTTTAGCAAGCAGGCAACTTTCTTCGAGTGTGAGGTCGGAGCATCCCAATGTTGAAAATGTCCACTTAAAGTTTTCGTAGAGAGGTTTTTGGGTCATACTAATATTACTCTTCTGATAAATATAACTGTTCGCAACATAAATTAATTCGGAAAGAGGTTCGAACTTGTGACCTTTGTTGTTTTTTTCGATTAATACACCATTAGAATGATGTTAATTGATTCTTAAGTGTCTTATAGGCAATTATATGAGAGATTATGAGTTTGCGTTTACCAATTAGGGGTTCAGGCGGAGAAACTGGATTTTTTGTTGTCGATTTCGTCATAGTCCAAGGAATTCACTTGCTTCGAAAGACGATTTTAGCTCTTAATAAATATAAGAACCCTGGTCGTCAACTTTTCGTTGGCTGTATCCCAAACCCATACCCATTATGAAAAACCTATTATTGTCTATGGTTGCGTTCGCAGCTATACCCCTGGCCGCCCAGCCAGTTACGTACTTGATGTATGATTTTGAGGATGGTTCTGTCGGTGGAGATAATAACTCTTTCACTCCTGAGCAGGAGACGGAAATAAGAGTGCTCAACGACAGTACCGATCCTGTGAGCCCTTTGGATGGAAATAGCCTCTACATTCTTGATTCATCTATTGATGGTGTAGACGGTGTAACATCTGATACCGACGATAATGTTCGCTATGCAGGTGATTTTAACGGAGGAACGAATGTTTCTGCTTTGCAAGTTGAGTTCGATTTTACGCGAGGTCCGGCCGATGCAAACTTCGAACGGATGGCATTCTCGCTTTGTCACGCAGGTTTTGAACCAACTTCGAGTTCTCGTCGCCCGTTTGAGCTGCGACTGAATGAAGATGGGAGTATTGATATGCGTTCGGGGGCAGATGTGGGCAGTTTGAATTCTGACGATGATATTGGGAGTTTTGATGTGAGTGTAAGCAACCACATTGTTATGCTTTTCAATTCAGATGACGCCGCGGCCCTCGACTATGATTTTTCAGTAGGCAGTGGGACGATTCCTGCAAATGCGTTTCACGTTTACATCAACGATAGTTATGCGGGCGAATACGAAATCGGTTTAGATCCAACTTCTGGAGACATCGATTTTAATGCAGGAATAGCTGATCTTGGTAGTTTTGCTTTTTATCAGGATAGCAACTCCGGTGGTAGCTTGATTATCGACAACATGGTTTTTTCTGAGGTAGGCTATGAATCAACTTCTGCAGTTGATGAGCCGGTTTCCTATTTATTTTACGATTATGAAAACGGTGATGTCGGAGGGGATAATAATTCTTTCACTCCAGAGCAAGAGACGAACCTCATAGTGCTTGATGATACGACTGATCCCACAAGTCCACTCGAAGGCAACAGCCTTTACATTCTTGATTCATCAATTGATGGCGTGGATGGAGTGACTTCTGACACCGACGATAACGTCCGCTAC
>JAKYXN010000112.1 GCA_022538095.1 Puniceicoccaceae bacterium K14 | reverse complement strand
CACGCTCATACTCGGCGAAGAAGAGCTATCGGCCCTGACGCCGAAAAACTGGAAGAAAGCAAGGCTATCCTAGGGGCAGATTCTGTGTCGCTTACACAAAAAAACACCCGCCTCTTACAAAAAAGAGACGGGCTTAATTCAAAGGATCAATTCCGCGTAGTCAGAAATTTCTCCTGAATAGACTAATAGCTATTGTAAAGGGCACTGACCTCGGAAGCCGAAAGCGCAATATCGTAAATGACGACCTCATCAATCGCTCCCGAGTAGTATTGGTTGGTGATAGCACTGCCCAACCGAACATTCGTGATCCCAGACATCGTCTGCGTCTTGCCAGTGCCACTTTGGAATACCGAGCCATTGAGATAAATCACCATATCTCCACTTGTCGCATTCTTCACGAAGACCCAGTGGTTCCAACTACCCTCAAAGTTGGATGAAACTGTGCCTCCTTGAATACGATCATAGGAACTTGTTCCATTGTTACCCGCATCCCAATAGACATTGGAATTGCTCCAAGGCAAATGGATATTCAAAACACGATACCCATTCGAATCGACAGCTCTAAAGATGGTATCACTCGCAGGCTGACTACCGTCTCCGTTTACCCACATAGAAATAGTAATTTCGTCACTAATAGTACTGAAGGCTGCTGCGGGTAAATCAATGTCGTCATTAACTCCATCAAAGTCCATCGCATCGCCAGTATTTCCAGATATTACCGTGCCTCCGTTACGAGTGCCATCATTTCCATAAGCCCCACTATCATACACGATAGAAGAGCTTACACTATCGAATGACCACTCGCCCACGACATTAGGATCGTAGATGCCTTCGCTGATAGACAAATTGTCAAACTGTGCGGTGCAAACCGTACCATCGTTGTGCGAGGTAACGCAAAGTCCCACATAGACATTGGAACTCATACTAATCGTATCCGACCCTAGCGTCGTCCATGAAGATCCATTCGATGAATACGCTGCGGTAAAAGTATTCCCGGAACGCGTCAATCGCACCCACCTCGGAGCCGTAACACCCGCTGCCCTATTTTCCGTGGATGAACCACTCGTACTCGTGCGACGCTGGAAGGAAGCACCATTACCAGGAGTAATGACCGCCGTAGCATGCTTGGAATTGGCATTCAAACTCTCGCGAATCATCACGCCGGCCTTTGCCCAGCTGTTCGTGTTCTGTACGCTATTCACCCGAGCTACGATCTCGCCATCGCCATCCAAACTTTGATACACGTAGTGAAATTCGTCCGACGTTCCCCAAATATCGGCGCCAGACCCATTAACAGCATAGTTGCCTCCATTTTCAGAGTAGCTACCGGAAGCGGCCACTGATCCGATATCCTGAGATGAAAGGCCACCAGACGGATCGCCATACACTTGAACCTCAGCTAGGCTCAGCACGTCGGTTCCTCGCAACTGCACCATAACATAGCGCCCCGTTGATCCATTGGCATTTAACGAGACCGATGGCGACGGAGCATTTGCCTGGTAATTAGTCCAAACCACATTGGAATTATCATCCAAAATGGATACGTCGTAATCGCTCAAGCGATTCACGCAACAACTGTCTGTACGCCCCCATACGACGATTTCGTCGATTTCGTATGACGCTCCCAAATCAACTTCCCACCAAGGCTGAGCTTCGTTGCTGGTGTGAGTAACTGAACTGTTGTTCCAAACACCGCTGGTATTGCCATCGATCGCCAAAGAAGCCACGCCACCATGATTGGTCGAGCTCTGAGACGCGGAACCGCCTAAGGCAACATTGTTCCCACTACCACCACAATCAGATGTACTGCTAACACTATTTCCAGTACCATTATTAGTAACCGGACCGCATGAAGTAACATTGCAGCTAGAACTATTGCTGCCGAGAAGGACAGAATAGGGAGTGTTGTTGGTAAAGTCGATATTGGTTGCGGAAAAATTCAACGGCAAATTCGTCGATCCGTTTCCATTCATCCATCTATGCCCTAAACGCTCACCACCGATCTCAATGTCTATATTGCTAAGAGTTGATGTCGTACCATTGTTAAGAGTTACAACATGACCAGATCCCGCGTAATATATATTGGTAACCGCGCCATTCAATGGGCTAACATAATTATCAAGCAAGGTCAGTTCTATATTTGAATTGCTACGCCCAACATCTTCGGAAAGCAATGCGCCAATTGATGCGTCTCCATCGCAATTCACGACATCCGTATTAGATCCTACCCAATACCCAGTTTCACATGCCAGTACCGTACAATTTTCAACGTATTTGGTACCGCTAGCCCATCCGATGGTGACACCAGATCTCATTTTCACTACTGTTGAGTCAGTGACGGTGGCATTCGTTACACCTCTACTATATTCGACTCCGTTAATGACCGTTTCTCCAGCATTGTACGAACGAATACCATCTTCTTGAAGACTGAAATAGTAGTTGCCGTTCAAGTCGTTCATATTGAAACCAAAGATGGTTTGAAAATTCACGTTGTCTGCAGGACTCCCTGTACCAGCTTCTGCCAATACATCATCTGTTGAGCGTATTTCACCTTCTACGTAACAACCTTCTACCATAGGATCCTCAGCTCCCTGGAAGAATATTCCATGCCCATACGACCGACAGATGAAAGTGCTGTCCTTTACCAGGTTTGACTTTCCTCTGATGAGACAAGCGCTACGCTTATTATGATTAATAATGTTATTGCCGCTCTTCCCAAAGATATCTCCATAGCCATAGGGATAGGATCCTCTTACCGTAAAATGACAACCAACTAGCTCGTTATTCTCACCATCCATCACCACATTTGTTGCCCTAGAGCTAGGAGCGTCATCCACGGACCCGTCATCAACAACTGTCAGGTTCTGTATAACGTTATTGTTTCCTATAATGCGCACTTCATAGAAATCCACGTTGCCTACCGACTGCGCCGTTGCAGTTTCTATATTGATGGTAACTCCCGTAAAATCATAGGTGCTATTGTTACCTTCGAATAGAAATACATTGAACGTGTTACCAAGATGCACACTTCCCGACCAGTACTGCCCTATAGTGCCACTAGAAACATCGTTCGCCGTAACGGTATAGGTTCCAGGAGACAATTTGACGTTAACATTGTTATCATTCAAATAGGGCTGCAATTGAGTCAATGAGTTGACTACGGTTTGAGCAGAGGCGAATGAGACTGCCAGAATTAGTATCGAAAAGAGTGCAAATATTTTCTCAAATATTCTTTTAGTATTTAATTTTTCATTATAAATAAAGATAGAGTCTATTCTAGCATCCATCGATGTGTTAGTCTCAGCGTGCAAGACGCGTTGCCCTTTATGAGCAATAGGGTCACTTATTTTTTTCATAGGTATACTTCTATGGGTGTAGTTATACATTTCGGCACGAAATCTTCCGTGCCAGGTTCTTATTTCCAACAACTGGAAAGTATTTTTGGGGGGTATAAATTAGAGGGTTGAAACTTGAAGATTTTCGATAGCAAGAGATTAGCCCATCGAAACTCATCGCTCTACAAACTAACCTCATTCATATATTTGCCAACACTTACGGCAGTTACCAAATTAACTTGATATAGAGTCGCTTATCCGAAACTCAGTCCTCATTCACTGGGTTATACCCTGAAAAAATGTCTCTCCCCAAAAACAGAGTCACTCAACCTCCTAAACGTATCACGTTGAGAGACATCGCAGATAAGTTGAACGTGTCCCATGCAACGGTATCCCTGGCGCTTCGGAATCATCCACGCGTTTCGGAATCGGTTCGTGACAAGATCCAAAAAACAGCGAAAAAGCTCGGATACACCCCGGATCCAATGCTATCAGCTCTCGCCCAATATCGCCTCAATAACAAAGAAAACACGACCACTCATTCCCTTGCCTTGATCAATTCATATCGTAATCCCCAAAAGATTCATGACCTCCAGGAGTTCAATCTTTACTTTAAAGGAGCCAAAGACACTGCGGGCGAGCTTGGCTTCAAACTTGAAGAATTCTCTATAACCGATCTTTCCTTGGGCAGACTCGACACAATACTCAAAACTAGAAACATCCGTGGGCTCCTCCTCTCTCCACCCGATACCTCTATAGATTTTCAATGGGAAAAATTTCCTTGGAAAGATTATGCCACCGTTCGCTTTGGTCGCAGCTCGGAATGCCCTCGAACGCACTTCGTCACCAGTGCCCAAGAATCAAATACGATTAGAGCATTTGACCATATACGAAATCGAGGTTACAACCGCATCGGCTTCGTTACCCGATACACTCGGCGACGCCTTTTCGGGAGCGGTTTTCTCTGGGCTCAGTTAGAGCTCCCAGCAAAGCAACGCTTGCCTATCCTCTACATTCCACGAAATGCGACCGCTACCCAGAATTCGAAATCACTAGATTTGTGGGTACAAAAAAATAATCCCGACGCAATCTTAAGCGACGAACCTGAATTAATGAAGATACTTAACCGCATAGGCTATCAGGTTCCTGAGGATATCGCGCTTGCCACGACAAGTCTACACGACACTCCCATCGACACTGGCATCGATCAAAAGCCTGAAGAAATTGGGAAAGCGGCTGCTCGCACTCTAATCTCAATGCTGCACTCTCAATACTTTGGACTCCCCGCTACCAGCAATGAAATTCTGATCGAGGGGCAATGGAAAGACGGCACGACCCTTCCCAAGCAAATCACCACCGGACGAACTTAATCTCGATGCAAAACGCGATCGCTTTTCATTCATCTAATAGACAAAAGCCCTGCCTTAACACAGACAGGGCCTTGCTTAAAGTGCACTCCTGAATCAGAATCTACTGGGAAAACTGATTTTCACTTGTTGACACTCATTGCAATTGCTGAGAGTCAACCCGTTTTACGGATACTATTTTTGGCTAATTCAAACAGAATCTATTCGCGTAAATTAGCTCCCATTCGCGGTTCCAAGTAAAACACCATGACTTTCGAAAAAATTCTTACTCATCCAGGCGGCGCCCACAAAGACGAGTTCCTCGCCTGCAGTGTTCTCCTCGCCATCCACCCCGTCCCTATCGTTCGCGGCGAACCACAAGAAGAGGACCTCGAAAATCCCCAAACCTGCGTTGTAGACGTGGGTCACCAACATGAGCCCAATCTCCTCAATTTCGACCACCACCAATTCCCCAAAGACCATATACCCACCTGCTCGTTGTCATTGGTTCTTCAACACATCGGAATCTACGAAGAAGCCAAATCATACTGCGACTGGCTGGAGACCGCAGAATGGATGGATTGTCGAGGCCCCAACGAGACCGCGAAAAAACTCGAGATTGATCGAGCAGCCATGGCTAAGCTAAACTCAGCCATAGACATTACCCTAATCAGACGCTTTTCCGCCCAAAATCGACTCGATAAAGGCAATCCTATTTGGGAAATCATGAAAATGATTGGCGAAGACTTACTCCACTTCATCAATACACTTAAAGAGCGAGTGGAACATATCGAACGCACAGTAAAAACCTGGGAATTCGAAGTCAACGGAGAGACCAAAATAGCTCTTTTCCTTCCAAGGACAGATCCCTTGATAAATGAGCCGAGTATGGGCGTCGGTCAGTACATCGAAGCAAATCAACTAGCCGATAAAGTACTCGCAATTATATCAGGCGACAGAAGAAGCGAAGGCTATGGCCTATCTCGCTTCAACGACAATCCCGCGGTTGATTTAAGCTGTCTTGAGAGCGAATCAGACGTTCACTTCGCACACGTTCGAGGCTTCGTAGCAAAGACAACTGCGACTTCGCAGGACCGATTAAAAGAGCTTCTTTCAAAAGGAATCGTAGCCTAGTTTCGATCTAGCCATGGAGTTGTATCTAGTTTTTGATAACATCCAAAAACCAAGTAACGTCGGAACAATCATTCGCCTTGCTCTCGCGATCGAGGCGAAATTGATATTCACCGGCAACTCCATCCATCACACTCACCCAAAATGTAAAGGAGCCGCCGTCGGCTACATAGATAGGGCTGAGGTAGCCTATTACCCAAATTTGGAAACCTGCATCGAAGAACTGTCCCAAGCTGGCATTTCCATTTACGGTACGTCACCCCAAGCCAAAACCCCACATTGGGATATCGATTTCACAACTAAATCAGCGGTCGTCTTCGGCAACGAAATATCTGGGCTTAGCTCACAAAAACTAACCCTCACACAGGCCAACCTCCTAATACCAATTCCCGGCTCAGTGGAATCCTTAAACCTTGCAAGCAGCGCCGCAGTCATTGGCTACGAAGCCTTAAGACAAAACAAGATCCTTGAAATCAAAAATTTACCCAAGTTCCAAGGGACGCCCGACAAAACACCGCGTGCCCACCACTAAGAACGACAGCTTCAGTAGGCACCGCTGATAAAACCTCATATTACTAATTCACCAGCTTTAGCAAGATGCGAGATTGCAAAGCCGCCGTAACTAAATAGCTTATCTATTCATAACTAGATAAACATTTACCGCATGTCAGACGCATCCGAAGATTCTTCTTCACGATTTTCATTCCGCCGCCTAGCTGGAGAACTCGATTTCTTCCCGCTTCGCAAAACGGCAAGGCAATACAACGGCTTTAAAGCAAGCAACGATATGCGTGCCGCTCTCAATGTAGCTCTCCTTGCCTTCCCTCAAGGCATGGCCTATGCAGCCATCGCAGGGCTACCGTTACATTACGGCATCTTCGGCTCCATCATTGCCTCCGTAGTCGGCATGTTTTTCGCAGGATCCAAATTCATCGTTCTGGGGCCGACAAATGCTACCTCTGTGATGGTTCTAAGCTCCTTCGCAACCCTTGGAATCGCCGGAGTAGACGCCCTCAAACTGGTGCCCACTCTGATTGTTCTAGTTGGATTACTCCTCACAATTGGCGCTTATGCTCGTATAGCCGTTTTAATCCAATACGTTTCGCGCACAGTAATAACTGGATACATCACAGCGGCTGCATCTCTTATAATAGCTAACCAGCTAAGAAAGACACTCGGCTTCGATTTTACCCCAGAAGAAAAACTAAAAGCCTCCTCTTTCATTGATACGATCTACTACAGCGCCAAGCACTTAGTAGATACCCAATGGCCCTCGCTCGCACTAAGCCTAGTTACAGCACTCATTTATTGTTCGATTAAGAAATTTGCTCCCAAGCTTCCAAACGTCGCAATCACTTTAATCGCTTCTTCGCTGCTGGCGTACTCGGCTTCCGAAACAATCCCAGGATTTCAGGTAAAACTCCTACCCGCCTTAAATCTAAGCGAATGGAATTTCGTCCTTCCACAATTTGATTTGGATACAATAAACATGCTGCTTCCTCCGGCGATCGCAATCGCTCTGCTTTGCGTACTCGAAGGCAACTCAATCGGTAAATCCTTAGCCGCTCGCGAAGGAGCCCGCCTCAACGGCAACCAAGAGATGTTTAGCGCAGGCATGGCAAATATCGCCTGCGGTTTGTTCTCCGGTATGGCAGCCTCCGGTTCACTCACTCGCTCTCAATTGAATGTAAGCAGTGGAGCAAGCACCCCGCTATCCTCGTTATATTCCGGGATACTTCTTTTAGTGGGTGCCTATGCTCTCGGAAACTTCATCCAATTCGTTCCTACCGCTGCCTTGGCTGTTGTTGTAATCGCAATCGGCATCTCGTTGATTAGCAAACGCTCAATTCTCCTAGTAACCCGTACAACAACATCCGATCGTATCACATTTTACGTTACCTTCATCACCGGACTCGTACTAGCCCTCGATCTCGCGATTTACCTCGGAGCAGTTTGCTCAATCCTCTTATTCATTAAGAAGGTAGCCCATCCAGAGATTGTTGAATACAAATTCGACGAATCTGGCCAGCTCGGTGAATTAGAAGATAAGAAAGAGCGCAACGACCCAGAAGTCTCCATCGTACACGTAGAAGGCGAACTATTCTTCGGGGCCACAGAACTCTTCAGAAATCAAATCCGCCGCGTCTGCGATGACCCCAATCTCAAAATTGTCGTCATGAAACTACGAAACGCTCATAATTTGGACGCGACCAGTTGCATGGCACTCGAAGAACTGATCAAGTACATGAACGAGCACGAGCGTATCCTACTCATGAGTGAAGTCCGCCCAGATACGATGCGAATTCTAAAAAACTCGCGCCTCATAGACGTTATCAATCCGATTAATCTATTCGCTGACGAATCAAACAACCCAACGCTCTCAACCGCCAAAGCCCTAAAACGAGCCAAAGAAATAATCGGCGACCGCGAAGCGAAAGTATCCATCTACGCTAAACAAAAGTAGACTCGATTTCGTCATACAAAAGCAGGTTCCCAACTAGTAAAAGGGTCTGGCAAATGCAGCCATGCCTTCGGACCTGTCGCCATTTCCTCTTCGTCGAGCAAGCACTCGTCGAGTCGAGTACACACCCAACTCTCGTCCATTTGATTCAAAAAGCCGATTACTACAATTTCCTGTCGGCGGTCGCCGTAAGGCTCGGAGGTGTAAGTTATTTTGTGTAACTAGCTTTTTCTGATGCGCGGTTATTTGTAGTTTAGAGGCATTCTTTCCTCGAATTCAATGGTAAATC
>JAKYXN010000111.1 GCA_022538095.1 Puniceicoccaceae bacterium K14 | reverse complement strand
GAATCCCAATTGTCATTAACGATTGCATCCCCACCAGCCTCTGGAACAAGCGTCAAGAATGGATCAGCAAGAACGCCGCCAAGACCAAGCTCAGGGCCAACTCCTTGAATCAAAACTTCCTTAGCTTCATCACCATCGATTACGAAACCAGCGATCATAACATCGTCACCCGCTCCAACATTGCCACGAGTTGCGATATTAACAAATTCTCCAGGTTCAGGATCACTTCCCAAAGGTGAAGACAAATTCGCCACATCGTTATCAACGTAGATATCATCAATGAAGGCATCATCTTCGCCCTTAGGCGCATCAACATTTCCGTCCGAATAGCGAAGATTAATCCAATCGAGGGCTTCGAATGTCTTTACACGATAAGCGGCATCATTGTTATCAAAACGAAGGTTGTTTTCAAACGTAATCTCGGTTGTAAGAAGTGTTTGATCTGGGTAATCAGTACCACCTTTAATGTAAACTTTGTAAGCCGGAACATCTCCAGTATAGTCCAGTACCGTCCAAAGCTCATACCATACACCAGATGCAGGTGGAGTCACGTTTGGTATAACGTATCCATTATCGTCATAGATATCGAACTTGTCGATACCACTTTGGTTCACCGAGCGAATAATCGTTGAATAATTATTCCAAGTTGGCTCCGTATCCGCATTAATAACAGGAGGATTGTCACCCCCATATTCAGCAGAAGATAGCAAGCCCATTGTCAAATCAAGGTCTCCAGGAAGTCCATCAACGAGGGGGCGGTAAAATCTAAAATAAAGAGTTGATTGGCCGAAATTATCTACGATCTCATCATCACCCAAATCGAACACAAAGGACCAATTGCCATAGTCGCCATTATCAACCATACCAACTGTTCCTTCGCCCGCTGGGTTAGCAGCAGTTGTGAAAACAGTGGGAATACCAGCTTCTGGGTCTGTCTCGTCATTTCCAAGCCAATGATCAACGTTTCCTGACTCAAAGTCGTCCTTAAGAGTCCAGTCTGCAAAAACTGAGCCAACAAGTGATAATGCCGACGTCAGCAGTATAATTTCTTTTTTCATATTATTATATTATTATAGGGTGTTTACAATTTTACTGATTAGTAAATGGGTTAAAAAGTAGTACTGACAGTGAAGCGGAAACTTCTAGGTGCATAATACTTCACGGTTCTTCGTAACTCTGTCCGATTAAAAGTACCGTCTGGGTCAAAGACATCATAGGAAGCTGTGGTTTCACCTTTTTGGTCATCTAGCAGATTCGACACAGTCAATCTAAAGTCATAATTGCGTTTTTCCGTACGCCACTTATAGGTAATCCCAGCGTTAACAATATAACGCTCTTTCGTCTCTGGAGTTTGATATAAGTTTTCTAATAATCCAGGGCCACCAATTGGAACAGACGTAGCAGCGGGTCCGATATAGCTCGTCCCCATATTCAACTCTAGGCCTTTGAGCTTACCTTCCAAGAAACTGTATTTTTGGAAAATTGAAGCCGTATCTTCAGATCCCAGGTAAGTACTTACCTCTGCTCCATTAGTAAGGAGAGCATCTGGCCTAACATCGCCCACATTCAGCTCATTACCATCCGCATCAACAACACCAACTACCCAAGGATTTCCATTTGAATCGAAAAGCTGCTCGCCCGTCTCATCATCATACAAATATACCTCTTGGAGGCCGAATGCTTCACGTCCAAATGTTCGTACCCAGGAATCATACTCCGTTCCAAACGAATGAACAACTCCATTTTCGTCAGTATAATCAACGGGTACAAACTGGAACGGAGTGATAGCTTTTCGTTCCGTGTGAGCATAATTGAAAGTTAGCTGCCAATTGTCATTCACTTGATAGACTAATTGAATATCAAGCCCCTGAGCTTGGTCGGTATAAGTAACATTTGCGTTGGTAGCTACACTCGTACTATAGGCATAATCGGCTGTTTGACTTCTTCTGACATTGTAGGGCTGGTAACGCTCGTCCGTACTCAGAAACTGACTAAAGCCTTCTATTTCACGTGCCGTATCCGCAAATGCCTTTTCTAAAAACATTCGGTATGTGAAATCTTCGTGAACGACCCCATCTTTATCAACAACATTGAGATCTAAACCTTCATAAGTAAGGTAGTAGCCCTGCTGTATTATAGCCTTTACACCCTCTGGTGGTTCAAGGGAACCACGAATTCTTTCACCGGTAACCGGGTCAATTGTATCCGGCTCTTTCAGCTCCCCAAGCTCAATTCCTTCTGACAGAAAAACATTGGAGTGAACGCCGTACACCATTTCGAAATTATCGTCTATCAGATACTGTACAGGGCTAAAAGTCCCACTATCTGTAGGCTCGTCTTCACCAAATGGCCATGTACCAGATCCAAACCATCTCCAAGGTGCAGGAGCCGAATTAATTTGGTATACAGCGTTTTCCCGCTGAATTTCATAAATTGACACAGAACCTGATAACCTGCGGTTAAACAACTCAAACTTTATCCCCAGCTCTTTACTATCAGTTTTCTCAGAGTCAATTGCTTGGTTAAGTCCATCGACAAGACCAATATTCGGAGTCACTCCCCCTGAACTAAGGGCAAAGACGGTCAGAGAGTCGGTCAAAGCATAATTCAATGCCAACGTCGCGTTCGTCTCAGAAGAAGGTTCGGGCCCAGGCCTATACTCACCTTGTCCTGTAGTATCCGGCAAAAATCCGAAGAAATTGTTATTTGGATTATTCCAATAGAAGCCAGCAGGTGCATCAAGAGTAGTCGGCCCCGTGTAATCTGGACCATATGGGAGCTCGTCACTAACAAATTGAAACTCATCGAATCTATCATACTCCCGGTCACGTGAGTGATATTGGTCATATCTCAACCCTGCTATAATACCAAGCTTATCATTCATTAAACGCCCCGAATACAACGCATACGCGTTTTTGTACCACACTTCAACATTCCTTGCAACTTCTCCAGGAATTGAGAGCGCTGTACCTTCTTCGAAAGAAAAAATACTGTGATCATAAGGATTTCTTACTATTAAAGCGTCCTCAGTATTGAAAAGCTGATCCGGTCCCAAATCATTATCAAACAATCTTGATGACTCAACATTACCCGTAACAAAATCCGCTTCGTCTTTTATGTAACCCACTCCCGCTACGAAATTGTGAGTTGCATCTGAGTCAGAGAAAAAATCTTTACTCTGAAAATTGTAACTACCTCTCAACCTGAACTGCTGAGTGGTAGAATTCATCGGTCGTAGACTCCAAAATGCAGCGACTGATTTATAGTCTTGGAAGTCCCGGTCGTCACCACTTTCTTCCGCAATTATAGATAACGGAGTTTCATGTACATTCACAAATTGGTCTATGAAAGACTGTAGTATTGCCACTGACTCTGGAGTTGCTGTTCCTGACGCAATAGCATCTACATACCCTCTTGGCTGTAGTACAGAGTCATCAGTATTGTTGTATCCATTTACATCCAAAGTTAAGAACTCTTGGTCAACTTTTGTAAAAAACGCACCCGTTGAAAGTGTAAACCTCTCATTTGGCTTCCAATCGATATTAAAGAGAGCATTGCTCTCCTCATGAAGCGCATAGGGATCAGGTCCACCTATATTATAACTCTGAGGCAGGCCACCATGATCCCTTTGGTAATTAAACTGCTCGTCGTACGGGTTCAAGTGCTCAAAATCGACTGCATCTCCTATATTATCGTAAATAAATTGGGGTCCAGTTCCAGTATCTTCCTTCTCAACATGCTGGAGTTCCAAAAAGATGCTTAATGCGTCACTCTTGAATTCCAATTGCCCAACAAAGTAATCCTTATCAGACTCTTGGAAATCGATCCAACTGCCTTCGTGGGTCTTCGAACCCGCAACTCTATAATTTAACTGTCCTCCCAGGAGGTCTCTTGAGAGAGGTGCCGACCAGTCAAATGTCGCCCTGTAATAGTCATAGCCACCAATAGCAATAGAAGCTGAGCCAGCAGGTTCGGACAGTGGTTTCTTAGGGAGCATGTTCACAATTCCCGACAAAACGCCAATCCCGTACAAAAGGGAGTTCGGCCCTCGCACAACCTCTAGACGCGAAAGATTTACGGTATCTTGCACACCACCAAACTGCACGCCATAAGTCGCTATCGACCCTCCATACCGAAACCCATCTCTATTCTGAAACGTACTATTGAAACCTCGAATATTTGTGGCATTCGAAAAACGAGACCCCAAGCCCCCCCTTGAAGAAGCTGATCTTTCATTTGAGTTAACTTCATTCGCATTAGAAGAGTTCCCCCCTGAATCAGCTAATTGATCGTCCAATACAACACCTGCAGAGTATTGGAGAGCTTCCTCAAAATCAGTAGCTCCTGTGTCGTCAAGGAAGTCACTATTTATGACTTCTATCGACATCGGCAAATCTTTCAATTTCGTATTGAGGCTCGTGCCCGAAGTTGAATTCGTTGAACGCCATCCAACATCTTCGGAAGCATCCACTTCAAACGGAGACAACTCAAACACCTCGTCGTCGTCATCTAACTCCTGGCTCAATGCCAAAGGAGCACCAACCAGCAGAGCCCCACTGATAGTCAGTGGCACCAGCTTCGAAAAACATGAAGCAACACTCCGCTCTGCAACGGATCGATTTTTAATTTTCATCATAGTAGAGTTTTTATATTGCTAGACAACGATGCATCTAACGCTCGCATGTCTAGTATCTAGTGGTCGTTTGTTTGTAAGTTAAGCTCCAAGGATGAAGCTAATTTTCTAAGGCGTTTAAAGGGGCTGAGAGTAACTACTTATTATTTGAGCTAACGCAAAATTTCGCTAGGGTGCTCACAACAAGGAACTGGTAACTTGGGATATTACAACTGTGATACAGATTTAACTTATTTTTCGTCTGATCACAAGTTATAGGAGGCTTACTGTTCTCTTTTTGTCGTGAATCCAAACAATGGTTTTTAGGTTTAAATGAAACCAACAGCAGACAAAGATATCGGATTTAACATAGCCAACAAAGGTCCATTTACACTGGTAACTCCATTAAAAAAATGGCCTTTTCTGATAAATTAACGGCTTGGTCTGGGGCTCTCTACCCCAATGGCTTTTCATCGAGAAACAGATCATTCAACCATGGTAGTTGATTATACAGCACGGAAAGCATCACGCAACCCGCAACGTCACGTATTGCCAATTGGCAATACATAAAAACCCCTATATTCACCCAATAAAACACCAATAATTGAATACTAGACCCGACAGGCTCGTAAACGAGAATTCACAACTCCACCGTCGGCAACGTTTCGCCGGATGTCCAATCACCCTCCACCAAAACTCGTCGACAAAACTGAGGTTCCCCCGTATCATTCCGATTGAGACGACTGACCAACACCTGAACAGCAACCTCCCCAATTACGAACGGATTCTGGTCTATACCAGCGCTAATCCCATCACATTCACGAACACTCGTTGCCGCCAATGCTATATCTTCAGGAACTTTAACCCCCGCCTCTGACAATGCGGACGCTAAACCTATCTCAGAAGTGAATACCGCATCCAAACGACTATCTTCGATCCAATTCAAGATCTCAGAGAGAGCCTTCTCCCTTTCTAACTTGCTTTGTCCCCTAATCATGGGCTCTCGCAAAAGCAACGGCTCAACTCTTGCCAAGCGGTCGTCGAGTTCAATTCCCCTCAAATATCCCATCCGGAAATTACCCCCTGTTTTAAAGTCAAATGGATAGTTCGTTAAATAACCAATAGACCGATAGCCTGCTTCTGACATTTTCTTTACCGCCAGCTCAGAACTTCTCATTTGATCGCCTCCAATCATGTGCGCACGTAAGTCTGAGATGGAAAATCCAAATCTCACTACACTGAATTTCTTCCAGTCTAACCCTAAGTCTATCCAAGAATCGCTAGACGAATGTGGCGGGATCAGAATCCCTTGGATCCCACGAGATAGTAGGATATCGTTTAAACGGTGCCCACGAAGATCGTCGTTAACGACAAATTCTTCCAATTTATACCCCAGAGCTTCCGCTGCCTTGCAGGCGCCTTGCCAATAAGATTCAAACTCCTTGTACTGTCTTAATTTCTTTGGATCCGGCCAGCGATTCACCCAGGCTAACACTGATACCAATGGCTTTTCTTGCTTTCGCTGCCTGTAAGCCACAAGAGACGATAACATCGGGTCAGGACGGTATCCAATTTCATCCGCAACCTTCCTAACCTCCTCACGGCGTTTCTCCGAAATCCTAGGATTATTTCGCAATGCCATGGATACGGTTGCGTGAGAAACATTCAAACGACGAGCTATATCTCTCAACGAAGGGCGATGTTGTTCCATAAATAAAGTTTTGGGTAGGGTATATTTTGAAATTCGGAAAACCGGAAACGGTTTTATTCGATGCTCTCAGTGAACTTCAGCTAGCTCTGAAAGATACATTCGCACTATTTATTAAACAGAGTTTATCCCCCTCATAACAAGCCCAATCGCAAATATCCTCAATTTGAGTATTTTCCGCATTACCTCTCCTAATATTCATTAAAAGCTCCAATCATCTCTGTAAGAAAAGGACTTCCACAAACAATTAGTCAACAAATATGTTACCAGTGTAAACTCCCCTCGATATTTTGTTTTCCAGTGTAACACCGCTATCTATCGCAGTCATTTAATAAGTATTAATAGAGTCCTTCCCCTCTTTTAACTGCAAAAGGTAAGTAAACTCATTCTCCTTCATACCATTTGCAAAGCCTTGAAAGGAAACTATTAGCCAACTTTCACTACCCACAACTTCGCACAAATAGATACAGAATCCATATCTACATTTCAACGACCAGCAAACCACACCGCCCTCCACTTCAATAAATTTCAATACAACACGTAGTTGCTCATAAGCAGCGAAAAAATAATCCTTATAATATCATTACAATGAAAGTAGCATTTTTCAATATGGCTGACGCCGTAGGAAATACGGACATGATCGAGCAAGTTTACGCCGACCGACAACAAAAACTTGGCGAAATCGCAGAATTGCATCCGAAAATCATTACACCCGACAATTTCGAAGATGAGATCGACCAACTCCAAGATGTCGAAGCTGTTTTTGCCACTTGGCGTATGCTGCAACTAACGGATGATCAAATGGATCGGCTCCCGAACCTAAAGGCTATCTTCTACGCGGCAGGTTCCGTAAAAGAATTCGCTCTCCCCTACCTGGAACGCGGTATCAAGATTTTCAGTGCAATCGAAGCTAACGGTGTTCCAGTCGCAGAGATGGCCCTCGGACAAGTACTACTCGCAGGAGCCGGATTTTTCCGCAATTCACGCGAATGCAAAGACCCAGAATCCACTAGCATGGCAAACAACTATCGTGGCCACGGAAACTACGACAACCGCGTATCCATTCTAGGCAACGGCACAATCTCCACCAAACTTCAGGAGCTCCTTACGCACCACAAACTAGATGTAGTTGTCGTTCCTTCTCGCGCCTCAAAGAGAACAGTTTCTCTAGAAGAAGCCTTCTCGACCTCCTTTGCAGTTGTAAATTTATTCCCTGATCGCGACGACAACATCGGCGTTTTCGACGAAAAATTATTTAACAGCATGATCGATAGCGCCGTATTCATCAATGTAGGTCGAGGCAGACAAGTAAACGAACCCGATCTTATTCAAGTAATGAAGGACCGCCCAGACCTAACAGCTCTTCTCGACGTGCAACACCCAGAACCGCCTCTTGAAGGTTCAGAACTTTATACAGTAGAAAATATTCAGTTATCGGGCCATATCGCAGGATCCAAAGGCACAGAGCTCCGACGCATGGCCGATTACATGCTCGACGATTTCCAGCGCTGGAGAAACAACGAGCCCACCCTTTACGAGGTCGACATGGAAGTCGCCACTTCAATGGCCTAACTCCACATTCTAAATAAAAAGCCCCTATCTAAAACGATAGGGGCTTTTTATTTAACAACATTAAATTCGCTGACGAATGCTACGGTATTGCCCAGGAGACTTCCCTATCCGTTTTTTAAATACACGCGAAAAATTAAATTGATCCTTTAAACCACATTTTTCCGCAATTTCTACTAAGGATTCATTCGAATGCTCCAACAGATGGATCGCCAATCGCAGACGTTGCGAAATGAGAAATTGATAAGGAGTAGTCGATGAAAACCGCTTAAATCTCCGAATAAAAGAGTCCTGACACATTCCCATTTCACTCGCTAAATTCGCTACGCAATATTCAAACTGGGGATAATCTCTCATCCGATTCATTAATCGGACTACTTCATGATCAACCGTAGAATCCAGCAAATCACTTAGCGGAACCTTTGATAAAACATACGATGTTAACGACACGGACTCAAGCCAGTCTGCCTCCGCAACGCAAACCCCGTCTTCCATTCCTCTCACAATCGAGCTTATTCTCATATCTATAAACTCATCAACTTCGAAGGAATAGTAGCGCTGTAGCACTCTATTATACTTATCTGGAGCCAAGAAATGAATGAAAAATTGAATTGGTTCCCCAGATTGCCAAACGTTCATTGCACAATTCGGCGGTAGCAAATAAACGCTATTCGACTTCAACTCTATATCCACTTCATCAATACACATCCACGCCCCGCCATCAAAACATCTAATCAATCGCCAATAAGCCCCATATAATACTTTTTTATCCCAAGCATCATGCATCGGCCAGCACTGACATTCCGTCACTTCCACAAAACTCCTAAAATTCGCCCCACCCTTTTCCATAGTCGATTTTAATTAAACTATCATTTTTAACAACATCCAGACTAACCCTTTATAATGAATGGAAAAATCATCAAACAGGTAATCCAACAAATCATCAAAAAGTCGATTTTTGACAAAATTTAATAGATTTTTCCTATACCCAAAACAGGGCACTTTGAAGTACTCTTTCTAAATAAAAATTCCATCATACGCCATTGTCCCCCTCTCATCATCGAATACCTGATGCGCCCTGTAAAAAGTGGACATGAGATTCTCCTAAATGGAGAATAGAAACTTGAAGCAAAAACGATATACAGAAGAGTTCAAGAAGGAA
>JAKYXN010000110.1 GCA_022538095.1 Puniceicoccaceae bacterium K14 | reverse complement strand
TGGCGCTTCAACGGAGGCAACCATCAACAGCTGCTTAGGCAGCTTAAATACTGGTATAAACACACTCATCATTAACCGTTAGCTAGGACAGCCCCAAATTTTAAAACAGAATAAAAACGATGGCAACGCTGGCGATTATCACTCTGGTCACCAGACAAAAAAACTTCCACTGATTTCTTATTAATGAGTTTCATAGGATTAGATTCATGCAGCGAAGCCCTCTAACGATTACCCTTCCTCTCAAGTTCGTTCACGAGATCGGCTGCATCCTCCACAGCTGACAAATACTGCCCGAAAAGGTTTCGCACATCTAAGTCTTCAGAATTCAACGCTCCATTCTTCAATTGTTGCAAAGTCTCGAACACACTCAGATCAAATTTCACATGCTTCGAAAGGCGATCGATCGCTTTTGATTTTTGCGTCGGCACATTCACGTCGAAAAATCGAACCATGGCTCTCAACAACACCTGAAACGTTGACAAAGAACGCACCATTAATTCCAGAATTTCCTTATCCTTGCCTCCCGTCAACAGATAGCTCTCACGCAATTGAATAAGCTTTCCCTTAAGTTCATGCTCCAACTGAAAACGCAAATTTGTCTGATTAATCGGCAAGGTTTTCAACAAATCTTCACCGAACAAGATTCGATGACTCTCCTTGATGTCCATCAATTCGATAGGGAACACATCAGATGATTGCATCAAACGCTCCCTAGTAAACATCAATGGAGGTGGGTTCCCCGCCTTCGCCCAACTCCGCGTCAATGGCTCAATAGCATCCAACTCCGCATGCCCCAATCGACTGCAAACGACCAGCACATTATAATCCGAATATCTTTCCGAATGATCCCCCGAAGCCGCTGAGCCGTAAAGAACTACGGATTCCAGTCGATCTTCGAGAGCCTCTTTCAGTTTATCGGATAATGATTCAGGGTTCATTTTATGGGGTTTCTTTACACGAGTTTTTCTAGAGATGTAAGACAAATTACAAAGTGTTAATACTTATAGGGCAATCAATTCCAAATTACCAGCCGCCGCTCGCCTCGCCCTCTGAAGGGCAAACATAAAACGACCACCGCGACAGATACGGCCCCTCGACGGACATCACGTCGTCCCCACCTCCTCTTCTAAACAAGGAGAACAAAAGCATCGCGATAATGAAAACTATCGAGCCAAATTGGTTACTCTTCGAAGATGAAATCCGCTTCGACGCCAGGGTTTATCAATAAGGCCTCATCCAAGATTGCTGTCCTGCTTTTGACCAAACGATCCGCTACCCCTTGCCATGACTCCTGGGCAACAGGAACCGATCCACCCATCGACACAAAAGCCAACGCCCAGAAAATATATCTATTTAAGATGAGTCGGAAAACCATCGCCAGCACACTCAAATCACTCTCTCCGAGTCAATCTTACAAACCTCGGTCGCAAACGTCTTGCAACGAGGAGCCCCCCCGCGCTTCAGTAATCGACTATGAAAAAGATCCTAATCGCCATGTCAGGAGGTGTCGACAGTAGCGTTGCCGCTCTTTTGCTCAAAGAGCAAGGGTACGACGTCGAGGGCGCCTACATGAAAAATTGGATCAACGAAGACGACATACTAGGCGACTGTCCCTGGGAACAAGATATTACTGATGCCAGCTCAGTAGCTGAAACACTCGGCATCCCGTTCCGTGTCGTCAACTTGATGAAAGACTACCAAGAGCGCATCGTCGACTACCTGCTAAAAGGATACCAAGACGGCATCACTCCCAATCCTGACGTGATGTGCAACCGAGAAATTAAGTTTGGCGTATTTCTCGACTATGCCCTCAAGCACGGCTTTGAATCGGTCGCCACTGGACACTATGCCCAACTCGATGAGGACTCGTCACAAAAACGCATTATCGAGGGTGCCGATCCCAACAAGGACCAAACCTACTTCCTTGCTATGATGAAACGCCAACAAGTCGCCCACGCCCGTTTCCCAATCGGCCACTTGCAAAAGCCCGATCTTCGCCGACTCGCAATCGACGCTAAACTCCCCAACGCAAACAAAAAAGACAGCCAAGGAATTTGCTTTATCGGAAACATTCGAATGCAAGATTTCCTTCGTCAATACGTACCTGACAATCCGGGTCCCATCATTCGAGCAGATGACGACGAAGAACTCGGCACCCACCGCGGTCTCCATTTTTTCACTATCGGACAGAGACGAGGCATAGGCGTCCCTTCAAATACCGACAACAAAAACTATGTGGTCGTCGGAAAGGACCCCGCTCGGAACGCATTGCTAATCTCCTTCGAATCAACCGACGCCCCCGGCCTGTACTCTCGACGTTGCGTCATCTCCAACCTAAACTTCATTGGAAATCCCATCGCCGACGATTCGCTTATTGAATGTCGCACCCGCTATCGAGACCCGCGAGTAAATATCCATTTCCGCATGATAGGAGAAAACTCCGCAGAAGTAGAGTTCCAACACCCACAACGCGCCCTCGCTCTCGGCCAAATCATGGCATTCTACGACGGCGAACAACTCCTAGGTGGCGGCATTTACACAAAAATCGATAGTATATGAGCGAAGACGCCAACAAAATTCCAATCAAGGTCCTATCTAGCCTTTTCCGTATTAGTCGGGTCGCTACATCGGCCCCCTCTTATCGCGAATCCTACCAAACGATCATGGAGGAAATACAGCGGCATTTCTCACCTAGCTCCGCATCGATTTCGCTGATAAGTCCAAACAACGGACTTCTAGAAAAGGAATACGCGTTGGGCTATCCCTACAACATAAAAGACCTATCACTTCATGTAGGAAAAGGCATAACTGGCCAAGTCGCATTTTACGGTGAGTCAGTCATCGTCCCCGACGTATCCAAAGACTCCCGCTATGTAAAACTCGTGGAAAACGTTGCCAGCGTTATGGCTGTGCCGATGTACTCCGAAGGTCAAATCATTGGAGTTATCGATGTTGAGAGCAACAAAACTGACGCCTTCTCTTCCGATGATCTAGAAACTCTCAAATATATCACAGAAGAAGCGACCCGCGTCCTTCAGACCGTTTGGCACCAGCGCCAACTCGTCACTCAATCCGAGCAACTAGACGCCCTTCTGGATATTGGACAAAAAATCGTGTCCAAGCTAGAATTGCAAAACTTGTGGGATGCCATCGCTGAAGCGGCCCTCGACCTCACAGGCTCACAGCTCTGCACGCTCCAGATTTTCGACCGGAACAACAATTTAGTAAAACTTCAGGCGGTTTCTCCACACCTACCGGAGTATATGGATACAGCAAAAGAAGTCAGTCTCGAAGAAAGTTTGTCAGGCTCCTCCATTCGAACCCGGAAACAATCAGAGGCCACAAATATCCTAACACCTGATTATCTTGACCTCAAAGACATCCCGCGTGGTTCAGATATCGCTTCCTGCCTCTCCACGCCTATGCTCTTTGAGGGGAAAGTAATCGGTATCATAAATATTTACACACGTAATCACCATCGTTTTCCTAACAACGAACGCCGACTTCTACAAGCATTTGCCAGCCTCTCAGCGGTCGCTTACGCTAACGCCAACCTCTACTCACGCGTCGTAAACAGCGAAGAACAGTTACGTAAAAACGAGCGTCTCACCACGCTCGGCTTACTCTCAGCAGAGATAGCTCATGAAATCCGAAATCCTTTGACTGTAATCAAGTTGCTTTTCGGGTCTCTTTGCCTCGAATACCCAGAGTCCGACCCACGTACAAAGGATGTTCAAATCATTCGAGACAAAATCAACAACTTGGAAGAAATCGTCAGCAAAGTCCTTTCCTTCGGCAAAGCTCCCAAAGGCCTCTTTTCCAATTGGAACGTAGAAGACCTCCTCCAAGACACCGCGCTCCTGGTTCGACACAAAATGAGCCAACAACGAATCAATCTCCAAATCCTAGAATGCGAGGACCCAATCATCATTGGCGTAAACAAAGGCCAATTACAACAAGTGTTCCTCAACTTAATAATCAACGCAGCTGAAGCGATGCCCAATGGAGGCAAGCTCAGCATCCAAGCAAAACAAGAAACAATCGACGACATTGCACGCTGCACCATCTACTTCATGGATACAGGCAGCGGCATCCCTCTTGAAATCCAAGACAGCATATTCGAATCCTTTCTCACAGGTAAACCCGAAGGAACTGGACTTGGCCTATCCATTGTCAAACGCATCCTAAGATCCCACCACGGAGACATCAGCGTTCACCATTCTAGCCCCCAAGGAACAACCATGCGAGTGGAACTTCCCATTCACAACTAACCCCTATGCAAAAAGAACTCAATTGGACGCCACTTTGGCCAACTAAAGCACCCGGAGGCAAAGTTCCACCAACAGGTACAGAACAGTTTCGCGACGGCCACCTCTACCAAATCGAACGACCAGAATACGATCTCCACCTAGCCTCAAAACCCAATGGAGCGGGAATAATCCTCTTCCCAGGCGGCGGTTACCGACTAATCGCCTTAAATAATGAAGGCGAAACCATGGCTCGTTTCCTAAACGAACTGGGGTTCAGCGTGATGATCGCCAAATACCGCATCGATCACGAAAACATTTACGATTACCAATTTCCAGCCCCCTTACTCGATGCACGCCGGGCGATTCGCACCATGCGACACAATTCTGAAGCATGGGGCATCAATAAAAATGAAATCGGCATCATGGGGTTTTCTGCGGGCGGACACCTCGCTGGAATGGCCAGTACCCTTTTCACCGAAAATTTCGCAGAGGAAACAAACGACGCAATCGACCACGAAAGCCCGCGACCCGATTTTTCGATTCTTTGTTACCCCGTGATCGATATGTCACACGATTTCAAACACGCAGGCTCAGCTGAACACCTCACACGAGGTATCCCAACTCTAGAGCAAAAACTATCGCTGCAACACCAAGTAAGCGAGCAAACGCCCCCCACACTAATCTTTCATTCTGCCGACGACGAACCCGTTCCGGTAAAAAACAGTTTCGTCTACGCAGAAGCCTGCATCGCAAAAAAGGTGCCCACTACAATGCATATTTTCAGTGGTGGCGGCCATGGTTATAGTCTCACAGACGAGGGGGACCACTCGCACTGGCCAGAATTGCTAAAACAGTGGCTTGAGCTCAAACAATGGCAACGCGATGCGCATTCGCAAACTTAGCACGCTTCCCTCTTATTTTTCCAATTCCACATTCCAATAAGCCAAGTCAATAAACTGCTTCCACTCTTCTTGCTTGGGTCCCTTCATCGCAAGACTGATGACCGGGCGCCAAGAAGGACGAGAAGGCTTGCGAACCAAATGCATACTAGCCTCATGAGGCAAGCGATTCGCCTTGCGAGAATTGCACTTGATACAGGAACACACAATGTTCTCCCAAGTCGTTTTTCCGCCATGCGAGCGAGGTATCACATGATCGAGATTCAAGTCTTCTGATTCAAAACGCTTACCGCAATATTGGCAGCGTTGCTTGTCTCGCTCAAAAACATTTTTGCGAGTCAGCTTTAACTCCTTAGTCGGCACTTTATCAAAAACCGAAAGCAAAATCACCTTCGGAATTCGAATCGACTGACGCACTGTGTGCACCATCTCATCGTCATTTAAAGCAGGATTGTACTTCGAAAAATCGAGCCAGTCCATCGCATCATAGAGACGAAAATCGTCGCTTTCACTATGAACTACCTGAGCATTGCCCGAGACCAATAGAGAAAAAGCCCTCTTGGCAGCGATTACATTTACCGCTTGCCACAACCTATTCAAAACGAGCACAGGCTCAGAAAGGACGGCTTCCATGTGTTGACGATAACAACACATAAAAGACCCCTGTCAAGAGAGGAACCAAACAGTTTTTCTCAATTTTACAAAATCGTCACAGCTAATTTAGTATCCCACTTTTAGATACAGTTTGCCCAATTAATCAAAATCGTATACAACGACTTTTTCCCAGATAGGCTTATAACTTTCAATAAACTCTTTGTGGATAGGGTGAACCTGATAGGCATCATGCTTTTCCACAGATTCAAAGACACCCGTGAGGCCAAAATCGTAGTCTTTAACTAAAGGTGGACGATCCGGAACACTCGCTGGAGTGCCCACGTAATAAGCCACAGCACCTTCAATATCCCCTAGCCCCTTGGCAGCTTCCATGCAATCCTTCCTCTGTTGCTCGCTTGCATCAGACTTAAAATAAAAATAAACCGAGTGTACTAGCATAATCCTTATCCAAACTATTGTTACAATTACTCTCCAACTCCCTCCATTCGAGAGAGAAAATCATTTAAAGTCTCCTTGTTCTTCAAGAAAACAGGCTGGCTTTTGGGCAAAACATTTTCGACGACATCGATCATCTCATCGACTTGCTTCAACATTGCTTCAACCTGAGGTTTTGCTTGGTCAGGCAGTTCCGAAGACTCCAAAAAAGCAAGCATCTGCTGCTTCTCCGCCTTCATACTTTCTAAACTAACCGGATCCGCTTGCCCCGCATATTCGCTAACAAACATAACCTTACTCGCGACCGCCATAAATTCCGCCGCAGAGATCTCAACATCACGCCAAACCGGAAAATTCTGAATCACCCGCCATGGATTCTCTGCATCGTCAGCAGAAAGCCACTGCTCTGCATTTTCATCCGCCCAAGCCAAGATTTCTGCTTTATTGGCAATCAATAAATCCACTTCCTTTTGCGTCAGAGGCAGTTTAACAACCTCCATAAGTACCGACTCAAACTCCTCGCTTTCAGAAATGACTGCTGCCCCAGCAACACGTTCTTCCGCCGCTTGAATTCCAACCGTCGCCACGCACAGGGCAGCAAGCATTCCAATCGTTCGTACAAAATTCATAGCCAAACATGATTCGAAAACCCGCCACCGAGGCAAGCTTTCATAATCGCCAACAAAAGAGGAGTTGTCGCAAAAGAAATCCCCTTCCAACGACCTTCGTCACACACGAAGCACGTGAGTACGAAGATGATCTAACTACAAGTTCGTTACGCCTCGAGAGGAACGAACAATGGTAGACAGCTCGCTCCCCTTCGATCTTGATTTTAGCAGTCGCATTTCTTACCGAAGATGACGGGGACAAAAACTCTCCATGGTTAGCCGGGAAAACGCACTGCCTGTCGGGCGAAGCTCAAAGCGAAGACTGAAGGAGGGCAAGGCGTCGAGATGTTCGGATGAATAAGCACGCTTTTCCAAAAAAACAGAAAACCTTAAAGCAAAGAATTCTGTGATGAGCCGTTGGAGTTAACCGCAGTCGGAGCTCCTGCTCACATGGAACACGACAACAAGATATTTTCGCACCGGCGCTAAAACAGTTAAGTACCGAGGAGCCTAAGGCGACGACACTCGCAAGCGTAGCACAGCAGAACAGCTGCGAAAAATGCACAATTCAAAAATATTGGCACAGAAAATGTCATTGGTTGGCTTGTACAGTTCTAATGCGGCGGGTCCCGGGGAAGGAAGCGACATCAGCAGCTAGCATGACAGGCGGAACGGCTGGCAGGATAGGTGCGGCGCTGACGGGCGGGATGCTGACTAATGGAGAAGGCGTAGAGTATACGCATTATGCGGATACGTGCCGACGAACATAAGCACAGGACATGACAGGGCTTGTCCCTGGCAGGAGCCCGAAGGGCCGAGGCTCGCCGAGCATGTGCACACAATGCAGGAGATCTAAACGGAGGTTGAGCATTCGGATCCTAATGAAGTACAAAAACGATGTTACCCAATTATTGATTACAAAACAATTTTCCACTGACCATCTATCAATTCCAACGCAAACAAGAAGCTCTTACCTGATCCGTTAAGCTCACCTTTGTATCTAACAAAAAAAACACCTGGTTTCCCTCGAGAAGGACCATCTAATTGGTAAGTATCACAATCGAAGTGCTTCAAACAATAATCTTCAAACGTTAACCCAGAACCACTCACGATAACCTCGGGCACGTCGCCATTCACATATTCAATCGCTCCAGTATAGTCTCGCTCCCTAATTGCTTCAATGAAGTTCTCAACCAACACCAACGGGGTGTTCCCAGACTCATCAGGAGGAGCATTGTTTCGACTATGAACAAAAAAAGCAGTCATTGAGCACAACAAGGCGAAAAGCACTAAACTGCCTATCAAAATACGCTTCAAAATCGGTCCTTTAGCCATAAACGTCTTCACTTCGTATTCAGAATTTTATCCCCTGATTAACTGGCTGCCCGTCATCATCGCAAAGAGCATTACACGCCGGCCGCGAACGCTGCTTTGCAACGCTCTCTTCAATCGTTCGTGCTGTTGGTCTATCTTCAGGATTCATGGCCCTCATTGCATCAGTATCAGAAGTAAGCCACTGCTCAACGGTCTTCCCATCGATAACAGTTCCAGTCCCCCACTTAACTGCACCGGCAGACTTCAAGAATTTTCTCCATTCTACGACAACACTATCGACACCGTTTTTCTTGACCCTTCTTCCAAGCTGTCGCCCTTGTTCATTTGAAATCAGATCTTCAATCGCAAATGCGCTCGTAGGATCAGTTATTCCAAGCTTGTTCAAGAAAGCATTGCCTTGCGCCCTTTCCATATTATCGCTTGCAAATTCCATCGGCAGCCCATGGAAGGCCCCATTGGCATTTCTGAAGAAATGACCCATATCGATCCAACCATACTTACAAGTATACACGAAACGATTTCCGTCATTCGTATTGAATTTCTGGCTATTAGACGTCAAAGGCATAATAGCATCCAAAATCGTTGAGTTTCTGCTTAAGCGCGAAGCTTCAGAGGAATTCGGCGTGTGCACCCTGTTAGACGCATCATCAAGGTGCTTTCGCCTTGCTCCATCATACAACTCATTGATCAGAGCCACTGAGTTCTTTGGGCTAATAGCATCTCCATGACCACGAAGCCCAGGATATAGACCCAATATATCAATATAATTAGTACCGTCGTTTTCAACGAACGAATACACGTTCAACCCGCCGTCTTCTTTAATCGGGTCCCTGTTTGTCCAACGACCATCCTCAGCATTGTAATACCTATAAAAATACTGCACGAGTCCCGTCTCAGAGTCGTAGTACTTGGAAGAGGCACGGTATCTGAATTCTGAAGCGATTCCTGTGCTTCCCACTTCGGATCCGAACGTGTCGTACTGATAACTCGCAGCAACCTGTCCGCTGTCATCCAAGTAGGCTGTTATATGGCCTACGTTATCGGCCTGGGGATAATAGATGTCGCCATCTCCCTGGCGTACCGCGAGCAAGGCACCGATGCCGTTGGTGGCATCCAAGGATTGAGCAATGTCCAATCCTCTCGTATACGT
>JAKYXN010000010.1 GCA_022538095.1 Puniceicoccaceae bacterium K14 | reverse complement strand
AGGTACGATAGAAAACCGGAAACTTATATGGGATTCGCAACGCTCTCAGCATTAACTGATTGGATCAAATTCGATATTGTCCACACGGCCTAAGTAATAACTTCATTACAATAAAAAAAAAGCGTACCTTAAATATTTTCCTGTTAACACACCAGGGTATAGATGGATGCTTTGCCAAATTCATTGAACTAAAGAGGTTAGAACAATTTTCTAAATTAAGCCCAAATAAAAAAATCTTAAGCCAGCTGAAAGCCGACCACCTTCATGGGAAATTCAGAAGATGTCGCCTACGCAAGATCACCACATCGAAGATGAAAGCTACCCGGAACCTCTCTCTGACTTACGAGTAGCCAAGATCCGCCCCCACTCAAGAAACATTATGGTAGGGATCATTACCTTTACCTCAATTTCTACGGATTCCACCAAAAAGGGGAAAAACGAATCGAACTCTTCTGGGGACAGTGGGAAGATGATTCAGGAAGCCAAATCTTATGGAAAGAGACTGAGGAAAGTCAGCCCCCCCCCAAAGTAACCAAGTCTTCCCAATGCTAGCCATTTTCGACATCGACGGCACCCTCTGCGATTCACAGCAGACTGAAGATATTTGCTTTTCTCAGACAATAAAAGAGATACTCGACATCGAACTCACAAGTGCTGAGTGGTCAAACTTTCCAGATCCTACAAGCAGCGGAATCCTCAAAGACCTACTCAAGGGACAAGAATCGAATGAGGAAGTCGAACAAGCATTCAAACAACGCTATCTCGATTTTCTAAAACAAGCCCAACCGGAATACCCACAAGATTTCTCCCCAATCGAAGGAGCAGTCGAATTCCTCGAAGTTCTGAAAAAGCAAAACATCTGTGACATCGCAATCGCAACTGGAGGCTTCGATACCGAAGCAGAATTCAAACTAAAATGCTGCGGCATCGACTTGCACGAGTACCCTCACGCTACTTCCAGCGATACGCCAAAGAGGAAGGACATTATCCCGCTAGCAGCAAAACGAGCAAAGTATCCACTTTGCGAATGCATCTATTTCGGTGATGCCTCTTGGGATATTAAAGTCAGTCGCAAATCTCATAGTTATGAGATACACAACACTTATGAACAAACTCAGAGAATTATTTAAGGAGCTTGGTATTACGCTTACGATACAATTAGATAAGAGTAAACGAAAAATGCCGCACTCATAATGAATGCGGCATTGAAATAAAATGTCGATTGTCCTTAGCTAATCTAGATACCGAGTGTATTTAATTTGTGGAAACAGTGTATGCTTCAATCAAAGCAACTCCGCCAACACCGTCTTCTGCTTTAAGAACCACAGTATAAGCGCCTGGCTCTAAAGTCGTAACAATTGCTGCAGACTTGCTACCTGTATCAAGTGTGTACGAGCCAGCGATAACGGCAGCATCCGAAATCGCAGATGCATCGTCGGACTCCCAATCGTCGTTCTCGAAGAGCACATTCGCATCGGCATCGTAAATCGTAATTTGAGGGTCAACCACAACAGGGTCGCCCAACAAGCTATCAGGATCAAGCTCTGGACCGACTCCTTGAACCAATACAGTCATCGAATCGGTCCCTTCCACTACGAATCCAGCTATAAGCACTTTGTCGCCATCGAGTACGTAGCCGCGAGTCGAGATGTTGATTGGAGTTGGCTTAATCTCCGCGCTATCGGCAATGCCATCTCCGTCGGAATCGCCCGAAGCCGTCGCGTCGTACGGGAACAAATCAACATCGTTATCAAACCCATCGCCATCGATGTCCGTATCATCGTCGTCAAGAAGGCCGTCGCCATCCGTATCGAAATACTGATACGGATAGACTTCAAGCTCTGCAATTGAGAGCGGGTTAGTTTCATCGAGCTGAACTCGAACGTATCTACCGATTGCTCGATTAGTGACAATTCCTTGAGGGTCGCTGATTTGCTCGGTGTAGCTCTTGGAGAACACTTCGTTTTGGTTTTCATCGAGGACCGATACAGTGAAGTATGTCCAGCGTTGCGGGCAGCAATTAGTACGTGGGTAGAGAACGACTTCGCCGATATCCTTCGTCTCTCCGAGATCTACTTCCCACCAAGGAAACTCTTCACTTGCAGTATGAGTTACTGAGCCATCACCCCAGACGCCGCTTGTGTTGCCGTCGATTGCACGCTCAGGAACACCTTCATGATCAAGAGATGACTGCGTTGCAGTGCCACTCAGGGCAAAGTTAACGGCTGAAGCTTCCACTCTAGCGAATTCCACCTTATCAAGGTAGAAAAGCTCTCCAGCATCTCCAGTGAATACAAGATAAACGTCATGAGTGCCTTCAACCGTTTCACTGAGATCGCCTGAAGTGGCCGCAAACGTTTCCCATGAATCGGTAGGCGATATTGCAAGAGTGCTAATCAAGTTGCCATCGACAGCTCCTAGACGAATCTCAATATTCCCGCCAGCTCCCACTGAAGAGGCCAGAGCTTCAACGGATGCTGCTCCTCGTCCAAAGTGCACGGACTCGTATTTTATCCAGTCGCCGTTTTCGATTCCGGTAACATGCTCAGGCAAATCAAACACTCCCGTATCCGGAGTTACAATGCCTGAACTCTCACAATTGGCTTCCGCTTGTAGAGGCAAAAAGGCGCTAATATCACTGCAAGAAATCACTTCTTTAAGATCTTCAGAGTCATCCGTAACTGGACCATCGGACTCGTAGGTGATGTTTACAGCAGCATCATCAAGTATAAGCGGGTATCCCGTATAGTTGTTTATAGTTATGTCCGTAGCTGCGCGATTTTCTTCAACTTCGAGGGAGGACATGATTCTCACGTCACCTCCAACATTGATTTCCAAACCTTGCTCAAAGTCTGTGGCAGTAGTTCGGAAAGTTAGGTTATGGTTGGAACCAGCAATGTAAGCGACGTGACGACCTCCATTAAAATGGCCCCTACTATCATCCCCGTGCGGTAAAATTGTAATGTCAGCATTGATTCCAGAGTCTGACTCGTAGTCGACACCAAATGCCGGCCCGTGTTGCACATCTGAGCTACAATTAACGATATCACCTCTGCCAATTGCGTAACCTCGTTCGCAGCCTATCGTACTGCACCCTTCAACGTATCTGGTGCCTGACGCATGCGTTAGCGTTACTCCAGTTCTCATGTTCACAATCGTATTGTTTAACAAGGTGGGGTTTGATGCCCCACGGTCGTAAAACACGCCATCGATTACTGTCGCCCCAGCGTTATAAGCTCTAATTCCACCTTCACCTGTGCTTTTCGTAAACCCTGGAGGGAGTCGGAATCCCCATATCGTTAAGAAATCGATATCGAATGCAGGACCGGATGTCTCAGCAAGCATCTCATCTGTTGTGCGTGTTTCACCTTCAATGTAGCACCCTTCGATTGTAGGATTACTTGCAGCTTGCATGAAAATCGCATGCCCATAAGACCGATGGATAAGCGTACAGTCCTTTATGTGATTTGACTCACCACGAACCAACAAAGCGCTGTGCTTATAATGCTTAATCGTTTGAGGACCACCTTTTCCGAATACGTCTCCATATCCGTAAGGATGGGAGCCTTTGATGGTCATATGAAACCCTTCAATACGATTTGATTGACCATCAACAACAATATTTTGTCCTCTATGATTAGGACGATCATATACAGACCCAACATCCACCATTGTCAGGTTTTTTAAGATATTGTTGTTTCCAACTATATGAATCTCGCGGAATTCGCCCATACCGCTTGTTTGGAAAGCTGCTGTTTCGACCTCGAGGGTTACACCGGTAAAATCATAAGTGCTATTGCTTCCAGAGAAAAGAAAGAACACACGTGTCCCTGTATCAATTGGGGCAGTATTTGAATACAAGCCGTTGCTCAAGTCTTCTGCTGTAACCGTATAGGTACCAGGAGCTAATATTACGTCTGCGTTATCATCGTCGAGGTAGGGCTCCAACTCAGCCAACGAGTTTACTGTATCAGCTGCTTGAGTTATTGTGACCATCGCCAAAGCGAGAAACGCTAAGATCGATTTCATGTGGAGTGAGAACAGTGTATTACAACTAGTTTTTTTCATTTTGGTACATGAGTTTACAGAAAGGGGAATTCTAACTTGGGTAAGATTTTGGGGGTATTCTCAAATTTGAGAACGACAGGGGCTAAAAGCGTAAAAAGTCTATCAACTAATAGGAATTAGATTTCCGAGCTCTCCAATCTCTACATAACTTACTCTGTTACGTGCATTAAATCGAATTCTATTCAACATTCAGTTTCTCTAAAAGAATCTTTCATAAGACTTTATCCAACAACAGCTACGAACAAAAAATGCCGCGTTCCAATCGAACGCGGCATGTCTTAAAAACTTCGGTAGTAGTTTTTACCTAAAACGAACTCAATCAATCGGAAGACTGTATACTTCAACCAATGCGACTCCCCCGGCTTGTGCCACAGAATTAAGAATAACCGTATAGGCGCCAGGCATTAAAGTAGTAACAATCGCAGCAGACATACTTCCACTATCGAGAGTATACGCCCCCACTAACGCAGAGGCATCTGAAATAACTGTCGCACTTTCGGACTCCCAATTGTCATTTTCAACAACCACATTGCCATCCGCATCATAAACTGTGATTTTCGGATCTTCAATAATAGGCTCACTCAATGAGCTGTCAGGATCTAATTCAGGTCCAACACCTTGGATAAGCACATCCATGGAATCGGTACCTTCAACGACGAACCCAGCGATCATTACTTTGTCACCATCGAGGACGTAACCACGAGTAGAGATGTTAATTGGCGTGGGCTCTACTTCGTCTGCATCATCAATTCCATCTCCATCACTGTCAATTCCACCCGAAGACGCAGGATCGAAAGGAAAAGCATCTAATTCATTATCGACACCATCACCATCGATGTCCGAGTCTTCATGGTCCATTGTGCCATCGCCGTCTGTATCGAAATATTGATACGGATAGACCTCCACTTCAGCGAGCGAAATTCGTTCGGCTTCGTCCAACTCGACCCGCACAATACTCCCGATTGCTCGATTAGTTACAATAGGCAAAGGTCCTGTTAAACCGCCTGGTCCATGATCGAATGACTCGGAAAAGACCACGTTCCTATTTTGGTCGAGTACTGATACAGTGAAGAGAGCAAAACGCTGCGTGCAGCAAGAGTCGGTTCTTGGATAAAGAACAATCTCGCCGATATCCTTTGTATCGCCGAGGTCAACTTCCCACCATGGGGATGCTTCATTCTCAGTATGCGTAACAGATCCATTGCTGTAATTGCCGCTGGTATTTCCATCGATGGCAAACGATGCTGGACCGTCATAAGCTGTAGTCGATTGAGTCGCAGTACCCCCAATAGCATAGTTTTCAGAAGACGCTTCAATTCGTGTGAACTTAAACCAGTCCAAATTGAACAAAAGTCCTTCATCTCCAGTGAATACAAGGTAAACATCGTGAGTTCCCTCAGTGATATCATTAAGATCTGCTGTGACGCTTGTCCAAATTTCCCAACCATCAGTATCAATATCACCAGTTGGTTCTACGGTAACTGTTCCCGCAAGCGTGCCGTCTACGGCATCCAGACGAACCTCGATATCGCCCCCTACTCCGCCTGATGCAACATAGGCTTCAATCGCAGCTGCGCCTCGCCCAAAGTTCACTGACTCATACTTAATCCAGTCACCGTTTTCTATATCCGAAACAAAATCACCCAGCCCTACCAATGGCACCGTTGGACCTGAATTCTCGCACTCAGACTCGGCTTCAATCGCAAAAAACGCACTTAAGTTTTCACACGGCAAACTCTCTTCGATTATAGACGAGTTATCTGTCACAGGGCCATCTGATTCATACGTTATTTGCGTAGACTCTGGATCCAAAACAAGTGGATACTGCGTGTAATTCTTAATCGTCATTTCATAGGCAGCTTGTGGCTGATACAGCCCAAAACTTCCCACAGTGTGATTATCTCCTCCAACATTAATTGCAAGCGACTGGTCTGGGTTTGTGTCGTCACTTCTAAAGGTAATATCGTGATTACGTCCTATAATGAAAGCTACATGACCACTACCGTTGTATAACCCATCATTGGAAGGTAGTATCGTAAAATCAGCTACAATTCCCCGGTCGTTTTCATAATCAACTCCAAACAATGGGCCGTACAATACATCGCCACTACAATTTACAAGTTGCCCTGAGCCAATACCAAAACCTCTCTCACAGCCAAGGGTCACACAGTTTTCTACGTACTTAGTACCGGAAGCATGAGCAAGAGCGACTCCTGATCTCGCATTCTTAATAGTGTTATCAAGAAGGGTCGGATTAGAAGTACCTCGAGAATAATCAACCCCATCAATGACAGTTTCGCCCGCATTGTAAGCGCGAATTCCCGCTTCTTGAAGACTCATCATGTATCCAGGAGGGAGTCTGTATCCCCACACTGTTAAGAAATCGATATCGAAGGCAGGCCCTTCGGTTTCCGCCAGCATATCATCTGTAGTGCGGACCTCACCCTCAATGTAGCATCCTTCGATAGTTGGATTACTAGCCGCTTGCATAAAGACCATATGACCGTAAGAACGACCGATCACGGTACTATCTTTCAAATGATTCGATTCGCCACGAATCAATATGCCCGAGTGCTTGTAATGCTTAATCGTCCACGGTCCCCCTTTTCCAAATGCATCACCGTATCCATAGGGATAAGATCCACGAGTTGTCACATGAAAGCCTTCAATTTTATTGTTCGCTCCATCAATTACAATCGATTGAGCTTTGTGAGTTGGATGAGTTGTCCCAATATCCTCAACTGTAAGATTCAACAATACATTGTTGTTTCCAGTGATATTTAATTCAACCACAGATACGCCCCCAAAATTTCGGAAAACTTCTGTGTCATAGTTAAATTTAACATCAGTGAAATCAAAGGTACTATCATTCCCTGAAAATTGAAGGATTGGATTGGACAAGCCCAAGTCACTAATAACCGAATTATCGATCGCGTACTCTCCAGCTGCCATTTTGACATTGGCGTTATCATCGTCCAAATAGGGAATAAGCTCTGCGAGCGAATTAACGGTTACCTGCGCCGTTATCGACGCTGGAACAGCGATCATTAACGAAATCGCTAAAACAAGCTTTGCAAGCGTGCCTTTACCTGCGGTGGTAATTACTAACATTTCTATTCTATAATTGAGGTTAAACAAAAGAAAAAAACCCATGCATTCCGAGCGAGTTACTTATCACCCGTCAAATTGGGAACACTTAGTGACCTGCTGCTCAAGTAGGGGTACTTCTTTCGCCATTAAGAATCAAATCCACAAAACCTCCAAACCGTCATCAACTTACTCTGTTAAACAAACAAATCGAAAACGAGAAAAACAGCTTTGTTTAATGCCATTCTCCAATGTCTTTTCGAATCGCTCCTGTAAGCGCCTTTAACTCGCAATGATAAATGTAAACGGGCACGGTGTCATGCCGACGGAACAATTCATGCTTACCTAGCCAATTATCGAACCCTAGTTCACTTAAGAAAATATGAAAGCCATCGGATACACTAAAACAGGCCCCATCAGCGCTGAAAACTCGCTCATCGAGTTCGACGCCTCTGTACCAGAAATTGCTTCAAACGACCTGCTAGTGGAAGTAAAAGGCATCTCCGTTAATCCGGTGGATACGAAGGTGCGAACACGCCCTCAACTTGGTCCCGAGCCCGGTCAGACAAAAATCATCGGCTACGACGCTTCTGGGATCGTCCGCAAAGTCGGTAATACTGTTAGTCGTTTCAAGGTTGGTGACGAAGTTTTCTATGCTGGCGATCTTACCCGCCCCGGAACAAATTCTGAACTGCACGCAGTTGATGAGCGCATCGTCGGCAAAAAACCCCAAACGCTCGGGTTCGCCGAAGCCGCAGGGATCCCACTCACGGCTATTACTGCCTGGGAGCTCCTCTTCGATTCTCTCGCATTGAAGGAAGGAGACGGCGAAGGCGATGCTATTCTAATCATAGGAGGCGCCGGTGGCGTAGGCTCTATCCTAATACAACTTGCAAAAAAACTTACAAAGCTCCAGGTCATCGCTACCGCGTCTCGAACTGAAACAGCGGATTGGGTCATCAAAATGGGTGCCGATCAGGTAATCAATCACCGCAAATCTCTCGCCGACGAAATGAAATCGCTCGACATCCAACCCCGCTATGTGGCAGCGCTAAACGGCACTGAGGAACATTTTCCTGCCATCGTCGAGCTCATCAAGCCTCGCGGCCACATAGCGCTTATCGACGATCCACAAAACTTAGACATCAACTCGATTAAGCCTAAATCCCTCAGTTTCAGCTGGGAATTCATGTTCGCTCGCTCAATGTTCCAAACTGGCGACATCGAAAAACAACACGAACTCCTAAATCGAGTATCAGAACTTATCGACAATGGCACACTCATCTCGACCGTGACCAGTAACCTAGGACAGCTCAGTAAGGAGACGCTTAAACAAGCGCACGCCTTACAAGAAAGCGGACGTGTCATAGGTAAAAACGTGTTAGACGGATTTAGTGGTTAGCTCGTCTCCAAGAAGTTGCTTTAGAGCAATTTTAGGCAACAAGCCTTGGAGATTCCAAAGGCTTGTCGAGAAGTGAAAACTATTTCGCCCCCCGTTAATCAACGCAACATACCAGCCTTCAATTTGTCTGGATACAAATCACTGTAGCTATTTCATCTGGAGCAGCCTCGGGAAGAAAGATCTGAATGCCCTCACTGCTTTGATCGAATGACAGTGCTTTTCGATCTGGATCGCCCAGGAGATTTACGTTCTCAACACTTTTTTCAATCGCTGGAATTCGAAGCTCATTTGCCCATTCGAATACGTGAATAAAAAGCTTACCTGGCTGCGTCGTAGCTCTCCACTTCCACTCAGAGATAAATTTGGGGTTCCCGTATTTATCCAACTCTGTATCGCTATAGTGGCCGACTTCGGGTCCAAACGGAGTCGGTCCGCAAGCATAGATGGCCTCGCCATTAATGTCTAACCATTCACCCATCGCGTTCAGCCGCTCCACGCTTTCCTCTGGAATGATCCCCTCTCCTGTCGGACCAACGTTAAGCAAATAGTTGCCTCCCTTGCTACTAATATCTATTAAGTTTCGAATCAGCGTTTCAGACTCACGGTATCCAACATACTTATTATATCCCCAAATTCGCTCGCTAACCGTCATGCACGTTTCCCAAGGCTCGATGTCTTTACCCGAAGGGATTTTTTGCTCCGGAGTTCCATAATCGCCCATGCCGTTACCGATACGGTTATTAATTATACACTGCGGCTGCAATTCACGGATCATATCACGCAACTCCATACTTTGTTCTTTGGTGATTAGCCCAGGCGTATCAAACCATATGATATCCAACTGACCATACTGCGTAAGAAGTTCCCTCACTTGAGGCTTCACCTTGCGTTCGAAGTATTTTGAAAAGTCCTTACTTTCCTCGTCTGGATAGTCGATCAAGTTACTGCGCGCACCGTTCTTCGTCGGAACATCTGGATCATGCCAATCACGCCCGAGCGAGTAGTAAACACCGAAACGAATTCCTCCCTCATGACAAGCATCGGACAACTCCTTAATCGGATCCCGTCCAAATTCACTCCAATCTACGATATTGTATTCATTGGATGGAGAATCAAAAATAGCGAAACCATCATGATGCTTCGTAGTTATAACCAAATACTTCATCCCCGCAGTTTTGGCAATAGCGACCCATTCCTTGGCATCGAAGTCAACCGGGTTAAACCCTTTGGCAAACTCTGAATACTCGGCCACTGGAATCTTTGCTGAAAACTGCAGCCACTCTCCGTGATCAGTTGTTCCTTTCCACTCACCTCCAGCCTTCGAATACGCTCCCCAATGAATGAACATTCCAAAGCGAGCATCCTTCCACCACTCTAAGCGATCATCGGAGTTTATCTTATTCGCGAGCGCCACTGAGTTAAGTGCAAAAGCAGAAAGACCGAGCAGCGTCAGGTAACACAATAGTTTCTTCATATCAAAATCGGTATAGTTTTATTTCTTTATCAGAGGAACGACCATGTTCCAGGACTTAGTCGAATTCCCAAACCCTCCAGGGCCATCCATCGTTGCAAAGAACAAATGTGTCATTTTTCCTTCTTGGATTAGACCAAACGGACGTTCCAACTGTCCCATCTTAATCGTCTGTCCGTCATCCCACGTAATTTCTCTCGAATATGCCAGCGGATTTTCATCGAGTTCCCAATTCACAGCGTCTTTCGAGTGAGCTAAAATTCCTGCATGATGCTCCCCTCCTAGGCTAGACTTCATATCCTTGGCAATCATGTGGTATCCACTTTCATCTTTCCAAAGATACGGATCCTCGATCTCCCCCATCTTGTCCGGCCCAAAAATCGGTTCATCGCCCACCACTTCATATGGCCCTTCGAAGTGAGAAGCCGTAGCCAACCCAATCATCATCGAGCTGTGGTAAGGAAACTCATCATTATACTTTCTCGCCTTAAAGATCAGCGTCACACTTCCATCCTCATTAATCCATGGAGCAGGATTCGAAGTGAGAAACTCATAAAACGTATCTGGTTTTGTATCAAGCACGCACGTATCACGTCTCTCCCAAGGGCCATTCAAATCCTTCGCAGTCGCAATCCCAATTCGCTTATTGGAACGGCCTATCACCGTCCAAGCCGAATCCAACGTTAGATCAGCAGGATCATCGATCTCCGCCAATGGGTGCGTGGAACCCATGTAAAACATAACATACGTATCCTTGTATTTGACTACTCGTGGATTGTGGCACGACTGCCCGTCCCAGAATTTCGCCCCACGAGCGCCGAGGGCAACATCGACAAACGTATACGGTCCCTCCGCTGTATCCGAAACACAATGCGCGATCTCAGACTTCACCATCCAACCGGGATGAAACGGCATTTCTTTAGGCCAACGACTGACGAACATATGAAACTTGCCATCATCGCCCTGCATAACCGAGCTACCCCACACCCAGTAATTCTCGTCTACATGACCGCCACCTACTGGCGAAGGCTCAATATTTTCGAAGAGGTCGTTTTTCCAAATAGTTGAGGTAGCTGTATCTTGCCCTAAGGCAGTATGCGACAATACAAACACCAGGCAGGCCAATAGACCAAGGATTCGTTTCAAAACTCGATAATTGCTCATAACTTTATTTTTTCGGGATAACTTCTAGAAAACTGAGAATAGTTTGGCACGATCGGCCAGGGTTCTTAAAGACAGTAACAGCATCACAACTACTTAAGGGTATATTTCCAACTGTCGTTACCAGAGAAAATCAAAGGTGGGAATTTCTCTCCAGATAAGATAATAACGGTATTTACTTGGCCAGGCAGGTACTCTCTAAAGATATCATTCCGAAGTTTGAGATCACCAGGCAACACTCCATCGTATTCTTGATAAACATACAAGGTATCATCTTCCAGCTCAGCCCCGAGGAGTTTAATTAACATCACTGTGCCGTTTTCTACATTTGCAATTTGAAAACATTTCTCGACATGGAGAGCGACAAGAGCTCGTCCTTCAAGCGTATCCAAGGCTGAGGATTTCTCGCTTTGAAGTGACAACAGCACCTGCTCAGCATCATGGGCATGAAGTCGATGAACGATCTCCGTAGATTCTGTGCCCTGATTATATTCTATCGTAGTTAGAGCTTCTGGTTGTCTATGAGCATAGAGAGGTGTGAACCCGAGCAAGATGGAAGCGACTACGAGAATTTTTTCAAACAAATGCATAGCCTATTCACTTGCCTGTTGCAAAGGCACATCATTAGTACCTTCCCCGTCTTCCTCAGTTTTCGTCTCCTTGAGTTTCTCTAGCATATCTGCCATCAAATCCTTCTTCTTATCTTCGCTCTTATAAAGCTCAATGCGTGAGCGGCGAATACGCGGAGGGTAAGAATTGTTCGCATAGTCTGCGTCAGCTGTCTCGTGATGAGGGTCTAATTCAATACGCTTCATTGCTTTTTCACGAATCAGCATTTTGGTCACATTTTTATGGTTCCTTCGCCAAATCTCGGCAGGAATCAATAACGATTCGTTCGTGCCATCGTCATTGGTAATTAGCAAAGGTAGAGGCATTGGAAGGCCACCGATATTCTCGAAATCCACGAAGTAGATATAGTCGTCATCCTCTAGCGCTCGCTCGAGTGTATCTCGTTCCCATTTTTCCAAACCTTCGAGAGTGTCTAGATAGCCGTTGCGGTCTTTGTTTGTAACCGTGAACTGATCATTCTCATTGTAAAAATCTCTAAGCTCGTCGTTACGCTCAACTCGTGTAGTCATACCCGCTTCTCGATTGCGAGATTGCGTCACTGGCTCCGGATGATTCGTCTCATATTCCGCACGATCGAAATCAATTTCCTTATCTGGATCCAACGAAGATATTTTATATTCGCGTACATCCTTTATCGCGATATCAACATGATCCGTACTATAAAACCAACCACGCCAGAACCAATCGAGATCAACCCCGGAAGCATCTTCCATCGTGCGGAAAAAGTCAGCCGGAGTTGGGCGCCTGAATTTCCATCTCTGCGCGTACTCTTTAAAAGCGAAATCAAACAACTCGCGCCCCATCACAGTCTCACGCAGAACTGTTAACGCTGCAGCTGGTTTGGCATAGGAATTTGCTCCAAACTGTAGCACTGAGTCCGATTGAGTCATAATTGGGACCTGATTACTCGTCGTCATGTAACTGGATATAGAATCCAACAACGGCTTATTTCCGTACTGGGGAAAATCATCCTCCCATTCATACTCCGCGACTTTTTGCAGGAAGGTGTTTATTCCTTCATCCATCCAGGTCCATTGGCGCTCGTCCGAATTTACAACCATGGGAAAATAGATATGCCCAATTTCATGAATGATAACGAGAATAAGAGCTGCTTTAGTATTGCGGGAATAAGTATAGGTAGGGTCTTCGTTCTCATCCGCGTCAATTACGCCATCCTCTGCCTCGTCCTCTTTCTTCGATTCATAGGGCTCTGGGCGATAACCGTTAAAAGTAATCATAGGATACTCCATCCCGCCCCTTTTCCAAGTATTCACAGACTGAGCTGTAGGGTATGGATAATTAAACGCAAAACGTGAATACACTTCCATTGTATGAACAACAGCTTCCGTTGAGTAATTCGCCCAAATTGGCATCGCTTCATTTGGATAAAAGGACATAGCCAAAACCTCTGGAACATCAGCATCGTCTTGCTCATGTGTCATAGCATCCCAAATAAACTTCCTTGAACTCGACCAAGCAAAATCTCGCACATTATTCGCCCTGAATTTCCAAGTTTTAGTGCCAGTCGCTTTTTCCGCTTCATTCTCCAACGCCTCTTCCGGTGTAACAATGAATACTGGCTTCTCCGCACTCTTCGCTTCACGCAACCGCTCCCGTTGCGTTTTGTTCAAAACTGCGTTCGCGTTTTGGAGTTCTCCGGACGCAGAAACGATATGATCTTCTGGAACGGTAATCTCGACTTCGTAATCACCGAATTCCAACGCAAACTCCCCCCTGCCAAGAAATTGCTTGTTATTCCAACCTCCATAATCCGTATACGCTGCCAGTCGAGGAAACCATTGAGCCAGAAAATAGATGTAGGTATCTGTTTCATCAAATTCTTCATAGCCATTTCGACCTCCAATGCGGTCAGTTTGAACCATGTTAAATGACCAATCAATTGAAAAACTGTTACTTTCCCCAGGCTCAAGCTCCGTCGGCAAATCTATACGCATCATCGTATCAACAATTTTATGTTCGAGAGCGTTTCCTTCAGAATCCGCTACGCTAATAATTTCGTGCCCATACTCAAGGTCATCGAACTTATGCTTCGCCGCAAGCGTCCTATAAGATAATTGGTCTTCGTCCGATGTTGCTGTCAATCGAGCTGTGGAATCATCGCGATGCCTATTTTGGTCGAGCTGTATCCAAATGTACCGGAGAGTATCTGGCGAATGATTTATATAGGTAATCGTTTCCGAGGCGTCGATTCGACGCTTACTCTCGTCAAGTTTTACCTTTATTTTGTAGTCCGCACGCTGCTGCCAATATTGAGATCCCGGAGCTCCTGAGGCAGTTCGATAGGCATTGGATGTAGGCAGGTCAACATCTAGCTGTCGAAATGCGTCATAGAAATCGCCCTTAGTCTGTCGAATTGCATCGGCGAACCCGAGAGCTGGAAGTATAAGGAGTAAAATTACGCAGGTTCGTAGAGGATTCATGATGGCAGCGAGACTTGCAGGACTGCGATTTCTGTTCAATTCAATTATAGCGAGTCCTCGGTTTCATGGCTTTAAAGGAGTAGAGAACGCATCCGCTCAAAAAAATAGTCTCAGGCTGAATTACCTGAGACTAGACTTACAAATTATCCAAATCCTTTGTTTGTTATCAATTTGGCGTGAAAACCATCGTGATTGATCCGCTTTTGAGTTTCTTCTCAAAATCTATCCAGATTTTGAATGCCTCATCCGCATATCGAATATCTTCTACCGGGATTTTTAAGTCATGGACTTTTACCGTCCCGCCTTCAGCACTGATTTTAACTGTGATCGAACGTCCTTCACGCGAGAAGACAACCATATCATCATTAATAACTTCATAAGGACCGTGCGTCACGATGGCAGTATCGAATGCGATCGGATTCGATGCAGTAAATTCATCAGTAATAGTGATAGTACCATTACCAGATTTATCATTCACCATAGTGCGTATCAGCTTTTCTAGACCATCAACCTCATATGCGGCTTTGATATCCAGTACAACCTTATCGCTATTCTCAGAAAATACTGTTTCGAGCACTTCCCCTCGAAATTCCCTTCCTTCCGATTGAAGCGTCCCATCCACTCTTGGAACTGGGTGCCCCCAAGAAGAACGTACTTTGTGATTAGGCGAAAACGCTCCAGCTTTGTACGGAGGCGCACCGAGATCTCCACACATGACATGATCATCTTCAAGTACCATAACATAGCTACCGACATCCATGTGATTATGATTTTCCGCATTGTGTCCGGCTTTAATCGCGATCGAAAAAGGAACATCTTGTCCACCACGTGATATCACAGCACCGGAATCATAAAAGTAAGAATATGCCGAGAGTTCCAATTCGTCACTCTCCGTAGCTACATAGGATACTGGATCGTTCCACTCCATAAATAGATTAACAATGTCTGGTGGGCGGCTATAGCTTGGCTTACGAGCGCCGTAATGCTTTGCCGACATAGTATAAGCAAAGTTATCATTACCTGCCTTTATTCGCGCCGCTCCGTCGGCAAAACACGGATACACTCCGTTTTGAATTTGGTAATTCGCAGGAAAGTTCCCGACTCGATTCATTTTTTCCGGATTATCAAACTGGAAAAGATCAACTCCACCTTTAGTGAAATCGTATACCATCTGAGCCAAATAAAGATAGTTACCAAACCCATAGATCCAATAACCCACACCTTCCGAGCAATATCCATCGTCTCCGAATCCACTCAGGTAATACTTCATACTGTTAATCGCACACCCGATTGCTACTAGATGTTCTTCCGGGTCGCTTGAGGCAGTCAGGATGCAAAACAAAGTTCCGCTAGTGCACACAGAATTCCAATTACTTCTACTCCACATCCAGGAAAGACCTTTCCTACCGTCTTCGGTAGATTTACACCTATCGAGGTAGAAATCGGTCATTCTTCGTTTGATTTGCGCAACAATCTCTTCTCGAACTTCTGTCGGCAATTTATCCTCCAAAAGAACTTCGGCAACCATAAGAACCGAGCCAAATTTACGAGCCCCTAAATCTATATCAACCCGACGACCTTCTAGAACATCATTATCATTGTCATCATGATTTGGATGCAACCATGACTTCATTTCCATTATCGCGTTAATGTGCTCAATTATCTGTGGAATAAATCGACCTTCGTTCTCAATACACTCTCCAATGACTGCATTCTCCAGAACTTCCATGGTGCGGTAGTAGCGTGGCTTATAGATGCCTCGGTTTCCTTCCTTATTTGCCCTTCGATAAATTTCGTCCGTAATAGGAACTTCAGGTTTTTTCTTTAGGCTCTCTATCGCTTCCTTATAAATTTTTTGAGCGGATTCTTTTTCAGCAATGCTGTTCCAGAATTCACGATCGTCAATCGACGGTACCGGCTCGTAGGTGTAATCTGGAATCAATGGGCGCAGCAATTCCTGCTGTGCTTCGGTCGGATAAATAACCCCCTCTTCGGCATGGCTCAGATAATCACTAATATCTAGCTTCTTTTCGCTACCCGCGAAGCAGTTCGAAATACCAATCACAGAAACTGCAATTAGGGTTCCTAAAATTTTCCTTAATTCAATCATGTCTAATTCGTTATCCTAACTCGGATTAAATAATATGGGGGGGCTTTGGATGGGGGGCAAAATAGCGTTCTTCAAACTCAACGCAACTAAAGCGAGATAGGTTACACGAATAATACTCAACACTCTCGTCGCTTAACCTATTAAACCCCAATTCCATTCCTAAAAATCGTTCACAGTAAAAACGCCGAGCTAGACCATAGCTCGACGTTCAAACTCCAAACGGAAGCCTTAAGTAGTTCGTTCTAAATTACTCGGTTTCAGTATCAATTTCATAGACCTCAATCAGTGCGATGCCAGCCTGCTCATCTGCTGAGCTTAAGATAACCGTGTAAGCGCCTGGCGCCAACGTAGTCACAATCGCAGACGACTTACTTCCACTCTCCAAGGTATACGATCCGACGATCACAGCCCCGTCTGATATCGCAGTAGTATCTTCAGACTCCCAATCGTCATTCTCAACAATTATTGCGCCATCGGCATCGTAGATTCCAATCTGAGGGTCGGTCATTGCAGAATAGTCACTAAAAGCGTCCTCTCCTAATTCAGGTCCGACACCTTGAACCAATACGGTCACGGAATCTGTACCTTCCACTACAAAACCGGCGATCATCACCTTATCCCCACCGAGAACGTATCCACGCGTGGATATATTGATCGGGTTGCCCTTTATTTCAGAATTGTCTCCAATCCCGTCTTTGTCCGAATCCGCCCATTCACTCGAATCAAGCGGAAACGCGTCCTCTGCATCTTCAACTCCATCGTTGTCGTCATCCGTATCCTCGTCATCGCCAATACCATCTCCATCACTATCGATAAGAACGTATCCATAAACTTCGACTTCTGCCAAAGACATTGGATAGGCGACCCCATCAATATCCGTCAATTGTACTTTAACAATCTGAGCTTCCGCTCCCCCGAAATTGAAGGAGTTAGACGGATTTGGATATTCCGAGAAATATTCCGAGGCAACTTCCCCACCCTCGGCATTCAGCAGAGACACCGTGTAACTGGAAAGACGGTCCGAGCAACAATCCAATCGTCCATATACATCCACGAGCCCGATCTCTGCAGGTTCACCTAAATCAACCTGCCACCAAGAATCAAGAGCGTCAGAAGTATGCGTTACAGAACCATCGGTAAAAGTTCCGCTGATATTTCCATCAACAGCGCGCTCAGCTGGAGCATTATACGCAGTGCTTGATTGAGTCGCGGTCTTGCCCAAAGCAAGGTTCTTGTCATTGGAAGGAGTTATAAAAACAGTCACTTCATTCGTAAACCCACCACCAATACTTTCAGCAGTGATAGTGATTTCACCTTCTTGTAACGCCAACACCAAACCACTCCCGTCCACAGTAGCAATCGAAGGATCGCTGCTACTATAAGTGACACCCGTATTCGTTACATCCGAAGGTCCAACCTCAGCTGTAAACTGTACAGACTCACCAACAATCAATGAAGCGCCCGTAGGAGTCAGAACAACGCTTGAGGCACCGATAATCTTTTCACTGCCATCATCCACAGATTCTGTAATGCTAACATTAGAGAATGTTGACGTATTCAAGTCCGAAGTACTCCTAGAACTCACACCCAAACCAACATAAACATGCTCTGACATGTTAAAATGTGTGTGTTGCATAGGAACCCAAGCGATACCATCCACACTCACATAGCCGACGATCTTTTTCCCTGTACGCTCAATTTTAACCCACATCGGTTTATCAGCGGTAGCTAATGGGAAGGTTTGTTTTCCATCACCATCACTAGCAATAAATGCACGTGAACCGAAAGTTGTTCCAGTTGTCCCAGGATTAACGGTGATTGAAGCCATCCGAGCATCATCTGCTAAAGATTCCATAATAACGACTCCTGCCTTCGCGCTCGCATTCGTATTTTCAATGGTCTCGACCTTCGCGATAATCGCTCCGTCGCCATGCAACTCTTGGTAGGCAAAATGAAAGCCATCATTACCACCACTACTCAAGTCATTACCAGCGCCTTGAACGGTCCATACTCCATCACTAAGAGTGGCGCTTCCAGCCAACCCATGATTTCCGAGGTCAACACTTGTCAATGTAGTCACAGCAGTCGTATCTGCAGGAGGAGTCGGCTCGTAAGGAATCGTTACCGATCCTTCATTTTGACTGTTTTTATTATGCAAAAAGAAGTCTGCATTGTGAAAGCCTGATGCGTCACTATACGCAACTACGTTTGGAGAATCCAATCCTTTACGAACAACATACGCATTCTTAATTTTTTGCGTAACAGGTACTGCGTGAATTTTCTGATTTCCTCGCCCAATCAACGAATGCGACGTATAAAAGCCGTAACAGGTACCATGGTCGACCCAACCGAGGTCATCCTGTCCCAAATTGAACCCAGTAAAGTACTCGTGAAGCTTAAGCAGGCGGTTATCAAGAATTCCATATAAATCGAGCCCCTGCACCCATGCAACTTCAGCAGTTGAAGCGAGATTACCGATCATCGCCATCGCATGGCCTTGGTCACGACCCGAATCACCATTCTGTCCATTAGGCAATGTATTTGAGATACCACCACAAGGGTCATTGATCCAAGCATCCACACATTGCATAAATTTTTCTTCATCATCGAGGAATACTGCAATTCGGATAGCTCCCCATATATTATTCGCGCCCTGATTCGCAGCACGAATCGGATTAGGGATTCTAAAGAGTGGCCACATGATTTCCTCAAAGTAGCGCTCACAGTCTATTGTGTTTTGCTCGGTCCACCCATCGTAAGTATAACGGAGAATTTCCGCACCGATTACAAAATTGCCACCACGCCACGCAGCATGGAGGTGCACTGAAACTCCACTAAATATAACGTTCGTGTTAGCCCACGCATCTAGAATCTCAACAGCCTTCTCAGCATGTTGATTTGCTACCTCAGGATTGTCGTCTTTTTCAAAATAGTACTGCAACGCATGGAAAAGTACCGCATCGGAGTCAGCCCTAAGAATATCATCATTCACGCCACGGTCCGCATCAACCAAAGGTCCACGCATAGTATACGTTAGCTTAGCTTCAGGAGTGCCTGTAATTGCAGCCCAACCATCTGACCACGGCGCAATGTCGCGGTTTAACTTCATCTGATCCAAGTCTTCAATCGAATAGCTAACCCCCGGGTGAACCAAAGAGCTTTCTTTCTTCTCCAGACGATAGATCTTCACACCAGAGTATTTCACATGCGAACGCACTGTACGGAAACCGAAGTAGCCAGAGTCATAACGAGTATAGCCATCTGATCCAAAAATAGCTGTAGACTCCGATCCGTCCGCTTTGACCAACCTAAGCTCGTCGCCTTCGTCAAACTCATAAACTATTTCGCCGTCGTTTATATACTGAACAATTCCTTCAGCTGCAACCAACTGAACCGCACGGCTGGCTCCTGCAGTAAGCAAGAAATCTGCATTACCATCTTGGTCGTTTAGAAAAATATGATCGACCGCAGCTCCAGCAGAACTTTCGCGCGGGTAGCGACGAAAACGAGTAGTTGTATTTCTACCACCACCAGAGGAAGCGTAATAACCATGCAACGGACTGTATGTACCAAAGTTACCTGTGTACGTAGTGTCGTCAAACAAGCCTCCATCTACACTCGGATCAACTTCAGACGGATCAGACATATGCCAGAAGCTATTCAAATCAGCCAAGCGATAAGCATCACCGTCATCCTTCTCCCCAGGAAAAACCGCATCGTAAACAATCGTGATCGGACCATCAAACTTCTCCTTGAGCCAAACTGTAGCCCCCATACCGGGCACATCAAGCTCGAGCTGTCCATCTGCAAAATTGATGACAGGGTTTTCTCCATCGGTTTGCGCGACCCAATTTTCAGAATCGCTAAAATCTGACTCATAAAGCAGCTCTCCGAGCTCCCATTCGTCTGCAGCCAAACCAATCATTACCGGGTCGGCAGCGTGAATCTCTGAGATCGTTGCACCTGCAACAGTCGCAAAAGACACAATTGAGGTGATCTTTTTTATATAGTTCATAACAAGGGGCATAAGGTATTAATTCTGAGAATTGTATGAGTGTGTATCCATCATCCATAATGGATGTACTCAGCATCCTCCTTAACTCATCAAATGGATATAATTAGTATTGATTGGCGAAAACGTTTCATGATCATTACAACACAGGTCGCATCTATTCTTCCTTCGAAAAAGGTCGACTAAACGAGGGTACTCCATGCAAAAAACGATAAGGATTTCTCTCTCCACACGCACGCAACAGGATATCCCAAGCAGCCCCTATTTTCCAAGTTTTTTAAAAACTAACCTGTTAGCTAAAACATACAAAATTAACACTAGAGCATAGACTTAAAACAGCGAAACGTAGAGCTGTCTGAAAAAAGGGTTTAGTTCTCGGAGCGAGGACAACATACGTGAATGGGTCCTGCAGTATCTGAAGATAATACTGAAGATACTCACCGTTAAGCTGGAAACAAATAGATGCATCCTAAAATCCGTAACCGAATTACAATTACATTTAACAGGAGTAATAATCTTTCTAACGACAAGATTGATAGCAGAGGAAAGACGACCGAATCGGCGGGAGCCGAACTTATCTGCGTTGCCACCGTATCGTCCGGAATTCAACGCAATGAGTGAACAGGCTAGACAAATATTCATGATCAACAAAAGGGCCGCCCCTTTTTCAGGGGACGACCGGTGATTCAAAGTAAGCTCAAGAAATCAGGAGATAACTCCACACCTCCTATTTTGTCTTCCAGACGAATTCTTGTCCTCCCTCAACAGTCTCTTCGCGGATTTCGTCTTCATAGCGGACCTTAAGAGAGCTTCCATTCTGAGAATGAATCGTCGCCGTAGTGAGTTTTCCATCCTTCCAAGCAATATCGACTTCGAAACCACCACGAGCGCGTAAGCCCTTCACGCTGCCATCCGGCCAGGCCGCTGGCAACGCTGGCAACAACTCGATCACTCCATCATGGCTCTGCATCAACATTTCAGCGATACCAGACGTTGCCCCCATGTTTCCATCAATTTGGAAGACACGCCCGCTATTAAGCATACCTTTCGAGTATCCATTAATTACGTGATTATTGAATACGTTATGAGCACGGTCTCCATCTCCCAAGCGAGCCCAAAGAGCGATACGCCAAGCACCGGGCCATCCACCCGCATCTCCCCGCTGGATTAGTGATGTACGAGCCGCATCAAAGAGCTCTGGTGTGTCAAAACGATTGATTTGGCTACTTGGGTAAAGTCCGTAAAGATGAGAAACATGGCTATGTGGGTCATCTGGATTATCCCAATCCTCCATCCACTCTTGAAGCTGACCATGGCGTCCAATCTTCATTGGAGCGATTTGATCACGAGCGTCGGCCACTTTTTTGCGAAACTTCTTATCCTTGCCCAAGAGCTCACCTGCTTCGATTACACCTTCGAAAAGGTCGCGCAAGATCTGGCCATCCATAGTTGGCCCTGCGCAAAGTGAAGTACCCGCACGCCCCACACTGAGACCATCCTTGGTCGTGCCTCCATGACTATGCTCAGGAGAAATTGAAGGAGATGTAATTAATTTTCCATCATCATTCTCAATCAAGACACCGTCCGAAAGGAAAAACTCGGCCGCCCCTTTCATAATTGGATAAGCTTTTTTCAAGAACTCTTCGTCGCCGGTGTACAAGTAGTGTTCCCAAAGGTGCAAGGTAAGCCACGCTCCTCCAGTTGGCCACATGCCCCATTGAGCGCCATCCACTGGAGCCGCGCCACGCCAAAGATCCGTGTTGTGATTTACCATCCAACCATCGGCCTTGTAGTGAACCTGCGCCGTCTTACTACCTGAATCCTGCAACTCTTCAACCATCCGGAACAACGGCTCATGCAACTCGCTCAAGTTGCAAACTTCAGCCACCCAATAAATCATCTGAATATTGATATTAATGGTGTACTTACTCGCCCACGGTGGGTTGATCGTACCATTCCAAATTCCTTGCAGGTTCATTGCCTCCGTCCCCGGACGAGATCCTGCGATCAACAGATAGCGACCGTATTGAAAAATCTGTTCGGCAAGGAGCGCATCAGCCGCCCCTTCCTCAGTACGTTGCAAACGCTCGGGAGTAGTCAGGTCCTGATCCTCCTCCGAACCACCCAAGTCAATCGCAACACGATCAAACAACTCAGAATAGTCGTCAACGTGACGCTGATACAATTCGCTAAAACTCTTAGCCGAAGCTTTCGCCAAATAATCCTCAACTCGCGCCACTGGATCTGCACTCACATCCTTGTAGTTTACGAAACTTGTAGCCGCTACATATATAAGCGTCGCTTCATCTGCATCGCGAACCATTACCTTGTCTCCATGAGCGGTTACAGTTCCACCCTTTGTAATGACCTTAACCTTCGCAGCGAACCCAGTCCCTTTACCTTCCCATGGTCCAATAAGACCACGTTCTTCGCGAGGAGCTACCTCACCTGTCATCACAAGGGAATCGTCACCAATTGCCTTAGTATCTGAAATATGAGGACTATTCATAGATAAGTCAAAAATCAGATTCCCAGGCTTGTCGCATTCCAAGTGAACGATAATTGCCTGATCCGGGTGGGAAGCAAAAATCGTTCGTTTATGCTGAACAGTTCCACCACTAACCCCTAAGCCAAACTCCACTGTAGCCACTGCATTCTCCAAATCGAGCTCGCGATGGTACTCATAGACTTTCCCTCCTTGCGGATACGTCAGGTAAAGATCACCAAATGGCTGATACGCCATCTGCTTAACAGGACTACCCATCATTTTCTGAGCTTCATCCTCTGCCTTAATATACTCCCCATCAGCCAAAAAATCTCTGACTGTCTGCAAGTGCGAATAGGCATCGGGATTTGTGTAATCATGAGGCCCTCCACTCCAGAGCGTTTCTTCATTCAACTGAAGATGCTCTACCTGAGCCCCTCCATAAACCATCGCTCCTAAGCGTCCGTTGCCAATCGGCAAGGCATCCACCCACTCCGAAGCGGGCTCACTGTACAAAAACTTCAACGCATTCGAAGAGTCGGAATTCAATTCTGCCTCCGCGTTTACGAGCTGGGTGCCCAACAGGGCAATACATGACCCAAGCCATGTGGTTACTTTTCTAGGGATAATTAAACGAGTCATAATATTTGTTCCGTTGTTTGGACTTCCTAATTAGTTAGCTGGATATAATCAAGATTGATAGGTGAGGCAGATTCGCCATCGGTTCTAACTGAAATCGTATTTACACCAGCCTCGAGAAAGACCGATTCAACATGGTTGCTCCAAGATTTCCAGCCGCCTGTATCTTCACACTTCAATGAAGAACTTTTCTTTCCATTTACATAGAGAGCCATATTTGTCGATTCGCCCACACCAGCTGCATAACGCAAAATCGCAGTGTAAGTCCCGAGCTCTGCCGCTTCTACAGTGAAGGTTACTCCCGCATCTGAGCTTTCATAAAAACCTTCGACAAACCCTTTACCTGAAAAGCCTATGTGATGGGATTCTACGACAGCGTCCCCTGAAAGAACAGCATCTTCAGCTTCGTAACGCACACCTTCAGTAGGAGGAGAATTCGTCGTCGATACATCTGCCGAAACAATAACTTCATCCGTATCGTAACGCTTACCCTCTTCGAAAATAATTCCAGGAATCTGCTCCAATAAGTGATCGTACTCAGCATCGGGTCCAGCTGCTCGGATAATAGCCAAAGCCTCCTCCGGCCAATTGGCATCCGGAAATACGTGCAAATCGGTGAGTGTGCAATTCGGAGCTCCGAGTTTATTGCTCTCAGAAGTCGTATAAATATTACTGTAGTGGTTATCGTGTTTACGTCTCCATTTATTCAATTCAAAATTGTCTTGGCTGGGAGTAATCTCGAACACGAGATCCTTCCCTGTATACCACGCTGTGCCTTCATCTGGATGATACACGCCTTGAAAGTGAGTAGTGGGAGCCTTCACGTAGTTACCGCTAGCTTCTGAGTTTGGCTGGCTACCCAATGTATAAAACGCTCCTCCATCGTGGAGCATTTCCATGCAATTATACACACGATTATAGTTAAACTCGTTATTGCGGCAAACTGTAGTGGGATTTCCATCCGTGGAAATTTCATCGAAGTTATTCCAAGCCCAGCCTAAGCTAACTGCCGTGTAGTTACACTCTTGGATATGGTTTTTTCTGATCTTCAAGCCATCTGCAAAATACGCTGTAATCGGAGCGTGGCCATAAAACATATTCGTCATATCATAGAGTACGTTATTCTCTACCAAAATGTCTTTGCACACGCCTTCCACGTCTGACGAGTAACGAGCGTATTCGTGCTCATCACCGACGTAAACATGCTGGGGATGTCCAACTTGGATAGCCGATCCGCCGATGTCATCACAGAAATTCCCAACGAATTTCAAGTCAACGACGTCATTGATAAACCCGATGCCTTCATTTCCAATGTGGGCAAGCACGTTGTCTTCAAAACGAATCGACTCGGCACTGGAAACAGTAATCGCATTCGGCATTGTATCATATGTACGATACTGCGTCGGATGCCAATCGGGCTCATCAAATGCAACAACCCATGTCGCTGCTTGAACTGTGGATTTACCAACGGACCCTGCGACTTCCGGGAGTTCAGATTCCGTATACGCAAATGTAATACCCTCAAAGCTTAAATTGCGAACACGATTCTCTCTCGACTCTCCTTGGATGGAAAGCAACTGACCCACAACAGGCGCATAAACATCGGCAGACGCCATGTCTTCTCCTTCACGTGGTAGATAATAAACAATCTTTCCCTTTCGGTCATAATAAAACTCGCCGGGCTCGTCCAATAGTTCAAAAGCATTCACGATAGCGTGTCCACGCGACGGGTGATAGGCGCCATACTTAATGTTCATCGCGATCCCAGCGTAGGGTTGCTGGAATTTATAGATCCAATCGCCTCCTTCTGTCGCAATCTCACGAATACCCAAGATGTGTGAATTCCATTTCGTATTGCGCCAAATTTCAACATCCTCCGCATTCGACAATTCTGCCATTTCGCTCTTCTCAAACGTCACTCCATCGACCGTAGAACCGCTTACCCAAGCCCAGTCTGCCTGGCCTTTTTTTACTTCAAAGCTACCCCACCCGCTTTTCGCGTTGGCAGTGGTACTCGCCATATAGGCACGTTCACCGTCTACGAAAAGCGAACGAAGCTTCGCATCGTGGTCAAGGCTCGCTTCGTAGATACCTCCTTTGCCCATTTTCCAGTCAGACACTTTTTCGCCACCATTGAATACCGGCACCTCGTCTTCGTACGCTTGATAATGACCCCAATGCCCATTGGTTCCAGAGTCCTCAACTCCAAACTCAACGATTTCATCCACAGGATAATTGCCTCCTCGCAAGTAAACATAAATGTCTTCGTCCATCTCGTCGTTGATGAGTCGTACCGCATCTCTCGCGTGTGCCAGCGTTTTAAACGGGCTCTCTTTCGTCCCGAGATTTGAATCACTCCCATCCGGAGCAACATAGAACACGCTTGGTGCCTCCCCGTCACATCCTGCTGTTAGCAAAAATACGATACATGCAAAATACTTAATCATCTTCTTCTCAAAATTCATTGTGAACATAAAATTTAACTCGCTGAGCTTCTACGCTCATTCAAAGCCTCCTGAATCTGCGGTTCCATCTCTTCGTATTTCCTATAAAACAAAACTGGCATAAGCGCGACTATGTAAAACACTGCCGGCAGCCAAATAAACCCGATCTCGATCCCTGAAATCGCCTCCGGAGTTTGCACTTGGTTCGCTTGGTAGCCAGTGGCACCCATTATCCAAGCGGGCAAAGCCCCCCCTAAACCACTTCCTGCTTTGAGGCAGAATCCTGTTCCAATCGCAGTCAACAAGCCCGCAGAACGAACTCCCGTTTTCCATTCTCCAAAATCGACGCTATCGGACAAAAGCGAAAACGGCAGGGCCATCGCCACGCCACTCGTCATAATTCCTCCAATCCAACCGATCATAAGCAACGTCATCGAATTCGAGGAAACTCCTATATAAAGAACGACCTGAGATACAGCAGACAAACCGAGCCCCCATGCCCAAATGGTTCCCTTCCGAGCCCACTTGCAAAACCATGGAATCATAAAAATCGCTCCCAGGGAAAGGAAGTCGAGGCTGTTAACCAAAGGAATAATCCCCTTATTGCCCCACACGTATTCAAAAAAGTGAGGGACGACTGTGATGCGGGCGATAAATGCCACCCAGAAAAAGAAACAAGAAATAAAGATTATGATCCAAGGCCAATTTCCCTTAAACGCTTTAAACGCCTTTTTGACTGGCATTGGCTCTTGCTCGCTCGGAATCTTTTCTTCCAAATTACGGAAAGCAAATAAATACAAAGCCAAGGACCCTAACGCAAATATTGGCATAGTTAGCAAATAACCCTTCTTGTCATCCCCTTGACCAAGGATGCCAACCAACGGTAAGAACGTCGCATTCATCAAAAGCACTCCAACTTTGGAGCCAAACATCCGGTAACAAGTGAGAGTCACACGTTCCTTAGGATCAGCAGACAAAGCCGACAAAATGGATGTAACCGGTGTATTGATACCTGTATAAATTGAACCTAGGATAATATATGTAACTGCGGCATAAATAGCTTTACCATTCCCGCTCAAATCTGGAGAGAGAAAAGTCAAAACACCAAATATAGAAAACGGGATACACAGTCGTAAAAACCAAGGCCGACTCTTTCCAAGTTTGCTCTTAGTCTTATCTAGAAGGATCCCCCAAATTGGAGTATCAATGGCATCCTCCAATCGAGCAATTAACATGATTGTTCCCGCTACAGTTGCGGAAAGACCAACAACGTCCGTATAGAATTTAAAGATATAAAACGAAACGACCCCGAAGATCAACTGTCCCGCCATGTCACTGGATGCGTAGCTGAAACGAGTTAAATATGATGTTTTATTTTGCATTAGAAAGTTTGTTTAAATTTCGAAAGATCACCACACGGCACTAACAACGTCACAAATCATGACACCGCAACTCATAGCTCAAGCGCGTCTCCATGATACTCTATAGCTCTGTCTTCCACCCCGGTTTGCCTGTAAATTTTGACGATAATTGACCTAGAAGAGTGCAACCCACCGAAAACGCCTTCACGCTTAGACAGACTCAGCTTCTGACTGTCTTCAACCCAATTCATGGTTACACGAGAGCATTCTCCCTCCTCATACGCATATCCGTCTCCAAAATCTTCATACCAAACGAACGACGTATCAGCTCCCGCATAAATGTGAATCTCCAGAGGAGCGGCTAGCTGGTCATTCGCATGCTGGAGACTCTTCCCTTTCAACAAAATCGAACCTGCGGGAACATACAACGGAATAGTCTCCAAAGGCGCATTTGATACAATCTCTTGCCCTCCGTTGTTAAACTTGCCTGTCCAATAGTCATACCAGCCTTCGCCCTCAGGCAAATAAACCGATCGCGACTTATCCACGTCTTCGATTACTCGAGATCCACGATCATAATACATCGGTTGTATCACTGGACAAACCATCAAGCTCGGCCCAAATAGGTATTGATCCGTCAAATCAAAAGTCCTGCGATCCTTTGGAAATTGCATCGCCACAGGACGTAGCAGTGCAAGCCCGGAATCTGCCACTCCGGCTGATACTGAATAGATATAGGGTAGAAATTCATATCGAAGCCGGATGTACTTAGCGATCACATCATAGAATCGTTCCCCCTCTTCGCCAAATCGCCAAATTTCACGCGGAGCATCCGTTCCATGCGATCTAAACATAGGCAGGAAACACCCATACTGTAACCACCGAGTATACAATTCCCAGTATCCCAAATCAGTACATCCCGTATCCGCCGGATCCGGCTCAGTCCCACTTTGAGGAGCAAGTCCACGGCACCCGTCCTCATAGTCACCACTCCAGAACCAACATTCCGGATCGTTTTTAATAAAAAATGCCCCAATATCTACCGTCCAATACGGCTCTCCGGTTGCGCAAAAATTCACACCCTCTGGAATAGATCGACGATACACCTCCCATGTCGCGCAAATATCGCCCGACCAGGTGACCGTACTATAACGATGCTGCCCCGCATAAGAAGAACGAGTGAGGTTAAATACACGCTTATCATTGGTAGTCGCCCGCTGCCCACTATAGATTCCTTCAGAGTGATGAAGTGAATACGTCAACAGCTTATCCTCGTCGATATACTGTTTCGCTTTTTCCGTATTCGTAAACAGTCTTAAGTGGGACTCCGGCTTAACAATCCCTTCCCAATCCGCTTCCAACGGTTCAGTGCAATCACACCACCACGCATCCACACCATTCTTAAAAAGACCCTCGCGTGCCTGCTCCCAATAAACACGGCGAGCTTCGGCATCATAGGCGTTGTAGGTCGACTGATTCCCCAGCATTAACCCCTGCTCGCGCAGCTCAACTTGATTTGCGCACTCGCCAGACATGATAGGCCAAATTGAAACCATCAATTTAACGTTCAAAGAGTGAAGTTCTTCAATGAACGCAGCTGGATTAGGAAACCGAGCTGGATCAAACGACTTCTGCCCCCATCCAGCGCCATCAGGCCATGACTTCCAATCTAGAACAATCGTATCCAAAGGGATTTCACGGCGACGGTATTCACGAGCCACCTCCAACATTTCTTCAGGATTCACGTAACGCTCCTTAGACTGAGTATAGCCAAACGCAGCCCGAGGCAACATTGGCGGAGCTCCAGTCAAACTATAATAGTTTCGAGCCACCGCGGACGCATCACCTCCTCCAATAAAATAGGTATCGATTTGGTCTACGCAATCAGCCCAAACGAAACTACCTTGAGCATCATCATGAAAAACCATCAACGACGAACAATCCCACAAAAGTCCATAGCCCTTGGTCGATACCACACAGGGAACTACAGCCTTCATATTTTGTTGGTATAACTGCTGCGATTTCCCTCTTAAATTTCCATAGCCTTCCTCATGAGAACCAAGCCCAAAAATGGCTTCGTCATCTGAAAAACAAAACTCGATTTTAGCCTCGAAAACATCCCGGACGAACTCCCGCTCGGAAGCTTCCGACTCCGCCCGAGCCCCATCGACATTGCTCCCAATGACCACGGTTGCATCTTTATCGTACACGTTTCGGTACAATGGTTTCGAAACAAGAGTCCGACCACCGCGTTCCGGCTCTTTGTGTAGCACCTTTCCTTCCTTGTCCAAATAGGAAAGTGCCCCACTCGACTTCGACACCCTCACTTCTAAAGCCGCGGTGACGATCCGATAAAACGTCTCCTCTTCAGATACCTCGAATTCTTCGAAATCAGAGTTCGCTGTAACAATTTGACTTTCCGCATCTACAAACGCTCTACCCTCAATATACGAAACACGTACGATCGACGAAGTAACAAAGGCGATCCGGAGAGAACGCTCTCCATCAACAAATTCACAAAAGGAAAGGTGGGTATGACAAGAATACATAAGAGGTAATCAGATTGTATCTGGCGGGTTGAACAGTTAAACATAATTACCCCACTCAAACCTTAAGAATATGCCAAAGAACCAGCACAATAGTCCAAAAACGCTGCAAATAGGTTCGACAACGTTCACCCAAAGAAGATCAGTTCGAATTGAGCGGAGAAAAGCACCCTACTTTTAGTAGCCTTTTCACATAGGATATTCGCCTAAAAATGGCACCCGTTACATTTCTCCAGCTACTCATTCGGACAAACAATTCGAATTTGCCCAAAGATCACGGCAAGTCATTTTTTGTTCGATTTCAGATAACAAAACCAGCATCATAGAACACATCAATAAATGTCAGTAATCACCGCCGATGGCTCTATCTATTTCGACTTCACTGGAATACCTATTATGGTAGGTCGCAGTTTTTCGTCAGCCGTTAAAAAAAACGACCCTTTAATCGCCCACGATTTAACGGAAATCGAGCACTGCCACGACTTTTCGGAACTTTTCATAGTAAAACGCGGGCAAGGTATGCAATGCCTAGAAGGAACAAGCCACCCGATTACAGCAGGTGACGTATTTTTACTCCAAGGACAGCAACGCCACTACTTCCACGACCGTAAAGGCCTGGAACTGATAAATGTCATGTTCAATCCAGATCAACTTGGATTCCCAGAAAACGAGCTCCGCCGAATGCCGGGATATTCTGCCCTCTTCCTTCTCGAGCCAAACTATCGCCACCAACATCGTTTTGCTAGCCACCTCCACCTGAAACACCGCGAACTCAACGAAGCGGAAGACATTCTAATAGCAATGGAGCATGAGTGCCAAACGAAAGAGCCGGGCTACGAAGTCAACTTACGAGCCAAGCTCCTCGAACTCATTGTCTACCTCTCTCGACAATATCTCAAAGTCGAAACCACCGAAAGCCAAGCGCTCCTTCGCGTTGGTAAAGTCATCGGAGCCATGGAGAATAATCTCAGCGCCAATTGGACAATCGAGAAACTCACGGAAATCGCACACATGTCCAAGAGCAATTTATTGACGGTATTCCGAAAAGCCACCGGAGAAACCCCAATCGAATACCTCATAAACCTTCGTATCCACAAATCGATACAACTTCTCAAAAACACAAATCTTTCAATTACAGCAATCGCCTACAAAATCGGCTTCAACGACAGTAATTACTTCACCCGCCAATTTCGAAAAACCATCGGCAGTTCCCCAAGAACCTTCCGCAACAAAAACACCTAGTAATTCACGCCCCATTGCCAAGAGCGCACGGCGAACTAATCAAAAAAAAGGCCGAACTTTAAACGAAAGTTCGACCTCTAAAAAAAGATCCGATTCAAAAAAGCAAAAACACTCAATTCTCAGTGTTTTCGTTTTTCCAATGGTACGCAGATCCGCTCTCCAAGCTTAGATCTCTAGTATCGTTTCCGTAGCGAACCTTAAATGGACTACCATTCAAAGAGCGCACCGTAGCCTCGGTAAGCGTCCCATTTCTCCAAGCGATATCTACCTCGAAGCCACCCCGGGCTCTCAATCCTTGGACGTATCCATCAGGCCATGCTTTAGGCAAGGCAGGCAAAAGATGGACTTCGCCGTCGTGACTTTGCAACAACATCTCAGCAATAGCCGCTGTTCCACCAAAGTTACCGTCAATTTGGAATGGAGGGTGCGTATCAAAGAGGTTATCCAAAGTACCCTTCTTCAACAAATTAGTCAGCAAAATGTGAGCATGGTCACCGTCATGGAAACGCGCCCAGAAATTAACCTTCCACGCCATACTCCACCCCGTGCCAAAATCGCCCCGAGCTTCGAGAGACTTGCGAGCCGCATTATAAAGATCAGGCGTCCCATTCTTAGTGATCTGTTGCCCTGGGTGCAGCCCAAACAAGTGAGAAGTATGACGATGCTTAGGGTCTCGCTCCTCATAGTCCTCAATCCACTCCATCAAACGCCCGGTCTTCTCACTGATTTGCAGTGGTTGCAGCTTTTCCAACGCATCCTCTACTTCTTTGCGGAATTTACGATCAAACCCACCTTTTGAGTCTAAGACTTCACCCACCTCAATCAAGCTAACAAATAAGTCGTGCACGATTTGCAAGTCCATGGAGGCTGCATACGTGAATACGGACTCAGTCCCATCCGCTTTGATAAATGTATTTTCTGGAGAATGAGATGGGTTCGTTACCAAGTACCCTGCCCCCGGAGCTCCCTCCGGAGCTTCAGTAAGAAAATCTAGGACAAAACGAGCAGCGTCCTTCATGATCGGATACGCTCGTTCTTCTAAAAATTCCTTATCTCCGTTGAAGCGGTAGTACTCCATAAAATCGCGTACCGACCAAGCTGCTCCCAACGGCCAAACACCGTGAACACCATCCGCAGGTGTCGTTTTGCCAAAGATATCTGATAGGTGGTGCAACACCCATCCATCGGCACCGTAGTGCACTTTTGCAGTTTTGCTTCCCGAAGGCACAAGGCTCTCCAAGTAGTCAAAGTACGGCAAATGGCACTCAGCCAAATTGGTTGTTTGAGCCAACCAATAGTTCATCTGCACATTGATGTTAAAATGGTAATCGCTATTCCATGGCGCCTTGTAGTGCTGGCACCATTTCCCCTGCAAGTTGGCAGGCAATTCGCCAGGACGTGAGCTACTGATCAACAAATAGCGTCCATATTGGAAATACAATGTCTCTAGCTGCGTGTCGCTTGCACCGTTCTTGATCGCGCGCATCCGTTCATCAGTTGGCATTTTCGCAGCGTCCGAATTTCCTAGATCAAGTTTCACCCTGTTGAACAACTCCTGGTAATCCGCAATATGATCCGACTTGATCTGATCATAACGTTTGCCGCCGATGGCATCCAAATCCTCCTCACACCGAGCAGTGGCATCGCCCGAAATGTCTGTGGCATTTTTGTAGCTAGTCGCAGCCACCAACAATAGAGTTACCTCGTTCGCGTCGCTTACGCTTAGCTCGCCGTCTTTACATTCGACAGTTCCGCCAGTAACCAATGGCAGTAACTGCGCTTCGTATTCAACACCGAGCTTGCCCTTCAAGATAAGGCGATTATCCGGACCCGACTCAACTGTGGCTCCCCTACGGCTAAACCGAGTGGAAAAATTTATTTTGCCCAGTTGGTTCGCTTCAAAGTGAATTACAATCGCTTGGTCCGGTGAGCTCGCGAAAACCTCTCTTGTGTAGTCAACACCCTCTACCGTGTATTGGACGCGGCTAACGGCAGTAGTCAAATCCAAGTCGCGGCGGTATCCAGAAACTTCTTCGGCATCCGGAAAATCGAACAAAATCTCACCAAATGTCTGATACGACTTAATCTTGTGCGGGCTCCCCATCATCGCTTTACCCGCGAGCTCAGTCGCCTCCGCATTCTTCCCTTCGAATAACAAGCGCTGTACCTCAGGCAAAGCTTCTAGGGCATCTGGATTTGTATAATCAATCGGCTCGCCATCCCAGAGTGTTTCTTCGTTAAATTGAATCCGTTCATCGTTGACACCGCCGAAAACCATCGCCGCCAAACGACCATTGCCTACTGGCAAAGCTTCCGACTCCCATTTTGCCGCTGGTTTGCGATACCACAAAGTTAAGGACTCCTCAGGAGCTGGAGCAGAATCAATTAACTCAAAATTGTTCGTTGGGTTATAAAGTTCTTCAGGTGGGACGTATTTCGATTCAGCTACTGCCATAATGGAAAATAAAGGTAAGCACATTTTTAAAAGCGATCTATACATAGGGCTTGATATCGGGATAGTAAATGAATGATGGGAGATATCGGTAAACTATAAAAGTCGAATACCTACTAAAGATAAGAACATATCTCTTCGATAAAAGTCGACCAAGCATTTCCTAAGCTAACCTGTTAACAATGTAAACCACTCGCCTGCCTCTAGCAGAGTTTAGGCTTTGCAATCGCGGAATTCCCCAAAAACAATCGCCCCTTATAACCCCCATTTTCTATCTTACATTCAATGCATCGGAAAATACTATCAGTTCTCGCAGTCTTTCTAATAGCTTCCCTCGCGAACGCTCAAACAACGGAATTCGTCGGAAACCCCGACTTCTCCGACTGGTCGGGGATCACTAAAATCAAGAAGCAGACGGCTACCGTAAAAAGTGGGGATCGCGTGTCTTTCACTTACTCAAATCAAAACCGTATTTACTTTCCAAATATAGGCCGAAATTACTACGGCGATTCTGCAGATTGGACAAACTACTCGGGGCTGGCATTTGAGCTTACCACAAAAGCTGACACAAGCACTGACATTACTGCTGTTCTCAAAGTCGACCCCAAGGACTATCCAGAGTCCAACCCTATAAGCACGGCCAAGGTGAGAGTTTCTGGATCCGGTAAACACTCAATCTACATACCCTGGGAAATGTTCGACATCGACGCCGGTCAAAAGTGGGGAACACTCTTCGCGATAAAACACGTTGAGCTCAGCTTTCAATCAGATACCGCGCCCAGTTTTCAGTTAAGCAACGTCAAAGTCACCCAAGGACGTAACATCGCCTTGAATGCTGAGACACTAGGAAAATCGTCCGATGCGGGCAGTACAGTCTCCTACGAATTTAAAGTCGGGAATACCACAAGTCTTGACCAAAGCGTGCAACTTCGTGTCGAAACAGAGGGATGGGAATCGATGGCTGCCACTATCGAACCACAGCGCCTCGATCTCGCTCCTAGCGAAATACAGGTCTGCACTCTGACCATAGATATCCCTGCTAAACTCCCTACCGGTATCCGTGAAAAGCAAATCATTAAAGCCATTGCTAACGGTCAAGGTGCCTCAGTCGAAACCTTGGAGTTCACCACTGCCGTTCGCGTACCCACCCCCAACATCGTTTTTACCGAAGACAGGTGGCAAGAAGTTAAGCAGAAAATAGATAAATACGAATGGGCTCAAAAAGGATTGGAACGCTACGAAAGCACAGCCACCAAATGGCAGGTCCCCGAAGCCAAGACAAAATCATTGAAAGAAGGAGTCCCCCTTCTAGGAAAGCCTGTGATCAAGGTTCACGAGCGCGACTTCCTAAATACCGGGATCGCATACCAGTTGACCGGAAAAAACGAATACGCCCAAAAATGCTTAAAGGTTTTACTAGAAGTTAGCAATCCAGCATACGGCTACCCCGCAACCTTCGTCGGATGCAGCAATTCATTCGTCGGAGAAGGCAAATTCTGGCAAGCAGCCGGACGTGCCTACGATTTGATCCGTGATTGCGAGATAATCACCGAACAAAACGCTCAACAAATCGAAGACACCTTTCGACTATTCACAGAGCGCACGATCCAAGGCAACACACGGGGGGCCATAAGTAATTGGAACATAGCCGAAATCCACGCTGCTCTCTATTGCGCCCTCAATCTCCAAGATTGGCATCTTATCGACCAATTGCTGTCCTCTCCCACAGGTGTGTACGCTCACTTAGAACACGGCATTATGAGCGACGGTTGGTGGTATGAATGCTCCGTTGGATACAACACATGGGTAGCAACTCAATTTTCCGAAGTTTCCATCGCCCTTCAACCATGGGGAATCAACTTCAAGGACATGACTTTCCCTCTTGGAACCACAGAACATTTTTCTCTCCTAGCAAGTAGAAGAGTCAGTGGTAAATACGGAATGTCATTCGAAAAATGGGGTAATATCGAACGCAACAATATTGGCATCAAAGACATGTGGGACGCCTCTATCCCCTTCCTTGATTTTAGAGGTGTCCTTCCAGCGATCAACGATGCCCTTGAGGGCAAAGTCTCCGGCAAGCCCTACGAACTCGCTTACTACTTGTATCGAGATCTAGAATACGCAGCAATCATCAATCGAGGCGACACACGAGATCTCCTATACGGCGTTCCAGACTTGCCTAATATAACCTCGGAAAAGATGAAAATCTCCGCTTACGCTGATAATATGGGGATGGTGCAATTACGCTCCCAAACTGAAGGTCGAGAACAGCGAGAACAAATTCAGGCTACTATGCACTACGGATCACATGGCGGCTACCACGGCCACTTTGATCGAACCAATCTTGTTAGCATGATGCGCTATGGTCGCAGTTTCTACGGCACACTCATGTATTGGTATAGTTACGGCAGTTACCTCTACAAATTCCTCAAACAAACTTCCATCAACAAAAATATGGTTGTCGTCGACGAGAAGATGCAATTGCCAGTGGAAAACGAACGCTCACTTTTTCACACAGGAAGTATGATGCAGGCCACAGTCGTTGAAACCAATTCCCCTTGGGCCTATCCTCCATATGGCGGGATCCACTACAAACCAGAGCAGACTTTCGCCGAAAAAATGTGGGAAGAAGGTCGGACCATAAAATCACCCAAAAACCCGCCTGAATACGGCGAAGTGACAGGCCACACTGAACCCATCATGCAACGTCGCTTGATGGTCGTAATGGACGACTATGTCGTCCTCGCAGATTTCTTGAAGGCGAAGGAAGAACGCCAATTTGATTGGATGTTCCAAGCAAAGGGCTTTAAAGATATCACCGCTAAATCTAAGTCCTACTTGCGACATAGCAGCCAAATGAATACTGATCCTCTAGGCAGTGCTCAGTTCGTTACCGATTGCGATTGGTATTCGACCAAAGGCACGTCGCGCACTCAATTCGAAATGTGCTGGGGTGAAGGCTGCGACAACGAAGGCGTTCGCCTTCCGCATAGTTTAGAAGGTCCTTTGAAGATAGACGTTTTCAACGCCTGGCCACAAGAAAACGAAATAATGATCGGTACCTCTCCCGAAGGCTTCTACGTAAATAAGAAACTTTCCTATTCAGTAATCGCAGACGGCGAAACGCAAATTGATGAAAAGACGGGTGCATGGATCCTCGGAAGCCAGAATATCTCCGTCGATGTGTCGGGTAAAAAGACACTGGAGTTGACTACAAAAATTGAAGGGAATTCCAACAACAATACCATTTTTTGGGGAGACGCACGCCTCATCCTCAAGGATAAATCCGAAGTATTCATTTCATCACTTCCTATTGAATACGAAAACGTTCTTGTTCCAGAAAATGAAGGCATGGACTATTATAATGGGCCGATTAAAATTCAGGGAGAGCTCCTACCGAACTCAACTCCTGGAATGCCGAAAAATCTAGAGCTAGCCGCCAAGATAAAGGTAGACATATCAAATCTGGACGCCGTCGCGTTCGAAGCTAAAATAGGAAGTGATTTTCCAATGGGCGATGAAAACTCGCGATTAAAAACAATGGCAGTGCGTAGTCACGGTTCGGCAGCCCGCTATCTAGCAGTTGTCGAACCCTACGAAGAGCAGTCTATGATCGAGTCAGTAACTGCTGAGAATGCTGACGAACTGATTGTTAAACTCCGAGATGGGCGCGTTCAAAAAATCAGTATCTCTAATTTGGACAGTGACACCGAATCAGTTCAGGTCGTCGCTACCGAATACCTTGAAGGAACACTCATTCGAGAAGAAAAAACATTCTGATACTCACCAATCGACATCCACTTTAATTTTGCAGCCTCAACAAAAAGGCCGAACTCCCTAAAGGAATTCGGCCTTTCTTAAATCTAATGGACCTTACTACTACTCGCTTATATTGGCTGAGACATTGTAAGCCTCAATCAGAGCAATTCCGCTCTGACCTTCTGCTGAACTTAAGATCACCGTATAGGCCCCTGGCTCTAAAGTTGTTACGAGAGCGGCAGACTTGCTACCGGCTTCAAGAGTGTAAGAACCCGCGATAATTGACGCATCACTAACCGCCGCCGCATCATCGGATTCCCAATCATCGTTTCCACCGACGGTATTACCATCAGCATCATAGACCTCAATCGTAGGATCTGCTATCGTCGGGTAATCCGTAAACGTGCTATCGCCCAACTCAGGCCCCACACCTTGAATCAAAATGGTCGCGGGATCTGTTCCATCGATCACAAAGCCGGCAATCATAACTTTATCGCCATCAAGCACGTATCCACGTGTAGATACATTGATTGGGCTTGGCGCTATTTCGGAATTGTCACCGATCCCATCTTCATCGGTATCAACCGATTCGCTTGGATCAAGCGGGAACGCATCATCAACGTCATCGACGCCATCATTGTCGTCGTCGGCATCTTCATGGTCAGGTATGCCATCGCCATCCGTATCAAGTTCGACAAACTCATAGACTTCGACTTCAGCCAACGACAGAGCAACCTCTCCAGCAGCTTCATCTAATTCAATTCTGACAAATTGCCCCTCAACGCCTCCAGCTGCGAGTGTAACCGAAGGATTCGGAAATGATGTGAAGTCCTCTTCGTAAACAACCGCCTCATTACTATCAAGGATAGACACAGTATAGAACGACAATCTTGCAATACAACAGGTGTCAGTTCTTCCAAAGACTTCCACTTCACCAATGTTTACCGTTGAACCTAGATCAACTTGCCACCAGCCGCCAATACCTGGAACTGTATGAGTCACCGAGCCCCCGTTCCACAAACCATTTGTATCACCATCAACAGCACGTTCAGGAACTCCCTCAAACCCCGTACTTGATTGAGTCACCGTTTTACCCAAAGCAAGGTTTAGAGAACCAGAAGCGCTCACGAAAATATTCGATTCATCTGTATGTCCGCCATCATTGGAAGTTGCAATAATCATGGCTTCACCTTCTGCCACTGCCGTAATCAAACCGTTTTGGTCAACAGTAACAATAGAGGTATCGCTACTACTATAAACAACACCCGCATCTGTCGCGTCTTCAGGCTTTACTTGAGCGATCATCTGCTCTGTCGCTCCAACTGTCATCGAAACCGCAGTAGGCGATAAAAACACACTTGCAGCGCTTATTTGCTTTTCCTCCTGAGCTTCGAGTTCAAACCAATTTAGATTCCAGCCACCAGCCTCAGCATGTAAACGAATCGTTTGCGCCCCGGCAGACAAGGAAATTGTTGTCGAGAGCGTTGTCCAATTCTGTGCGCCTCCTGTTGCATCAATCGCTGTAGTAATTTTTGCCTCACCTTCAACTTCGAAGCGAATGGAGCCGCCGCCATCATTACTTGCGACGCGATAATTGAGCGTATAATCTCCCGTTAATGGAATGTTTAGGAAATACTCGATCCAGTCGCCGTCATCTATAGATGTAGCATTGAGCCCTCCGTCAACATCACTCGTTGCCTCAGTCTCAACACCACTCATATCAGAAAAATCTTCAGCCTGAATAACTCCAATGCTTTGGCTCCCTGCTCCTGTAATTTGAACATCCGAAAAGGTTGATGTATTCAGAACAGCAACATCCTTAGAGCTTGCTCCAAGACCAACATAAGTGTGCTCTGACATGTCAAAGTCCACTGTTTGCATGGCCGCCCAGTTAACACCATCTGGACCGAGGTAACCCACAACTCTTTTCCCACGGCGTTCGATTTTTACCCATATCGGGCTTTCTGGAGCTACCGGTGAATGGAACCCACTACCATCGGCTACTATAAATCCGCGAGAAGTTAAAGATGCTCCTCCTCCCGTAGGTTCAACCGTCATCGATAGCATCTTAGCGTCCGGTGCAAGCGACTCTCGAATAACAACTCCAGCCTTCGCTTCAGGATCCGTGTTTTCAACAGATAAGACCTGCGCGATGATCGCTCCATCACCTGCCAATTCATGATACGCAAATTGAAAGGCATCCTCAGTAGCTCCTCCATTCAAGTCGGCACCAGCTCCTTGGATTGTCCATACCCCATCACTGAAAGACGTACTTCCACTCACACCTACATCCCCAATATCCGCATTCAGCAATTCGGTTACTGGAGTCGTTTCAGCAGAGACTACCGGTTCCGCAACAATTTCCGCATCGGAATCGTAAGCAGCATCCTTCCGGAAAAAGAAAGTATCCTCATCCGTATGAACTTCACGGTATGCAGTTGTATAGGGAGCATCCAATCCCTTACGAATCACATACGCTCCATAAATCTTCTCCATCAACCCTACTACGTGAACCGAATTAGTATCCCGATTATCCTCTCCAATAGAAACGAAATAGTCATAACAAGTACCGTGATTTACCCATTCCACCTCTTCTCCTAAGTTATACTTCGCCCAATACTCTGTGACAGCGAGAAGTCGATTATCCAATACACCATATAAATCAACTCCTTGTGCCCATGCGATCTCAGCTACATCCGCTAGGTTTCCGATCATACTTCCTGCATGCCCTTGGTCGCGACCACTATCCCCATTCTGGCCATTTGGCAGTGTATTAGAGATACCCGCACAATGATCGTTTAAGTACGCGTCGATACATTGATTAAATTTTTCTTCATCGTCGCAAAATACAGCCACTTGAATTGCACCCCATAGGTTGTTCGCTCCTTGGTTTGCCGCTCTCAGAGGATTCGGCAGTCTAAATTGAGGCCACAACACTTCTAAAAAATACGCCTCCATATTGACCGTATTTTGCTCAGTCCACCCCGGGTGCGTGTACCGGAGGATTTCCGCTGCCTTAACCATAGTCCCCCCTCTCCAAGCCGCGTGAAGATGCACTGCGTTTCCAGAGAAAGTCTTATGAACAGCCGCCCATTCCTCTAATATTCCAATCGCCTTCGTTGCATGTGCCTCTTCTTCAGTAAAATACCACTGAATCGCATGGTAAAGAGCCGAGTCCCCATCGCTAGTAATGTTCGTATCAACTCGATCGACGTTTACAGCCGGCCCTTGCATCGTATAGGAAAGCGAGGCTTGACTGCTATTTGCTATTAGATCCCAACCGTCAGACCAAGGCTCAACAGTTCGGTTGGCCTTCATTTGATCCAAATCATTGATCGTCCATGGAATGCCAGGATGGACAAAATCCCCAACTAAAGGGGTAGAAATTAAGACCGAAACCAGAACGGTAACGCTTTTTATAATATTAATAATTAGTTTCATTTGCGGGTAATTAATTCTATGCTGTTAGATTAAATTTATCAGAATCATCGCATCCTTTCTTAAGACATACCATAGGACGATCAGACTCTAAGCTTGGTTCTCATGAAACTAGCTATAGCCAGGGTACTTTCATCTCGCAGAGGCCAGCTTAATCATGGGGTATCGTTAGGCATCAGTATATGACAGCACGGTTATTCTGTAAATAGACTCATTGGTTAAATGAGTTGCATTTTTTGGTCAAAACACTCTATCTTTTTCATTTCTCGTTTTCGCCCCTACCGACACTCACACTTAATTTGAGGTACACAATTTTGTGCCGAATCCCAACATAGCGTAATTGAACACGCTCAAGCTAACCTGTTCGCTTGATTTTGGGCCTATTCTCTACAATCTCGTGTACACTTAATAGTTATTCTTTATGGATTGAAACACCTGTATTCATTTTCTCATAATGTCCAAGTCCGAGCTAACCCCACCCCTCGCTAACGAATCACTTGTCGCTCAGCGGATTACCTTACGCGATATTGCAAAAGAACTTAACGTCTCTCACGTTACTGTCTCCAAAGCCTTAAGAGATCTTCCCGGAGTTTCCTCGAAACTTAAAATTCGGATACAAAAAAAGGCGAAAACTATGGGCTATGTGCCGGATCCGGTTCTAGCCTCTCTTTCTAACTATCGCTTGAGCAAAAAGGCAAACGTCATCCAATCCGAAATAGCATGGGTCAACCCTTGGAAACAAACTGGTAAAACTGAAATTTACAACGAATTTGATTTATATTGGAAGGGAGCGCTTGAAACGGCAAATTCGCTCGGCTACCGCCTGCAAGAGTATAAAACATCAGAATTTTCTCTAGCTCGGCTAAGCGGAATCTTCACAACCAGAAATATCCAAGGAGTGCTAATTCCTCCCTTTAGAGAGCAATTTACTGATTTAAAAAATTTCGATTGGTCACACTTCGCAGTCGTTCGATTTGGCCAAATCGACGATCAGTTACCAACTCACAGTGTTAAGAGCGCTCAAGTCAGCAACACCATGCTAAGCTTCGATCATGCACGTCGATTGGGATACAAACGAATAGGCTTCGTATGCGAATATCAAAGAAATCGATACTTTGGAGCTGGTTTCAATTGGGCGCAAATGAGCCTACCTCCAAAGGACCAATTACCCTTACACAAGTTAGACTTAAGCATGAGCTTTGAAAAAATGCAGCTCGCATTCAACAATTGGTTAAACAAATACAACCCTGATTGTATACTCGCAGATAATAGCGAAACCCACGAGATGCTCTCAAACTTAGAGTGGAAGATTCCTCAAGACATCGGACTCGCAACTACTAGCATCCACGATACATCCATAGACACTGGCATTGACCAGCGTCCCCACGAGATTGGAAAAGCCGCAATCCGTATGCTTGTGGCCTTAATTGCGGAAAAAAACCTTGGAATCCCTGAGTGCCGCAACGAGACGCTCATAGAAGGCAAATGGATCGATGGGCCGATGCTCCCAAAAAAGAGAGACTCCTGATAGAATGACTTAGCAAATGATTGAGGCTTAATCTATATATTCCAGTTTTTGCTCCCATGGAATGCCTCGATCAAATAAAACGCCATATTTCTCGTAGTCATTGTAATCGACAACCTGTTGTTTCCAAAGCGATAATTCGTGATCATATTTTTCACGCATTTCCTCTAAAATTACGTCGTAGTTGGAATCCAATGCTAAATTTTTCAACTCCAGAGGGTCAATCTCAAGATCGTACAATTCCTCGACCGGGTACATGCCATCGCTAGCATACCACCAGTATGTGTATTTATACTTTTTCGTGAGCGCACTAAGGCTCGTGATTGAGCTCACGGTCTTGCCCATCCCGCCCCAAGCGTTAATTAATGCAACTTGATCGTGCACATCTGAATGAGGTTCTTCTAAAAGGCCAAGCAAGCTCCTGCCATCCATATTCGATGGAGCCTCAACACCCGCTAATTCCAAAATTGTCGGGGCAAAATCAATACTAGCAGTTAACTGCTCACAGCGAAATTTTTGCCCATTTGTCGACGCCCGCGGATCATAAATAATCAAAGGCACTCTAGAAGATTCCTCCATCGGCAAAACCTTCGATCCATAACCGTGCGAACCGCAAATAAACCCATTGTCGCTCGTGTAAATAATAACTGTATTATCTGCAATACCCTGTTCCTCTAGCTCCTCTCGAATCATTCCAACTGCAACATCGATCGCATGCACTTGTTGGTGATAAATCGCCATTACCTGATCGTATTCATCAGAGTAGCCCCAACTAGTAAATCGGTCATATTGTCGTCCAGTTTTGCTTTGTTCCGACATATGCTCGCCATGTTCTCGACCGTAATTTCCCGGTTTAGTAAAAGCTTTACCTGCGTATACTTCGTCGAATTGAGGATCGGGAATAGCTGGCTTATGAGGCGCTTTGAAGCTAACTGACAAACAAAACGGTTGATCCTGGTCAGCCCAATCACGAATCACGTCGCGGCCAAATGCTCCATACGAGACAGTCGAATGTGGATACTCCTCTGCGTATTTGCGCATCGATTCATTCTTATTGGTCCAGTAATTCGTTTGCCCTGGCCCACCGCCCCAACGATCAAAGTCGTCCTCGCAAAGCCCACGTCCCTCAACTTCCATTCCAAACTTGCCAGCAAAAGCTACACGATAGCCTGCCTCTCTAAGTAAACGCGGATAAGACTTTTCCCAAATCTCAGGTTTCATATCCCCATGCTCAAAATTGCAGCCTGTTTTGTACTCATACATTCCAGTAAACACGGTAGCGCGGCTCGCCATACAAATCGCAGTGGTAACGTAATGCTTGTCAAAAATCATCCCTTCCTCGCCCAATTTATCCATATTAGGAGTCGAAACATCCTCATTACCATAGCAGCCCACCGAATAGGTGTTTTGGTCATCAGACATTAGGAAGATTATGTTCGGTCGATCCGCAGCAAACAAAGCGGAAGACGCAAAAAATAGAGCCAAGGCAAACAGTGTTTTCATGATAAAATCGTATAACGAACATTGGGTCCAATTACAAACTCAAGGCGTATAGCCAAAGCCAGGTGAGTCGACAACAACTCTAGTTACCAATTTAAACTAGGCTCTACAACTAGCATGATACGCTTAATCGATGCCTCGAACGATAAAAAAGACCGCTCGAACAATTTCGAGCGGTCTTGAAAGAATTTGTTTTGGAAAAGATGACTACCGATTAGAGAGCAGTTTCACCGCGCTCGTCCGTCCGGATTCGGATAGCTTCTTCAACAGGTACTACGAATACCTTTCCATCACCAATCTTGCCTGTCTTAGCAGCCTTAACAATCGCTTCAGCAGCTTTTGTTACGACGTCATCTTGAACAGCAATCTCGATTTTAACCTTAGGAAGAAAATCTACCGTGTACTCACTTCCGCGGTAAATTTCTGTGTGACCTTTTTGACGACCGAAGCCTTTCACTTCTGTCACGGTCATACCTTCGATTCCAATTTCTGAAAGGGCTTCTTTAACCTCTTCCAATTTGAATGGCTTTATAATAGCTACAACAAGTTTCATTTAAAAATCCTTTGAGGGTTATGTAGAGCTAACTGATAGCTTTTAATAATGCAAGTAAATGCTTATCTATATTATATATCAGGATCTTAGCGAGATGTTACGCTGAAATCAGGATATGCCTCTTGACCGTGTTCACCAACGTCGAGTCCTTCGAACTCTTCCTCAGCAGAAACTCGGATGCCCATGACAGCCTTGATTAGACCGAATACAGCGAATGAGAATACAAATGCGAAGATCGCGTATGTAAGCGTACCAAGCAACTGAATGCCAACACTGAAGTCTGCAGAGAAGATTCCCACCGCAAGCGTTCCCCAGATTCCACACACACCGTGTACAGAGATTGCTCCAACTGGATCGTCGACCTTGATCTTGTCGAAGAAAAGAATTGCGAATACCACAAGAGCTCCAGCGATGAGACCTACGATGATTGAAGAGCCCATTCCAATTACGTCAGCTCCTGCAGTGATACCAACAAGACCAGCAAGAATACCGTTAAGAGCCATAGAAAGATCAGGCTTCTTCAAAACGATCCAGCTAACAAGAATTGCTCCGATAGCTCCTGAAGCAGCTGCAAGGCCTGTTGTACAGAAAACGTAAGAAACGAGCAACGGATCAGCGCTCAATACAGAACCACCGTTAAATCCGAACCAACCTAGGAAGAGGAGGAATACACCGATAGTTGCCAATGGCATGCTGTGACCGAGGATTGGCTTGATCTTCCCATCCTTTGTGTACTTGCCCTTTCTTGGGCCGAGAAGAAGAACGCTAGCAAGCGCTGCGAAACCACCAAAAGCGTGAACGATAGAAGAACCAGCGAAATCGTAGAAGCCCTTAGCGTCGAGCCATCCGCCGCCCCACTTCCAAGAACCAGCCATTGGATAAGCGAACATTACAAGAATAGTAACAAAGATCATGAAAGAGCTCAACTTAACGCGCTCAGCAACCGCTCCAGAAACGATTGTAGCTGCAGTCGCAGCGAACATTCCTTGGAAGATGAAGTCTGTCCACCATGTGTAGGAAGCGTACTCATCTGTCATCAAAGAAACGTCATCGTTTGAAACACCGAACCAGCTTCCCATTGCAAAAATCCCAGCTGAGTCTTCTGCGAATCCTGGGTACATCGCGTTGAAGCCCCAGAAAGCGTACGTGAGTAAGCCCATTGAAATGATAAACACATTCTTAAAGAGAATATTTACTGTATTCTTCTGTTGGCACAAACCAGCTTCAAGAGTAGAGAAGCCCAAGTGCATGATGAATACTAAAGCAGCGGATAATAGTATCCACAGGTTGTTTACGGTGAAAAGCGCGTAACCGTCTGTCTCGGCGAAAGCTTCGTAGCTCTCATAACCAGCCATAACGGGAGCAGCCGCGACACCAACGGCGATGAATCCAGATATTAGATGAAGGAGTTTTTTCATGTCTTAAGATTAAGATAGTTTAATTTGTTCAGGTATTGATACTGCGGAGAGCAGACCAAAGACTCCCCAGATTTAGCAACTGGTATGCCACAATTAGTTTTTGTGAAAAAATCGTCACGAATATGCATAAAATACTTAAAAAGTATTACTTTCATTACTGCAGCCTTCCAATGCACCATCACTGCGCCAAAAAAAGACCGCTCAAAATTGAGCGGTCTATATTACAAACTGATAAAAAAGTGCGCCTATTCGGCAGTCTCCTCTTCAAGAGTAAGAGTCTCTATATGCAACTCCTTGAGCTGACGATCCGTAACCATACTCGGGCTATTTGTCATTAAGCACTGCCCTTTCTGAGTTTTTGGGAAAGCGATCACGTCACGAATGCTCGGCGTACCCGCCAAGACTGCAACCAATCGATCCAACCCGAAAGCGATCCCGCCATGAGGAGGAGCTCCATATTTAAAAGCCTCTAACATATAGCCAAAACGGCTTTCCACCACATCTTCCGGTATCGCCAAAACATCTTGGAAGACTTTACGCTGAATCTCGGTCTGGTGGATACGAATACTCCCTCCACCTAATTCAACGCCATTGAGAACGAGATCGTAATGCTGCCCTCGTACTGCCTTAGGATCAGAATCCAAAAGATCCATATCCTCAGGAACGGGTGAAGTGAACGGGTGGTGAGTCGCTACATAACGGCCTTCATCTTCGTCGTAAGACATAAGAGGGAAGTCGATCACCCACAAGAAATTGAACTGGTTTGCTGGGATCTCCAGCACACCGCGACTCTTCAAGAGTTCAGCGCATTCAAGACGAATACGCCCTAAAATAGCACATGCCTGCTCCCACTCCGACGCCGCAAAGAACACAATGTCCCCTTCTTCCAAGGAAAGCTCCTTGGAAAGGGTTTCTTTCTCTTCCTCAGAGAAAAATTTCACGATAGGTGACTTCCATTCGCCGCCTTCTACCTTTATAAATGCAAGCCCCTTTGCCCCGAGTGACTTCGCAATCCCTTCAAGGCTTTTCATTTCCCCTTGAGTCACGTTCGCCAAGGTTGGAGCCTTAAACGCTTTCACGACTCCGCCATTCTTAACAGTGCCCGAGAAAACCTTGAACGAGGACTCCTTGAAGTTCTCTGAAAAATCGGAAATTTCTAGACCGAAGCGCGTATCCGGTTTATCAACACCATAGCGATTCATCGCATCTTGATAAGACATACGCGGGAATGGAGTTGGGATATCCATACCCAAAGCCTCTTTCCAAACGTTCTTCATCAAGCCCTCAACGAGAGCATACATATCCTCACGATCGATGAAAGACAGCTCCAAATCAATTTGGGTAAATTCCATCTGACGATCCGCTCGCAAATCTTCGTCACGGAAACAACGAGCAATTTGGTAGTATCGCTCAATGCCACTCACCATCAACATCTGCTTAAACTGCTGCGGCGACTGTGGTAACGCGTAAAAGTAACCCGGGTCTCTACGACTCGGGACCAAATACTCGCGAGCCCCCTCAGGAGTACTCTTAAAAAGAATAGGCGTCTCTACATCGTAGAAACCTTCTCCATCTAAGTAATCGCGAACTGCTTTAGAAGCCAAGTGCCGCAATTTCATCACGCGCTGCATCTTTCCGCGGCGCAAATCGAGATAACGGTAAGACAAACGAAGATCCTCGTTAACCTTGTCACCTTTTTCATCGTCGATTGGGAAAGGCGGCGTTTCCGAAATATTGTGAACCACCAAGCGAGTCACCTGTACCTCAATCGCTCCAGTGGGCAGCTTGTCATTAGAGTTCGCTTCATCGCGAGCCTCAACCTCACCCTCGATTGCGATCACAGATTCCGGCTTCAGGCTATTCACCAAATCGTTAAAATTCGCATCATCACTATTCGGATTCGCCTTTACCTGAGTAAGGCCTTCGCGGTCTCTTAAATCAACAAAGAGAATGCCGCCGTGGTCACGAATCGAATCGATCCAACCAGTCAAGGATACAGTTTTCCCAACGTCGTCTTTACGCAGTTGGCCGCAATGATGTGTTCTTTTCATAGCTTAAAAATAAAGAATTGGCAAGAAGGGCAAAACTCTCTCCACAAGGCAATCCCTTAAACCAGTCAATTGCGAAGTAATCTAAAACCTCACGCCTCTGAAAATACACAGTGTCTTCCACTTCGCCCAAGGGCTACTTATAACCGAAAAATGGTCAAAATTCCCCAGTTCGTCTCAATTGTCCACAAATAGAGGCGTAAAAGGCTTTCATTTTTTGTAAAAGTACGACCAAAGGCCCAATAACATCTCGAATTAGTCGATTTAATGAAACGAATGGCGCGCCATTCGCTAAAACCATTAATCGATATGATTTTGATAATCAAAGACGAGTTAGTTAACCCACCCACATGGTTCACTTCGTTTAGAGACCTTACCCTCCTCTGCACTTTGAGGCTCCATGTCGACATCGTAATCGAATCCGAACACACGGATCTCTACTATCAATATTTAAAGCGCCGTGGCGGAATGGACTTCGTCAACGATTTCGTTCAACCGGGCTCAGAAGGCGGACTTCGCCTCGACACCGAGTTTCTGTTCAACCCTTCAATTGTAACCGACCGAATCGTGCCGGAAAACACCCATCAACTGTACAATCGGATCCAGTTTGCGTCCGTAGCCTAGCCCTAAATCGACTCAAAACGGCCTCTTTGGACTCAAAAAACACAGAATGAGGCCCATTTCGCGTCCTTCGTGTCACAATTACCTGTCCACCCTTGACACGCCTAGGCCAATATACAGTATCCGCGCATTTTAATAAGCGGGCATGGCGGAAAATTATAAAGACACCCTCAACCTTCCAAAAACGGCCTTTCCAATGCGAGCAGATCTCGCAAAGAGAGAACCAGCGAGAGTCGAGCACTGGAAAAAAATCGATCTCTACCAGAAGATCCAAGAAAAGAACAAGAGCGGTATTCCCTTTATTCTGCACGATGGTCCCCCTTTTACTAACGGCGACTTGCACCTCGGGCACGCTCTTAACAAGACTCTTAAAGAGATCGTAATCCGCTACAAAGCCTCCCAAGGGTTTCGCACCCCCTACCTTCCTGGTTGGGATTGCCACGGTCTGCCCATCGAGCACAAAGTCACCAAAGATCTGCAAGCCGAAGGCACAGAACTCAGCACCGCCGAACTCCGTGAACGCTGTGATGCCTTTTCCGAGCATTGGATCGATGTGCAACGCAACCAATTCAAACGTCTCGGAGTTCTCGCCGATTGGGATCGCGAATACAAAACAAAGCGCCCTGGCTACGAAGCAGAAATCCTACGCACGCTCGGCTCTTTCGTCGAACAGGGACTCGTCTATCGCAGCAAAAAGCCGGTTTACTGGTCAATCCCTTGCGAAACAGCCCTCGCTGAAGCAGAAATCGAATACGCAGATCACACCAGCATATCCATCTGGGTTGGTTTTAACATTCCTGAAAAAGCCAAGTTCGGCATCGAAAAAAACCTTTCTGTTGTCATATGGACAACGACTCCCTGGACGCTCCCAGCAAACATGGCAGTCGCAGTGCATCCGCGCATTGAATACGCATTTATAGAAAGCGGGGAAAGAGTATTCATCGTTGCAAAAGACCTAGCGGAAACCTTCGCAAAAGAGGTCGATCTAAAAGACTGGAAAATCGTTAAGACGATCAAAGGCTCCGAATTAGAACACGTAGAATCACGCCACCCATTTCTCGACCGTGCCAGCCCAATTGTGCTCGCTGAATACGTTACCGTAGAATCCGGTACTGGCTGCGTGCATACAGCTCCAGGCCACGGACAAGAAGACTATCTCACCGGCCTAAACTATGGCCTCGACATATACTGCCCGGTCAATGACAAGGGGGCTTACGACGACGATGGGCAAATCCCAGCCGACTTTGTAGGCGTATCAGTGCTTGAACAAGATGGTTGGGTCCCAGCTAACGGAAAAGTCTTAAAAGCTCTCGTCGACGCAGAAGCTCTCCTCAAAAAGAAGAAACTTAAGCATAGCTATCCGCACTGCTGGCGTTCTAAGACTCCAGTCATTTTCCGTGCCGTCGACCAATGGTTCGTAGCACTGGACAAAGATGAAAAACGTCAAAAGGCACTCGACGCCATTGACCAAGTAAAATGGATACCCGATTGGGGACAAAAGCGAATCCGCGGTGCTGTTGAAAGTCGCCCCGATTGGTGCATCAGCCGTCAACGCTCTTGGGGTGTTCCAATTCCAGCATTTTACGACGAGGATGGTCTCGGCTATTTGGATGCAAATGTCATCAGCAGTGTAGCAAACAAGATTGCTGAAAAAGGCACCAATTTCTGGTTTACTGCTAGCGTCGAAGAACTTCTCGAAGGCATCGAATTGCCCGAAGATTGGAAAGGCAAAACGCTTAAGCAAGGAACCGACACGCTCGACGTATGGATTGACTCGGGTTCCAGTCACATGGCTGTACTCAAAAACGAGAGCGACCTCACTTGGCCTTGCGATCTCTACCTAGAAGGAAGCGATCAGCATCGTGGTTGGTTCCAATCCTCCCTTTGGACCGGTGTTATACGCCAAGGACAAGCTCCTTACAAAAACATCCTTACCCACGGCTTCCTCGTCAACGAAGACGGGTCAAAGCTTTCCAAAAGCGACGGAGCAATGACGCTTACGCACTACATGGACAAGTTTGGGGCTGATATTGTCCGACTCTGGATCGCCTCCACAGATTTCCGAAATGACATCGGTATCGGCAACAAAGTTTTGGCAACCGTCGGCGACGCCTACCGTCTTTTCCGCAATACATTCCGCTACCAACTCTCAAGTTTCTACGACTTCGATTATGAGACTCAAGCAGTCCCGGATAGTAAGCTAAATGTGTTCGACCGTTGGGCGCTCCACAAAGCTGCAGAACTCGTAGCCACCTGCGAAGCTGCCTACGATAACTACGAATTTCACAAGGTATTCCAACAGTGTGGCCAATTTTGCTCAGTAACGCTCTCCGCGCTTTACCACGACGTTCTCAAGGACCGTATGTACACCTTGGCTCCGAACGACCCGCGGCGTCGCTCTTCTCAAACAGCGATCTACAAGATTTTCAACAGCCTCGTTCGAGTACTCGGACCAATCCTCCCCTTCACAGCCGATGAAGCTTGGTCCTTCTTCAAGGAAAACAAAGACGTCACCAACGACCCACTCGTTTTACAGTCTTGGCCAAAAGGCACTGACAGCTGGCTAGACAATACACTCGATCAAGAAATGGACGTTCTGCTAAGCGCACGCGATAGTGTGAACGAAAAACTCGAAGATCTGCGCAAAGCGGGTGAAATCGGACGCTCACTCGATGCGTATGTAACAATTTCCGGGAATGACGAAACTTTCGACATACTGTCCCAACATAATCATTTCCTCGAGGAACTCTTTATAGTCTCTAAAGTCTTATTGGCGAAATCTGACGAAGGAGACCTCACAACTACAGTAACCAAAGCAGACGGCGGACGTTGTCCGAGATGCTGGAGGTGGGAATCTGAGCTTGAAAATGGCACGGATAACGAAACCCTATGCGGCCGCTGCGAACATGCAATAAACCAACTTGTCTGAAATGCCTGAAAAGAAAAAATCCCCAACAACATCAGTAAGCAAAAAAACAGCAAAAAAAGCCTCCAAAGCCACAAGCTTTTCCCTTGATGACGCTTTGTCGGTAGCCAAGACGCGCAATAAAGACAGTAAATCAGTCGCAGCAAAAAAGGCAGCCAAGGAAAAAGCGCAAAAGGCAATTGCAGAAGCGCAAGAACAGGAAGAAAAACGCGTTCTTGGGGCAGCTTCCTTGGCCGATATTTTAGGCGGAGGCTCAACTAATGGTGGTACCCCAAAGAAGGCAAAAATCAACCACAGAGAGCGCAAGGTTGATCCCCAGTACCAAAAATTCCACGCACTTCTCGTCGAACTTTTCGAACATGTTCAAGATGGCCTCAGTAAACACACTGAAGACACCTTGAAGCGATCCAGCAAAGACGATTCCGGCGACCTCTCCAGCTACAGCCAACACATGGCCGACGCCGGTACAGAAACGTTCGATCGCGACTTCGCACTTAGCATGGTATCCAGCGAACAAGACGCTTTGCACGAAATCGAAGCCGCACTCGATCGCATCTACGATGGCACCTATGGCATTTGCGAAATGACAGGAAAACGCATTCGTGACGAACGCCTTATGGCAGTTCCATTCACCCGTCACTCGATTGCATCGCAAACTCAACTTGAGAAGAACAAGACACGCAGCACTCAGCGTGGAGGCATCTTCACAGAAGCCACCAGCGAAGACAGCATCGCTTACGAAGACGACAGCGAGTAGACTACTCCTGAACGATTCGTATTCCTTCTTCTAGATGAAATTTATTTCCGATCGCAAAACGCTGCTAGTCCTCATGCTAGCAGTGTTTTTTTTGGACCAACTCACAAAACTTTGGGTAGAAAAGACCATCCCCTTCGGCAGTTTCTTTAACGAAGAGGTTATTGTCGTCATCCCCGACTTCTTTCGAATTGTCCACGTGGGCAACACCGGGGCTGCCTGGAGCATGTTTAGCGGCCAAGGCCATATCCTAGGGCTCCTGGGAATTACAGCCCTCGTATCCGTTTTCGTATTTCATAAATACCTCGAACTCTATCGCCCAATAAACCAATTCGCTTTCGGCCTCGCCACCGGCGGCATCCTAGGAAACATAACTGACCGTTTTCGCCTAGGGCATGTAATCGATTTTCTCGATTTCAAATTCTTCAACTACCATTACCCGAGCTTCAACGTAGCCGACTCCGGCATTTGCGTCGGCGTCCTACTCTACGCGATCGTCAGCTTCCGCACCGAAAGCAAAAAGTCATCAAAAACCGGATAACCACCTAAGCAGTAAGAAATCGCTTGCTATCCGCTATACCGATTTTGCCATTGGATCAGCCTAATTTAGGGGTTTCTGGCGACTCATGAGCTTCCCTTTTTTAGATTGAGTTTCGACAAAATCGTGAAAGGGTTCACCGCTCTTCAAAAGCGATGCTTAAAATCAACGACAGCTCGAACCCTCGCTCCGAGCGAAGCCTACCGGCGACAATCATACCAGGTCAGCCAATCACGGCTTTGGCTCCGATGCAGGATGTAACGGATCTTCCGTTTATGGCGGTCATCGCCGAATGCAGTGCTCCTGACTATTTCGTTACCGAGTATTTTCGAGTTCATGTTCAATCAAAACTAGAGAAATTCATTCTCTCTTCCATTACGGAAAACAAAACTGGTCGCCCCGTATTCGCCCAAATGATTGGCGAAGATGTCTATCACCTCAAGCGCACAACAAAGGACCTCCTCGAGCACCCCGTTGCCGGTGTTGATTTGAACATGGGCTGCCCCGCTCCCACAGTTTACAAAAAAGCCTGTGGTGGCGGACTGCTACGCGACCCTGCGAAAATCGACGAGATTTTGGGGGAATTGCGAGCGATCATCCCCGGACTCTTCACTGTCAAAATGCGTATCGGTTTTCAAGATACTGAAAACTTTGATACGATCCTACAGCTTATAAACAAACATGACATCGACCTCCTCAGCCTACACGGTAGAACGGTCAAGGAAATGTATCGTAGCGAGGTGCATTATGACTGCATCAAACACGCAGTCGAATCAGTCAAATGCCCCGTTCTCGCAAATGGTGACGTAAAGTCTGCCCGCAGGTCACGAGAAATATTGAACTACACCGGAGCTGCTGGCGTCATGATCGGACGGCATGCCATACGCAATCCATGGATATTTAAACAAATCCGAGAACTCGAAAGCGGAAAAGAAATTTCTAAAATTCGCCTGCAAGAGGTGAACGAATACGTAAAGCGACTTTACGAAATGGTGAGTCGACCGCATTTGTCAGAAAAACAGCAGGTCAACAAAATGAAAAAGTATCTCAACTTCGTTGGCCAGGGAGTCGATCCCGATGGGAAGTTTCTTTATGAGATGCGTCGATCGCAAGACAAGCAAACGCTCTTCGATATCTGTGATAGACACATGTTGGATACCGAACGCGAATTCTTTGCTGACGAGCCCTACGAAGGACTCGTAGCTCGCCCAAGCTGCGAAAAGTAAGAAAAAGAATTACTCGATACCAAGGATTCCTCTGCCTTCCTCGGAAATCATTTGAGGATTCCAAACCGGGTCCCAAACGATATCCACTACCGCAATTTCAACGAAATCCAGTTGCTCAATTCGATCTTTTGCATCTTGAGCAATTACAGGACCCATCCCGCAACCTTGGGCGGTTAAAGTCATTTTAACCGCAACTGAATACATGCCATCGCCGACATCTTGCGTTTGCATGTCGTAGATTAAGCCAAGATCTACAATATTGATCGGGATTTCCGGATCAAAGACTTGTTTCATGGCATTCCAAATAGCTCCTTCAGAAAATTCTTCGCCTGCGGGATCGCTAGATGCTGCATCACCTAAATCGACCTCCTCCAACGCATCGACATCTCCACTCGCAATACGAAAGAGTCCATGGTTCGTACGTACTGTGACATTACCACCTAGAGTTTGCGTGATGAATACAGAGGCACCCGCGTCCAAAGTCACCACTTCGCCAGAGGGAATGGCCGTCGCACTACAATTTCTAACTAACTTCGTTTCCATAGGTTTTAAATTTATCTACTTAATTTCGATCTTATACGGCATAATAGCGTAGACGCCCTTTGGATCGTCAAACTGCGAAAGAGCCCGCAACTCATCCAATGTCGATTTCACCGCCTGCAATGCTTCATTCCGAGCCATCACTTGCTCGCCATTGGCTAAGCCTTTAAGAAGTTCTTCGAAAAAATCAACAGGCGCTGGATAATCACGAATCGTTGGATTGTTACCCAGTTCAGCCAACTCAGCCGCATGAGCGATCGCATCACCTAGACCACCGAGCTCGTCGACGATCCCAATCTCCAAGGCGTCTTCGCCAGACCAAACACGCCCTTCTGCAATTTCAGCTACATGGTCGCGATCTAGATCGCGGCCTTCCGAAACTCGATCCAAGAAATCGTCATACACCTCATCAACGCCCTTTTGAATGAGAGCCATTTCTTCCTCTGTTTTCGGACGAACCGGCGACATGACGTCAGCAAACTTTGCCGTCTTTACAAGGTCAAAGGTGACACCGTGATTGTTCGCTATTTCCTTAAAATTCATAAACAGCCCGATTACTCCAATTGAACCTGTTATTGTATTAGGCTGGGCAAATATCCGATCCGAATAAGCAGAAATCCAATACCCGCCAGATGCTGCCACAGATCCCATAGAAACAACTACAGGCATTTGCTCTTGAGCAAGCTTGACTTCGCGTTGGATAACTTCGCTCGCCAAAGCGCTACCACCTGGGCTATTCACTCGAAGTACGATCGCTTTGACCGACTTATCATAGCGAAGCTGGCGAATCTCGCGAGCAAGTTTATCTCCCCCGATTTGGCCATCATTTCCATTTCCGGTGACGATTTCGCCTTCAGCATAAACGACAGCGATGTGGCTGCCGCCAGCAGCCTCTCCTGTTTTCAATTGTATGTAATGTCCTAAGCCGATACTCGCGAGGTCTACCTTGCGTTTGGAATCACCCGTAATTTCTTGAAGCTCCTCTAACAATTGATCGGCAAAAGCAAGTTCATCGACGATGCCAGCTTCCAATGCGTCATCTGCTGTCAGCAACCCTTTTGCATCTACCAAGGCTTGAAATTCATCAAAACTCATATCTGCTTTGCTTGAAACCGCGTCGACATAATTCGCCCAAAGGTCCTCTAAAAGTGCCTCGGTTTGAATACGAGCTGGCCCACTCATAGTCTCTCGCACCAGCGATTCTGCTGCAGATTTAAATTCGCCGGCTTTTGTAATTTGCACGCCGATACCATACTTCTTGAAAAACCCAGCCAAGAACATCGGCTGCGACGCCATACCCGAATTGAGAAGCAAGCCTTCTGGGTTCATATAAACGGTGTCCGCTGCAGATGCCACATACAAATCTCTCGCTGTTGGATACACGACATGAGCAATCACTGGCTTAGCGCTCTCTTCTTTAAATCTCACCAATGCTTCGCGCACCTCCTTAAGCGCCGCGAATCCACTGCCATATCCATCGGGGCGAAATGACCCCTTTATAAAAATTCCTTTTATATTTTTATCAGAAGCCGCCGTATCGATCGCAGTCAAAACCTGACGCAATGCCAATTTTGGAGGGCGGTTGCCACCGGTGATTTCTGCGATGATCTCTTCTTGAGTCGTGCTCACTGGAGCGTCCTGAATATTCGAACTCATATCGAATACCAACACGCTGTTTTTCTGCAATTTTGGCTCAGATTCAGCCATGCTAGATAATCCGATGAGTAAAAGAACCACCCCTGCGCACAACGCACCGCAAACGAATGCGAGTGCCAGAGTAGAGGCAAAAAACATTTTAAAGAAATCTTTCATATGCAATTTTCAGGATATTTCCGCTCAAACCCTTTCCAGAATGGGCCTGATCGGCAATTCATTTGTCACTTCAAGCAGTCTCTTTTACAAAACACTCGCAACTTCTCTATCAGCTTAGTCCGAGAGAGCCTCGCCAACAAGCGACTCTTCCAAGACTCCCTTCGCTTTAGGCCAAGCGAGGAAAGCCTCAACCACCATCCATACTTCCAGGGCCAAGGTTGCCAAAGCAATGGAGATAAGAGGCCAATTCTTAGTTTCAGCGAATAACCAACCGGTATCCTTTCCGATGCCCTGGATGAATAACTGATGAGTCATTGCCCACGCTGGCATGATCAACATGAAAATTGTCGGCAAAACAATAAACCAAACAGGTAGACGACGGCGCCACATCCAAAAAGCAATGACGAGGAACGCCAATCCACCTAGCAGTTGATTCGTCGCGCCAAAAAGGGGCCAAAGAATCAAACCGCCTTTGCCCACATTTGCCCAAGACAATTCGCTGCCCGGTAAAGGAATCGCCGCTAAGCAGAATGCGGTGACAACCGCGAAAATCGTGGCTCCGTGTTTATCGGTCAACAAAGAGAATGGGTTAGCGGACAGGCCTTTTTCTCGGTTCGAAACGAAAGTCGACGCTAGCTCTTGGACAACGTAACGCTGCAATCGGCAAGCAGTATCCAAAGTAGTCGCAGCAAAGGAAGCGACCAATACCCCCATCAAAGCGACTGCAAATCCGGGTGCAATACCCATCGCTTTTAAGAAATTCGCAGATCCATCTACAAATGCTCCGATCTTGGCTCCCAATCCCCCAGCCGCTTGCCAGGAAGAGTAGCGGGAGGCCCAAGCAGATTCACCAAACAAATAAGCTCCTTCCCCATCGGGAATTCCAAGACCAATCCCAGCAACACAGGCTAAAATAACGAGCACAGCTAGGAAGCCTTCAGTCAGCATCGATCCGTATCCAATAAACTGAGCATCCTTCTCATTCTCCAACTGTTTGCTCGATGTACCACTCGAAACCAAGCAGTGAAACCCGCTAATGGCCCCACACGCAATTGTGATAAACAAAAATGGAAATAACAAAGGAGCTCCTAAAACTCCGAACTGGAATGCGGGAGCTGCAATTTCCAAATCCGGGCGGAGTTCAGATCCTTCGATCGGAGCTCCACCAAAAAATGCAGCGAAAAACAAGCCCAAAACGACCAACCCGAGAGCAGTCACTAACTGCAGGCTATTGATAAAGTCTCGAGGCTGCAGCAGCATCCAAACAGGCAATACTGACGCAACATAAGAATACCCCAAAAGCACTGCGACCCAGGCTGCGAGAGGCCACTTGGCCAACGAACTATTGAAACTGTGCAAAAAGCCAACGTCGCCAAAGGCAACGGTAATATACATAATTCCTAACGCTAAAATAGAAGGGATAAGTAAGTTAACTCCTTTTCGGTGGAGCCAAACGCCGATCAAGATCGCTAACGGTATTTGTACAAGACAGGGAAAAATTGAGGTTGGGTACAGCTGAAAAACAATCGCTATCACCAATCCAAAAATCGCCAAAACGATCGTCAAAGCCATAAAGAGCACGAACAGGAATAAGAACCGTATTCTCGGGTTCAATACCCGTCCCGCAACTTCTCCGACCGTTTGCCCTTTGTTTCGCATCGAAACGACGAGTGCCCCAAAATCATGCACCGCTCCAATCAAAATAGACCCAAATATCACCCAAAGCAAAGCCGGCACCCAGCCCCAAATGACGGCAATTGCAGGTCCAACAATAGGCCCAGTTCCAGCGATAGACGTAAAATGATGACCGAAGACGACAAACTTCTTTGTTGGGACGAAATCCTTGTCGTCTCTTAAATCTTTACTCGGAACGTTGGCATTCACATCCAACTTAAAAATCTTTCGAGCAAGGTATTTGCCGTACGTGTTGTAAGCGACAATGAACAATATCCCGGAACCAAGGGCAATAAGAAGCGTTTCCATGAGTTTTAAAAGGGTATGAAAGTTTACGAACAGCAAATTCTTCTTTGTGTCTTAATCGAGGTAAACGAAATTTTCCCGTTTTGACCAAAAACACCGGAGCAATCGCACAGTGTGCTCATTTAATGCCTAATTCTGCAAAGAGTTTCACTAAATTGTTCAATTCTCAAGCTTGCCCTTTCTTGGCCCGCGAATAGCTCTTTAATTAGTATGAGTAACGACACCAACAACGAACTCCTCACCACAAACCGCAAAGCCCTACGAATAAACCTCGACGACCAAAAGTACGGCACATTTGCAGAGATCGGGGCAGGTCAAGAAACCGCTCGTAATTTTTTCCATGCTGGTGGAGCCGCCGGGACCATCGCCAAGACAATTTCCGCCTATGACATGACGTTCAGCGATTCTATTTACGGAAAAGCAGGACGATACGTATCTCGAAAAAGACTAGAGACGATGCTAGACCACGAATACGGTCTCCTCGAAGAACGCTTATCTGAGAAAGTTGGAAAAGAAAAAACGTTTTTCGCATTTGCCAACACTGTTAAGGCCAAAGGCTACCGCGGCGGCAACGATGCTCACGGTTGGCTCGGTATTCGTTTCCAAGCTACTCCTGAAACCAAACCAAACGACATTATCCTCCATGCGCGAATGTGGGACAATGATAACCTCCGTCAGCAGGAAGCGATCGGTATCCTCGGAACCAACCTTATATATGGAGCCCTCAAACTCGCTAACAATCCAGACGAACTAATCAAATCGCTTATAGACAACCTAGGGCCTGAGCGTATTGAAATAGATCTAATTTATGTCTCCGGAGAGTTCTTCAAAGATACTGATAATCGTATCATGAATTTGAACCTAGTGAACTTCGGACTTACCAATGCTGTGCTTTTCAACCCCGAGGGTGAAATCATGCAGCCTTCGGAAGTTTTCTACAAAAAGGCTATTTTGGTCGAACGCGGCAGCTTCCGACCAGTATCCAAAGTAAATATCGATATGCTCAAATGTTCAGGCGCTCAATTTATTCAAGAGCCACAAGTGCAGGACAAAGAAGTCGTCGCTCTAGCTGAGATCACGATGAACAATCTGCTCGCTGGAGGAACCCTAGACATTAAAGACTTCCTCGATCGAATCGACACACTAGCTGCAACTGGCAACTATGTATTGATCTCTAACTACTTCGAGTTCTACCGACTCACCGCCTACTTCCGCCGCTTTACCCAAGAAATGATCGGTGTCGCCATGGGGATCAACAACTTGCTAGAGGTTTTCAATTCCAAGTACTACACCAATCTCCAAGGAGGAATCCTAGAAAATTTCGGACGACTCTTCCGTAATTCGGTAAAGCTGTACATCTATCCGATGAAACAAAGAGCTTATCGACAGTACAAAAAACTGATGTCGGAGGATACCCTCGAAAAAGTCGATCTAGATGAAAAGGTAACCACGGGAGGTATCACCGATGATATGCTAATTACCTGCGGAAACCTCAAAGTGGCAACCGATCTCAGTCACTTGTACGATTACCTCCTGGAAAACGGCTTTATTGAACCAATCAAAGGGGTCAATGAAGAGTTATTAGAGATTTTCTCAAGAGATGTGCTCACCTGTATCGCAGAAGGCGATGCATCCTGGGAAAACATGGTGCCCGCAAAAGCAGTCGAGCACATTAAAAAGAACAAGCTTTTTGGCTACACAAGCGATTAAGCAAGATTCTCGACGCAAAGAAAAAGTCTTTTACAAAAACACCTAATTGGCGGAAACTTTTGCTTTTCCCAATTAATCTAAACGCATGAGCGAAACAGAAGAAAGCCTACAGCCTTCAAATAAGGCCATCCTCAAAGCACTCGCAATTCAACTAGGAGTTGTTCAACGAGAAGCGAAGGAATTAAATATTCCAACTCTAGTAATTGTTGAGGGCTTGGATGCCTCTATGAAAGGGCAAATTCTCAACCAACTGTTGCTAGAAATGGACGCCCGCACTTACAAAGTCCATTCCACTCATGCCAGTGACTCAGGCGCCAACAAGTACCCGTTACTTAACCAGTTCTGGAAAAATACGCCCGCACGAGGCATGGTCCAATTCCTCGATCGCAGTGCCTACTACCTTGTTCTAGATGCTTGGGCAGAAGGAAAGATTTCGGACGGACAGGTAGACAACTACCTCGAATACATACGACAATTTGAACAACAACTCCACGACGATAATGTTGTCGTTATCAAGATTTTCCTAACTGTCTCCAAAAAGGAGCAATCTCGCCGTCTCACCAAACTAGAGCAAAACCCAAAGACAACTTGGCGGGTAACAGCTAAGGACTGGAAACGCCACCGCCAATACAAAAGCTATCTCAATACAGTCACAAAATTTATTGATAAGAGCGACCACGACTTCGCTCCTTGGACAGTCATCAGTACAGACGAATTCAAAGAAGCAAGTATCCAAGTAAATCAGACGATAATAAACCGGATTCATAAAGAAGTCGAAGCAGTCAAAAACCAACAAGAAACTGAGGCTATCAAGAAGAATTGGGTACCTTACAACGGGCACGACTATCTGGCTGAAGTCGAATTTCCCGGGCCAATGGACCGGGTCGAGTATAAAGCAGCTCTCAAAGAAAAACAGGCAATCATTCATGATCTCGTACATGAAGTTCATTACCTGCAAATACCCGTCGTCATGGTATATTGCGGCTCTGACGCCGCTGGCAAAGGCGGATGCATCAAGCGACTTTTACAAGGAATGGACCCTCGTGGCTACGACGTCATTCCTGTCGGAGCTCCGACAAAAGAAGAATTCGCCCAACACTACATGTGGCGCTTCTGGAAACAAATGCCACGCCAAGGCCATATAAGTATATTTGACCGGTCCTGGTACGGCCGAGTTCTCGTAGAAAGGGTTGAAGGTTTCTGCTCCAACGAAGAGTGGGAGCGAGCGTATAGAGAGATGAATGAAACCGAAAAACACCTGCACGAATTCGGTACTATCATCATAAAATTCTGGCTACACATCGACAAAGAAACTCAACTTGAGCGCTTTAAGGCACGTGAAGAAAATCCTCTCAAGCGCTGGAAGATAACAGACGAGGATTGGCGCAACCACAAACAATGGGACCGTTATATTGAGTGCGTAAACGAAATGATCGCTAACACCAATACAGACTACGCTCCCTGGAATATAGTCGCTTCCACCTGCAAAATGAGAGCTCGCCTCGAAACATTAGACACGACAATCGCAGCTCTAAAAGCAGGTATCAAAAAGTACAAAAAGCCCGTCATGTAACGGGCCTTCCTCCCTCTCAATCATTATTCGTAGCTTCGAGGGATTTTCTCCTTAGGCAGACATTCTAAGCAAACTTGCTTTTAAAACGCCTTACGACTTGAACGCAACGTGTTCGTCAAAAATTGGTTGCATCGATCGAGTTAGCTTATCGAAAAACGTCTGCATTTCCTGATACTTTGCATGACTCTCGGCGTTCGCTTCCAAGCGAGTGGACTCATCCAATTGAGTTGCTCCTTCTACAACACTCGCAATTTCTAGTGACGAATCGCTTTGTTTTCTAAAGCACCACTCCGCCTGTAACGCTCCACCTAAAGCCGCTCCTTCGTCCTCTGCCATACACACAACTGAAGTACCAAATGCATCGGCTATAATACGTCGCCAAGCCTCACTGCGAGAACCACCACCGGTTAAACGCACTTCATTGGTTTTGACACCCAACTCGCGCAAGCGACGTAGTCCGAAATTCATTCCCATGGTAACACCTTCAACAGCCGCTCGCAGCATATGCTCGGGCGAAATCGTCTTTTGATTCAAACCAAAAAATACGCCAGAAGCTGTTGGTAATGAAGGAGTGCGCTCCCCCTCAAGGTAAGGAAGCATAAAGAGCCCGTCGCATCCAGGCTCGACAGAATTAAGAGCCGTATTCAATGCCTCGTGATCCATGCTAAATAGCTTACGAAATTGCTCAGAAACCGTGGTTACATTCATCGTACACAGCAATGGCAAATAACCGTTGGTCGAATCGCAAAACGCTGCGATTTCACCATTTGAATCGATCACAGGCTTATCGTTATATGCGTAGATCGTACCACTGGTACCGAAGCTCGCAGTAGCGACTCCACTGCGTACATTTCCAGTACCGATCGCTCCCATCATATTGTCACCGCCGCCCGAACTCACGAGTACTTGTTCAGACAATCCATATTTCTCTGCGATTTCTTTCCTCAAACAACCGCAAGGAGAGTCACTGCTAGACAAGTCCGGCAAATATTCCACAACACAGGGATCTATCGCGTTGATAACTTCCAGCGACCACCCTCTCGACTTTACATCCATCATCGCAGTACCAGAGGCATCACCGTATTCCATGAAATACTCACCCGTCAGGTAAAAATTCAAGTAGTCATGCGGGAGCAATACATGACGCAATCGAGCAAATTTTTCAGGCTCATTGCGCTTCAACCAAAGAATCTTCGGTGCAGTAAACCCCGGAAGTATTCGATTTCCTATTTTATCGATCGCAGCCATTTGCCCCCCGAGAGCATCTGCGATTAGAGAACACTCTTCCATCGTGCTAGTATCACACCAGAGCTTCGCTGGGCGAATCACCTTCCCCTCGCCGTCCAACGGTACAAACCCATGTTGCTGACCGCTCACTCCAATGGCTTTGACTGCTGATTTGTCTATATTAGCCAAAGCTGACAAAATAGCATCGTCCATCGCCTTTGCCCACTCCTCCGGATGCTGTTCCATATGGCCGCTTGGCAGCCCACTTATCAATGAGTGAGGAGCTTTTCCTTCGGCTACTATTTTCTTAGCAGTCGCGTCATAAACAACCGCCTTAACACTTTGGGTTCCACTATCGATTCCTAGAAAAAGAGACATATTTTCAAAATTTCGAATCGGACCAACAAACGCAAACCACAAACAACACTGGAAATCAAATTCGGGTAGACGCAAAAAAAAGCCGAGGCGTTAACCTCGGCTTAAAATTTAAGTGCTGAAAAAAGAATTACTTCTTTTTCTTAGCAGTCTTCTTTACCGCCTTCTTAGCAACTTTCTTAGGAGCTGCCTTCTTAGGAGCTGCCTTCTTAGGAGCTGCCTTCTTAGGAGCTGCCTTCTTAGGAGCTGCCTTCTTAGCTGCTTTCTTTACAACCTTCTTAGGAGCTGCTTTCTTTACAACTTTCTTAGGAGCTGCCTTCTTAACTGCTTTCTTAGGAGCTGCCTTCTTTGCAGCTTTCTTAGCTGCAGGCTTCTTAGCTGCTTTCTTGGCCGCTTTTTTAACAACCTTCTTAGCTGCCTTTTTTGGAGCTGGTTTCTTAGGAGCTGGCTTCTCGATACCGGAAGACGCTGGGTTTCCTGGAAGAGATTCCAAAGCTGCACGGAGCAATTCTCCGATGCTTACTTTTTTGCCCTTCGCTAGTTTCACCAACGAATTCTTCTGCTTAAGAGGAAGACGTACAGAAATTTGACGATGAGGTTCAACTACTGGTTTAAAAGTAGCGTAGTCGAATTGAGAGATCGCATGACGGATGATCTCGCTCTTTGAAACGCCACCGAGCTTTGTTTGATATTTGTCCAAAACAGAGATTAAATCTGCTTTGAGATCGAATGTGAGAGGTGAACTCTCAGCGCTTTTTTTTGCTGCCATAGCTTTGCTATCTTATGGTTTATAGGTTTATTTAGAAGATTCTAATTCCTTTAGTCTAATGTAAGTAACCCTAAATGAGGGTTTTGCAAACCTTATATCGTTCTTATTTTTTGGTTACAAAGGTTTTTTACAAAATTAACGACTGATTTCGGGCCTGTATTCAAAAATTCGTCAAAAATTTAGGGGTATTCCATTATTTGTTACGCAGAATTTGAAAATTCACGGCCCAAATGAGCATATGTGATACGATTCTGTACCTTATTCGACCGCAAATATTAAAAATTGAATACCAATTTGGGAATAATTAGTGCGATTAAGCCGACAAAAAATAACGAATACAGCCATCAAAAGTGGCAAAATTCACCGTATCCATCATTTTCCAAGCCCAAATCAACTTCAAAATTAGGCTCTAAAAGGCATAACATCACAATTTACGTATCCAACTCAATCCAAAGGTCCCGCTTGCATCAAAGCCCCTTCGTTCCAATTTTTTAGCGAAGCGACCACCCAATATGGCCACTGAGAGTCATCAGTCTCCGACTACATACCTTTTTGCTGTCCGTCGATCGACTTGCAGAATTTTTGCCACTTCTTCGTAACTCCGCTGCTCTTTATAAAGCACTTGAGCATAAGACTGCAGCAGTTCACTAGCAGTCATTTTCGATCTAGTCGCATTTTCAATACACTGGGCTTTCTCCGGACAATTAAAAGTCTCAGGGTTGTATTCTCCACTCACCAAGATATTCCGTACGCACTGCTCCAATTCTCTAAAGTTTCCGGGCCAGGCGTATGATGGATCCATTTTCTTACGTATCCAAGAGCACGATTCCTCCGTCAAATCAGCACATTCCGTTTTCCCAGCAACTCGGTAGGCGATATAGGATACGAAGCATTCCAGCTCATCACTTGAGCCGCTAATCAATTCAGCCAAAGATGGGGTATTAATACGATCCGCGCACAACCGGAAGTAAAAATCCTCGCGAAACCTCCCTTCTTCAATCTCCCTAGGCAATTCACGATTAGTCGCAGCCATCACTTTTCCCACAAACGGATGAGAGCTTGTATCGCCTAGCCTTTGAAACTGTCGCGTTTGCAATACACGCAATAACTTTACCTGTATTGAAGGATCCGTTTCACCAATCTCGTCCAAGAAAACAGTCCCGTACCGACCACATTCTTCGAAATACCCTCGCCTATCCTGCAGCGCTCCTGTGAACGCACCCTTCTTGTGTCCAAACAACTCAGACTCAATAAGAGTCGGTGACAAGGCGGAGAGGTTAATCGGCAAAAACACTTTTGAGATATCCACAGCAAATTCCATTTTGATTGGGTCAAACGGCACAAAACGGGACAAGCCTACGGCTCGAGCAACTAATTCTTTTCCAGAACCCGATGGGCCTGTAATTAAAGTCACAATATCTCCCATCCGATCATAAAGAGAACGTTGATACCGCTTGATATCTTTCGTGAAAGAGGACTGCCAAATTCGAGCTCTGAGTTTCCTCATACCATCAGACCGACCCACGATGAATTTGAAAATCGTTACCCACGCGCGTCGTAATTGAAAATAAAAGGCAAAGTACTGCCCTTCTTCGTCCTTCGATAGCCTCAAACTGTCATCAGTATTTAAATAATACCTTAAGATGTCACGACACTTGGCAAAGTATCCAATTCGACCGCCAATTTGGCCTCCACAAAGCATATTTTCAATCGTATCATCAAAATCGGACATAACTTCATGGAAGGCTACAAAGTGGGTCAGGCTTTGGTAAATATCCTTGTCCGCATCCAACCACTCCCCGGCTCCATTGGAAATTTTAGACCTCGCAGTATCCAATAACGACTTCGCGATGAACAACAGTTTTTCCAAATTTGGTACCAACAGCTCTCTTGAGTCTCCAATCCCTACATACCACTCGGGCTCTTTAAAATCTTCATTCAAAACCTCACGCTCCAATTCCCAGCGCCTCCCTTCGAAAGGATTACAATAAACGATTTCCGCGATTCGAGAAGCGACACCCCTGTCTTGATTTGAAAAAACACGTTTCGCCATGCCTAAGTACATATTTTGTACTCATAATATGTCAAATATTGTACCCAAATTAACACATCCAACGAATCTTAAGTAAGGAGGATAATCAAACCATTATTGTAGAACAACTTAAGAAACATCAGTCAATTTTGGCATTTTTTCTGCAAACCGGAATCCATGCACCGTTCTAACAATCATTCGAATTCCATTATAGCGCTACTAATCTGCGTATTCATATTTGCTTTCACGACGACTGCCATTTTCTTTTACTACAAAATAGATCTACCAAGGCTAGGAATCACATCTCACGAATGGATACATCAAACATTCACCAATGTTCTCGATCTAAAGGTGACTCAAAATCTAGCGAGTAATTAGAAAGTCAAAATGAAGCTGGGCCTTCTAAAATCTCGCTCTCTAGCGAAACCCCAATAACCGTATCCGCCAAACTCTCTGGACTTAGAAAATAATCGGGTAAATCCAAACCAACTTCTGCATCCACTATCTTGATTCGCGTCTTATTCCTGGATTTTTCATTTCTGACATCCAGTTCTTTAGGAATCCAAACACCATCAACCTTTTTTAGATCCAATAAGGACAGCGTTTTCAGATGTTCCTTTTGCGTAGAGAAAATCTCCGCTCGAATCATTGAATGGAACTTATCGTCAATATAGAGCCTTACGCCAGACAATTGCTCGGTGAGCGCTTCATCTTCCTTTGGCGGATACATCCAAAAAAGGTGAGTCTTTCGACTGCGAAATTGAGTCTGCCCCTCATAATAAAAACTCTGCCAAAACTGAAAAGGCATCAATAATTCAAAGGTTGAAACGTCGGACTCCATCAGGTCATTCAAGTAGTCCGCCGAGTCCATTAGACCCGTCATCAAATTTTCGGGACCCCCACTTTGCCAAACATAGGGACTGATTCCGTTTTGAAACAACAACCTCAGCGTATTCGATACACCATCAGTAGCAATTCCTGGAACGACAAAATCGAGGCGAGACGTAAGCGCGTATCCATCATCTTTGCCAAGCATCAACCCAGAGACAGTCTTCGTTTTGCCACGACGCGGCATTATTTTTAACTCAAAACCAAAACGAAAATCCTTAACAACTCCAACAAGCCGATACTGCTCTAAGATTTCCCACCCCAGCCTTTGGCTTGGCTCTTCCCCAGAAGGGTCCAAGGTTTTCGGCTCGTTTCGAACTTCAAGAGCTAGTGTCAGGCTCTGAATCGAAACTGCAAAAATTAGGGCAAAAAAAAGGGCCAAGCGAACACGCATATTGCGGTAAGACTTGGCCATTGAAAATTTGTTACCGAAAATTTTTCTATTGAGCTGTTGGAAGCGCCTCTTCCAAAGCTTCTTCGGCTTCAGTCGCTTCACTGCTTAGTTCTTCTTCGACGCCCGCCTTAATCTCTTCGGCCTTTTCCAGCAATGAGCCACCCGCTTCTTCAGCCTCTGCTTCTATTTCCTGTGCAGCTTCTGTAGCCTGTTCAACTAGAGATTCGCCTTGACCTTCGGTCTCTGGGACCTCTCCTTCCGCTGCACGCTTCTCTTTAATCGCATCATCAACTAAGTCGGTCAAAAAAGTGTTAGTAGCCTCTACTGCTTCCGCGGTCTCCTCTTCAGTAGGGAGTTCAAATTCTGGAAGAGCATCCTCAGCCTCAGATTTGCTTTTATCATGCACTCCGAGGATCAACAGGTTAAGCCCCAAAACAAATACGAAAAATACAATCGCTGTTTTCGTAGTTACCTTCGAAAGCACAGAACTTGATTCAGCTCCTAGAGCAGACTCTGCAGCGCCTCCACCCATAGCCGCACCCATGCCTCCATTAGCACTACCTGGTTGCATCAAGACAACGAGGATCAGGAAAAGTGAAATTAGAACGAGAACGATTTGCAGGATACCGATGAGAATGTTCATAAGAAGCGGGCGACAATCGATAAATGCCCGTATGTTGTCAAGCGATAAGGCAGTTCCAAAATGTTGCTTACTATATATAGTAGCGCTTTCGTAGCTTTCTTGATTTCTTCAACAATTAAGAAAGCCAAAAAACGGGGCTACTCCGCCACTCCGATGACATCCAAAATACGCTGTAGCTCGTCGTTTCCCTTATACTCAATGACGATTTTGCCCTTCTTCGGGCTATGCTTCAACGCCACTTGAGTGTGTAAGTGCGAGCACATTCGTTTTTCGATGTCTTCAATCGCTGCCGCTTCCGAAGCTGGGACTGAACGGGATTGGCCTGGCTTTGCCTTGCCCGATTTACGCATAGCTTCGATCAAAGCCTCTGAAGCACGTACACTCAGTCCGTCTTCAATAATTCTTCGAGCCAGAATCGCTTGCTCTTGTTTATCTTCCAACCCAAGCAAAATCTTCGCATGACCGGTAGATAATAAACCGGTCGAAAGGTATCCACGAATTTCTTCTGGAAGTGAAAGCAAACGTAATGAATTCGCAATGGTCGCTCGCCCTTTGCCTACTCGCTCAGCAACTTGCTCCTGCGTCAGGTCAAAATCGCGTACCAAACTAGCATACCCAAGAGATTCTTCAATCGGGTTTAAATTCTCGCGCTGCAAATTCTCGATCATCGCCATAGAGGCGGTCGACGCATTGCCTGCTTCAATGATGCGAGCGGGAATCTTGCTCAATTTAAGCTTCTGAAAAGCACGCCAACGACGCTCCCCAGCGATCAATTGGTAAGTTCCTTCATCCGATTCGCGAACGACGATCGGCTGGATCAAGCCCTCGCTGCGAATGCTTTCCGCTAAATCTCGCAAATGACTATCATCGAACTCTCGTCTCGGCTGGTAAGGATTCGGCTCTACCTTCCCAACCGCAATCTCAAGAAACGCAGGCTTCAATGGTTCTTCTGCGGGTGCTTTCTTAGCAGCCGACTTTGAAGCTGTCGCCTTCTTAGCCGCTTTCACAGCTTTCTTTGCGACTGCCTTTTTTGCAGGAGACTTCGCGGATGATGATACTGACTTTTTCGCATTGCCTGAAATTAAACCTGCGAGTCCCTTGCCCAATCTTGATTTAGATGCCGCCATATGAAGTAAAGAGAAGTATTGTAAAAATAGTTACTGTTCTTGAGCCACAGGAACGAAGATTTCTTGACCCACTTGTAAGTGACGCGGGCTCACGATCCTATTTGCATTTCGAATCCAAGTTGTCGTCGATTTAAATTTCGCAGCAATTCCGGAAAGCGTGTCGCCCGGCATGACCACATAATTTAATCCTTGTCCCGGAAAATTGTCGGTAAAGACAACCTCTTCCTCGGGTTTTGTAGATCTCTTGGGGAGAGCAGCCGACATACGACTCGTAAATTTTTCCAACATCTTAGTCACCTCCATGATGACCTCTTCCTTCATCCGATCGTCCCGTCCTTCAAGCTGTTTGATCGCTTGGCCCAAAGATTGGTTCAGCTGTGACTCAGTCGCTAGCTTAGCTAACTGGTCATCCGCCTGCGATTCATAATCGCTCACCTGCCTTCGCAGTCGGTCGTTTTCGCGCTGCATTTCTTCTAACTGGAGCTGCAACGATCGAATTTGCTCATCGAGAAGACGAACATCTTCTCTTAGATTGGCTACCGTGTAAGCCAAGTTGCTGGACTGAGCATTCGCCTCGAAAGAGATAGCGGCTAGCGCTACGCAAAAAAGCAAAACTGTCTTGAACCCTCTCATAAATAAAATCTGCAAAGATCTTGGCGCAAAAACAAGCATCAACCCACAAAATGATGATCCGCAACCAACTGCGGCATGGATCGGGATTCGAGGACCGCCCCCTCAGGAAATTCAAAACCACGCAAAAACGCATCCGCATCCAACATTTTTCCACCAGCTCGCTGTAGCTTCAACAAACTTACAATGCCTTGAGAACACGCGACCCTTAATCCGCCATTTTCGAGCCCAATCGCCGTGCCAGGTGCCAAATTCGTATCCGTTTCTTCATAGTCAGCTAATCCGACTTTGATCACGTTTTTCTGAAAAGTAAACCGAGCACTCGGCCAAGGATACAACCCATTGATTCGTTTCGCCAATACCTTTGCTTCCACCGCAAAGTTCAAAACTCCATCGTCTTTGCCTAACTTACGCACGTAAGTGGCAGCCTCCTCATCTTGGGGAACCGTCTCCGCTTCTCCCAAAAAAATTCCAGAGAGACATCGTTTCACTAAAGGAACGCAGGCCAAAGAGAGTTTATGCTCAACCGCTAAAGCCGTATCTAAGCGTTCAATACTTACTTTTTCGACATCTAAGATCGGCCCCGCATCCATTTGCCTTACTAAACGCATCAAACTAACGCCGGTTTCGTTGCCTCCCGCAATCACCGCATTTTGAATAGGCGATGCGCCTCTAAACGCAGGCAAAAGCGAAGTATGCAAATTCCACGTTCCGTAAAGGGGAGTATCGATAAACTTCTGAGAAAGAATATGGCCGTAAGCCATCACCAAGCAGGCATCTGCCTGCAAAGCTTCCATTTCAAGACGCTCCGCTTTGCCAATTTTATCGGGCTGTCTGACTTCTATTCCTTTTTCGAGAGCCCATTGCTTAATTTCATTAGGAAGGACTTTCTTCCCTCGCCCACGAGCTCTGTCTAGCTGCGTATAAACGGCCACCAATTTCACGCCGCCTCCGCATTCCCCTGACAAAATCGCATTCAATGCCGGGAGGGCAATTGGGTCTGATCCCATGAATACTAATCGCTGCGTCATCCTTTTTTCCTACGCTTCCCGCCCTTAAAACGTTCTTTCGGGTTATAGTAATGCTGCGTGTCTGGCTTCGGACGGGATCGATCAATTTTAGTTTCCTCGTCTTCGTTTACGTACGGATTCTTTTTGTTCACCAAATCGAATACAATCGGACACCCTTCAAGGTCGAAAGCCTCTACGATACCTGCTTGTAAATAGCGCTTGTAGCTATCACCCAATCGATACCCTTGGTTACAAAACACCTTCACACGATACGGACGGTTTCCAGTATGCACTGCATAGTAAAAGCGAAAACGGCGACCATCGACCTTGGGTGCAGGCATGCGAATCGCCATCTTCTGCAACAAGTTATTCAATCGTCCGGTTGGAATTTTTTGGTTATGACGTTTGTCCAGTTGACGCACATCATAGAGCATTTTTTCGATATCCAAGTTTTCCTTAGCGGATACAAATCGTATCGGAGCTCCAGGCACAAAGAATATTTCACGGCGTAACCCTTTCTCAAAAGCCTCTCGAAACCCCTTCTCTTCTTCGAAACCGGAAATTTCCTCGTTGGCAAACGCCTCTAACGCCAAATCCCACTTGTTCACGACTACGACCACCGGCTTGTTGGCAGCAGTCGCCTCTCCAGCGATCGCCTTGTCCAGAGATGTCGGCCCTTCCTTAGCATCGACCACCATCAATACAACGTCCAAATTGTGAATTGCATCCAAGGATCGGACACGAGAAAAATATTCTACGGACGAGTCTAGCTTCGTGTTTTTTCTAATACCAGCGGTATCAGTCAGCGTGAAATGCCAATCCTCTCCCCGCTTGGAATTCCAAGTAAAGCTGGTTTCCACGGAATCCCGAGTCGTACCCGGAATATCGCTCACAATAAAGCGTTCAGATTGCACCAAACAATTACTCAGGGATGATTTGCCAACATTCGGGCGACCGATAAAGCCGATACGAATCACTTTCTTACTTGGATCCTCCGGCTCTGGTTCGCCAACGTCTTCATTGCGTTGGTCGATGATCATCGTCTTCAGCACATCAATCCCTCGGCCATGCTCCGCTGAAACGAAAATAGGATCACCTAGCCCCAATTTATAGAACGCCGCTGTATCAATCCCATCCACACCGGAATCGACCTTATTGACGACCATCAAAACTTTCTTTCCCGATTTACGAAGAATCTTCCCCATATCAATGTCCAAGGGAGACAAGCCTTCACGACCGTCGACAACAAACAAGATATAGTTGGCTGCCAAAATCGACAACTCTACTTGGGATTCCACCGCACTTACAATCTTCTCTGGAGTATCGCTCGTACCTGGGAGAAGTCCCATTCCTCCCGTATCCAACAAGGTATAACCTTCCGGCAAGTCGCGCGATACGATATCTCGCGTAACACCAGGCATGTCGTGCACAATCGAAATGCGCTGACCCACCAACCTATTAAAAAGACGGCTCTTGCCCACATTAGGACGACCAACAATTGCAACTGTATAATTCACTGACATTATAGTTATTCCTGAAAAAATTAAGAAGTGTGATTTTTAACAAATCTCTCGATTCGGTTGCAGGCTTCGACAAGTTGGTCGTAGCCAGTAGCAAAACTGCAGCGCACAAAACCTTCGCCGTATTCACCAAACGCTGTACCCGGTACCATCGCCACTTTTTCATCTTCCAATAAGGCCTTAGCGAACTCGACCGACGACATTCCGGTCGAAGTGATGTTCGGGAAGGCATAGAAAGTAGCGTTCGGTTTATGGCAAGCCAAGCCCATCTCATTAAAGCGACGCAAAACCAAATCTCGTCGACGCTTGTAAGAAACTTTCATTTTTTGCACCGCATCGTCACCATTTCGCAACGCTTCAATACCCGCATCCTGCGCTATAATAGAAGCGCACATCATAGAGTATTGGTGCACTTTCATCATCGCTTCGATCAAATGAGAAGGAGCGCAAGCGTATCCCAGCCGCCAACCCGTCATGGCCCATGCTTTCGAGAAACCGTGTAGAAAAATCGTGCGCTCTTGCATACCTGGCAAACTCGCGATGCTGACATGTTCGCCTTCGTAGGTGAGCTCAGCATAGATTTCGTCGCTGATCACAAGCATGTCTTTCTCAATCGCGAAACGAGCGATTTCCTCTAATTCCGCTTTTTCAGCAACGCCTCCAGTCGGGTTACAAGGAAGATTGATCATCAATACCTTGCAACCTGGTTCCCAGGCTTTCTTCACTTCCTCTGCCTTTATAGTGAAGGCAGATTTTGCATCGGTCTTGATTGACACCCCCACACCATGAGATAACATAACAGTTGGGTGGTAGGACACAAAACATGGGTCTTGGTACATCACCTTGTCCCCTGGATTCAAAACCGCGCGCAGAGCAATATCCATGGCTTCAGAAACCCCAACTGCAACAAGAACTTCACTGCTTGCATCGTACTCGATTCCAAAGTTTCGACCGATGTATTTGCTAATTTCGCGACGCAACTCGATTAGACCCAGATTTGAAGTATAAAAGGTGCGTCCCTTCTCTAATGAGTAAATTGCCGCCTCACGAATATGCCAAGGAGTAGAAAAGTCCGGCTCGCCGATTCCTAACGAGATCACGTCCTTCATTCCGGCTACCAACTCGAAAAAGTCACGGATTCCCGAACGCGGGAGCCCAATAACGTGCCGAGCGATAAATCGTGATGGATCTTGAGACATTGTAGTTTGATTACTGAATTTTAAATGTACGCTTTTAAAAGTGGAAAAGGTCCTAGCCGTTTAACAGCAGGACCCTAGACAAAAATTGCAACGATGCTTTTAACTTGCTAAGGAGTGACGTCGAGCCTGCTCTTCTCTTCTTCGCTTTGCGCGATGGCGTAGCCTTGTTCCTTATAGGCTCGTAGCATAAAATGGGTCGCGGTGGAAAGCACACCTTCAATTGTGGAAAGACGCTCGCTCACAAACGAAGCCACCTTTTGCAAGCTTCGGTTCTTCACGATAACGAGTAAATCGTACGCGCCAGACATCAGATAACAGGATTCGACTTCATCAAATCGGCTGATGCGCTCCGCTAAACGGTTGAAACCTCCATCCCGCTCAGGAGTGATTTTTACTTCAATAACAGCGCGAACATAGGCCTCTTCCTCAAATTCTGGGTTCAGGACAGGAATCCAGCCTAGAAGCATCCCTTTATCGGTCAACGCCTCTAGCTCAGCCTCGATTTCGGGTACCGACATACCTAAAATCTGGGCCATCTGACTTTCATTAAGTCTCTCGCCTTCGGCTAATAATTTGAACACTTCACTCATTTGGGCCGAAACTGTGCGCGAAAGTTTGTGAATAGCCAGCAGGAAATAGCTATACAAGAATAGCCTTTTCATCATATATAAGTTCAAATCCCTATCCAAAATGCCGATTCGTTCCTTAACTATTTTTAGATAGCAAGCTAGACACCTTACAAAAGTGCTTTCGTCACACCTTAATCAACCAACCCCATAGAGTGGCATGACTTCCAACATCGGTTCGCTCATTTTCTTGTGCCTCGGTATCCTAACGGCCATCGGAACTCTCGCGGGATTCATCAAATGCCTCGTTGAAACCCGTAAACCGGAGGTCAACAAGCCTGCAAATCTGTCGCTGGCATTCGCGTTATTCTTCGTTTTCTTACTATCGGTTTCATTGCTGATTGCCAGTTATTGGCAACGAATCGAAGGCATTGATGTTGCTCTGACAATACTTGGCTTACCTTTAGTCGTCATTGGCGGAATTTTGGCAATCATTGGTCTCACGCAAATTACCTGCCTCAAGGACAGGTTTCCCAAGGGCAAACTTCGCGGCATCACCGGGGCCGGGCTCAATTCCTTTTTATTCATTTTCCTTTGCCTTATCACATTTTACGGAGCCCACGACAGACTCCTCGAAGCCTACATTTTAGCGAACGAATTCCAATCAGCACAAAGTGATGAGCCTGAATACCAGGTCGTCGAAACAAGCGATTCCTTAGCAGTCGAAACGAAGAGCCAACTCTACCTAGTCGCCAAAGACTATGGATACAAATTAAGAGTTCCCGGAGCCCAATGGAGCGAACTCGCTGCCGAAAATTACAACGACAAAGCAAAGACTGGCCTATACAATTCGGAAAGCCGCACTCAGGTATTTATCATTCCAGAACCGCTGCCCACACCCGAAACCACCCTCAAAGAGCTCAGCCTCAACGCTCGCAACAACATTTCTCAAATAAGTAAAAACTCCGTCTCCAGCGATGCCGTCTCTGAAACCGTAGCAGGCATAGAAGGACTTCGCTTCAATGTCGAAGTCCAATCCGGACACATGGCGATCGCCTATTCAACCTGGATCGGCATTCGCGAAAACATTAGTTATCAACTTTTCACATCGGTCGTCGATGGCGACATTCAAGAGGCCGAGGAGGTCGGCAAATTCATCGCAAACGGCTTCGAATTGACCGAGTTTGATTCCCAAAATTTCGAACAATCCCTCGTCGCTGACTTCACTTTTCCCGAACTTGGAATCAAGACTCAACTCAACTCTAATAGTTGGATCGAATGGACCAGTCTAAGAGACGATGCCCCTGAAGCTGTTTATGGAGTCACTCTGAACAACCAAGCCTACTTCATCATTGTTCCATTGGCATACGGCGAACTGTCCCCTTCCATGGAAGATCTAAAAACCGCTTATCTTGAGCATGTTTTTGGCCAAGATTCTGGATACCAGCTTGCTACAAACGACACAGTAATTACGCCTCCTTACGATTCTTGCACAGCCTTGCAAGTCGAGTTCTCCTACAGTATGGGCGACTATGATAACTTCGTCAGGGCTCGAATCTACAAGACACCTGAAATCGCGTTCATGGTAGCCACATACCTCAGTCACGCGAATCTTAACGAAAACATTGATACTCAGCTTTCCTTAGCCCTCGACTCCGTCTCCTTCACCCCTCCAAGTGACGCCAAAGGCTACACCAGCGGACTCAGCGAAGAACAAAAGGAATTTCATGGAAGCGCACTAAACGAGATTGGACTCAATGCGTATAACCGAAATGACTACGTTTTGGCAAAAAAATATTTTGAAGCTGCCTTTTCCCTTCAACCTGGTGACGAAACTCTTCTAGGAAACATACTACAAACGCAAAGCGAACTCCAACTCTACTCGCAAGGGATTGAAACCTACCAAGTAAACAAAAACAATTTTCCGGGAAATCAAAGACTAGAAGCACGCTACGCAAATTTCCTATATAATACCGGACAAGCTCAAGAAGCAGCCAATGTATTTGAATCGTTATTTGCCAACGAATATAATAACGAGGACGACCTCCTAGAGTATCTCAATGCTTTGATCGATCTCGACCAAAGACTACTCGCGATCGAAAAAACAAAAGCCTTCATTAAGCGCACCCAATCTTGGCAAGCCACTCGTTGGCTCGCATCAATGCAATCCGATGAAGGTCAATACGACAGTGCAGAGGCAACGCTTCAATCGCTAAAAAAGAAGCGTCCCTTCGACAGCCAAATCGATTTCGACCTCGTAACCCTTTACTACAATTCAGGAACTCAAAACAAGGCTCTAGACGCTATCAAGCAACTCGATACCAACACCCAAGGTCAATCTCGCTTCCTAGCCCTGAAAGGGAAAATTCACTACGCTAAAAAAGAGTACGAAAAAGCCAAAGAGAATTTCGAACTCGCCTTGGAAAACAACCCAGGAAATACCGACATAAAAGAATGGCTCGACTACGCAGCCAACGCTATCGGCAAAAGCGATACGGAAGTACTAAAAGAAGAGATTACTCCAGTAGAAATCCCACAAAGCTTGCTTTCGCAAATACCAATTCCCGGAATCGCGAATGATAAACCAACGCAGTCGAACATTCTAAGATCCATCATCGCAATCGAATTCGAACCAGAGAAAATCGATAAGACTACAACTTACCGAAATATTCGCATCCTAGACGATGCCAGCTTGGAGTCGTACAAGACCCTATCCTTCAATTACGATCCTTTCGCAGAAAAAATCTTCATCAATCAGCTCGATGTTTTCGACGAAAACGACCAATTGATAGCCTCTGGAAATCCAGACGACTTTTACGTCATGGACGGTGCGGATACATCGATGGCCACCGAAGACAAAACACTTCATGCTCCAGTACCCGGCCTACGCAAAGGCGTTACTCTTCGCTACGCAGTTACGATTGAATCCCACAACAGCCCCGACAAGTTTCCTTTCACGAGGCACTTCTTCGCGAATCGAATGCAAAGCGATGTAATCGTAACAGCAATAAAAACAGATCCTCAAAACTACCAGGCCTTCGCATCTCCGTCCCTCAATACTCTCACCGAAGGCAACACGACCCTTTGGTTCTACCGAGATGCTGAACCATACCAATGGGAGCCCTACCAAAAAGACATCGACGTTTTTATCCCCAAGCTCGAGCTAAACACCCCTCGTTCTGATTGGGCCAAATTGTCTGACGAATATTTGACCCGGATCGACTCTAAACTCACCCTAGGCGAACACTCGAGTAACACCGCCCGAAAGATCACTCAAGGCATTGAAACAGACAACGAAAAGATCTTCGCAATCTACAAATACATTCAAGAAAACTTTAACTACAAAGCCATTGAATTTGGTCAACGTGCCCGAGTTCCAAATACATCAGACTCAACCATTCAAAATAGCTACGGCGATTGCAAGGACCTCTCGCTTCTCGCCCACCAACTTCTCAAATCATCGGGAGTGCCCTCGCAACTCTCATTAGTAAACAGCTCGCGCAAGGTAAACCCAGAGCTCCCCTCCATGGATCAATTCAACCACATGATTCTTTACCTCCCAACCCTCGATGGAGGCCGCTTCCTCGACTGTACTAGCCGCTCGGCATCTCCCACACTCAAAGCTCCTTTAAATCTATCCGGGCGCCACGCACTCGTTTTGGAGAAAGGAGGCTCTCAATTAATTAAAATCCCAGACTCCAAAGAAAACAAAAACCGGATTCATTCATACAAAGACTTAGCAATAACGGGCAATAATATCCTGGTCAAAGAAACGCTAACGCTCGAAGGCGAATATGCCGCTTATTTTCGTGATTACCTAATAGATACACAACCAGAAACAGTCGTCACAAAGATGCAATCACTGATGGCCCGCATCGAAAGTGACGTACAACTGGACAAGGTAGAATCATTGAATCTCAACGATTCCCTTCAGCCGCTAACCCTAAATCTCAAATACCAAATCCGCAATAACGCCCAACCCAATACGGATGGCGAAATTGAATTAGAGATTCCATCGATTTGGGAACAAGACTATCTCGACGTGCAATTCATGGCCGAACGCAAAAACCCGTTCGAGCTACGGACCCCACTCTCCTTTCAATCAAATGTCTCGATCAAGATGGAAGGCTTCGCGACCAAACTGAAAAAAGCCGATTGGAACCATAAGACCAACAGTGTTTTCCACAACGCAACCAGTGTCCTCAAGAAAAATGGATCAGATGACACCCTCGAAATCGAGCACACAGTCAACGTCATCCCGGGCGAGCATGAAGCCTCCGAATTCGAAGACTTCGTCATCAGCAGCAAAAACGCCCTCCAGCCACTCGTTCGTCCTATTGTTCTAGAACCAGTAAAACCAAATCGAAACTAAACCATCGTAGGGCCTCAGCTAGCTGAGGCCCTACGATAGTTTAGTATTCTCTTGGTATATTGATTAATTTCATAGCTTCAGCGCAAAATCCCAGTGCCACAGCCTTACCGACCCCAAAGTTCTACTTGATCTAGAACGCACTCTTTGTCTTGCTGCGCCACAACTTCAGCAGCGTAACGCTCAGTTTTGGGCCTTTCAAATTCCAAGCCGAACATGACAAAGAACAAATATTTCCAAGAGTGGTTTTCTAATCCACGCCGCGATATCGTAGCAGGCACGGTTGTCGCCCTCGCCCTCATCCCCGAGGCAATCGCCTTCTCCATAATCGCAGGTGTAGACCCCAAAGTCGGTCTTTACGCATCCTTTTGCATTGCTGTGGTAATCGCATTTATCGGCGGGCGTTCAGGGATGATCTCCGCAGCCACCGGAGCAATGGCAGTCTTGCTCGTATCTCTCGTTCGTGACCACGGCCTGGAATACTTGCTCCCCGCAACGATCTTGACGGGGATTTTGCAAATAGTGGCAGGCGCATTCAAGCTAGGCAATTTGATGCGCTTCGTCTCACGATCCGTCGTCACAGGCTTTGTCAATGCCTTGGCCATTATCATCTTTATGGCCCAGCTACCACAGTTCGAAGAACAAGGCCTCCTCATGTATGGCATGGTGGCTGCCGGTCTTGTAATTATATACGGTCTTCCACGAATCACCAAAGCAGTACCCTCTCCACTTATTTGCATTATCGTCCTCACTATTGTCTCTATTTCAATGGGACTTGACGAAACGCTCAACACAGTTGGCGATATGGGCGACCTCCCGTCAACCCTGCCAATCTTCTTACTACCAGACGTCCCACTCAACTTTGAGACCTTCCAAATCATCTTCCCATTCGCCATTTCACTCGCAATCGTGGGCCTCCTTGAATCGCTCATGACCTCAACAATCGTTGACGACCTCACCGATACTTCCAGCGACAAAAATATGGAATGTACAGGCCAAGGTATCGCCAATATCGTTTCTGGATTCTTCGGCGGTATGGCAGGATGTGCCATGATTGGCCAATCCGTGATTAATGTTCAATCCGGTGGCCGCGGACGCCTCTCTACATTCGCTGCCGGTATTATCCTACTCATTTTGATTGTCCTCATGGGAGATTTGGTCAGCCAAATCCCAATGGCTGCTCTCGTCGCAGTAATGATCATGGTTTCGATTGGTACCTTTAGCTGGTCTTCTATTAAGGATCTTCGAATTCACCACCGCACATCAAGTGTTGTAATGATCGCGACAGTCCTCACCACTGTTTTCACACACAACTTGGCTTTCGGAGTTGGAGCTGGTGTTCTGCTCAGTGCCCTCTTCTTCGCATACAAAGTTTCTGGTCAACTCAATATCGAGTCCTCCCTCGATGGCTCCCAAAAAGAGCGCACTTACACAATTCGCGGACAGCTCTTCTTCGTATCAGCGAGCTCATTCGGCGAAGCGTTTGACTTCCGCGAAGTTCTGGATCGTGTAACAATTGATGTAACAAATGCCCACTTCTGGGATCTATCTGCTGTAGGCGCTCTAGATCGAGTAGTCTTGAAATTTCGTCGAGAAGGTACAGAAGTAGACATTGTCGGTACGAACGAAGCCAGTAAAACGCTTATCCTCAAAATTGCTAAATACGATAAGGAAGGCGCCATGGATGAAACCGGCGCTCACTAGGACTCTATCTACCACTCAACAGTCACCTCTCTACTAATTTCATAAGATGCCAAACATACTTGCCTGCACCGACGGATCTCTTTACGCAACCAGCGTTTACAAACATGCTGCATGGGCTTCAGCCAAAATTTCCGCTTCAGTCCATGTGTTGCACATGCTCAATCCGCATCATGAAGATCCCGTAAAAACGGATACAAGCGGCCACATCGGTTTGGGAGCAAAGAGCCAGTTACTCGAAGAAATTGTGAACCTTGAGGCAGCACGGGCAAAAGTGGCTCGCAAGCACGGAGAAGCTATTCTCGAAGACGCCACGGCTCAACTGGAAGCTGCTGGCATTAAAGAGATCATCGCTGACCAAAAGCACGGTCGCCTGAGCGACTCGATCGAAAATTACGAACGCGACGCAGATCTCGTCGTTATTGGCAAACGCGGCAATCACGCGAATTTCGAAAAAGGCCACCTCGGCCACAATCTCGAACGTGTCGTTCGCAGCTGCCAACACCCAGTACTCGTTAGCTCCCGCGAATTCACAAAAATGGAAAGCTTCATCCTAGCGTTCGACGGTGGGGCTAGTTCAAAGAAAGCAGTTGAGTACGCAGCTAACAATCCACTACTGAAAGGCATGAAGTGCCGCTTACTAAGTGTTGGAAAAACTAATGCAGCGCTCGAAGCGGACCTCGAAGAAGCTAAACAGGCTCTCATCAAAGCGGGATACGATACGACAGCTGAAGTTCAAAGCGGCGAGCCAGACAAAGTAATAGCGGAGACTGTAGAAAAAGAAAACATAGATCTTCTTGTCATGGGAGCTTACGGACACTCTCACATACGCCACCTAATCGTCGGCAGTACCACGACAGCGATGATCCGTATTGTCAAAATACCTGTACTCCTTTTCCGCTAGGACCCACAAGCCGACCACGGCTGGCGCGATTAAGAAAACATCCTTTTGATTATTAGAAGTTTTCTTCGCCTGTATTTTGAAAATTGATATCCTTTAGCAAGTAGGTCAAAGAAGTTGCCTGCTTGTTTTTGCTGGTCTACTCATCTTGGGATAACCTTAGACGAAACGTTAAGACTCTCCCTAGATGAAAAATTCTCCAGTCGTTTTTAATAACAATGTGTTGCGGGATGGACATCAATCCCTTGCGGCAACTCGAATGAGAACTGAGCAAATGCTTCCTATTTTGGAGCTTTTGGACTCTGTTGGTTTTGGTTGTTTAGAAACATGGGGAGGCGCTACAATTGATGCCGGACTTCGCTTCCTTAACGAATTTCCCTTCGATCGCCTCGACGCCATTCGCACCAAAACGAAAAGTCGCCATATGATGTTACTTCGTGGACAAAACATCGTCGGCTACAAACATTTTCCTGACGATGTCGTTAATGCGTTTATCAATACATCGTCCAAACACGGCATGGACGTCTTTCGTATCTTCGACGCCTTGAATGATCCACGCAATATGCAAGCTGCAATCGCAGCTGCCAATGCCGCCGGCAAGGAAGCCCAGGGAGTGATTTGCTACACATCCAGTCCCGTTCACACAACCGATGCATTTATAAAACTTGGAATTGAACTCCAGGAACTAGGCTGCGGCTCAATCTGCCTAAAAGATATGGCGGGGCTCGTTCCACCCAAGCAAGCCTACGAAATTGTTAAAGGCCTCAAGAAGCAAATCAAAATACCGGTTGTCCTCCATACGCACGAAACAGCCGGTCTAGGAGCAACCACATACTACGCCGCAATCGAAGCTGGTGTCGATGCTCTGGATACGTCAATAATTCCATTCGCAAATGGCACCGGACAGCCCGATACCTCTCGAATGCTTTCTTTACTCGAGGGACACAGCCGCAAGCCAGATTACAATTTAGACAAACTTCAACAGCTACGTGAGCACTTCGAAAAGATCTACCAAGAGCTAAGCTCGTTTACCAATCCAGCCAACGAACGTGTCGATTCCGATACGCTTAAGTATCAAGTTCCTGGAGGCATGCTGTCAAATTTCCGCAATCAACTCAAAGAACAGAAAATGGAAGATAAGTTCGAAGATGTTTTTCGCGAAATCCCTGTTGTCCGTGAAGCTCTCGGTTGGATACCTCTCGTAACGCCCACCTCTCAAATTGTAGGCGTGCAAGCCATGCTCAATGTAAAGTTTGGCCGCTGGAAAAACTTCAGTCCGCAAGCAATGGATATTGCTCTCGGTTACTACGGACGCACACCTGCTCCAGTAAATCCGGAAGTCACGAAAATCGCTGCAGAAAAATCGGGCAAAGACCCAATCACCTGTCGCCCAGCGGATCTACAAGATCCCGGAATGGAGACGCTGCGCAAAGAGTTAAGCGAAGCGAATATGCCGAGCGACGACGAACACTGCGTCATCCATGCCATGTTTCCTCAAGAGTTAGCCAAATACCACAAAAGCAAGACTGAACCTAAAGCGAAACCAACCTCAACTCCGCCAGCAACTTCGAGCCTTCAGCCTACAGGCAAATCTCGAAACTACTCAATTTCCATCAACGGAAAAAACTTCCAAGCAAACGTCGAAGAACTCTCAGCCTAACCGGATTCGAAAAGAAACAACTGCTACACCTACTACAAACGACACAAAAAAGGCGGGATTTTAGAATCCTGCCTTTTTTATAAATCCTTACTTATTGCTCAGCCTCTTTTTCAGCTAAACTCTTTGGTTGATTCACGAATTCTACTTTCAAAACCGTAGTTTCCGTTGGAGCCTCTTTTAAGTGAACTCTTAAGAAGATTTCATACTTACCGCCCATCTTCGATTTCAAATCTTTCCGACGCACTGATTTTCGATACACCCAAAGAACGTCCTCCTCACTCTCACCTAACGCTGTGAACGCAACGTGGGTCAATGGCTTAAGCTTCCCATCAGAGGTCGTAGTAAGGCGAGCAGTGAACAACCAGTAGCCCTCGCGCTCGTGCCAAGCTTGGCTTTCAAATTTCACGAAATCCGACGGCTCTATCCTTGTCTCCCACTCAGGAGCCGCCCACACGGACAAATTGAGTGTCAGAGCGATTAGAGTATAAATTAATATGCGAAAGCTTTTCATTACTTTAACTGTTCGGCGCTACAGCAAACTTCTTTCACCCAAAACGCCCTGTTCACCCAAACAAAGCCAAATTATCCCATCGGATACATGTGCTTGTCCGTGACAGCATCCACTTTGGCAAGAATACCCGAGTCCAGTTTTAGTGAAGCTCCCTTTAAGCTCTCTTCTAGTTGAGCAACCGTGTTGGCACCCACAATCGTCGATGCCACAAAATTGTGCTCCTTGCTCCATGCGAGGGCAAATGCCGCAAGCGATACGCCTAATTCCTCCGCCACCGGCGCCAAATCTGCCACCGTCGCCAAGCTCTTAGGGTTAACAAAACGTTGAGCCATCTTCTTCTGCCGGTCCCCTCCATTTTCTAAATAATCCGTAAACCGAGCCCCAGCAGGATACGTTTCCTGATTATACTTTCCGGTTACGACGCCTCCACCCAATGGAGAATAAGGTAAGCAACTCACTTGCTCGCGACGGCAAACCTCTGCAAGACCATCCTCAAATCTCCGGTTTAGGATGCTAAAATTGTTTTGAATCGACTCGTAGCGACGCCAACCATTCTTCTCAGAAACCGCCAAAGACTTCATCAATCCATACTCGTTTTCGTTGCTACAACCAATATAACGAATTTTCCCCTCTTTCACCAAAGCATCCAACGTTTCCATTGTTTCCTCATACGGGAAATCATGGTCAGACCAGTGCGTTTGATAGAGGTCGATGTAGTCAGTTCCCAATCGCCTCAAACTCCCCTCCACTGCTACGCGAATATGGTGTCGATCCAACGCTGTCCGACCTGTGCGAACGGGAGGTGTAAACCAGCCATTCGAAGAGCCCACAACCTTGGTGGCAATGATGACCGAATCACGATTTTTGTCTTTTAGCCAGTCGCCAACAATCTCCTCAGTACGGTTTACGTACTCAAGCTTAGGCGGTACTGGATAAATTTCCGCAGTATCAAAAAAATCTATACCACTCTCAATCGAATGGTCCATAATACGAAAAGACTCGTCCTTATCACAAGACGAGCCAAACGTCATCGTACCTAAACAGACATCTGATACGACTAAACCAGTGCGCCCAATCCTTCTTTTTTCCATCTCCAATACCTAATGGTCAAAGGTGTTAGAATCAAACTAAAGGTGATAGAATTACGCGCTTTCAAGAGCAACCACTTCAGGAATTTCGGCACCGGTATTCAATTGCTCCAAAAAATGATCTCGTCTTATTCGTGCCGCTTCGAGCGACTTCGTCTTTAGACTTTTTCGAATACGTTGCGTCGTAACTGGCGTAGGGTACACTGTAAAGTGCAGCCACCAAACCCCATTGTTATTCCAAAGATGATGATTTGGATTGCTCTCGTTTACTCGAATGGACAGCTCGTGTATTTTTTTCATGACTCTATTGCGTTATTAATTTTTTGATTAAAAGACGCATCATGAGGTACCAACGCCGCTGACAGCATTTTGGTTGCTAAAATAAATAGGTATTTTTTATCAAGAAACATTGCATGTTAGTCTTGATACACATCCAAGGCTCAAAGCCTCGAATCCACCGTTGATCCTATCGAACTCGGTTGGCAGACAGTCATCGCTTAACGACCGTCACTCATAATGCATTTAAAAGAACAACGACAACCTGTGCCAGCTACTCTCCACTAGCAACCCCATTCTTTGTCATATGCTTCCAACCGTAGCACAGCATCTGCCCAATCGATAGGCTCTTCCCAAACAGCGGGCACTAACCTTCTAAGAACTTCTAAACGCCCCATCAATGAGCCTATCTAGTCTAAAAACGATACATCGACCATCAGATCCTCAGCTACCTTTTCAAGATCTCCACGCAACTCAGACAATTCGCAAGAACTCGGAATTCGTATTCGGGCGGTAGCTTCAAATAGCTGCTCTCCTGACATGGGGGCACTCCGACATCCTGTGCTAAGCTCCTCGACATTCACGTTGTGCTTAGCAAATGCTGCTGAAATCTGGCTCACAATTCCCGGCCTATCTTGCCCGAGGATTTCCATCTCGATCGTTTCTTCTCCCTCTTCGACAACAATCGCTTGCGTCGACTCAACAGTGATTTTGAGTCCCTTGCTTTCGAGTTTTCCAAGATCACTGAGCAACGCCTCTTTATTCTCTTCTGCTACTCCGATCCTTAGTATTCCAGCAAACTGACCGCCCAATTTGCACATTCGGCTTTCCAGCCAATTACCGCTATTCTTAGCAATAGCTCCGGAAAGCGCATCAACTAAGCCCGGACGATCCGGGCTGATTATGGTGAGAACAAGTGGGGTTTCCATATTCCTTCTTTGTTAAAGTCTGAGTTGAATGAACACAAGCCCGAGGCGCTTCATTTCGCAACGCATCACCAATTTCCTTAATCCGGTCCGAATACTGTCGAAATCTAAAACAACCAACCTCCTCAACGTGACAACGCTCAGTATCAACGCACCTAAGGTATCAAAATGGAAAAGCTACCATAAGCTATTTTCCATTGGAGCCTTGAAGCGTCACAAAGAATCCATTCTTCCTTTTCTTGAACGTTCCCACGGGACCTACGTGGAAGTCGGCGCTCACGATGGGGGTAAAGGAAGTCTCTCCCTTTACTTCGAGAAAGCCCTAGGCTGGCAAGGCCTCCTCATCGAACCATGGCCACATCTCTTCCACAGTTGTCGCAAACGGCGTAAGAACTGCAAAATCCTGAATGTGGCAGCCGTTGATAAAAGTCTCGAAGATTCATACATCGGAATCGAAGGTCTCCCTCCTGAAAAGTCCATTCGTGAGGAGCTCAAACGGGCTGCTCAAGAACGCCTAGAGAAAGAATGCAAACAGCAAGTCGTCAAATTGGGCCAAGCCGGCAGCAAAACCAAGATGTCGTTTATCAACACCGATTGCATTTCACGAATCTTGGACAAGGCGGAATTCGATTCTGATTTCGATCTTCTAATATTAAACTTAAAGGGATACGAAAATCGTGCTTTGGAAGGTTTTGATTTCAATCGATTCAAGCCCACCTTCATTCTCGCCCATATAAACGTTGGGACTCTTACGATTCCTAATCTCCCTGTCTATTACGAACGCATCACCTCATCTCGTCATGACAAAGAGTCGGTGATGATCTTATTCCGATTCGCCGATTTCGGAGTGAACTAAGTACTCGCCAACGACAAATCCTCACAGGGCTTCAGTTAGCTAAACGTAGACCATCGTCTACAAGTCGAGTAAATCTAGACGTATCTTAACTACGACCTTTTTTACAGTCGAGCCCTCCAAGCCCGCAACGCTAAGCTGTGGCGTATGAGCATCTTGAGGAAGCAATAACGCAAAACTCCCAGGACGCAGCGAAATCAGTAAGTCAGATTTTTTCTCGATCTGAAAAAACTCAACATCGCGTTCAGCAACGTATTCATCTTTGACCGCTAAGGTGTGGGTCGGAAAACAAGCGATTTTCTCTCCTCCGACCAAAGTCATATGAATATCTGCATAAGCACGGTGTGCTTCGAGAACGGTTCCGTCACTTCCTTCTTCGCGCGTTGGGTAGCTCATCACGATGGCAAACACATCGTCTCCTTCGATTTCATACTTCTTCTCTTCCGCATCGGGTTGAAGCTGCAACAGAAATTCAAATACTTTCTCCCAGGTCGAACCCAACAAGTATCGATCCCAATTATCTACATGGTCTACTATCATAAAATTAACTTCCTTTATTCTTCCGACGCTCTGCTTTCAGCGATTTCCAACGCTCTAAACGCTTAGCGATTTCAATTTCCGCTCCGACCCGATTAGGTTCAAAAAACACCTGCGGTTGTCTCATAAAATCTTGGCCAGAAATATTTTCCCCAAAACCGTGACTGTATTCATAATCTTGGCCATTGCCCAACTGCTTGCTCGCTTTACCACCTTTGTCTTTCAGCTCTAGCGGCACTTCCTGCACGGGTCCCTGCTTAATCGATGCTAATGCACTGTTTACTGCCAAGTAAGCACTATTACTCTTAGGTGCCATAGCCATATAAGTCACACAATGGCCGAGGTTTATGCGACATTCAGGCATGCCGACAAACTCGCAGGCTTGCAAAGTCGCAGTTGCCAGAGGCAAAGCCGAAGAATCGGCTAAGCCGACATCTTCAGACGCAAAAATAACCAAACGGCGGGCAATAAATCGCGGGTCTTCGCCACCCGCCAACATTTTAGCCAACCAGTAAACCGCCGCATCCGGATCACCCCCGCGCATACTTTTTATGAACGCGGAAATCGTATCATAATGATCGTCTTCGTCCGCGTCGTAGCGAATCTGACGTTCGCTGGCAAAGAGCGCCACCGCTTCTTTCGTAATGGCTTCGCCCTCGGGAACTCCCATGGAAATCACTTCCAGTGCGTTCAACCCGCGACGTAAATCACCATCACACAAACGTGCCAATCCCAGCAAAATTTCCCCGTCCGCAAATTGCCCGCGTTCCCCTAATCCACGCTCTCCATCTTCCAAGGCTCGTCTCATCACAGCCGCAACCGTTTCCGGCTCATGCGGTTCGAGGCGAAATAAATGGCTACGGCTTAACAACGGCGGATTCACATAAAAGCCCGGATTATGAGTCGTCGCTCCAATCAAACGGATCACACCCGCTTCAACATCCGGAAGCAATAAGTCCTGCTGGGACTTATTGAAACGATGAATTTCATCGATAAACAGAACCGTATCCTTACTCTCTATTCGTCGAGCCGCAGACAAGATCTGACGAAGCTCACCGACGTTCGACATAACAGCATTGATTCGCACAAACCGACTATTCGTTTCCTGCGATATAGCCTCTGCCATACTTGTTTTGCCACATCCAGGAGGTCCATAAAAGAGCAGGCTCCCAAATGTATTCGAACGGACCAGACGCGGCAAAAGCATCTCATTTCCAAGAATATGGTCTTGCCCAACAACTTCCTTCAGCGAACTAGGACGCATTCGAGCTGCCAATGGCTGACGCTTAGTATCGGCCGCCCCCTTCGAAGGATTACCTTCTCCAATGAATTCCAACTCCTCTTCGCCAGTAAATAGATCGTTTTGGCCCGCCATAAAAGAAGCAGGCTATGGCAATGTCTTTACCATGTGCAAGCGTGCGACACGAAAATCGTCTCCGAGAGACTGCCCCGTTCGGCAAACGCTTAGCTATCAACTCTTATCAATCAAAGCTAACGGCTTTTCGTCACCGGTCACAGCCATCATTTAAGGCCATAAAACAAAGAAGCAGACCTACGATAAAACGTCCTCCAGTGGATTAGAAATGCCTCGAGCACTCGCTGTGGAATATAAATCATGAGATTTCTTATTCTCTATTGCGAACCCACTGTTTTCCCACGCAAAAAAACCACCTACTAGATTCACAATCTCATCGAACCCAAGCTCAACAAGCAAATTGCTCGTGCTCATACTTCTTGAGCCAGAGCCACAATAAACATAAATTGGCATACTCCGGTCCATTGCCTCTAATTTCTGCACAAAGTCCTTACGAAAAAAATCCAATTCTACCGCGCTTTCAATCTTACCCATTGCGGTTTCCTCCGAGATTCTCAAGTCCAATACAATCCCCTCCTTTTTTTTCACAAGTTCGTGAAATTCAGCAGGATCCACCTGCTTCACAGCCTGGCTCACAGTGGCTCCTGCCGCGTGAATCCCGCGTGCCATCAGCACGGCACTAGTGCGTAAATATTTCATTCGTATTGAATGCATAATCAAAATCCTCCCCAAGAGTTTTGAACAAACTAAAACCTATTTGTTCCTAGCAACTTCCGTGCTTGGGTCAGTCGTTATTCAGATTACAACTACAGTTTAATAAACTATTAACAAAGAGCGTCGATAGAGGTAAACTATTTCATACCCACTGACTGTTGCGTTTCACTTCAACTGTCCATTTCACAAGCTCATTGAACTCACTCTTCAAGGCCCGAGTAAGCGTTTCAGAACCAGTCTTGAATGTAAGTTCACCAATCGATGAAACCGGTTGCACATCCTGCGTACTAGAGGTAAGAAAGCACTCTTCAACGCTTGCTAGATCTTCTGGACGGATTTTCTCTTCGACGAATGGGCGGCTTCCGAGCTCATCAATGTTCTCCAAAATCAGACGCCGCGTAACTCCCGCTAATATTCCGTCCTCGATCCGAGGTGTTGAAATTCGATCATCAAAGATAAACCACACATTTCGCGTCGACGCTTCGGTGAAATCCCCTGCATGATTCAAAAAAAGCACATCGTCGCATCCATGCTTTTTTGCTTCGGAAAGACCCAAGATATTGTTCAAATAATTACCCGTTTTCAGGGAAGGTGGCATCGCATCCAATGGATTCCGTTTCCAATTTTCAGATACATGTAAAGACAATCCTTTGTCTAATTTTTCGTCGCTCAAATCACCCTGGGCTTTCACAAAAATAGCAAAATTTGCCGTATCGGCCAGTCCAGTATCTAAGCCGAGCAAACCAGCTCCTCTGCTAATTTGCAGTCGGACATACAGTTCTGAATCTGACCCCGTTTTATCTCGCCAAGCCTTGGTAGTGAAACGAATCAAATCCAAGACATCTTCCTGAGACAATGGCAACTCCATCGATAATCCCTCTGCTGTTTGCAGAAGACGTTCCCAATGCTCATGCCATCCGAAAATAACCCCCTCATACGTGCGCCAAACTTCATAAATCGCATCCCCATACAAAAAACCTCGGTCTAGAGGGCTGATCATCGGAGCACGTGCATCGCACAGCTTTCCGTTAAAATTTCCTTGGATATAGTCTTCGCTTATTTGGGAGCCAACTTCGTTCATCAACAAATCACATTGAGTCCCACCGAGAACCAAGCAATTTTTTAATCAAGGATACTTGTATCGCCGCCAAGATAAGCAGTCGGAAAAATAGTTTCTCCCGCCGCCTTCATTTCAGCAATCGCATCTATTACTTTATTTATCAAATCAATGCGATTCTGTTCCCCTTTGCCCAAAAACTCTCTATCAGTTCCACCTAACATAACTCGTTCCCAGTATTCTGGATACCCTTCAATCTCGTAGCCAGTCGACGCTAGTAAAAAGAGAGCAATCACATCAGATTCTATCACAAACCCCTCTTTGTAAGCGCTTTGTCCCATGCTACCGAATAAGCCACCCAAATTGACTCCGTGAACCGCGGCTGCTAAATCGAGAGCAGATCCCAGAAAGCTATTCTGTCCTCGTTTTTTGGAATGACGCATAACATTCTGCGACAGCCCATAGGCACACACAAACGCAAGATCCTCCTTGAGTCGCAAAGCCTCCACTAACGGAACGCTTATCCAGATAGCCTCGTCCTCTGCTTGGATAAAGCGATCAGACGAAGGCACTACCACCACGCCATAGTAAGCCGCTTTCTGCGGAACCAATTCTATAACTAGCTGCTTCCCTGCTCGCTCGATTTCGAGCAAATTTGTCTCCCCTGGCTTCAGCAATCGCTTCATTTTCCGCAGTGCAAACGTCGTCGCAGCATCGCCACGCGGCACCCGTCTTCCATTGATCGATACAATTTTATCACCCGCCTCCAATCCGGCTTGCTCCGCTACAGAACCATCAAACACAAATCGTACGCTCACATGATCGCCATAGCCTGCCGCTTCCACTTCCGACTGCAAAAAATCCGGATAATACAAACCACTTACAAATACGGCCCCGATATAGCCAAATGTTTCGTTCGCACGATAATCAACTGCCGATTCCATCAATGGGGCTAAAACATCCCAAACCATCCTCTCCGATTCCATTATACGGTTAAGATAACCCGAACGCCACTTTGCTTCCTCTTCCTCTAAGCGTTTGGCTTCAGCGATTTTAGCAGCTTTCTCCTCGTCAGTTATCGAGGTCGTTTGGCATCCTTGAAAAGCAAGAAAACAAATTCCAACCGTCGCGATAAAAGAAGCTTTCAACATAGAACCCTGAGCTTCTAAGAATAAGCATGGCTTAGGCAATTTATAAGAGCCTAGAGAATTCAACATTTTCGAAACTAGTCATTACCCTCAGTATTCGCAAAAGCCGTGAGAAATCTTAAAGCACTGGATTCCAATGAATTACAAGACAAGTAAAAGAGATTTGTATTATCGTTAAAATAAAGTCACTTTTTTTTAAAAGATTTTGAATGTTTCAGAATGTTTCACGTCTTACCTGCAATGCCCAAAAAAAGAGGGAAAATTACTCTAAGCCAACTGATTCAGGCAAAGCGTGCTGAAAAGCCAGACGACCACTTCTGGGAAAACTTCAGCAGAGAGCTCGACGTGAAAATGCGACTCGAAGCGCAAGCGAGTGCCTCAAAGCTAACACTCAGCAGCAGAGATTTTTGGCTCGGATTTCGTAAAGTTACTGGCGCTTGTGGATTAGCCCTGACATGTGGAGCCTTTACCGTGCTTACAGTAAGCAGTTTCCAAGTAGCCTCCACAGGGCCAGCTCACGAAGAAGCATTCGCCCTCCTACCAGCTAACTCAAAAGAATTTTCCGAACCGCAAGTGACCTTCGCTCCCGCGATTACCACTGATCAAAAAACGCCTCTTTTTATTGTTGATGAACCAACGATGACTTTAACCTCGGATGCTCCCGAGGCTGAAACCTTGGTTGTCACAACCGACACAAGGCAATCATCAACCCCTCACTTTGATGCTCAAGATTTTGTGATGGAATTGCCAAACGCTCTGGAGCTAGAAAAAGTTGATGCCTTTGCCAGCTTCGATTTGAGCGGAGACAATATCACAGAACGCTATATCGACACCCTTAAGGGACTCGGATACACCTCGAATACGAACTCATCGCAAAATAAGCAACGTTCAGCTCGATTCAACAGCGAGTTTAATGACTATAACATCGAAATGCAGTCACGTTCATCCAACCATAGGAGCTTGGATTCGATCACACTCATTCGCTTCTAATTGTTTTAAATAACAAGAATCTCTTCAAAGCCCGTTTAATTAATGCGGGCTTTTTTGCATTTATGGCACATTCAATGCCTTGCGCTGGCTCCAAACCTAAGTAGCTTGATTTCGTGGATAAGGAAGCGAAAGACCTGGCCGAGAAAGAAAAGAATTTTGCCATGAATCTATCTCTCGGGATAGGCATCGGCATGCTTCTGCTAAAAAGCATCGCTTATTTCCAAACGGGATCTGCAGCGATCTTGAGCGATGCCGCCGAGTCGGTTGTACACGTTGTCGCAGTCGCCTTCGCCACCTACAGCCTCTACCTATCGCAAAAACCGGCAGACAAAGAACACCGCTACGGACACACAAAAATCAGCTTTGTCTCCGCCGGGTTTGAGGGCGTCATGATTATTCTCGCAGCCGCCTTCATCATTTACGAATCCACCGCGAAATGGATAAGCGGGCTGGAAATTCAAAACCTAGATACTGGTCTCATTCTGACTGCCTCGGCTCTCATCATCAATGGAGGCCTAGGATTCTATCTCATACTGATCGGCAAGCGACGCAATTCCCTCATTCTCAAAGCTAATGGAAAACACGTCTTGACCGATGCTTGGACGAGCTTGGGTGTCGTTGTAGGAGTCGCCTTAACCTGGTTTACCGGCTGGCTACCCTTGGACCCAATTTGCGCATACTTGGTAGCCATCAATATTCTAGTCGCAGGAATTGGTCTCGTAAAAGAAAGCTTAGAAGGCCTCCTAGATAAGGCCGATCCCGAACTAAACGAACAAATACTGCAAATTCTCAAAGCGGAATGCACCACAGAGGATATTCAATTTCATGGTCTCCGCCATTTAAATACAGGAGAAGGACACCGCGTTGAATTTCATCTGCTATTCGAAGATAGCATGAGTATTCAAGATGCTCACCGAGTAGCTACTCGCATCGAAAATAAGATCAAACAGGCCCACCAAACGCCCATAGACGTATCCACCCACCTAGAGCCAAAACGAGACCACGAGCAAATCCATACTGACAACCACGTACAGCATTATAACTAAAGCTCTTCTTGCTCCTTGATTTCTTTAAGTGCGTTTCGAGCCGTCTCAAACGCTCTCTCATTCGCCTTTTTCTTTATTTGCGAATACGCCGCCTTCGCCTCATCCAATTTTCCCAATTTCCTCAAAGCACCGCCCTTCACGAGCAACAACCACGTCTGAGATCGGATAGCTCCTTCCGCTTCGACATTTTCCATTTTTGTTAAGCATGCATTAGCGATTGCCAATGCTTTTTCCATTTTTCCGCGTGATAGGTAGGCTTGCCCCAAACGAGTGTGTATATCGTAACTAATTCTCAAGTACTTATCGAAGTCGGGAAATTCTAGCATTCCTTCATAACGTGTAATCGCTTGATCATTACGCCCAGTAAGTTGCTCAAACACACCCAACTCCCTCTGAAAGAAAATATTATTGGGAAACAACTCAACCAACGCCGTCATATGCTCCCGAGCCGCCTCGTTATCTTTTTTTAGTTCATAGGCCACATCCGTGAGATAAACCATGCTCTCAAATTTCGTAATAAATCCCTTCGCTTTGCACTCCTCTAAAAGCTGCAAACCCAAATCAAAATCCCCCTTAAACGACAAAAGCCGAATGAAAGACTGCAAATATCCAGGCGTATTCGCAATATAACAATGTGCCAATCCAACCGGCTGCTTTACATCATGGTAGTCGGGTTTCTCATCCAAGATTTTCTGCAAACGCTTCAGCCCCGGACGTACCTTCATCAGGCTCTTAAACCAGCGACCGTTGTCGATATGGTGACGCGCAATTCCCAATTCAATCATTCCCAAGTAAAATTGAGCATCAAGATCGCCTTCATTATCCGACGCATAATTTCTCCCAATCTTTAAAGTCTCTTTTGCTTTAACTAGAAACTTCTTCTTCAGAGAATTGTCGTACCGCGTGTAAACATCCAACCAATACAAACGTGACATCTCTATTAAATGCCCCAACGGGTGCTCTGGATCCGCAGCAATCAACTGCTCAATCATCTCAGGCGACTCCGGGTCCAGGTCGTAGGTTTTTAAAATAGTTTTTTCAACCAATTCTCGGTCCAAAGCAATCAGCGGCGCCGACACAAATAAGCAAAGTACGTACAAAAGAAAAAAAGTAGGGTATTTAAAGGGCGACATTGATCTCTTTACATCACTTGAACGACTAATAATCAAAAAGAATAAGGTCTTATTTTCTGCTTTAAGTCATCCCATATGAGTCCCTTTATGGTGCAAATGAGTTCCCGAAGAACGATCACAGCTGACGACTGTTGCCAAAAACTAAATTGGACAGACCTCGATCTCGCCCCCATCCACTCTCTAATTGATCTCTCACGAGCTGAGGACTTGGAAGGATCTGGGCTTGTCCCCAAGCCTGCAGCCTGCGGCGACCACACCAGCAACCTCCTCCCCTCCGATCAAATTATCACCACCAATGCGAGGGCACGCCAGGAGCTGACCATTTGCGGCGTGGAAATCGCACGTGAAGTTCTCGCCCGCTATGACTCGGAAATCATCTACACTCCTAATTGTTCGGATGGCGACACACTCGCCAAAGGCGACAGCATAGCAGAAATCAAAGGCCCGGCTCGAAGCCTTCTTACTGCGGAACGCCCCGTTCTCAATTTCCTCCAACGGCTTAGCGGAATATCAACCCTGACCAAACGCTACGTCCTCGAACTCGAAGGATCGAACACCCGCCTCCTAGATACCCGCAAAACCACCCCGGGCTATCGCTACCTCGAAAAATTTGCCGTTGCCTGCGGTGGTGGATGGAATCACCGCATGGGCCTATTCGACCGTATCATGCTGAAGGATAACCACATTGCCAGCTTTGGCGACAATGCGATGGCGGCCACCCAAGCAGCCGTTTCCGCCTCGCGAGCCGCCAATCCCCACCTTTTGATCGAAATGGAAGTAGATCGTATCGATCAAATCCCCATCGCTCTCGCCGCCGAGGTTGATATCATTTTGTTAGACAACTTCAGCCCCAAAGACCTTAAAACAGCCAAGGAAATGATCGGCACCCAAGCCGTCACCGAGATAAGCGGTGGCGTAACCATAGAATTCCTACCAATTCTAAAGGACCTCGGACACGACTTCATCTCCACCGGAGCGACCGTCCACCAAAGCGTCTGGCTAGACATCGGCTTGGATTAAGATTTTCTATACCTTCGCTGACCTTGCTAATAGCCTTTTAAAGGTCTAGATTTCGAGTCCACGCTTGGATAAAAACCAACTCCTCATTCTCTCAGACAAGAAGGTATTCTCCCGGTTTCTTATAACCCTGAATGCGATAGCCGCTTTTCGGCAATTTTACTCAAAGCCAATTTTGTAGTTTCCAAGCAGAGCAAAACTCGGATGCTCTCCCCGAATGGAGAATACGGAAGTCCTTATACTCAAAGAAATGCTCTCGGCTGGCGATAGTTTCGTCTCGGGCAATCGCCTCGCTGATATCATTGGAGTCTCTCGTGTCGCAGTATGGGGACAAATGGAAAAACTCCGCTCCCAAGGCTTCGAGTTCGAAGCCGTCCGCAGCAAGGGCTACCGCCTTTCCCAAAGACCCAACGCACTCAACAGAATACTCATCGAAGCCGTCCTGACGCGAAACGCCGAAAACTTAACTATCTACACTGAAGACTCCGTCGATAGCACGAATTCCGAAGCGGAACGCCTCTTGGCAAATAACGCTCCTACTCCTTTCGCTGTTTTCAGCCTTGAACAGACATCCGGACGAGGACGGCTCGGACGCGAATGGCACAGCCAAAACAACGGCAACCTCTATTCCAGCTTCGCCTTTCGCCCCAAAATCCTGCCCTCGAGACTCTCCACATTCACCCTCTGGATGGGCTTAAACATTTGCGAATGCATCAATTCTTTTTGCCGTATAGAGAGCAAAATCAAATGGCCCAATGACATCTTGGTTTCAGGCAAAAAGGTGGCCGGCATTCTCACTGAAGCTCGCATGGACGCAGACGAAACGCGCGACATTGTGCTCGGGCTCGGGCTCAACGTTAACAGCCAGCCCGACAATTGGCCTGAAGAACTGAAAATGGTCGCCACTTCCCTAAGCGAAGCAGCCCGCAAGCCCATAGACATCAACCGTCTCACAGCTGCCCTTTGTGGCCGCATCATGACAGCCTATCAGCAATTTGTCGTCGACGAACATAAAAGCGTCATAAAAGAAAAATGGCCCAGTTACGATATCCTCAGGAATAAGACCGTAAATCTGCACCAAGGAGAATCCCAAATATCCGGGATTGCCCAGGGAATCGACTCAAACGGGTCCCTCATAATCGAGCGATCAGACGGTACCCGTTACCAAGCCAGAGCTGGAGAAGTTACCTCTCACAAATGAACTTGCCGGCCTTCTTACGGTCCATGTATTGATAACTCTCATATTGAGATTGCGGCTACAGGGTTAACCATTTTTCATTCTCGCCGTTAACTCCAAATTCAAAAACCCAATATACTTGGTGGAAGAAGAAAACGAAGAATATACCATTGAAGTTGAAAAGCTACACAAGCGATACGGCAAGCTTGAGGCGGTCAATGGCATCTCGTTCAACGTTCGCAAAGGAGAAATAGTAGGATTCCTCGGTCCCAACGGAGCAGGCAAGAGCACCACCATGCGCATTCTCACTGGCTACTCGCCAGCCACCTCGGGAATAGCAAAAATTTGCGGCCATCCAGTCGCAGCCAATTTACATGCCATCAAACGCTGCATTGGCTATATGCCGGAAAACAACCCCTTGCCAAACGAACTCCGCGTTCGCGAATACCTAAAATGGCGAGCGAAGCTCAAAGAAATCCCCCGAAGCATTCGCAACGAGAAAATTCAGTTAGCTTTGGAACGCTGCGACCTCATGCGCACAAGCGATCGCATCATTGGAAAGCTATCCAAAGGATTCCGCCAGAGAGTCGGCATAGCCGATGCGATCCTCGCTGAACCAGAAGTCATCATCATGGACGAACCAACAATTGGTCTCGACCCACACCAAGTGATCATGATCCGCGACTTGATCTCCAATTTGCGCGGCACGATGAGCGTCATCCTTTCCAGCCACATTCTACCAGAGATCGAAATGAGCTGCGATCGCGTCCTAATTATCAATGGAGGAAAGATCGTGGGCCAAGGCACCCCTCAGGAACTCAGAGAAGTTTTCATAAACGCCACAACCTATGAACTCGAAATCAATGGCGAGCAGCAAGTGCTCAACAACGCACTGAAAAAGATCTCGCCGGATCTCGAAATTACCAAGTTTTCCAAATTCGATAATTGCACGTTCTCCGACGTCGAAATTCGTGGTCAAGGCCAGCACGACTATCGGGAAGAGATTTTCAACGCTCTCGCACAAGACGACGCTATCCGCGTTCGCTCACTTAGGCGTAGACAAGCTCCCCTTGAGGATGTTTTCCTCGCCGCCACCCGGCGCAGCTGGGATACGGTAGACAACCAAATAGCCATCGCTGAGACGGAGGAGAAAACACCCCAAGATTCGAGCCCAGCAAACAAGCCACAAGAAGACAGCGTAGAGGATGCTGTGAGCAAAAAATAATTACCATTTTGGCATGAGGCATTTTTTCACCTTGCTACGACACGAGCTCTGGAAGCTATTCATTAGCCCAAGCACCTACATTGCAGCCTTCTTATTTCTCTTGATCATGGGATTCATGTTTCAATGGATACTGGATTTATATACCAGCAACCCGCAGGACGAGAGCCCGTCACTCACTTTCTTCAAATCCTTTTTCATACCAGTCTTCTTCATGGTCCCCCTACTCACCATGCGAAGCATCGCAGACGAGCGAAATTCGGGCACTATCGAGAACCTAATGACAACCCCAGTGACTGTTACCGAGGTTATCCTAGCAAAATTCAGTGCTGCCTATCTTTACTATATCACCCTTTGGTTTTTTACTGCCTGCTTCCACATTCTCTTTTTCGCCTACGCTCAAGAAGGCAGTACCATCGACCCTTATCCTATTTTCGGTGGATACATCTACATAGCTATTAGCGGGATGCTCTTTTTGAGCCTCGGAATTTTCGCCAGCTCACTTACAAGTAGCCAGCTGATCGCCGGTATAGTCAGCTTCACTCTCGTGTTCGGTTTCATAGTAGGCGGCAGCTCGCTCGAAGAATTGATCATCGTCATGGAGCCACGCCCGCAGTGGCTCGAGGATCTTTCTCGGCATACCAATTCACTGGAACACATGAACGATTTCTCCTCAGGGGTTATCGATACCCGTGCAATCGTCCTCTACATCAGCTGTGCCCTCACAGCTCTTTTTCTAAGTATTTTAATCCTAGAATACAGAGAGGGAGGCGCGTAAGCGAGTAGCTATGTTTGATTCGTTTCAATCCAATCGATTCATGGAGCGCATTCACGCAATTGCTCAAGTCGCGCTCGTCTTCGTGATACTCGCCTGTATCAATTACATAGGGATGCGGAATTATAACCGCATCGACCTTACAGAAAATAGGACCTATACGCTCTCTGCGGAAACAAACGCCTACCTCCAGCAGCTTAACATCCCAATCAACGTAATCGTCACCTTATCCGAGCAAAGCAAAGACCAGGGCATCCAACAAATTCTCAACGACGTAAAAGGCCTCCTCCAAGAATACGAATACGCCACCCGCGACAATGGTGATAACCGTATCAGTGTCGAATACCTCAATGTCTATCAACAAACGAGACGTTCACGAGAGCTGGAAATCGAAAACCCCAACGTAATCGTTTTCAAAAGTGAAACACGCAGCATCGAAGTGCAAATCCAAGATTTGTACTTGATGCAAAACAACGAAGTGCGACAATTTCTTGGGGAAAACGTATTCACTCGTTCTGTACTCGAACTATCCGACGAATCCCAGCCAATCGTTTACTTCACCGTCGGACATGGGGAGAAAAACCTCAAAAGCGTCGACCCTCATTACGGCGCGTCACGCCTCGCAGATGAACTGAAAAGTCGCAATATCGTCTCTCGGGAAATTGATCTGTCTTCAATCGAACAGATAAACGAAGACGCCTCTCTCCTCATCATCGCCGGACCTGTAACCAGTTTCCTTCCACAAGAACAGGAACACATAAGAAACTACCTGAAACGCAGATCCGGACGGGTAATCATCCTCCTCGAACCAGGTCAGGAGCACGGCCTGGATGACCTCTTCTTTGACTGGGGAATTCTCGCTGATGACGTAATCGTCGTCGAACGCGACCACCGTCACCTAATTTCCGGAGGCGACATTATGCTCAAACGATTCGCTCCCCATCCCATCACTCAAGAGCTACTCAACAACAATCTCTACTTAATCACCGACCAAGCCCGCTCAATACGAGAAGATCCCGGTCGCCCGACCGATGAATCCCTAAAAGTAACCGAGCTCATTGCATCCTCCCAAACCGCAAGCTGGGGAGAGAAAAACTACAACGCACTCGAAACTGCCGAATTCAATCGAGAGCGCGATATCCCAGGCCCCGTCAAGGTCGGTGTTCTTTCTGAGCGCAAGGTGGACTCCTCTCTCGGTATCAATATTCCTGGAGGCAAAATCATCGTTTTTGGTAGTTCCTCCTTTGTATCCAACAACCGAATAGAATCGGCCGGAAACTTTTTCCTAATCAAAAACGCGATCAACTTCGCCCTCGACCGCAACACCCGCTTGAACATACCCCCCCGCGAAATCAGTAAGGTCAAGCTCGAGCTCAGCATCAAAGAGCTTCAAGTATCGCGCTATTTGATTTGGCTCGGTCCTCCAGCCATCATCGGACTTCTTGGTCTCGCAATCTATTTAATTCGAAGATACTAACGCTATGAGGCTTAAACTCACTGTTACGCTCCTTGTCATCCTCATGGGCCTCATGGCCTACATTCTCTACATCGAACCCAAAGGTGGAGACATTATCTTCGACGATGAAAGCCAAACAGCTTTCGGCGAACTCGTATCGGACGTAGATTACATTCGTATCTCAAACATTGCAAACAACACCGCGCTCACGATTGAAAAATCGGAACAGCGATGGAACATGACCCAACCGTTTTTATGGCCTGCCAATGAATACGCGGTGGAAAACATCCTAACTGAACTCAGATTCTTAGACAAGAAAGTCAGCTTCGAAGTCGGCTCTATCATTCAAACTGGTAACACCCTTGCCGACTACGGCCTACTTCCGCCACAGCGATTGCTCACCTTTGGACAAGGAGAAAATCGCTACACCGTAGGTATTGGCAACCCAACAGAAGTGGGCGGACATTTGTATTTATTATCCGCCGACAGGCAATTTATTCACGTTGTAGATCAAAGCCTGCTAGCCAGCCTAAGCTTAAGCTTCGACCAATTACGCGATAGCCGTATTTTCACTTCCGGGATTTTCGAAGTCGATTCATGGAACTTGACAGTGAATCAAACCGACAACAATCAGCTGAGCAACGTACGAACCCGTCTAAGCCGCCAAGAAAAAGGATGGGACTTTGAAACCCCCATTCGCACACGAGCCAATACTCCCAGCGTCAACACACTCCTAAATCGTATCCTAAGTATGGAGGCTGTTTCCATTTCAGAAGGAAACACAGACTTAGGAGCCATCGGACTCCAATCTCCCTCTTTTCGCATCGCAATCGAAACTGGCAAGCAACGCGAAGTTATCGATATCGGTCAAAAAATTCAGGACGGTCCCAACACGGGATTGCGCTACGCCAAACGGGAAGACCGTTCTACCGTTTTCCTAGTGAACCTAGATTTCGAAGAGGTTCTACTAAACACGCAAACCAAGCTACGCGATCGCCGTATCCTAACAGTTGACGTCAATGCCGCTAGCTCAGTGGTTATTCAAACGACAGACGAACCACCCCTCACACTACAACGCCTTGAAAATAATGATTGGGAAATCCTCATGCGTGATCAAGAAAACGGCATCGCGACCGTCGCAGGCGATCGAAAGACCATCGAAGAAGTTCTCACTTGGCTAAACAACCTTCAAGCCGTACCAGATACAGGATTCGTCAACGATGCTCCCTCTGCTCCGGATTTGGAACGTTACGGCCTAGAAGTCCCTCGTACTACGATTTCCATAACATCACGCCGCTACCAAGATCAGGACAATGTCCTACCAATCCCAGTCACTGAACACATTCAAATCGGTGACCTGAACCCAAACAATCCTTTCGAACGCTATATTAAGCTCAAAAACAGAGATTTCGTCTACTTCATCTATGACGACCTCATCAGCCAAGTGCCAAACGATGCCAAGCGCTACCAAGACCGACAGGTCATTCACCTCAAAAACGACGAATTCATTTCCAGCGTAAAACTCGTCAAACTCGCAGACAAATCTGTACTATTCGATTCCCAACCCGGCCAACCGATAGACAGAGACATCGAAAACTTAAAAGCCGAGCTACGAGACCTCCGAGCGGATGCATTTGTATTCAACAACATACCAGAAAACGTAACCATTGCTGGCAAAGAACGCCCATGGGCATACGAACTAAGCATCAACGTTGTGAGCTCAGCTCCCGGAGCCGAACAAGCGATCAACTATCAAATACTCGTGTCCGAACTAACAGGTGGACCTCTCCTCATAGGCGCGTCTCAGCAAAAAGGATACTCCTTCCGCTTTGAGCAAAGTTTCGTCGATGCCTTTACGGAGATTGCCTTCGAACGCGTAAAACGAGAAGTACCCACCGAACCATTTGCTCCCTCCCCACAGACGCCAGAAAGCGCCCTTCCCCTAACCTCCGAATAACTCGAACTTTGTAAGATCGAAAAGCGCGCTTAAATGGGAGAGAATCAGCACAACGTCAAAAAATCGATTTGGCGTGGAACCTGTGCCACATGCGGAGCCGTCACCGATTTTCTCTCCACCATACTTGTCCTTGTTCTCGCAATCACAGTTGCTTGCCTCTTTTACATCGCAACCAATGAGACGGTACCCGTCCCAAAATTCGTTTTACGACAGCTGGAATCTCAACTCGAATCCCGTGGAGTTGCGATCCGCATGAAAAGCGTACGCTATTACTTCGATGGCTCTATCATCCTTGAATCCCCCCGTGTCATTTCGACCGATTTCAACAGCCAAGTAGCTTCCGCAGACCTGATCCTGATAAAAGTCCGCACACCCTTACTCCTCTTCGGCCAAGTAAAAGTAGCGAGTATCTCCCTCTCAAACGGAATCTTTCAATTGCCGCCAGTCATTTCTCCCTCAGGCACTGCTGTCAATTTGATCGAAGACCTCGATTTCAAGATCGAGCAAAGCCCACGCGGCTTCGACCTCAAGTATGCCAAGCTCCGTTTCGCCAACGCAACCATCAGCGCATCTGGCGAATTCAACACAGACTTCATTACCCCCAAAGGAAAGAAAGAGCCCCTTAACGTTACGCAAACCATTCTCAAAGTCGGCCCCAAGATCTGGGAGCAACGTAGCTTTATCGAAGGTATCGAAAACCCAAATGCCTCTCTTAAATTTAACGTAACAGCATCAGGGGAACAAGAAGTTCAACTCGTAAGCACTTTGGGAAAAAGCGATCTCAAGCAAACTGTTCAACTTTCGCAAGCGATTCTCAAAGCACGCGGCACCTACGGACAGCAGCTGGAAGCTCATATAGAAGCAGACTCACTATTCGCACCGCAATCACTGTTCGCTCAAAGCGTTCAAGTAGCCTCTCAATGGGATGATTTTCCAACCGTCAAAGATTGGCTACCGAGCCGCAGTGCTCTTCAGATTAACCAGCTCACAAAAAACAACGGCACCCTTCCAAGCATATTTGCCATCGCCCAAAAAACAGGAAACAAAGCAGTATCCATTTCTAGTGATGTAGCGGTCTCCAATAGCGTTTGGACCCTAGAAACAGAACTCGATCTCGCACAACAAAGCGGAACCGTAAAACTCGACGCACTAATCGACCCGGATACGACAGCCGTTGCCACTAACATAATAGATAAGGACCTCAACCCATTCGCTAATCTCGGTGATTCCGTCGATCTAGACGCCCTCATTACCTTTTCCAACTTCAAGCAATACGACACCGTAAACGCCTCCTTCTCTTCCGGGCAACTCACCTCTCTAGGAGCTAATTTCGATCGTGCGACTGGCTCTGTTCGCATCGACGGCCCTCAAATCAACGTAGACAATATCCAGATACGCAGCGGCGCTCAAAGTGGAACCATCGATATTTCGCTTAACCAAGAAAGCCTCCAGCGACGCTTTCTCATCGAAGGCTTTCTCGACCCCAACTTAATCAACGGATGGTTCCCTCCTTGGTGGGCCGAGATTTGGAGCAATTTTCAGTTTCCGGATTCTGGTATCTACTCGCTCCTCGATTCTCGCTCCACCATCAAGCAACCAGACTCCGTACGGGTCACCGGCTTCGCTTCGGGCCAGAATGTAGGTATCCGCGAGCAAATGATGGAAGACATTTGGCTCAACTATTTCATCCGGTTCTACTATCTCGACTTCTATAATATAGAGCTACAACGCAAAGAAGGTACTGGTAGTGGCGAAGCTCAAATCGCCATGGCCAGAGATCCACGCGATGGCATCGAAAAGATGACTGCCCTTTGGACAGACGCCGAAGCGGATTTCGATATCAAAATTGGCGATCGCCTCATCACCGAAATCGGTCAGGAAATTCGAGACATCCTCGAACCCTACACGTACGACACCCCAGGCAAAATAAAAGCCAAGGCCAGATCCATTCGCTTCCGCGACGAATTCGACTACGAAGTGGATGTCAACATAGACACCGCGCACCCCATCACCGTATTCGACTTTCCATTCGAGAGCTTACAAGCAGATGTCTACGTCGATAACTCTATTATAGATATCAAAAACGGTCGTGGCGGAATCGCAGGAGGTATTCTAGAAGCGGATGCAGAAATTACCGATGGTATTATGACCATCGATGCCGCACTCAAAGAATCCAATTTCGGCGGGTCCCTACAGTCAGCCGCCTACTACTTCGAAGCCTCCGAAGACCCAGAAGAGATCGACCCCGATGAAGAACCCTTGGACATTGAAAGCCTAGCCGAATACGAAGGCATTCTCAACGCCACTTTCACAGGACAAGGCTTAATCGGCGACGCCTTCTCCTACACCGGAACAGGCGACTTCGCAATCACCGAAGCCAACCTCGCAAAAGTCCAGATGTTCGGCCTGCTCTCCAAAGCATTGCAAGCAACCCCACTCCGCTTCTCCACCCTTAAATTCTCCGAAGCATCCGGAGACTTCGTGGCCAACAAAAAATTTATTGAATTTCCCAACCCGCGCGTGTCCGGGCCAGTTGCCGTGATTGAAAGCTCAGGCCGTTACGACATGGAAGCAGACGATCTCGACGTCAAAGCCAAGCTCTTCCCTTTCCGCAAAAGCAAGATGCCGATCACATTTTTACTCGGTGTCGCTCTCAATCCGGTATCCCGTTTTATGGAAGTAAAACTTTCCGGAGAACTCCATGATCCCAACATCAGTATTTTCAACCAATCAAGCAGTGAAACTACCCCCGAAGAGCCACTAGAAATCGAGCTGACGACCGAGTAAATTTGAGCAACTAAAATGCTCATTTTTTTGCTACACAAATGGCACCTTCAATAAGCGCCTGATCATTAGTTTTTTAGCTTCAATCAAGCTAATTTTGTCACAATTTTCGTGAAATTTATTAGGACTTTTTTTACGACAAATAAATTGACGCGGCCCAAACGCTCACAATATCTTGTACCGGTATCGAGGAAAACCACAGGATATAGTGGTTAGCAAAGAGTGCATAACTAAAAATAACTTAAAATTGGCAAGTATCTCCGCTTGTGTTCCTTTCGCTCCCCTACTGAAACAATCCAACTCGATTTCCCACAACCATCTCACAGCAAAATTCTCAATAATCATCCATGCAAAAGTCCTTCACAGTCGGTAACAAAACCTTCGTCCTAGACCAAAAAAAGGCGGAACAGGCATTCCAAGAAAAACGCATCATCAACGGGCGTGAATCGATGACGTTTAACCTGCTTCCTTTAAAATACAATTGGGCCTACGAAATCTATAAGACAATGAAGGCAAACCACTGGGAACCGGAAGATGTCATCATGAATCGCGACATCGAGCAGTGGAAAGACGAAGGCCAAGTTTCCGATATCGAACGCTGGATTATTATGATGGGCGTAGGCTACTTCTCCGCCGCAGAAGGTATCGTAGGCGACAACATCCTACACGTCATCCGCGAGAAAGTGACCGCTCCCGAGCTCAAGCTCGTACTCGGCCGCCACGCACACGAAGAAAACGTACACGCCGACTCCCTCCTCTACATGATCTCCTCCCTGGGTATCAACCCACACGAGTGCGAGGCCATGTTCGAGGACATCCCGACAATCGTTAAGAAAAACGAATTCGTCACCCGTCATTCATACGCTTTACGCAATGACGTCGACCTCACTATCACCGAAAACAAGCAAAAGTTCGCCAAGAACGTTTTCCTCTTCGGCCAGTGCATGGAAGGCACCCAATTTTACGGCATGTTCGGCATGATCCTCTCCCTCTACCGCCAAAACAAATTCCGCGGTATCGGAGAAATGTTCCGCTACACGCTACGCGACGAGTCCAACCACATCGAACTCCTACGCAACCTCTTCATGGACCTTATCGAAGAGAACCCAGACGTCTGGACCAGCGAATTCAAAGAAGACCTACGGTCAACCATGGCCGAAGCCATCGAGCTCGAAAAAGAATTCATCAGCGACTGCCTGCCAGTCGATTCCATCGGCCTCTCCAAAACAGAATTTCTTGACTACATCGACTACATCGCAAGCCGCCGCCTCGAAGGCGTAGGCCTCGAACCCCTCGTGCAAAACGCCCAAAACCCACTCCCATGGCTAGCCGAGATGATGGACATCAAGAAAGAACAAAACTTCTTCGAAGGCCGAGTAACAGAATACCAAAAGGCCTCTTCGCTCGAAATCGAATCCGACGACGACTTGTAAGAAGTAGTGAACAGTAAGTGATGAGGAGTGAATCAACACCTCACCACTCACTCCTCGCAAATCACTACCAACTTCCTCCTTCCGCGGTCACCCGACCGCGTTACCCCAATTCGAACAACTCACGACTTACCACTCACCAATCACTACTTTAAGCCACGCGTCCATGATCAATCCAAATCTAGAAGAAGACCTCGCACTCAAAAAAATCCTCACCGGCTCCCGTGACCAGCGAGCCGAGTACGACTGGAAAAACGGTCTCGAAGAAACAGAAACCGATCGCCCAACAATCCACGTCGTTACCCACGAAGGCGAAGCCACCTTCGACCTCAGCGAAGTTAGCAACACAATCGGAAACGCTTTCACCAACGTTCTACTATCCAAGAACGAAAAAGACATTTATACAGACAAGAACCGCAGCTGGGTACGCGAAGTCTCCCGCCAAGTTCTCGACACGCTCCTAGATAAGTCCGCCGCCACACGCGAGACTCGCTTTGGCCTCGATGATGTGTATGAAGTAATAGAGCGCACACTCGTAGACAACGACGCTTACGACGTAGCCAAGAGCATGCTCATGAACCGCCAACGCAAACTCGCAGCAGACCAAAGCCTCGGCCTCAAGACACTCCGTCTCATCCGCCGCAATGGTCAAGTCGTGCCTTGGAAGGAACAAAAGATCGAGATCGCTGTCCGCCGTGCCTTCCTCACCCTCGAGATGAACTCCGAGCCCGCCGGTCTCGTTGCTCGCGCTATCACAGAACGCCTCGAATCCTCCGGCCAAGCCTTCGTGCAAATCGAAGACGTGCAAGACATGGTTCAAGAAGAACTCATGCGCCAAGGCCACTTCAAGGTAGCCGAGCACTACATCCTTTACCGCGCAGATCGCCGTACACGCCGCGAAGAAGAAGCTCTCCAGCAAATGGAGAACCCAGACCAAAACTCTATGATTGTCGTCAAAGACGACGACGGCTCCACTTTCTTCTGGGACGGACTCGACCTCAAAAAACGTATCGAATTTGCCATGATCGGACTCGACCTCAACCTAGATGTTGAAGAAATCGAATCCGAACTCCGTCGCTCCATCTTCGACGAGATCACCCGCGACGGCCTGCAAAAGACAATCACTCTAAACGCCCGTACACTGATCGAACGCGATGCCGACTTCGCGAGATTCGCCGCACGTATCCAACTCTCCTACATCTACGAAGAAGTACTCGAGTGGGACATCGTCAAAGACGGTATCCGCAAGCTCAAAGCCGCTCACCAAAAAACCTTTAAGAAGTACATCCGCCACGGCATCATGATCGGGCGCCTCTCACCCGAGCTCAAAGAATACGATATCACCAAGCTCGCCAAAGATCTCGACCCAACTGCCGACCTCGAGCTCGACTACCTCGGCGTACAAACACTTTACGATCGCTACCTCATCGTCGACAAGACGCAAGGACTCGACAAAGCCCGCCGTATCGAAACGCCCCAATTCTTCTGGATGCGCGTCTCCATGGGACTCTTCAAAAAAGAAGAAGAAAAGGAACTCAAAGCCAAGGCACTCTACAAACTCTACAAAAGCCGTCGCTTCTGCTCCTCCACACCCACCCTTTTCAACTCCGGCACACTTCACTCACAGCTCTCGTCCTGCTATCTCTACTACGTAGACGATTCCATCGAAGGCATCATGCAACGCGGAATCGCAGACAACGCCTACCTCTCTAAGTGGGCAGGCGGACTCGGCGGTAGCTGGACAGCCGTTCGCGGCACTGGAAGCCACATCGCCGGCACCAACGGCGAATCCCAAGGCATCGTTCCCTTCCTCAAGCTACACAACGACCTTCTCATAGCGGTCAACCAAGGCGGCAAGCGCCGTGGATCCGGTTGCGCATACTTGGAAACCTGGCACAACGACCTCTACGATTTCCTCGAACTCCGCAAAAACACCGGAGACGACCGTCGTCGCTGTCACGATATGAATACGGCCAACTGGGTGCCTGACCTCTTCATGAAACGCATGGAAGAACGCCAGACCTGGACCTTCTTCCGCTCCTCCGAAGTATCCGATCTGCATGACTCTTACGGTGCCGACTTCGAAAAGAAGTACACCGCCTACGAAGAAAAAGCCAAGAAAGGCGAAATCTTCGGCAAGGAAGTCCCCGCTATCGAAGTATGGAAAAACATGCTACGCATGATCTTCGAAACCGGTCACCCATGGATCACCTTCAAAGACCCCTGTAACGTGCGCTCGCCACAAGACCACGAAGGCGTTATCCACTCCTCCAACCTTTGCACCGAGATCACCCTCAACACCAGCAACGACGAAACCGCTGTGTGTAACCTCGGTTCCATCGTCCTCGACCAACACATCGACAAAGACGGCAACATCGATCACAAGAAACTCCGCGAAACGGTTCAAACCGCCATCCGCGCTCTCGACAACGTAATCGATATCAACTTCTACCCAACAGAAGCCGCAGAGCGCTCCAACCGCCGCCACCGCCCAATCGGACTCGGCGTCATGGGACTGCAAAACGCGCTCTACATGAAGAACATCGCCTTCGCTTCCCAAGAAGCCGTCGAATTCAACGACGAGGCCATGGAAGCCATCGCCTACTACGCAATCGAAGCCTCATCTGACCTCGCAGCCGAACGCGGAGCCTACGGCTCCTACAAAGGCTCCAAATGGGATCGCGGCCTCCTCCCGCAAGACACCATCGACCTTCTCGAGAAAGAACGCGGCGTAGAGATCGACGTACCACGCGGCGGCAAGATGGACTGGACTCCAGTGCGCGAAAAGATCGCCAAGCACGGAATGCGGAATTCCAACGTAATGGCCATTGCTCCGACAGCTACTATTTCCAACATTACCGGCACCACGCCATGTATCGAGCCCGCCTACAAGAACCTCTTCGTAAAGAGTAACCTCTCCGGCGAGTTCATCATCCTCAACCAGCACCTAGTACGCGATCTCAAGGAACGCGGACTCTGGGGCCAGGAAATGCTCGACAACCTGAAGTATTTTGATGGGGAGCTCGACGAAATCGACGCCATCCCAGAAGACCTCAAGCTCAAGTACAAGACGTCCTTCGCAATCGACTACAGTTGGCTCGTATTAGCCGCCGCAAGACGCCAAAAGTGGATCGACCAATCACAGTCCGTGAATCTCTTCCTAGCCAGCCCAGACATGAAGACCCTGTCCCACATGTACCGAGCCGCTTGGCGCCACGGCCTCAAGACAACCTACTACTTACGCACATTGGGCGCCTCCAACATTGAAAAGGCCACCGTCGGAGCTAAGAAGGAATTAAGAGGTATTGTCGCCAAAGGTGGTAATGAGCCTGAGGTGTGCGAGAGTTGTCAGTAGGACAGCTTCGCAAAGTGTACCGAGGAGGTTCTCAAGAACCTCCAACACTTGAGCTCCAAAGAGCGAAACATCATGCCAATAAGCAGATTTCACATACTGGAGGGCCACCGGTACCGCATGCCCGCCATAGCTTCAATGCGAAGGCGTGAGGAGCTTGAGACGACAATTGAGCCTCAGCGAAACAGTGTAAGCGTCCGTCCTAAGGCGTATTGACTTTGGCTTGTTTCCAGTTTTTCGGAGTCAGGCGTTCCGCTTCGAAGTTTGTAATTTTTGGCAGTTTTCTCAACACGTCGCTGAGATATGCCATAGGTTCAACTCCGTGGCGACGACAGCATTCCAGCAGCGTGTAGATAATTGCGCTGCGGTTGCCTGCCTTGGGGTCGCCTACGAATAGCCAGTTCTTCGCTCCTAGTTTGCAGGGGCGTATGGATTGCTCGGTGAGATTGTTATCGATTCGAGCTTGGCCGTGATCGACGAAGGCGATCAGCTTCTCCCATTGATTCAGCGCGTAGTGGACTGCCGAGGACATAGTGCTCTTTGCCAGATAGGCGTCGCGTTCGATCTGGTAGAGTTCCTTTATCGGCAGCAGATAGCGGGCTGCTTCCAACTCGCCGTTTTTATAGGCGTCGTAGAACTTGCGCCGAGCGTGCGCCCAGCAGCCGAGCTGCACGATCGGCTTGCCTTGGCATGCCGAATCGTAGACCGAGTAGCCATCGCTTTGAACGATGCCTTCGAAGTCGGAAAGAATGGCTTCGGCGCCGGCCTTGCCGCGACCAAGACGCCAGTCGAAGCACACGTCTCCTTGCGGACGTCCGAAAACCCAATAGTAACCTTTGTGGCTCTTGCCTTTGCGATCCGCATCCAGATAGCGGATCGGTGTTTCATCAACCTGAAGATAGTCGCCGGCTATTAGGCCATTTCGAATGAAGCGGTAAATTATCGAAAGCCAAGTTTCACAAGCGTATCCGATCCAGTC
>JAKYXN010000109.1 GCA_022538095.1 Puniceicoccaceae bacterium K14 | reverse complement strand
CCAGAAGCTCTTCTCTAATCTTTTCTTTCATATGATATGCTTTCTTTTTTAAAGCACATCAGACGCCAGTTACACAAAAATTCTTACAGGCTCGGGCTTCAGTTAACTGCGTACCTGGATTTTTCGGGAACCAGCGAAGTGCCTTAAACTTCCACAAGGAGGTCGTTTGCGTAGAGAAGTTTCACCAATTCAACATCTGGATAGTGGCCACCTTTGTAATCAGTAATCGTTCCTACGATTCTCCCCTCCTCGACCAAGGCCAATGCAGCGAGTAAATCCAAAATAGCTCTATGCCAAGCTGCTTCGAGCGATTTGCCTTCATGTATCAACTTGGGTTCGTTGCTGTATTTCCGATTACCCGCGATGAGAACATTTTTGCTATTGTAACCCAAATTTCGGGTATCGGCGAATAGCTTGCCAAAAGTTTGGATGAAAAGCTTTTGCTTCGAAGTGGTATTTGTCCGAGCAAGCGAGCCTCTTTGAAAGGCAGCTTCATTGAGGACAAATTTAATTCTTTGTTGCCCAATTGCGTTACTGAAGTCGCGGGCACAATCGATACGCAGAGAGAGGTCGCCGTCTTTCGCAGGTTCTATTGTTGTGAAACCACCACTTGGCGTTACCAAGGAAACTGTCTCTTTAACCGTGAAATATTTGATTTCACGCTCCTTCTCCACCCGCCCGGCAGAATGCAGCGCTTCGACCAGCTCCTTGCTGCCTTCTTCGAATAACGGTGGGTCGCCGGAGTTCATTTTGATCACCAAATCATCGACATCCATGCCGGCTTTAAGAGCGATAATATGCTCTACCAAACGAGCATAGTTGTGGCTGGACCCTGAACGGAGAACAATATTGCTCACCATCTCCCCCGTCGTCCAAACATTTCTAGCAGAACACTTGATCGGTTGAGAGTCGGGTAAATCTGTTCGATCGAACCACCAGCCTGGCTTATCGCTTGGTTCGAGGTTTAAGGTGCGAATTTCCTTTTTGGAGAATGTACCGGGAGCGGACACGCTAACAGGCTTAGCAATGGTTCGCGCTTTCACGATACGATCGCCCGGTTCTTGGTCCGACCAATCCTGATCGATTGCAAGGGAGTTGAACCGCTCATAACGAGCTTCAAGCTCGTCTATATTCCCATCTAAAATTGTTCCGAAATCAAAATTTCTAGCCATGCTATGTCGCTTAAAGACCACATAGATCTAGATGAAAGGCTCTCGGATCAAGCATCATCTTTCTAAATTCGCTTTCGTACAACTGTCTGATCTACATCTTTTCTGTAAGGCATCGAAGCTTGTGCCCCGAGTTTTTCCACTGATAAAGCTGCTGCTGCATTCGCAAATCGCGCAGCTTCACGCATGGGTTTTCCTTCCATTATCGAGACAGCCAATGCTCCATTAAAAGTATCTCCAGCCGCGGTCGTATCGACGACCAAAGCCTTACAGGGCGAAATCAATCCTTCGTAATCATCGCAAAGCAAGTAGCAACCTTTACCTCCCATTGTTATAAATACCGTAGAAACTCCGCGTGAACGCAATTCAGTCGCAGCTTGATGAGCGTCAAATTCGTTCTGAATTTCAATGCCAGTTAATATTTGAGCTTCCGTCTCGTTAGGCGTAATCACATCGACGAGCGACAAGGCTCGATCGCTTAAGGGCATAGCTGGAGCAGGGTTCAAGATAGTCGTTCCACCCGCAGCTTTACATCGCTCTAAGCCCCAAGCTACAGTCTTCCATGGCACTTCGAGCTGTGCTAAAAACACATCGCTCTCGTCGACCAAAGAGGCAAACCGCTCCAAATCTTCGATGCAGAGGTTCCCATTTGCCCCCTGTGCAACCGATATTATATTTTCTCCAAGTTGGTTAACCATTATTTGAGCCATGCCGGTCGGAGATTTTTCATCTATAATCAAACAGTCAGAATCTAAGCCTTCAGTTTTTAGGCTTTTCCGAGCCCTCGCCCCAAAAACGTCTTCGCCGATACGGCCGATAAAGTTTACCCGCTGCCCAAGCCGCGATGCTGCTACCGCTTGATTTGCGCCTTTTCCACCATCCATGAGATGATAGTTCGCCGTCGCTCTCACCGTTTCTCCTCCCTGTGGAAAATCAGCTACTTGCATAACAATGTCCGTATTGTAACTTCCGACTACTGTGATCGCCATCTAGCTTAATATCACTGACTAAAATCTAACCACTCGCAAGAGGATCTTCAAATTTTCCTTCTTTAAACCTGGTCGCCTTAAATATCTCGAAAACGAGTACGTATCTACAGTCCAGTGACAATTTCGGTTCACTCTCAAAGCAACGGCTTAATCAAATATAAGCGAAGCTTGTAAATAAACGATTCACCAATCTACACTCTTGCAAAGAGCACGCATTTCTCCAATTAACAAGACAAGTACCCCATTTACACTCTGAAATTCCCTCATAAAATAGATGGGTGGATAATTTCGTTCGGCTGATCAATACCAATGACTTACACTATTCAGCGTCTGATTTTAGCTTCAATTTTCACAATCTAAAACTTGGCTGGCAAGAATTCGGCCTACTTTCTATAAAAAGACAATATCGGTCTCAATTTTGCTTACCCGCCCCGCTATGAAGACGATCAAGGAATGGAAGACTCTCGTTACCAAAATTCCAGAACTCGCAGCCAAAGAGTTTTACAATTCCCTAGAGTCGATTCCACAAAAGACCCGGCGTGCTGTTTTCAGCCACATTGTTCCCCTAGAGATTATCGAAAAAGCGTTTAAGCTTTCTGCGAGTTCCAATAGTTCTCTTCCATTGGCTGGCGTACCTTTTTTGCTGAAGGATTTATTTGATTACCCCGGACTGCCCACTACCGCCTCTTCTACGTTTCTAGAAGAAATGAGAGGCGTTGCCGAGAAAGAGTCAGCCCTCTCCAAAAGTTTCAGGCAATTGGGTGGAGTTTTTGTCGGGAAAACTCATCTCAACGAATTCGCTTACGGGCTTTCCGGAGAAAACCCACATTTTGGTAACTGTCCCCACCCTCGTTTACGCGGAAAACTCAGCGGAGGATCCAGCAGTGGTTCTGCTTGGGCGGTCGCAAAGGGAATCGTGCCCATCGCCTTCGGCACCGATACAGGCGGCTCAATTCGAGTCCCAGCAGCGTGGTGCGGTCTTTATGGTATTCGCCTCTCCCCAAATGAATGGATTAGAAAAGGCTGTTTTCCGTTGGCACGTACATTTGATACTGCTGGATGGTTTTGTGGCAGCGCGAGTGAGATGTCCGAAACGCTTCAGCAAATGCTACGCATTCCTGATCTAAAACGTCCTCGCGGACTCAATGGGCTCGACCTAGTCGACGAGTCTCTTTGGAAAAAATGCGGACTCGCAAGCCCAGCCAAGTCGATCTTAGAAAAAATTGGGGCTCACAAAGACGCCCACGCATCCTCAGCATACACGAGAGCAACTCAGCAGGTCGCAAAGAATTATAGCGTCCTGCAAAGCACCGAAGCTTTAGCCGTGCACGAACCGTGGCTTGACGAGCGCCAAGCAGAATACGACCCCGGAGTTTGGCAAAGAATTGCACGAGCAAGAAACTGGAGTAACGGAGACATAGAGTCAGGATTTGCTTGTGAAAAGGCGATCAATGATTTCTTCGATCGCGCATGGCAAAATTACGATTACGTAGCATTGCCAGCGACCAACACTCCGGCAATTTCAGTTCAAGAGCATAGCGATGCTTACCGATCCGAACTCCTCGAGCTTACTGCTCCCGGCAGCCTCGCCCGATGTCCCATTTTGACAATTCCGGTGCAAAAACAATCTAGTAATCAAAGCGTTGGTATCCAAATTCTTTATAAGAACGATAAATCGAATCTACCCCTTAAAGTACTGTCCGCTTTAGAAAAATGATGAGTCGCTAGCAACGTTCCGGATAACGCTTGTCCCCGTTTCGCAACGTAGCCAGTCTTTAACTCAATGACAGAACTTAGCCCCCGCTTGATGCGGCAGATGGATTTCATTATTGAAGCCGATAAGCTGAAAAACGTTTTTCGACGGTCATTTATCAGCGATCAATCACGCCGAGAAAACGATGCAGAACATTCCTGGCATCTCTGTCTTATGACCATCATCCTGGCAGAATATGCTAATGAGCCAGATCTAAACGTTCTCAAAATTCTGAAGATGGTAATTATTCACGATATCGTGGAAATAGACGCTGGCGACACTTACATTTACGACGAAGCCGCAAAGCAAAGCCAAGCTCAGCGGGAGCAGAAAGCAGCGGATCGATTATTCTCTATTTTACCCGAAGACCAAGCCCATGAATATCGTCAAATTTGGGATGAATTCGAAGCAGCTCAATCAAAGGAAGCTGCTTTCGCCAAATCGATCGATCGCCTCCACCCGATGTTGCTCAATTACTTAGCCAAAGGAAAAACCTGGAAGGAACACGGAGTCGCAGAATCGGATATCCGTAGAATTAATGGTTCTATTCAACATGGCAGTGAAGATTTGTGGGGCTATGCCGAACACTTGATTAAGAAAAGTGTCAATGAAGGCCTCTTGTGAAACGTAGATAAATTTCAGAAATTCAACCCTACTCCCAAAATGATATTCACACGTAGCATTGGATCGCTCATCCGAGGGAAAACCACCCCATTTCAACTTTATTCGGCTAGCTTCTTGGGGGCTGCTATCGGGCTCATCCCAGAGTACCACCTCGCTCCTGGCTTATCCGTCTTTTGGCTCTTATTCCTTCTTTTTCTAAATGCGAATTTGTACTTTGCAGGGATTGTTGGTCTCTTGGCCAAAGCCGTTTCAATCGTGGCAATGCCGATGAGTTTTTATCTTGGAAAAATCCTTCTCGAAGGTCCAACCGAAGCCATATTCAAATCTCTAGCAAACGCCCCTATTTTCGCTTACTTTGGCTTGGAGTATTACTCTGTTGTCGGTGGCCAACTTATCGGCGTGATCGTCGGTTTTTTTGCCGCGTTTTTAGCCAGTAAATCAATCCGGAAGTATCGCCTAAAAATGAAGTCCCTAGAGGGGCAGCCAACCAAGCTCAACGAATACAAGAAGAAGGGTTGGGCAAAAGTTTTAACCTTCATTTTCTTAGGCTCAGGGAAGGGAAAAAAAACGAGCTACGACGACTTGCTCGCCAAACGCTGGGGCAATCCCATTCGTATTTGGGGAGCAGCTTTGTGCGTCGCATTTATAGTTGTTATCTATTTATTCATAACCCGCCTAAGTAACCCTGTCGTCGCTGCTTTGATCAAAGACAACTTAGAAAGAGCCAATGGAGCTACAGTCGACCTAGAGTCGGTTGATCTCAATTTGAAAGAAGGTCGCTTGGAACTAAATGGCTTTGCCATGGCTGATCCGGAAAACTTAGAAACCAATCTATTCTCATCCAATAGAGTAGTAGCTGACATCAGTGCTGCTGATATTCTAAGAAAACGTTTTTCTGTCGACTCTCTCGTATTCGAAAATTCATTAACGGGAACAAAACGAGAAACTGCCGGAAAGTTAGTCGACAAATCAGCAGAAAAGGGCAAAGACAAAGATCCCCTAGTCGAATTGCCTGAATACGAATCTATCGACGAGCTCTTGGATGACGCCAAGATCTGGAAAGAAAGACTCGGCCAAGTTAAACGCTGGCTCACTTCTATGGGTGACAAAGGTGCGGAAACGGAAGACAAAAAGCTAAGTCTGGAAGAAACCCTGCAAAGTCGAATCGAGGCCTTGGGATACGCATTTGTAGCGAAAGACGATTCGATAGAAGGAGCACCCACCGTATGGATACGCAATATCGTCGCAAAGCAAATCAACACACATTACTTTGAAGGAGCCACGGTAGATTTTATAGCCAGTGACCTATCCTCCCATCCTTCTTTGGTCGAGACCGATCCGCGTATTCAGATCACTGCATCAGATGGCAGTTTTGCGGCAGACATTGCGTTGGGCGCCACCGCTGGTCGTAGTGAAAATTTGCTCAATTTAAGCATCAAAAATTTAGCAGTCGACGAAGTAGCCTCGGAAATCAAAACAGATGGAGAATCCCTCTTATCCGGGGGTACTATGAACATAGACGTATCTGGAAACTTGAGCTCGATCAATTCTGACCTAACGCTCAACGCAAATCTCCTTGGGAGTTCGATTTCAATCGGGGGCTCTTCAGTTCCTGCTGACAATATAGATATCCCTCTTCACTTCCGCGGGCCAATTGACAACCCACGTATCAAACTTGATAGCAAAGCCTTCCAGAAGATACTCGCTAAAGCCGGAAAGAATGAATTACTACGCCAAGCCTCTGAGAAATACGGCATAGATATACCGGAAGGTGCGGAAGGCGAATCAATCCAAGATACCGCAAAGAATATTCTTGGCAGTTTCATCAAAAAAGAAACAGAAAAGGAAACAGACGAAAAGCAATCTGTTGAAGATACGGCCAAAAGTGTTTTGGGAGACTTTCTGAAAAAGAACCTTGGAGACAAAGAGTAAGAGAAATTTCGGAATAAAAAACGCATCTGCTCCTCCCATTAATCATGCAAATGCGTTTAAACTGGTTCTCCACATTTACGCGGAAAACGTTTCCCAGCTTTAGTTATTTCGTTTTTTCCATATTCCTTCTAGGGAACTCGGATTCCTTAAATGCTCTCAACGGCGAAACGACTAAAGGCAAACACATCGAGCTCGGGGATGTCGAATGGTACCGCAACTTCGACCAAGCGAAGAAAATCTCTTCGCAATCTGGAAAGCCATTGTTCGTTTTGTTCCAAGAGGTCCCCGGTTGTCTCGGCTGCCAACAATACGGCAAAGAAGTACTTAGTCATTCCCTTATTGTTGAAGCGATCGAAGAACTCTTCATCCCTGTCGCTGTTTTTAATAATCGTGAAGGAGAAGACCGGAAAGTTTTAGACCAATACAAAGAGCCCTCTTGGAACTTCCAAGTAGTCCGCTATCTAGATAAAGACGGTAAAGACATCATACCTCGAGAAGACCAAATCTGGACAGTAGCCGAAACCGCTAAGCGGATGGTAAGCGTGCTGAAAGCCTACCACCGGCCCGTACCCAAATACCTAAGCACGCTCGCCATCCACGAAGTAGATGACAATCTAAAAACCGCAGCATTCGCTATGTACTGTTTTTGGGAGGGAGAAGCAAAGTTAGGAAGCCTTCAAGGGGTGGTTTCAACCGAGTCAGGTTGGATGGAAGGCAGAGAAGTCGTAAAACTCCGCTACGATCCTGAGCAAATAAATTGGGACACACTCGTCGCGAGCGCCGAACAATTTAAGTGTGCCAACAAGATCTATTCTCCCGATGCTAATACGAAAAAGGAAGCCGAGAAAATCAGTCACCACCCTACTGCACTTTACTCCGACAAAAAATACCGTCCCGCCAAGGAGCCAGATCAAAAATTTATGATTAAGCGAACTGCGCTCAAGCAGTTAGACTTATCCGAAACCCAAGCAGTGAAAGTAAATGCCGCTTTAAAGTACAATGATTTGAATACTGCTCTCGAATACCTTAGTCCCCGCCAAATCGAACAATTAAAGGCTTTCGAAAAAAAATAACTAGATCTCACGATCAAGTATCCACTCTCTATAATCTAATCAAAAGATTGGACTTCTTGTATGTCTAAGGTTAGCTGAAGCTGAATCATTAAATTAGGATCAGCCTTTCGGCAATGAAACCCAACTTAAACTTTCTCGGGAAATTAGATTTCATAGGACTTTTTCTACTTCGCTTCGGCTTAGGAGGAACTATTGCTTTTCACGGATACCCTTCCTTGATCGGCGGGTCTGATGTTTGGAAGCAAACAGGTCGAGGCATCAATGCTTTGAATATAGTTGAACTTGATCCGAATGTTTATCTAGCACTAGGGATTTGCTCTGCTCTAATTCAAGTATTGGGAGGAGCCGCTGTGATCATCGGATTTTACACCCGCGCTTCGGCACTTTTAGTATCAATTGTAATTGCGTTCGCCATTGCCAATATGTTCCAAAATGGGGATACATTGCTTCATGCTATCTTCGGAGCTCAACTTGGCCTTGCTTTCCTAGGACTGGCCTTCATTGGCCCGGGGCGCTTGAGCTTAGACAGAAAAGGCCTTTAAATTGGAACAACTAAAGTAAGGTTGAAGACTTTGGCTCATGGCAGTCTCGGTCAGAGTTCTTCTTCAATAAGTCGATGAATGAACTTCAGCTTCTAAGTGGAGGTATCATTTATTGCTGAAATAGTCCCAAGCAAGTTTTGAGATATCAGCGATTATGCGTTTATTCGCTTCATTCTCCTCTGAGGAATCGCTAACAAGTATGCTCAAGTAAAAATGGTCTCCATTCGGCAAAAATACGATTCCGATGTTGTTTCGAGCCCCGGTTATACCGTCGTCGTTTATCCCCGAATATCCAGTTTTATGGGCGACTATTGTGCCCTTCGGCAAAAATCGTTTAATAAGGTCTTTTCCTGTCTTAGTGTCTTTCATCGTTTCCCACAGAAAACGATGGCTCTCTTCGGAAAGTGCCTTCTTCTTGTTTTCAAAAAACGTTTTCAGGACCAGGTTTGCTGCATTCGCTGTCGTCCAATTGTCGTATTGGCGTTTCCAAACCTTTTGCATGGTTGTCTCATTGTGCACGATGCTACAGTCATCAATTCCCGAGTCGTGTATATATTCCTCAACCACAGAAGGACCGCCAATCAAGTCGAATAATACATCGCATCCAACATTGTCACTTTGGGCTACCGTATACTTTAAAATTTCTCCCAAACTCAAAGTCACACCATCTGGGAATTTTTTACGGATAGGGCTCCACAAATTGTTATCTAGGTGGGCTTTCGTAATTTCCATCTTGTCGTCCAAGCCAAATTTCCCTTCGTCTATGAAAGCCAAAACTGTCACTGCAAGGTGTAGTTTAAAAACACTCTGCATCGGCAGTTTACTATCCCCGTTAACAGAAACGATATCCCCAAGATCAGGCCCCCAGATAGCCACGCCAACCGTCGCATTTTTTTCTTCTAACAAATGAATAACATCGTTCCTTAATGTATCAACCGAAAGCCCTTGAGGCACTAAGGAAAACGTTAGCAGTAAGAAATGAAGAAACGACAAGTTTTGCATTAACACCTATGGAATAGAAGCCATTTCTTCTATCAAGTATTTAAAACTTCTTAATAAAAATTTCTGAAATGAAGTGGCCTAGGTTTGGCAGGCAATAGATTCTCTTTTGATTATTGCTCATTTAGTTATTAGGCCGTGTGGACAATATCGAATTTGATCCAATCAGTTAATGCTGAGAGCGTTGCGAATCCCATATAAGTTTCCGGTTTTCTATCGTACCTT
>JAKYXN010000108.1 GCA_022538095.1 Puniceicoccaceae bacterium K14 | reverse complement strand
AGGGAGTCGGGTTGTTCGCTTCGGAGCCATTGGCTGAATTCTGACTCTGCGTTTTCGTTTGTCGGAACAAAAGGGATACAACGATTTTCAGACGGAAGGGTTCGATGCCAATCTAGATAACCGGCCGTCCACAATCCTCCAGAAATCCGATTGTTGAATTCTGGGACGACGAGTCCTGTTTTCTTGTATCCAAGCGTTGCCATTTCTTTTAAGGCGAGTCGGACGTTGTAGAGTCCGTGGAAGTTGGTGCGATCGACGTTGGCGCGTTTGAAGTAAGCGCTGAGGCCGGCTATGGCGAAACGGTCAGCGTCGATAAGCGACTTTTTGGTGCGAGCGCGGGAGAAGCCAAGGAGGACACCTCGAATGCCTCGATTGTAAATGACGTCTGAGAGTTGTTTGGCGTCTCCTTTGAACCTCGGCAAAGGAAACTCCTCGATTTTGTAGCCTAACTCGTCGGCTCTCTTGGCGATCCCTTCAAATTCCCACCGACACACATCTTTATCGCGCCAGTGGGTCGACCCGCCGTAGTCAGTTACTAAGGCGATTGTATTAATGGCGATCTTATCGAAATGGGAGTTTCGACTGCTTATTAATGCGCTCACCAGGGGATTGGGGCGGTAGCCCATCGCTTCCGCCGTCGCTTTGATCTCCTTGCGTCGCGCATTGCTTATCCGGGGGTCGTTTCGCAATGCCCGTGATACGGTTGAGGCAGTTACGCCCAGCTTTCGTGCGACGTCTGCCATGGTGACGGATTGGTTCATACTCATTCATTAGCAGGATTCGCGCGCAATGATGTGCGCGCAAACGAAGCGTTACTTTTGATCATGTGGCACGGCGTGGCACCCGCTTTGCTAAATTGGTACGTGAGTCTCGGTAATTATGGGACGACCAAGAATCTAGAAATTAGCTAACACCAAAAAACATAAAAATATGCCAAAAGTTGATAAGCCGATGAACAAGGACGGGGACTTCCTCGTTGATTATGAGGAAAAAGTCTTTGAAGACGTAAAAGCGGATCCTGGAGAAAAAGCGCTCGTGACTTTTCACACGGTCGCATTCGAGGGTTCTATTAGTATCGTAAATACGCTTTCTGCCACGCGTTTGCTGCGCAAGGGCTACGAAACGTCCATACTGCTTTATGGTCCAGGAGTGACTATGGGCTTTCAGCGTGGATTTCCCACTTTGGGGGACGAGGCGTTTCCGGGTCACTTGTTTGTGAACCAGCGTCTATCGAAGTTTATGGAAGAAGGGGGCAAGGTATACGCATGCCGTTTCTCGACTCAGGCCTTGTACGGGCAAACTGAAAAAGCATTCATACCGGGTATTATACCAATCAATCCTTTGGACGTGCTTGACTGCATTCTTCTGCACAAGAAGGCAAATGCAGTAATCATGGATTCTTGGACGGTTTAACCCTGTATCCAACTAGAAATGATACGAGCCGCCGCCATCCAATTAATGCCTGACCTCAGTAGTGGGGCAACAACAGTGAGCAGCATGTGCGATGCCGTTTCCGATGCAGCTAAGGAAGGTGCGCGGCTTGCGGTATTTCCGGAGACTTTTGTCCCGTATTATCCGTATTTTTCGTTCGTCGATCCGCCTGTGTCTACCGGGAAGGCGCATTTGTCTTTGTATAAAGAGGCAGTCGTAGTTCCTGGACCTTTGACGGAAACTTTGTCGCGTGCTGCAATCGACTTCGAGATGGTCTTGTGTGTTGGAGTAAACGAGCGCGATGGGGGGTCGCTCTATAACACACAGCTCATTATTGATACAGACGGAGAGATCAAATTGAAGCGCAGGAAGATTACGCCGACTTTTCATGAACGCATGATTTGGGGAAGGGGAGACGGATCTGGTATAAGAGCAGTGGATACTTCCGTGGGTAGAGTCGGAGCGCTTGCGTGTTGGGAGCACTACAACCCACTTGCGAGGTATGCGTTGATGGCAGATGGAGAGCAAATTCACTGCGCTCAGTTCCCTGGATCGATGGTGGGCCAAATCTTTGCTGACCAAATCGAAGTGACGATTCGTCACCACGCCCTTGAAGCTGGTTGTTTCGTGGTCAATTCAACAGGATGGCTGAGTGATGAGCAACGAGCTCAAATCACAAACAATCCGAAAATGCAGAAGGCTCTGAGCGGAGGCTGTTATTCTGCAATTATCGGGCCTGATGGTTCGCATTTGTGCGAACCCATTACTGAAGGTGAAGGCATGGCGATTGCTGATCTGGATTTCGAGCAGATTACCAAGCGTAAGCGTATGCTTGATTCAGTCGGTCATTACTCGCGGCCAGATCTGTTTTCATTGTCGGTAAACAAGGCTCCGCAAACCTCTATTAATTCAAAAAATGAAGGCGATTTCGAACCTATCAAATTCAATGAAACCGAACCTGAGTATCAGTCCATTTAGCGAATCGATTTTGGAGCAAAAGAGTTTTTTGCTATCCGAGTTGCAATCCTATGGCGTTCGTCTTGAACGAGAGGAGGGGGCATCTTCTCGCATCGGTGGGGCGGGGCCAACGGATCACAAAGCTATGAATGTGTTGGGCACTACGATTATGGTGCCGGTTCATACGCACATTGCGTCATCGTCGCCGTTTAGCGTGGGTTCTATTGATGATCGAGGCCGTGTGCCCTTATATCACCTAGGTGAGCGAATCGTCTTTGTGAGTTATCCGCCACAACCGAAGTTTTATGACTATTCGACGGCTGACGGCGTCCCTTATTGGAAGATTGCGACACTTCATTCCAAGGATGTTCTTGCTACGACTGTATTGCAAACCTGTATACGATATGGGAATAAGAATACGAAGTGTCAGTTTTGCGCTATTGGAGAATCCTTGAAAGCCGGTCGAACAATCCCGCACAAGAACCCTGAGCAGTTGACAGAAGTAGCATTGAAGGCTCAACGCTTAGACGGCATCAAGCAAGTAGTGATGACTACCGGTACTCCTGTGACCGATGATCGCGGAGCTGCTGTATTAGCTGCTTCGGCAAAAGCTATTAAGGAAGCGACAGGCTTACCGATTCAAGCTCAATGCGAACCGCCGGCAGATTTCGCTTGGTTTCAGCGTTTAAAGGATGCTGGTGTGGATACGCTTGGGATGCATTTAGAGGCTTGGGATGAATCTGTTCGGGCAGAGATTATGCCAGGCAAGGCTGAGGTGCCTGTTTCGTATTACAAGAAAGCCTTTCGTGCGGCAGTTACTGTTTTTGGCCGCGGTCAAGTGAGCACTTATCTCCTCGCTGGATTAGGTGATACGCAAGAGGGCTTAATTGAAGCTGCTCGAGAACTCATCGATTTAGGTGTGTATCCATTTATTGTTCCCTTCGTGCCTGTTACCGGCACTCAATTAGAAAATCACCCAGCGCCATCCTCGGACTTTATGAGAGCGGTGCTGGAAAAGGTCGGAGCGATGCTAAGCGATGCACGCATGACTTCGGACAAACAGAAGGCAGGTTGCGCGAAATGCGGGGCGTGTTCCTCGCTTTCGAGCTTCGAGAAATCATCGTCCGGAAACACCTGTGTAGCTAGTTAAACATTTTATTTCATCATGCCAGAAACACCCTTTACTGTAGAATTGCCCGATGGCACTGTTCGTAGTTGCTATTCCCCTTCGTCGATTGTGCGGCAGTACTTTGCTACCGGCGATTGTTTGACCGTCGAGGATTTTGTATCCAAGGCGCGGTCTGCCCTGAATGAAGCCTCTGCCAGAGTAGAAGCGAAATTTGGATTCGCTTGCTCGGGAGCTTCTGCGTCTCTTGCGAATATCGAAGGCTGGAGCTCTGATCTGAAGCCCGATGAATCAATAAAAATCGTCAATATTTGAGCCTTATGGAAAACGAATTAACACGTGTGAGCGTCGTAATTATAGGTGGGGGACAAGCGGGCTTAAGCGCCTCTTACTGCCTTGCGAAACAAGGGATAACCGATCAGGTGATTTTTGAGCGTAATCGCGTTGCGTATAGTTGGAGTCACGAGCGGTGGGATAGTTTTTGTCTTGTTACTCCGAATTTTCAATGTCGTTTGCCAGACCATCCTTACGATGGTGAGGATCCGGAGGGGTTTATGGTCAAAGATGAGATCGTAGATTTTGTGAAACGCTTTGCTGAGAAGGTCGAGGCGCCCATCCATCAAGGAGTGGATGTTATCGCTGTCAGGCGTTTGAAGGAGGGTGGTTTCGAAGTGGAGACGACAAAAGGAACATGGCTGTGCGATAGCGTAGTTTCTGCTATCGGATCCTTTCATAGACCTGTGCTTCCGAAAGGGGCAAATGACATTCCTGCGGATATTGAACAAATTTTTGCTACGGATTATAAAAATCCAGAGCAGCTTCCAGAGGGTGGGATTGCCATCGTTGGAAATGGGCAATCGGGTTGCCAAATCGCAGAGGACTTGAAGTTAGTCGGACGGCAAGTTCACTTATACATGGGTAACGCGCCGCGTTCTCCTAGAAAGTATCGAGGCAAGGATGCTGTTACTTGGCTTGAAGAAATGGGCTATTACGAGACGTGTTTCGACGAGCATCCGGATCCGGAAAAAGCGAGGGGAGGCACTAACCACTATTTGACTGGCCGTGATGGTGGACGTGAGATTGATCTAAGGAAATTCGCGATGGAAGGCGTAAAGCTGTATGGCTACTTGGAAGAAGTGTCAGAGACTGGATTTCGATCACGACCGGATGTGAAGGAACGGCTCGACAAAGCGGATCGCTCCTACATCGGCATATGTCGTCGCATCGACGAATACATTACTGAAAATGGAATTAGTGCTCCTGAGGAAGCTCCGTATGTCCCTTGTTGGGATCCTCCTGAAAATATGGATACTGAACTAGACTTTGAAAAAGATAAGATTTCGAGCGTGATATGGTGTCTCGGATTCAGACCAGATTTTAGTTTCATTGAAAGCGATGCCTTTGATGACAGAGGATTCCCGCTACATAAGCGAGGGGTGGGCCTTGACGAAGGACTCTACTATTTGGGGCTGCCGTGGCTGCATACATGGGGATCTTCTCGATTTGCCGGAATTGCTCAGGACGCGGAACACGTAGCCCAAAAAATTGTTGAGCGGTCAAAACAAGCTTCTTCTTGGACTGCGCCAAAATCGAATCAAACGGAGGCACTTGGCTCTAAAACTGCTTAAGGAAAACTATGCTCATTGAACGTTTTAGAAATTTTCAGCCTCAAGACTTCGTTTTCAAAATTGCCAATGGTCACGAAGACTTAGAGGGGTTTCATACTTTGCGTCGTAATATTTTTTGCGATGAACAAGGCGTGTTCGAGCAAGATGATCGGGATGCAGTCGACGAATCTATGATTCCTATTATTTGCAAACCGATAATTGCAGGCATGGAGGACGATGTCATTGGAGTTGTCAGAATCGATGAGCGCCGTCCTGGAGTGTGGTATGGCAGTCGATTGGGCGTGGCTCAGGATTACCGCAGAGTGCGTCGATTTAGTTCAGCGACGACTGTGCGTAACCAGCAGCCTTGTAATGCTGGTCTGGGAGCGATTGGAGCGGGACTGATCTACAAGGCGGTTTCGACTGCCAATGCTATAGGGTGTCATGAATTTTTGGCGACTGTGCAGAAACAGAACGCGCGATTCTTTGAACGCTTGCACTGGCAGCCTCTGGAAGAAATGGAATTGTTTGGCTTGCCTCACGTAAAAATGCGCGCGGATTTAAATTATTACCAACCAGCGACACGCGTTGCTTGATTTTTCTAATGGTGTGCGCCGAGTCTGAAAATTCCGTAGCAAACTCACTCCGTGAGCTCGCTAGATTTTTAGAGACGCACCCAGCAGTCGTAGAGAAGGCTTGTATTCAGAATGCGTATCAGCCCGCTCTTGGTGTTAGTGGGGGCGTAAAGCTCGGTGATGATTGCGCTGCGATTCCCGATCCAGTTGGTGGAGGATATTTGCTCTTTGCGGCTGAAGGAATGCTGGAATCATTTGTTTCCGATGACCCTTGGTTTGCCGGTTATTCGGCAGTCATGGTTAATTTGAGCGATATCGCTGCGATGGGAGGACGTCCGATTGCAATAACGAATACACTGTGGTCTCACGAAGGCAGCGTAAGAGAAGAGGTCTGGCAGGGGATGCGTTGCGCGTCGGAGGCCTACGGCGTACCAATCGTTGGAGGTCACAGCACACAGATAGCCAATGGAGCGAGTACGCACCTTGGAGCATCCGTTTTAGGTAGAGCAGGGGATCACTTACTTACCAGCTTTGATGCGAAGCCCGGCGATAAGCTCTTAATCGCTATCGATATGAATGGAGCCTATCGTAAAGATAAGCCTTTCTGGAATGCGAGTACGACGACCGATCCAGAGCGATTACGGACAAACTTAGAATTGTTGGCTCAACTTGCTGAAAGAAAACTCTGTCAGGCCGCTAAGGATATTTCCAACGGGGGAATCATCGGTACGCTTGCGATGTTATGCAATTGCTCGGAAGTAGGAGCAGTGGTTGATCTTAATAAAATGCCATGCCCGGAAGATACGGATTGGGAGAAGTGGTTAGTTTCATTCCCGAGCTATGGCTATTTACTCGCGGTGGCTGAGGATTCGGTGGGAAGCGTAGTTGAGCTATTTGAGGAAAACTGTATAACGGCTCAGGTGTGTGGTGAGTTTATCAGTGAAGCGGGAATATCTGTTTTGCTCGATGGTCGTATTGAGAAACTGGATGTGTAGTTTTTGCTGCCCACTACCGAGACTTCTGAGCCAGTCCAATCAAGTATAAAATAAAATATTTTCATTTTTGATAAGGTTCATTTCCTGCATTTTGGCGATGACTGGAGAGTTTGTTTTCCTCAGGTTTTCTAGGTGCTTGGTTTCGTCGTATGGGGTCTTGCTTATCCAACATTTGTACAGGATTCGGATCCATTTGAATGCGAGTGCTCGTTTGGCTTCTCCAACGCGTTTTCCGCGTTCTCTGAGCATTTCATAGCAGGCTTTGGCCCATGCGCTGTGCTGGATGCTTAGTCCTGCCCATTCGTGGAAGCTTTGACGCAGGAACTTGGGACAGAAGCGCCTCATGAAGGTATAGTTGCAGTTTCCGCTTTGAACCTGTATCGGAGCGATCCCTACGTAGGCCTGAAGTTGTTCGCAGCTTGCGTAGCGTCCTCGATCCGTGCCGAAGGCGGCCGCGAGCCTGGGCGCCATGGCTGGGCCCGCTCCAGCAAGGCTGGCGAAGATTTCCTTGTCGGGGTGGTCGCGGAAACAGCTTTGAAGTGTTTTCTCGATTTGGCGTATTTGCTTTTCGAGCATTGATATTTGTTCTACGAAACTGCGCATGCGAAGCTCGCCAAGTTCCTCGAGCAAGGGGTCCGAACTTAGAACATCGCTCTTGCCAAGTTCCGAAAGACGCTTTTCGACCGAGCATTTGCTGCGACTTCCATTGGCGTAGTAGAAGCGTCTTAATGTATCTTGCTTGGCTTTGAGCAGCTTGGAGTAGCAGGGCCATTTTTTCAGGAAGGCCAAACTGATGGGGTTCCAGATTTCCGGTCCAAGCATCGGCAGGCACTGCGGGTAGTATTCGCGCAATAGGCTGCGCAACCTCAGGGCGACTTCGACGCGTTGCTCGACGATCAGTCTTCGGTGGCGGCCGATCACGTCGAGTCTTTGGCTTTGGTCGTCGAGGCGTTTGGCTTGCGCCATGCGGTCCTTGTGGGTGAAGAGCATTCGCAGAAGAGCGCTGGAATCGATCGGGTCGCTTTTCGATCCGCTTGGATGCAGGCTGCGTCTGAACTTGGCGGCGCTGTGAGGATTGACCGCCATAGGCACGACGAAGTCGAAGTCTAGGAGCAGGTTGGTCAACGCGCCTTTGCTTTGCTCGCTGGCGACGAGCATTTTCCCTTCTGGGAATCGTTTTCTCAAAGAATCGATAAACGATCGCATGGAGGCGGGATCTGCATCGACGGCGCAATGTTCGATTCGGTCGCTTTGCGACGCGATCATGTGAATGCTGTTTTTGGAATGCCCCCAGTCGATGCCTATGCAAAGACAGTAGGATGAACGATTGCCAAACGGATTTAGTATATCTATCATGACGTTTCTTCGATTGATTGTTGGAGATTAGGCGCCGCGGCGATAGGCTTATTGAATGGATTCGGATGATCCTTTCTTCCTGAGAATTCGTATTGCGGCGTCTTTTTTATCCGTTTCGGTCGGAGCTCTCGGTATATTCCTCGAAGGATGCCGTAGCGACAGCCGTATCCGAAACGGCAGACGCTCGAATTCTACTTCGGAACTCTCGCCGCGGCAAGTTACTAACAATGCCGCTGCGGCGAGTCTTGTCCTCCGGACTCCTCGCGGCATTGATTAATAACTTGGAATAGCAATAAGGAGGCAGCGACGACACTCGAGCAAAGCGAGACAATTACACTAAGACGCAGGAAGAACTATAAAAGAACCCAAAAAATAATTCTCAAAAATCTTCGTGTTTCTTAGTGTCCTTGGCGGGCGAAAAAATTTCAGTAGGCTATTTCGCGTGATTTGTATTAAGGTTCTATTTGGACGTTCTTATCATTAGAATTCAGTCAAATCGCAAATTGTGCATCTCCGGCACGTCTGCAGAGAAATGAGTCACTTGACTACAATGATCGAATCCCTAGTCTTTCCTGCATGAACAACGAAGCACGCGAGATTGAGAGGAAGGCACTTTCACTGTCAGTCATTGAGAGAGAACAACTTGCAAACAATCTTTTCCAAAGCGTTCACAATCAGGAGCTCAGCGATAACGATCGAGAATGGCTCTCACTCGCAGAGGAGCGATGGAACAGCTATAGGGCCGATTCCAGCAAAGGAATAGAAAAGAAGGCGTTTTTCTCGCAAATTCGGGATTCACTCGGATGGAAGTAATCTTCTCGGAATCAGCAAAAGCCGAGGCGAGGCATGCTGCGAGCCACTACGAGGACGAGGTCGAAGGACTCGGTAAGACATTCCTAGCTTACGTTGAGGGAAGCATCGATGAAATCGAACGTTTTCCTCTCGCTTCGCGAGTCATAGGAAAAGACTTTCGTCGATTTTTAGTCCCAAGATTTCCATATGGAATCATCTACCGAGTCAGCCAAGACATGATTTTCATCGCAGCGATCATGCATTTGAAAAGAAGGCCCTTCTACTGGAAAGAAGAATGATGCCATTTTTAGGCTCTATAATTGTATCGAGAAGTTGGTTGTGTAGGTTTCATTAACCACGGATTACACAGATTGGCACGGATCTTAGATAAAGGGGCTGTCCTAGCTAACGGTTAATGATGAGTGTGTTTATACCAGTATTTAAGCTGCCTAAGCAGCTGTTGATGGTTGCCTCCGTTGAAGCGCCA
>JAKYXN010000107.1 GCA_022538095.1 Puniceicoccaceae bacterium K14 | reverse complement strand
GTTTTGGCAACTTCACTTTTAGTGGCTTTTTGGTTTGCTCTTGTTTTAGTGTGGTTGCCGAAACAATGAGCTGCCAATCAGCTACTTGCAAAACTCTATCCGCTATTTGGATACATTTTTATGAAACTGGTGAGTTTAATGCTCTGCTTTATGTATCCAAAAAAGAGGATGCAAATATACACAGCTCACATTTAGTAGATGGCGAAGATGAAGAGGCAAAGATATGACCTCTCAGTTTGTCATCGGCTCTTCGAAAAAGAAGACTCGCACAATTTGGTGGAATCGGGAATGGTATATTCACTCTACTTCTGGTCGATGCGCCAGTTGCAAAGTTAAAATCACCCCCCCCTGATTGATGTATTTATTTATGAATGCTCACTACAAACCTAAACAGAATTTTGAGAATGAGGAAACAAGGAAGAGATAGACATTTGAGGTCGAAAATGGGAATCCGCACTATGATTTTGCTTGGGTGTTTGGCTGGCGCAACGATTGGTGCGTTGAGTAAGGCGAAGCCCCACGTGCCGGCTATGCCTCGGCTGCAGGTGGACATCGGGGAAGGTAGCCCTGATCTACAATGGTGGCGGGACGCGCAAGCGATAAAGGAAGAACGTATGGACTGGTGGCGGGAGGCGCGATTCGGCTGTTTTATCCATTGGAATGCCTCGTCTGTATTGGGCAGTGAATGGAATGGAAAAGCCTATTCCGGCTATGCGGAACATATCCAACGAATGGCGAAGATCCCTTGTGATGTGTATCGACGTGAAGCGGCGGGGAATTTTGATCCAGAAAATTTCGATGCTGACGAATGGGTGCGTGCCGCTCGTGAAGCAGGCATGCGTTACTTGATTATTACGGCGAAGCATCATGACGGTTTTGCCATGTACGATTCAAAGGTCAGTGATAATAACATTGTGGATGCCTCGCCTTTTGGAAAAGATCCGATGAAAGCGCTCAAGGCCGCTTGCGATAAGCACAATCTCAAGTTCGGTTTCTACTATTCACACGCTTTCGACTGGGGAGAACCTAATGGAGTAGGCAACGACTGGGAGTACGATAACCCCGGTGGCGACAAGCACCTGCATGGTGGGGGAAATTGGTTCGACGTTCATCCAGAAATGGTACCGCGTTTTCGCACATATGTAGATGAAAAAGCGATACCGCAAGTCCAGGAGCTTATTCGCAACTATGACCCGGACATCATGTGGTTTGATACCCCGCACAAATTGCCGCCGGAGGAAAACCTCCGGATTCTGCAAGCTGTCCGAACCGCCAAGCCCAGCATTGTTGTCAATAGTCGCATCGTTCAAGACTACGAGAATTCTCCGGGCCCATTTGGCGACTACAAAAGCACGGGGGACCGAGCGGTTGATTTTCGAGCGGAAGAAGGCGATTGGGAAACGATACCGACGACCAACGAATCTTACGGTTATAGCAAGCATGACCTTAGCCACAAGACACCGGATTATTTGGTTCAGGTGCTTGTAAAAGCAGCTGCACGTGGTGGTAACATGCTCCTCAATGTTGGGCCACGCGGCGATGGCATGATCGATTCAATCGATCTGGGTATTCTTGCCGGTATTGGCAAATGGATGGATGTGAACGAAGCCAGTATTCGTGGCACGGTCCGCACTACCTTGCCTGTGCAACCCTGGGGAGAATCAACTCGGAAAGGTAATCTCCTTTACCTTCATGTGTTTGATTGGCCAAGTGACGGCCAGCTGGAGGTCGGTGGTTTTGAGGGTGCTATCGAGAAGGCCTGGTTACTTTCTGATTCGAAGAAAGCGGCACTCAAGCATCGCCGTATTGACGGGAAAACGGTGCAAGTGGATGTTGCTCGGAGCGCTCAGGCTGCGGAGAATAGCGTAGTAGTGCTGGAAGTGGACGATGCCGAAAACACTTCAAGTGAGCGGCTGCTTTCTGCGAAACAGTCTAATGCGCTCCGTGCATTTGACGCAGTTGCAATGGGGGGTGAGTTTCGGTACGGCAACGGGAAAGCCCTTTATAACGGTGTCGGCGGTTGGAAAAGCGATGGCCAAAAACTCATCTGGCCGGTCTATCTCCTCGAGTCGGGGACCTATACTGTAGAAGCCGAATACTCGCTGAAAGAAGGGGCGCCTTTAAATCAATATTCTGTGACGGTTGGGGAAGCCAAGTTGACCTCAACAACCAAGGGCGCTGGAGCGCACAGAAATATTATTTATGTAAAACACAAACTCGGACGTATCGAGATTCTTAAAGGGTCGAACATGATCGAGATTTCCCCTGAAGGAAAACCTGATGAGGATCTTATGACCCTGCGTGCACTGCACCTGACGCCGATCGATGTAGAATAGGCTACCTCTTGAGCAATGGCGACCTGCTGGACGATGGAGCAGCCAGAGCCCCTTTATAATTTGCAGCGTGTTTAGGAAAAGGGTCGACGTCGATGTTCCGATCAGCTGGAGCGAGCGCACAGAATAGGTTCTGTGCGTGCTAGGTGGATACATTATTGGAGATAAGCTTAGTGTTGTGTAAATTGCCGCAATGCACATGGGGTTCGGTTAGCGTGGAGAGGGCTATGATGTTTTGTAAGTTTCGTCTATCTCTCGACTGAGGGGGTACTGTTTAAAATTTTTATGAGTACTCTTTCGGGGCTGTAATAGTCGGATTATTCAGCAACCATAGCTTTTTGTATGGTAGAAAAGGGCCATCTGCGGAGATTCCATTTATCAAGAACTTGGTGACGTCCTCAGGGATGCCAACGTTTTGTTCGTTGATAAGGGCTAGAAGAATCCGGATCGCGGCACATCCGATTGTGGTCGACTCCAAAGGTTTTGGGTTTCTTTGTAAGTAAAGCGATAGTGGGAGAGGGAGCCGTCGTGGTAGTAGTAGGGTGGGAACATTGCTAACTTCGTTAGGCTTACGCCCGATTGGATCCCTTGGTATCTTCGAGGACCTTTATTGAGAACTAGGTGAGTTTGAATCTTATTTCGTACTCAATGCCTATAGGCAAGAAACGGGGGCTTGGGCTTAAGTTTGTAGAGCTAACGCGAGGGGAAGTTTTGTTCATTTCTACTACTAATCCCGGCTTTGAAACTTGGTGCGGAATCTATTGCTGGTTGTTTCTGCAATGATGAATATGTTTAGCCTAACATTTTAAATACCCCCCCCTCTCTTACCCCTTAAGAAGATTTCTCGGCTGTAGTGTGCAAAAATGAATGCAGCGATGTGTTCGTTTTCTTGCGAGTTTTTTGCACTTCAGCCTCCCCATAAATAAAAATGGAAAACACAATATGAAAAAAACAAGTACCCCAAAAACCTCAACCTTGAACGTTTCTAGATGTCTTTGCTTCAGGATCGTATTCCTGGTTCTACTCTCTGTTGGAACCAGTCACTTGTATTCACAAACAGTCGTTAATTCACTCGCAGCGCTTAGGTCGGCTGTACAACAAAATAATCAAACGATTGTGATGCAGCCAGGCAACTATAACATGGATGACTTGAGCAGTGATGAAAGAAATATTATCTGCTCCGGATCCAACAATGACATTGACCTAACTGGTGTTCATATCACATGCACCGTCGGTAGTGTAAGTGATCGCTATATCATCATATCTGGCAACAACAATACCTTCAGAGGTATGGAACTGGAGGATGTCTACAGCAATGGAATGACAGAGGTAACGGATTTCAGTGCCTACAACCAGAATCGAACCAATTTAGCTAGGGGGATAAGGGGAGCTCCTGATATGCACGTGAGTGGAGATGGCAATTTGGTAATTGATGTTAAATTGACAGTGAGAGGTTCCTATCCCTACGGATACGGAAGCATGTATGGCGTTGGTTCGAATAATGTCTACGGATTGGATAAACGCTGTGGTCTATTAATTACAGGTTCAGACAATATAGTCGACAGTTGTGAAGTTCAACAAATGGCCTTTGGACATGGACTATATTTGCAGGGTGATGCTGATGATAATTTAATAAAAAATACGTTGGTAGAGGGAAAAGTTCGTAACTACTCAGAGTTGTATAACGAAACGAATACTTTCGACTTGCCTTATCGGTCAGATTATAAATTGCCGCTTGCTGACAATGCGCCTATTCCGATGAACCAGGTCTTCTCTCTTTGTGAAGACGGAATCAGAATGTACAATGGCACAAAAAGTGTGACGGTTGAAAATTGCACAACAAAGAGAATGAGAAGTGGTATTAGGTTATATTTAGCCGAAGGAGGAACCACAACCGACTCTTATGCGATCGATAATGAATCGACGAACTTCAACTTGCCTGCCGGGGGAACGATCACTAACTCATCCGGAAATTTCGGATACGGCCCTATATCGGACTTCAGATTAGGAAGAAACAATCAGGACATTGAACTGACAATCATACCATCTCCCAATGCCATAGGACCTCACAATATAGCAGATGTTCAAGGAAATGGTCATAATATCGTATTCCATCGCTCTCCAGGGCCTCTCGATAACACAACACGTGCGATTGTCGTAACTGGAAACAACTCCACTATTGTTAACGAAACAGAATATAGAATCATTCTTGAATCAGGCACTAGCGGTAACACGATAATCAGTTGCGGACCCGTAACTGACAACGGATCCGGAAACAGTGTATCTAGTTCTTCAAATTGCAATATTTCCTGTGGCGACTTTGATGCATTCTCTACAATTGAAGCAGAATCATTTTGCGATATGTTTGGGATACAAACGGAAGCTTGTTCCGAAGGTGGTTTGAATGTTGGATACATCCATAGTGGGGACTGGATTAGATTTGACGATGTTGACTTTGGAAACGGAACGGATTCGGTTGATGTCAGAGTAGCAAGCAAATCTTCTGGCGGCACGATCGAATTCAGGTTAGGAAGCACATCGGGAACTCTAATAGGAACAGCTACTGTACCTGTTACTGGTGATTGGCAAGTTTGGGAAACGGTATCAGCCGACGTAAATGACATAAGCGGAACACACGATCTATTTCTGGTATTTCCAGATAGCGGAATCAACCTAAATTGGTTCGAATTTTTTGCTTCGAGCAGCAATGGAGGTACCAACATCGCACTCAATGGATCGGCCTCACAAAGCTCTACAAACCACAGCGGCGATGCATCTAGAGCGATTGACAACAACACCAACGGTAAATGGACCGTTGGATCCGTCACTCATACGACAAGCGAATCTCCGGCATGGTGGCAATTGGACTTGGGAGCTTCTTACGACATCGGCCAAATAGTCATCTGGGGACGCACCGATAGTTGTTGCCAGTCACGGTTAAGCAACTACGACGTGGATATTCTCGACAGCAATTACAATCTTGTGTGGACGAACTACCAATCAAGCTACCCAAATCCGTCAACATCTATTAATGCCAATGCCACTACAGGTCGGTATGTTCTCATTGAGCTACGAGATACGAATCCCTTGAGCCTAGCCGAAGTCCAAGTCTTTGGCACTCCATCTACAACCCCAACTTCAAGCGAGTTCGCATTGGTAAAGCGCGATGCTACCGGTTTTGTAATCAATGGCGGTTCAGGTGGGGCTAATGGACAGGTCGTCAGTTTGTGGAGCAACATAGTCCACGACAATTTGACTTGGGAAGAAATCGACCGCGGTGGTGGATACTATTCGTATCAGAAGAAAAATACAAATTATTCACTAGATGGAGGTGACGGCGGTTCGGATGGCCAGCCCATCTACCTATGGACAACCGATGCGAATAATTATAATCAACATTGGCGAAAAGTTGACTCAGGTGGCGGATTTTATCGTTTAGAAAAACGCAATGCTCCAGGTTACTCCATTGATGGAGGTAACGGTGGGGCGAAGAGACAGGCTATCTTCCTGTGGTCATCCGATTCGAACAACCAAAGCCAGGAATGGCGCTTTGATGAGAGATAAGTTTCCTCAGGAAACCGTTCTAGGTTGTAGTCATTTTTGATTCTTGGGACGATCATTGTTGCAGTCGTTATAGATTCATTCTAGGCAATTGGGGGTGGCTCATGTGAGTCACCCCTTTTTTTGTCTGAATGTGTCCCAAAAATAGATATACGTTATTCGATAATAACGCATTGTAAATCCATTTGGGGGTAGTTCGATTTTTTCTCTGGGAACGTCCAATGAATCCTATTTCTATGCTCATTTAAATGAATACTTGGATTCACATCGCGTTTTACTTCTCGAATATCGTCTCAATTGTTCCAAGACGATTTACTGAAGATTTTCTGAGAATCTATTACCTTCTATTTGGTAGCATCGAGCCATTTACCCATGTTCCTTTTATCAGAATTTCGGTGAGGTTTTCGGGGATGCCAAAGTTTTGTTCATTGATCAGGGCTACAAGAGTCCGGATCGCGGTACGGCCGATTTCTTTTGGGTTTTGGTCAATTCCAGCGTCGATTGGAGTGTCGTGAATACTGGTGGTCGCGAGAGCGATATCTTTAGGGGTTTTGTATCCAAGATTACGTAACATTTGGGGTAATTCGTCTCGATCAGTAATTATCGCGTCTGGCTTTGACTTACTTATCCAAGTAGCAAGAAGTTCTTGTTGATCGGAAAATGTTGCGCTTTCTTGAAAATAGAGGGGCGTCAAGCGTCGATTTTTGGGTGTGTGTTGTTGGGCCATATGATAGCCGGAGCCAAAAACTCGCATTGAAAGGAGAAGGCCAACGTAACCAATACGGCGATAACCCTTTTCGCTGATTGCATTGAAGGTCGTCGATGTATTGGATGCCTGAGCGCTCGTGACTAAATGAGTAAATGGATATACATTTGATCGCCCGAAGCGAACCACAGCAACCCCCTTCCAGTCAAAGTCTATAAGGTTGGCTGCTGAACCGTCTAGGCTAAGATCATGAGCAGGCCCAATTAAGACACCTTGAATGTTACGGGCCTTGAAAATCTGCTCGAGCCTTTTGAGCGGGACTTCAGCTATGCAAAACTCTTCAAGTGCAAATCCCATTCGTTTTGCAGTTTCTTTGGCTCCTTCCCAGTATAGTCGAAACTCTTCGATCTTTCGCATCTCTTTGGGCTTGCTCCAAGGATTGACCCAAGCGAGGACGGACTGCACTGGATTTTCTCTGCTGGTCAAACGGTAGTGGGAGAGGGCGGAAAGCAAAGGGTCGGGAACGTACCCCATTTCTTCTGATTTACGCCTGATTCGCTCCTTCATGTTCTCGGAAACTTCGGGGCTATTGTTCAATGCTCTAGAGATTGTGGTATGCGAGACTCCTATTTCGCGCGCAATGTCTCTTAGAGTTATGCGTCGATTTTTGGTCGAATTCTTTGCTTTGTTCTGAGGATCGGGTTTAGACATTTTTTTTGATAAAATGAGTTCACACGCAACTTGGTGCGTAGTGTCATGCTGGCTATTGCCGGTGGCAAGCTCATATCTTGGAGTATTACCCACCAATCCTCCCTACCGCACAGTCTGTGTGGCGGTCAGAATTGGGATTTTCTAGATATCACCCTATTTTCCAGCATGAATAAGTATTGCCGGAGTGCCTTGCGCTCTTTTCTCCCTTATCGATCGTTTGCCGTCTCTGCTTCGTTAGAGGCGATGATCTCTAGGAGCGTTGCAAGACTTGTTCAAGTTTTGCATATATTAAACAGAACATGCCGCGTCAGTAACCTTAGAATGAATGCTTGGAAGCTACTAAAACCCTAAACATTTTTAGTCTGTTTAGACGGAATGCTTATTCAAAGCTTATAGCCTGACATACAGACTGCTCCCCCTTTTCAAAATAAATAACAACTAATGAACAAGAACAGACTAACCCCCAAATCATGGATCCTTATCTGCATGTGCATCTTACATGCATTGATGCTAAGTGATCTGCTTGCTAATGAAACAAGTGTCCTGGTGGCGCCAAATGACGCTAAGATCAAATACAATGGGACTCTTCATACCGTGATTAACGAGACTAGCGCGGAACTGTATCGCTTCTCCCAAGACTACTTAGATAACGGTGAGGATGGGACTTTCACCATGGCCAAGGCGAGAACTCAATCTGGGGTAAGCGTTAATTTCAAAACGAACAGTCCCCTAATCAAACTTAAATTCGCCGAATTGGAAGACAGTGAAATTCGAGATCGTCGTTTCTCAGTATTCAAGGATGGGGCACTTGCGTTCGACAACATATCCGACCTCGAGTTCACGGTGGATAATTCGACTGAAGAGGATGCCCAATGGGAAGTTTACTTGCCTTATTTTTCAGGTGTGAAGTTTTTGGGATTGGAGTTGAGCGAAGGTAAGATTCTATCCGATTTGCCAGTTGAAGACAAGCCGCTATATATGGCAATTGGAGATTCCATTACCCACGGAGTCGGTCAGAATGGAGCCATTGAAACCTACCCTTACCACGTAGCGCGGCACCTAGATTTCCAGCTCGTGAATTTGGGTATAGGAGGTTCTCGAATCTCACCAGAGACCATCAGGAACCTCAGTGGGCAAACTCCAGAACTCGTAACTGTTCTGTGGGGTTACAACGACGTAAATCAAGACAGAGGTCTTTCGGAGGCGATTGCAGACTACGAAGATCTGGTTGAAAATCTATGTACCCAATACCCAGACACTGATGTTTTGTGCATCATGCAGACATTCACCACGACTGTAGAGGGAAGTCGAAATGATGCTAACACCATCGAGCTCCTGCGAAGCCTAACGCTCACCGCAGTCGAGAACCTCCAAGCAACGCACTCCAACTTGTATTTGATCGATGGAGAGGATTTTGTATCCTCCGAAGAAGATCTTGCAGATCATGTGCACTTGAATGCCGATGGGGCGAAGGCTCTGGCCAAAGGCATTGTTGGGGAATACCTAGAGAACATACTCGAAAGAACAGACGTATCGGTTAACTCTCTGGCGGACCTTAGAGAGGCCGTGCAATTAAGTGAACAAAGAATTGTTATGGAGCCTGGTGACTATAACATGGATGACTTGAGCAGCGGCATCAGAAATATAGTCTGCTCCGGATCCAGTAACATAATTGATCTCACAGGTGTTTATATATCATCTACCGTTGGTACTATTAGTGATCGTTACATCATAATATCCGGTAACAATAATACCTTCAAAGGTATGGAACTGGAAGATGTCTACATTAGTGGATTAACAGAAGTAACGGATTTCAGTGCCTACAACCAAAATAGAAACAGTTTGGCTAGGGGGCTCAGAGGGGCTCCTGATATGCACGTGAGCGGAGATGGCAATTTGGTAATTGACGTTAAATTGACGGTGAGAGGTTCCTATCCCTACGGATACGGAAGTATGTATGGCGTTGGCTCGAATAATGTGTACGGATTGGATAAACGCTGTGGTCTGTTAATTGTAAGCGTCATGCCAAGCGCCTTGATATAGTTCTCTGCTGTTTTTGAAAAGTGTCGTATGTTTCGTAGCTATGACATCTACGACTGCCGATG
>JAKYXN010000106.1 GCA_022538095.1 Puniceicoccaceae bacterium K14 | reverse complement strand
AAACTGCCAAAGATTACAAACTTCGAAGCGGAACACCTCACTCCAAAGAACTGGAAGCAAAGCAAAGTCAACACGCCCTAAGACGGACGCTTACTTTCCACTTTAATTTGAATACACCAGCTTCCTTCAGAATTTACTGATTTCGAAATTCACTCTTAGGTGGCTTGGAACCCGCCCGAATCATAAGAGCGCTAACGCCCCCAATTGTTATCGCTAAAGCAAGGATTGCAAGTCGACCCTCTATCGGATTCGGTACAATCAATAGCAACGAAACGAAACCAGCTACCACAGCTCCAAAACGGCCAATAAATGACAACTGCCTTGAGTCGTTGTCTTCGCCGACTTCCTTCTTAAAATCGATTGGAGTTTTCATCCGAGTAAAGAACTCATCGACCTGTTTGCGGTGATCAGAATCTTTGGAAGGAGCAAAGAACGTCGATACCAAGTAACCAAAAGACCCTGCTCCAAAAACGCTGAACATTTTGTCTTGGAAGGTCCATTTGAAGCCATCGGAAAACTCTTGTGAAAAGCCAAGGTAGGTAAGCGGTATTTCTCTCAGCGCAAAAAGGGAGGGCACAAACGCACACCCAATTGCTGCAAAAGCCGCCCACCAAGGCGTTCGTCGTATAAATAACCCCCAGAGTAACGGGACTGCAATTGGCGTCGCTAACAGAGCGCCAATATCCAACATCAACTCGAAGATTCCTTTACCATCTTGCTGAGCAAAGTACAGGGCTAAGCTCACAATGACCACTCCGAGCGCCCAGGTATAAACACGCCCATAAAGCAGTAGCTCTTTTTCATCCTTCGCTTTCCATTTAAAGAAACGCGCAATCTTAGGATAGATATCGCGTAACATGATAGCTACGTTAGTATTCAATCCTGTATCCATGGAGCTCATCGTCGCCGTCAAGATTGCCACTACAATCATCCCAATTAAACCGACAGGCAGCAAATTCATGCTCACAATCGCATAACTCGCTTCCTCAGGCTTGCCAATATTCAAAGCCATAACCTGGTCAGCAAACAACAAACGCGCCGCGATCGGGGGCAAGAACCAAAACAGGCTTCCAGCGAGCATCAAAACCGCCGCCAACAATGCGGCTTTTCTGGCTTCGCGACCATCCTTAACAGAGAAGTACCGGGGAGCAGCATTCATCGAATTATAAACGATAAATTGCTTAAGCATCATCGCGCTCGCCCAGCCCCAAGTATATGCTCCAGCGAAAAGCGTTGGCCCATTGATCATCTTGTACTCTTCTTTGAGACCTTGGTCCTCGATCGCTTGAAACATCGCTCCCACTCCCCCTAATTTATCGAGGCACAAAATTGCGACGATAACGGTGAGCGGCACGAGAATAAGACCTTGCAAAAAATCAGTCGCCATTACCGCCCAACGACCACCCGTCGCAGAATAAAAGAGAACTACGATTCCAGCGACAATGATCACGTGGTTAATATTATACCCAAAGACAGCTGAGCAGAATATGCCCAAACCATAAAGCTGCAGAGCTGAATACAGAATTCGAATTGGAACCTCATAGAGAGCGTAAAAGCTTCGCGTTTGCTCCCCGTAACGCATCGAAATCGCCTCGGGAAAAGTCGTCGCTCGTAATTGACGCAACCAAGGTCCCATAAATAGAAAATTCAAAAAGTACCCCAGGGCGTTTCCGAAGAAAATTATCATTACCGAAAAACCCGACTGATAAGCCATTCCAGCAGCGCCGGTAAAGGTCCACGCGCTAAACGTACTCATAAAAGCGCTTGTGCCCACAAGCCACCAAGTCCCTTTGCTCCCACCTTTGAAATAGTCGTCCGTGTTGGAAGAAAACCTCTTAAAAACCCAGCCAACTGCTATGATAAGCAGGAAATAGCCTATGATGACAAAGTACTCAATATTCGATAATTCAACTTTCATGTGTGGGGAGCATGGCGATTTGTGAAGTGCTTAAAAGTAACGCCAAGCTCCAATAACTCAAAGACAAAGCGTACCAACTTGCCTCGCTACATAATAACGAGATTCCTACTTAGGTCGCAAACACGGCCAAGAAACAAGCCATTTACAGCAATTCACACCTATCCCGTACGCAAAAACGCAAAAGGATAATGGTATTGCTCAAAAGGATAAACTAAGAATAGCTCTCCCTAAATGGGCCTGCTCCAGCAAACCCATTCTCTCCAATTTACTAATCTCAGCACTTCTGGCCAATACGACGCAAGACGTAGCCGACTCCTGCCACAACTCCTCCACAAGCAAAGATCAGCATGCGGTCTCTAAATTCGTTTGGAACAGCGAGTAAGAGCATGGTAGCTCCTCCGTATATAAGGCAAAGGTTGCTCAGCACACCGTATTGGCGTTTATCGCCTTCTGAGCCATTTTCAGATTCAGTAGCATTATCGATAGGCGTGTGCATTTCCACGAAGAATTCGTCGACCTGCTTCTTATATTCTGGGCTCTCCTTCTTGTAGAAGAACATCGTCCCAAAATACCAGAGCGTACAGAATCCCGCGAGCACTCCGTTCGTCAAACCAAGCCTTAAGTCTCCGATTTCTCGATCGCTAAAAGGCACTTCCGGGTTGAATAAACCTGTGATGAATTCTGGCGTTAGGTGAATTATATCCCCGACAACCATGCCATTGAGGGCAATCGCCACCACAAATCCAGACGCCATAGTACTCCAAGCAGACCAAGATGGCGTCCGCTTCACGAACATACCAAAGAAAAGAGGCACTGATGTGGGAATACCCGTAACCGCTGCGGCAATCATAGTCAAATAGAAGAGATCCAAGCCATCTTGCTTCGCCAAAAATAGACCAACGCCTACCCACAACACGCCGACTAATAGAGTAATCATCCGGCCAATAAATATCTGACGTCTCTCAGAAGCGCTCTTATTGATTACTCTAATATAAAAATTTCGCACCAAGGTCCCAGATATAACATTTAAGTCGGTATTCAATGTTGTCATACTTGCGGCAAATATCGCGCATACCATTAGGCCAAGCAGACCAGCTGGAAGTAAATCGATCGCCATAGCCACGTAAGCTGCTTCGTTAGGATTTTGAAGCCCAGGGTAGTCAACCGACAAATCGGGAAATATCATCGTCGCTGCAATTGCAGGAATCACCCAAATTGGAGAAAGAAACAAAAAACCGGCAATTGATATCAATACTGACTTCTTCGCGTCCTTGCCATCCTTCACAAAAACGTACTTTGCAGCGCCCATATGCATACTGTTCATTTGGAACAACTGGGCCATCAATTGAGCGACTATAAAAACAATAATGATCCACCATCGATCAAATTGAGTCCAATCCAAATGATGGTCGGGGATTTTACTAATGAACCCGGCCGGGCCTCCAACATCTTCATGCCATAATGCTAAGCCTGCCATAAGTATGGTAATCACCAGCACGATCATCATTTGAACAAAATCCCCAGCCGTAGCAGCCCAAGCGCCCCCGACAAGAGTGATCACAACCGCAGTGACTCCAAGACCAATGATAATGATCGACATATCAATTTTGAAGACTCCATAGATGAAGACAGCGATCCCGTAGAGAGCAATTCCTCCAAATGCTACCTTAAAAAAAGTAGGCAGCCATGCAAATACCTGCTCATTGCTATTGCCATAACGCTTCCGAATCGAATCGATCGCCGTCACAATCCGCATCTGTCTAAACCGAGCAGCAGTGAAGAAATACGTGAAGACCAAAGCCAATATATTGCATCCAAACAATATCATGAAAAACGTGCCAGTTTCATAGGCCCTGGCTGCGCCACCCGTAAATGACCACGCAGAGAATGTAGTCATAAAGCTCGAGCTTCCTACAACCCACCAAAGCATTCCGCCACCACCCCGGAAATAGTCACTCGCAGTCTTGCTAAAGCTCTTGTAGACAGGGCCCAGGGACAGCATGAAAACTAAAAAGAATCCTATTACTATATAATCGTAAACACTCATATTGTTCTTTTAAAATTGATCGGCGGTGGACAGAGGAAAAGAGGCTGCAGATGACGGGGTTACACAGTTTCGCGACAACAGAAATTCCTTAGCTCAAACCGGCTAACAGAGTGGCTAACGGCAACGCTCAGTCATTCAAGGGGAAAACCAATTTACTTTGGTAAACCAGCTATTCAAGGGCTCGCACGACTACTATTTTATTTCGATCTCAGCTACGCATTTGATAGAGCGAGATGATCCCCCTAATTGAAGTTCAAGCTTACCACGCTCTACTGAATAGGCCGCCTTGTTTTCGTCCCAAAAGCGCAGTCGCTTCACAGGGAATTCAAGCTCCACTCGCTTGCACTCTCCACTCGTTAAGAATACTCGTTCAAAGCCCACCAAGTTGTGAATCGGTCGAGATACTGTGGAATCCAAGTAACTCGCGTAGAGCTGGGCAACCTCAGTCCCATCAAAGACTCCCTGATTGGTGATTTGGAAGCTTACCTTCACATTGCCACCTTGGTCAACGAGAGTGCGCTCGGCCTTTAACTCATTAAACTCAAATTGGCTATAGCTCAAGCCATGGCCAAATGGATACAAAACCTCACCTTTAAAGTAGCGGTAAGTCCGATTCTCCATGCTGTAATCGTGATAATGCGGCAAGTCTTCAGTTGAACGATAAAACGTGAGCGGCAACTTCCCAGAAGGATTACAATTGCCAAACAACAAATCTGCCACTGCCGTTCCACCTGCTTGGCCTGGGTACCACGCTTGTACAATGGCTGGCAAATTCTCAGCTTCCCACGGGAACGCAACCGCCCCGCCACTGCTGTTTACAAACACAACTGGCTTTCCTGTAGCATACAAGGCCTTGAGCAAAGCTGTTTGAATCGCAGGTAATTCAATGCTCGTGCGATCTCCTCCGTTAAAGCTCGCTACGTCAACCGGCATCTCTTCGCCCTCAAGTTCACCGCTTATACCTCCAAAATATATAACAACATCCGCGGACTGGGCCGCTTCTAAAGCAGGCTCGAATTGCGATTCATCTATTTCAGGTTTGCCTTTCGGAAGCCCCAAAGGGCAGCCTACTTCAAAAACGATTTCGACCCCATCACCTAGCTCTTCCTTCAAACCAGCAAGATACGTAACAGGAGCGGAAGGATCGCCGTGATAATTCCCTAACAAAACAGGAACCGAGTCTGAATTCGCTCCGATAACAGCAATCTTCTTAAGCTTGGACTTATCCAAAGGAAGGATACCATCATTCTTCAACAAAACCAGCGATTCGCGAGTAGCCTTCAAAGCCAGGGCTTTGTTCTCCTCAGAATCATTTTGCTCCAATGTTATCTTTGACCAAGGATTCTCATCAACAGGGTCAAACATTCCCAAACGGAAACGGGTGCGAAGCAATCTGTGTAAAGCCACATCAATTTCCTCATCTGTTATCAACCCTTCATTTCGAGCACTCAATAAACTACCAAAAGTGACTCCACAATCAAGATCACAGCCTGCTTTAACCGCTCCTGCCACAGCTTTTTCAGCCGTATCAACAAAACGATGATGAGCATAAATACTCCGGATTGCTCCACAATCGGCAACCACATGACCATCAAATCCCCACTTGTCATGCAAAAGCTCCGTCAGCAAGAAAGCGCTCGTGTTACATGGTTCTTCGTAAACACGATTATACGCTCCCATAACCGCCTCTACCTTCGCCTCGCAGACCGCAGCCTCAAATTGAGGTAAGTATGTCTCGTACAAATCCCGATCTGGAATCTCTACGTTGAAAGAGCGGCGTCCTGGCTCCGGACCACTATGAGCTGCAAAGTGCTTTGCACAGGCAGCCACCTTCAAATAAGCTGCATCATTTCCCTGTAGTCCTTTTATAAACTCAACGCCTAACTCAGCAGTCAAGAAGGGGTCTTCTCCATAACTCTCTTGCCCACGTCCCCAACGTGGATCGCGGTAAATATTTATTGTAGGACTCCACATCGTGAGCCCTTGGTTACGATGATAGTTTCCCGCATCGCCCAAAGCGTTAAACTTTGCTCTAGCCTCCGTTGAAATTACATCAGCAATTAATCGCATCATTCCAGGGTCCCACATTGCAGCCATGCCGGTTGCTTGAGGAAACACCGTCGCGTATCCATTTCTTGCAACTCCATGCAAACACTCGTTCCAATAATCGTACCCTGGAACGTCAAGTCGCTCAATACGACCTGCTACGTTTACTAGCTGATCGATTTTTTCCTTGAGCGACATGCGACGAATCAAATCGTCCACTCGGTCCCCCAAAGGTAGAGAAGGGTCCTTGAAAATCATCGGACCAGAGACCTCCGGAATAATACGCGATTTTGGGTCGACCGTATCTGCTAGCTCACTCGCTTTCACATAGGCTACCAACTCTCCTTTGGAATCTTTTACAGAAACCGCATTAAACTTTGCCTCTTGAGTTTTACCCACAAAACTCAACGCCAACGGCCCGCGTTGGGCATCACCTAGATGCTCAACTTTGCCAGACACTTGAATCGTTTCACGAAAACCACCAGCCTCTTTTACAATATCGAAATCTCTCGCGAGGACAACAGGACCACTAAGAATATCCATAACACGCATGCCTTCACCGTCCAATGCAGTTTCTACCAGATCAACCTCAACCGTATAGAAACCGGGCTCCAAACCAGGAGCCGAAAGCGTAAACGCCGCTCCAGAGATCTCCTCCACATAAATCTCAGGATTCACGTCGCCCGCCGCTCCCAAGCCCTTAGAATGCTTCACATCACCACTCAACGTAAATTGCGCCTTAATCATACTTGTCCTTAAAAAATTTGTACGTTCCCAAAAAATTCACTACGCTAACTGACCTTCATTCAATCCTGTCGGTAAAGCTTGAGGACGCTCACAGCCACTTTCAATTGATATATGTCTCCCCAATTCCGAAGATTCTCCAAAAGCATGCATAACATCAATAATATGGTAAGCCATATCACTACTGCAGCGATGCCCCTGTCCTACTTGCAATGAATGAGCCATATCCGCAGCGCCAACACCCCTCATATTCTCAGTATAGCCATGTGTATAAGGCATGGATCCCCACTCCGCACCCCCTGCCTTGCTTAAGAGAATCTCACCATTAAACATATTGGGGTCAGGAACTTTCATACTTCCTTTGGTTCCATGAATCTCGATGGGTTGGTTTGAATGACGCCAAACGTCAAAACTCATCACTACCGTAACGATAGCCCCATTACAAAACTCCAATATTCCCGCTGTATGCGTATCCACCTCAACAGGAAAAACCCGCTCCTCCCCCCTCTTGCTTGAAGCGATACGATCATCAAACGATCTACCGCACATAGCCGTAACGCTCTTTATAGGGCCAAGTAAATGAACAAGAGCCGTCAAATAATAAGGGCCCATATCAAAGAGTGGCCCTCCACCCTCAAGATAGTAGAATCCAGGGTTCGGATGCCAATGCTCGTGGCCGTGACACATCATAATAGCCGTCCCCGCAACAGGCCTTCCAATCAAACCATCATCAATTGCCTTTCGACAAGTCTGCAACCCGCCACCTAAAAAAGTATCCGGAGCAGACCCGACACGTAACCCCTTTTCATTTGCCAGCTTCAGCACCTTCTTCGCTTCGTCGCGAGTCACCGCAAATGGCTTTTCGCAATATACATTCTTGCCAGCAGCCAAAGCTTTCAGATTTATCTCGGTGTGGGCTAGCGGGGTTGTCAGGTTAATCACGATCTCGATCTCCGGATCTGCCAGTAATTCATCAACAGATACGGCCAAGATAGCATTCTCTGCCGCTTTCTTTTTGGCCGACGCACCCCCTAAGCTCGCACAGGATTTTATTTCAAAAAGGTCTAGTTTCAGACTTGAATTGAAATACGCTTGAAAAATATCACCGCAGCCGATGAGGCCTGCTTTCACAGTCTGTGCCATTTAAAATTTGATTTTAGAGAATAGACGTATTGTTATTTGGTCACTATAGAGTGAGCTATTTTCTTTGTAAATAGACTCAATGGTTAATTCAATTGGACAAAATGGTCAAATGATCCGAACCAAGGCATTCACTAGAAATTTTCAAACGATACCTCGTCGCTTCGATGGACTTTGTCTACGAGAAATCGGCTATTTCCCGAAAAAAACTGAACCGACCGATCGCACATTCTTCACTCTCAATTTTTCAATCATACTGTCGGGCTCAGGATTCGCGGCCTGTGACGGTGAACGATTCGCAATCACGTCCCCCTGCGTCTTCACGCAATTGCCAGGCAAGCATATGGTCTACGGACCCAATGAATCGAGCAATTGGGAAGAGTTGTACTTAATTCTTCCCGCAGAGAAATTGGACCCAATCTTTCAAAAGCGACTAATTGGCGAAACCAGAACCTATTGGCCAATCCGAAACGCAACTGCCGTTCTACAAGCCATTCGAGCACTCCTTCCCATAGTGGAAGGTGAACGCCAACAAACTGAGAAAGTCGACTTAATCGACCATCTCTGTGAGCGTGTTATCATGGAGACACTGCTCCCTGGCGAACCCAGTATCGATGCCGGTTCCGCCGCAGTGAACAGCCTTACCGAGGCTATGGCTGCGGCTCCTGAGAAAAATTACGACTACCGGGGAATCGCTAAGGACAATGGCGTTTCGTATTCAACTTTCCAACGCAAATGGAAACAACGCCATAGCGTACCTCCAGCCCAATACTTACTGAATTTGCGAATATCCGAATGTTGCCGCCTTATTGCAGAGACCGAGCTCAAACTTGCCGAAATAGGTTATATGATGGGCTTTGATGACCCCGCATATTACTCGCGTGTTTTCAAAAAAAGAATTGGTATGTCTCCTAGCGAATATCGAGACACCCATAAACTAAGCGATAGTTAAGAAAACAAGACCCTCTTAACTTCAACAGCAAGGGCTTCTCCTAACTTCCGATGCTCTGTGGCCTCCAGATGAATACCATCGATTGGACTGCTCTCAATAACATTACCCGCGTTGAAAACTGGATAGCCTTGCTCTTCCCCTTCACGCGCAAATTCCGCTGCTAGCTGGTGTGATTTTTCCTCTGCTCCAACAAAGATCTTCCTCAAGGGCACATTGGACATATCTGCATAGGGGGGTGGGCAAACCACCAGCACCTTAGGGTCTTCATTTACAAACGCCTTAGCATTGTTTTTCGCTTCGTTCACCAAACGCGTCACGCTCCAACTAACATCCATCGCCGATACACCAAATCGGTTTTTCAGGTCATTCGTTCCAAGCATGATGATTAACAAATCTAATGGAGCATGCGATTTTAGCAAAGGAGGCAATTGTTTCAGTCCATTCTTAAAACCTTCGATAGGATCATCCCAGACAGTCGTTCTCCCACCAAGCCCCTCTTCTACAACGTGGCACTTTTCTCCAAGTTCGGCCTGTAAGACTCCTGGCCACCTAGTAGATCTATCAAAACGAGCTCCACCAGCGGGATCACAGCCCCACGTATTTGAATCCCCGAAACACATCACAGACTTTTCCGCATTTTTCATAACGCATTCACGATGAACAATTAGATGAATCCGACAAATCAATAATACATCCCCAAATACTGTATACGCCACTGTGAATAGTTTCGTCATCGCTCCAACCTTATAAAACCTCAACCAAACGAGCACAAAAAAGCACCGAACGACTTTCGCCATTCGGTGCTCAAAATAATTATTTGAAAGCGGCAAGACGAACCCCACCGCGCATTCGCTTATTCTCCAGCTTCGTCTTCAGGAACTTGGTAGACCTCGACGAGAGCAACGCCCCCGATTGCTCCACCTGCTCCGCTATTTAAGATCACGGTGTAAGCGCCTGGATCAACAGTAACAAGAAGAGCAGCTGACTTACTACCTAGCGTCAACGGGAATGCTCCCGAATCGTCGGACGCATCCACGATCGTCGCGTCATCAGACTCCCAGTCATCGTTTTCAACGATCAATTCACCTAAGTCGTTGTACAACCCTATCTTTGGATCCTGTAGGAGAACATCTCCCAAGAAGAATGGATCATCGTCAAGTTCAGGTCCAACACCTTGCAAGAGGAGTGTTATAGGATCCGTACCCTCGATTACAAAACCAGCAATCATGACCGCATCACCATCAAGAACGTATCCACGAGTTGAGATGTTAACGAATTCAACATACTCATCTACGTCGAGAACATCGTCTCCATCGTCATCAGGATCTTCATTATCACCAATACCATCTTCGTCAGTGTCTTTAGACTCTGCAGGATTGAGTGGGAACGCGTCCTCACTATCTTCTACTCCGTCACCATCATCATCGGTATCTGCATTGTCTCCAGTGCCGTCACTGTCAGTATCAACCGTTTCATTTGGATCATTCGGGAAAGCGTCTTCGGAATCGATTACGCCGTCATTGTCAGAATCAACTGCAGCAGAGTAAGACACCGACAACGTCTTTGGAGTCGCTGACTCGTCGATTGCAAAACTCCAACCGTCTGAACCGTCAGCAAGTGCCAACCCATTGTCTGTAAC
>JAKYXN010000105.1 GCA_022538095.1 Puniceicoccaceae bacterium K14 | reverse complement strand
CGGCGCTTCCACCACTGCCGGCGGTGTAATTGGAACTGACTACCGCAACTCTGCAATTCGGATCTTCCTCCGTCTCGGCGTAGGTCCATCCGCCAGGGTTGTCCCAACCTGTGTAGCTGGACACGTCACCAGACGTGCCCGTTCCGACGCTCTCGAATAAGTCACCGCTGCCTACTGCTGCCGTCGTCGCGCTGATCGTGGCGGACGCAATGACGTTGCCGGTGGACGCCACCCAATCGAAATCGACAGAGGTCTCACCGACGTTGCTCGAGGCCAGACCAGTAGGCACGCTCGGAGACTCCGAATCTTCGGCGAAGCTGACCAAGATGTCGTCGAACTGGGCGCCGTCGTTCCTGCTGCCGAAGCCGATCTGCCCCCCACTGAACGCCCCGTCGCTGACGGAGACCACCTGCGAGCCGTCCAGCGACACGACGATCAACGAGCCGCTGCGCACTACCTCCAACACGTAGTCCGTGTCGGAAACGATCGACAGGCCTGCAAGATCGAAAATCTCTGTCGAGACCCCGCCCTCGACCCTGAAGACCCCCATTGTGTCGCCGTCGTCGCTCTCGTTGAGCGAAACGAAGTAGTAGTTGCCCGCGTCCTGGAAGTCGAACACGATGGCCGCGTCGTTCCAGACCGAAGTGGTTCCGGTTATGTTCACGATGGCGCTTGCGGTGTAATCCCCGCTCAGCATAACGCTGTGAACGCTAAGGTTGCCCAGCAGGCCAGCCCCACCCGTAGCCGGGCTGGTCAGCACGTAGCGGCCGGCGCTCACGTCCCAGCTCCCCCCCGAGACAGCGGTGAAGTCCGAAGATTCCGAGGAAAAGTCCTCCGCTATCTGTATACCGCCGCCAAACGTGCCGGTGCAGGCCGGGTAGGAAATTGTAGGAACCGTCCCCTGGTCAATCGAAGTATCTCCCGAAGAAGTGGGAAAAGCCACCAACGTACCGTTTGATGCATAGGTGTTGTTTTCCCAAATAAGATTAACCGCTGCAGAATTTGGATAGACCGCAGCGGCACTTACACTATCCTCAAATACATTGTCCTTAACCAAGAAACTGTCGTCGCTATCACCGTCTATATGTATCTGGTTCACGGCGCCCGACAATAAATTGTTTACGATAACGACATCGCCTTTGGAGCCCGTTCCGCCAAAACGCAGGCAATTGACGTTAACGGGCCCGCCTGTCGTCAGATGCCCATAAAAGGTCGAACAGGTAATAATAATCGGAAGATCGACCGGATTGTCTACCGTCTGCAACACGTCATTGTGAGGACCCGTCTCAGTCATCACCAGAGGACCAATCCAAGAGCGATGAATTTCGACACCGCCATTAGCTTTGAGCGCATCGTCCCCCACGTTATGGACATAGCTGCGGATCAATTTGTATGAACCAGGCCATATTCCTGAAGACCCCGTGTATCCCTGACCATCGATTTCAGAGTCCTCGATGAGCAACCCGTCGTAAGCGCCGCCATTGCGAACCACTGCAAAGTCCTCGCCATTCCATGTGATGAGGCACTTTCGTATCACCACGTCGTCTCCATCGATCCAAATGTTAGCGTTTTCCCAGTGGATATACTCGTAAACGCCGGTGGTTAGATGCACCTCTCCTGCGTTACTTATAACGGTGAGATCAGTTGCAGAATCGATTTCCGCGCCGACCAATCCAATCTCGTCCGGAGACAATGGATAATTTTGAGCAATTGAATTCGAGGTAACACATAACCACGCAAGAACAGATAAGAGGGATATTTGGAATAGCTTCATTTTCGTAAGTGATAGTAGCCACTACGCGACGCTGCAGGTCTCGAAGGGGTAAAGGTGTATGTCTTTGTGAAATCGACCCTCTCGATGAGAAGGTCAACGCACTCGATTCTACTACACTAAACGCTCCCTCCCTAATGGATGCTCTCACCAAAAAGTACGAAATTTTCTCATCGACAGATCAGAATTCCAGCCAATTTCACACCTTCAGAAGACCTCGACACTTCTTCCGAAAGTCCTTTAGACTCAGACACGTGTGACGGAGCACGCTGCCACGCAACTGTGCGACGCCAGAGTATCCGGCCAAACCAGCGATCGCCTCAAAGTGGTAGTTCGTCGTTCTCAGTGCCGTTTGGGCTCGCGCGAAACGCTCATCATCAATCGCTTCGAACGGGGTCTTATTTGTAGCGCCTTTAAAACGACGATAGAGGGTTGCAGTCGAAACATTGAGCCGCTGGCAAATATCCTCGGGCGTGAGGCTGCAGTTTTCCTTAATGAGCAATATTGCACGCCTCGCGACAGAGTCCGCAATCTGTCCAGAAGCTACCTTCGTTGCAGAACTGACACCAATCGGACGCAGGCGCAAACGGTACGCATTTCCGGAATGAAGATAGCTCATCATCAACTCCGTTCCACGGTAACCTAGCTCTCGAAAATCCAGTTGGATCGTGGAGATCCGCTTCCCATTCATCTCGCGATCCAACTCATGATTGGAAGGACAAACCACGTTAAACTGTTGACCGGCATCCATACCGAGGCTCCGCGTCAAACTTTCAACATGGATTCCTAAAACCGCATCCGCGCAGAAAATACCAACCGGCTTGCCGAGCCGATATAGAAACGTCTCCAACTGACCGCGAATATATTTCACCCGACGCACTTCATCCTCAATGTCCTCGTAGCCACTCTCCTGAACATCTGGAACTTCGAGTCTGCAAACCTCTGCTCGAAGACCCGCCTCTCCAGCCGCTTCGACAAATTCTTTAACCCGTTCATCGCTCTTGGACTGTCCTTTGCACCCAATGACAGCAAGGCTTCGATACCCTAATTCATCAATCAAGTAGCTAGCTCCATATTTTCCAATTCGTTCAAACCCTATATCAATCCCAACATTGGAACAACAATTTCCACCACTAAGGTTGAGATAGGGGGACCTGATTTTTTGAAGCGAGCGGACATCTTTCTCGTTAGTGAACCAGCACAGCAAAGCCGAAATCGAATCGAAGGTACTATAACCGTGGAATACATAGTCCACGCGACCTGAAGAAATCAAATTGTAATCATCATTTCCTGCTTCCGCAAAGTAATCACGAATTCCATCCAACAAAGGCTGGACGTAATGGAACGACATGTCCCGCTCGAAGACGACGCACCGACGCCGTTGACTATCACGCTTGAGACCTTGCTGAACCGAATTCGAACTCCCGCATCGAAATTTCATAGCGAGACTCCCACCCTTTCGATTTTTTCGACAAGATATACTTGCCTACACCGATATAAAGCCGACCCAACACTCATACTGATAGACAGTCTCATATCGATTCGGCAATAGAGACGCCATGGAAAAACTTGCTCAAAGTTCCAGAGCATTTGAATACACTAATCGATCCCCGAAAAAATCGCTCCGTCGAGTCCAAAAAATAAACCCAAAAACGATGCAACAATCCATTTTTCAGCAGAATCATCACTTGTTCTGGTCTACCAGCACCGCCCCTTTCGGAAGCTGAACACGCTCGTAGGACGGTTCCTCCACCGGTGGCAGAATCTGCAACTCTATGTCTTTAAACTGGACTTCCATCGCCGGGCCTTTGTGTAGTTGTAAAGCTATCACACCCTCGCTTCTTCGAACAATACTGTCAAAGTCGATAAACTCAACGGTCACTTCGCCATTTAGCAGATGCGTTATCCGATTGCCCTTCGCTATGATCGTATACTCGTTCCATTCGCTGGAGTCGGCATCGACAGGATCCCGCGTTTCCATTAGCCACGTCAAGCCATGAGGAACCCCCATCACAGTCTCTCCATTACGAGCCAGAACTGCACGCCCATATTGTTCATACAACATGCCGTCGTTAGCCGTTTCGGGATGGATGTCGCATTGGTAGCCACCCACAGCCCACGGTCCAATTTCGGGAGACTCCCAACCACGATACTGGATTCCAGAGTTGTTGCCAGACTGGCGAGCCTTAAGCTTCAGCACGAAGTCCTTTACAAAACCACCATCCCAGATAAGGAACTGGTTCGCCGTCAGCAGCTTCGGCTCTTGCGTTCGCCCCGTTATAGCTCCATCCTCAACTTTCCAAAGATCTGGATTTCCACGCCACCCAGCAAGATCTTTTCCATTAAACAGAGAGATGGGAGCCGGGTTTTCGGTCATCTTAAAGACTAGCTCGCCACCCTCGATAAGCTGAGCATGGCTTATCTTAAGATCATCCAGCGCCTTGCCGTTAAAATAAACCCGTTCTACATAGGGCTTGTCATCCGAGTACGGTTCAGCTCGTACCGTTAGTGTCTTGCCAGATTCCCCAAGCCTGACTTTCGCATAAGGATGAAAGGGAACTCCGAGATCGTAGACCCCAGCAGTCGGATCGGTCGGATAGAATCCCAGCGAGCTCATAATATACCAACCACTCATTTGTCCGAAATCGTCGTTTCCACTCAGCCCATCTGGGCTTGTGTGGTACATCGTATCCAAAAGCTCGGGCACAAGCTCCTGAGTCCGATAAGGGCGACCAACATAGTTATAAAGATAAGCGACATGATGACTTGGTTCATTGCCATGAGCATACTGCCCTTTCATGCCTCCCACGTCATGGCTCTTCCCCTTCCCATAAATAACGCTAGGAAGTTCGAAAAACCGATCAAGTCGCTCAGCGAAGGCAAACTCCCCTCCTAACAACTCTATGAGATCCTCGATATCATGCTGCACGCTCCAAAGGTATTGCCAAGCATTGGCTTCCGTATACGGTCCATTCGAGCTCCCGGCATGAAAAACCTGAAGCGGATCGAGCGGCTCTAGCCAGTTTCCATCACGAAATCGCGCCTGGAAGAAGCCCGACTCCTCATTAAACACGTTCCTGTAAAACTGCGATCGCTTCAGAAAGAAAGCGTAGTCCTCCTCTTTCCCCAATCGCTTTGCAAGCAAGGCCGCGCACCAATCGTTCAAGCTCGCCTCCATCGTCCGAGAGACAGATTCAGACGACCCAAGATCAACCGGAAAATAGCCATACGGATCGTACTTATTCCAGTTATACTTTCTCCAATGCTGTATCGTAAGAGTGTCCTTGAACGCTAGATACGCACGCTCTTCATTCACATTCCCGATACCTTTATTGATAGCGTCCCACAATACTGTCGTAGCATGGTTTCCAATCATCGTACCACTTGACTTCCCCCAGGTCCCCCAAACCGGTAGATACCCCACCTCATCGTAGTGATCAAGCAACGACTCCATAAACTCGCCATACAAATCCGGGTTTAGAATAGTATGTAAAGGCCACGCTGAACGATAAACGTCCCAAAGAGAAAACATCGAATACTGTTTTCCTGATTCGGACATATATACACCTTCATCCGCTCCGCGATACCGTCCATCAACATCCGCAATATTATTGGGGTGTATATAAAGATGATACATAGCAGTGTAAAATTGAACCATATCGTCGTGATTCGTGCGAATCTCTACTTTCGACAGCTGCCTATTCCAAGCCGCTCTCGCTTCCCGTTTGATCTCGTCGAAACCCTTACCGAGGCTCTCTGCCTCAAGATTCTCTCGCGCGCCTTCGGGACTTACCGTGGATATTCCCACCCGCGCGACAAGCTCGCGATCGCTATCGTCCCCAAAATCGAGAACAAGTTTATTGTTCGTGGGCGCGTCAACAAAACGATGGGAGCGAAAAGGGCGGTCGAACTCGATTGAAAAATTTACTTCTCGACGAGCCTTTCCATCAGAATAGTAGCTTCCGCTGATACGATTGTCTCCTTCCACCGTAAATACTGTATCGTATGTCCTCCCCCGCTCGGCAGTACCCCATGTCCAAAGAATTCCGTCGATAGATAAGAAAAGATGTTGGCTTCCCGCTTCTAGAAAGGTGTATCGATGTATTCCCGTATGTTCAGTCGCGGATAGCTCAACCTTGACCTTATCTTCCGTGAGAAAAGTTGTGTAATAGCCAGGACTAGCCGCTTCAGCCTCCTTGCTGTGCTGTGCGCTTTCGGCCTCTAATACAGATTGGCTGGTAAAAGGCAAAACGAGGACGTCAGCATAGTCACCGGAGCCACCACCGCTTGCATGAGTATGCGAAAATCCATTGACCGACAAATCGCGATATTGATAACCGGCGCAATATTCCCAACTTCCATTCCCGGTGTCTGGACTGAGCTGCACCATGCCGAGCGGATAGGTCGCACCAGGAAATGTGTGCCCTGCCCCCCCTGTCCCGATAAATGGATTAACGTGTCGAGCATAGTCCTGCTCAGTCTCGGCCACAGCCAAGCTCGGGCACAGAACCAAGAATAATAGGAGAATTAATCGAGTAAGGGTGGGTATTGAAGTCATATCACTAAATCTATCTAATGTTTTTTTGATTCGGGGAATCGACGATTGGAATTTCGATAAAATCAACCGCTCCTTCCCCACCTAAATTGCAATTGCTCGTTCCCGCTCCATCCCAATGAGCCAATACCGAAACGAAAGAAAAGCTATCGGGAGAATAGCGGAGTAACGTTTAGTGGGCATCAAGGTTATACATCGGGGTTACGTCTTTGAAATCAGATTTTGCTACAGCAGGCTAACCTCCAACTTAGATGAGCGAAACAGCTCTAAGACGAAGGCCTCCCACTTCGAGGCCCAACTACAATAGCAGAACTACGAAACGAAGGTTATTGTGTTTTCCTCCAAAACTGAGAACTTCCTAGCAACATACTTAAACAACTGTTTATAAATCAATTACAAACAGACACACTCCGAGGTAACACATTTTCTCGTCCCTATTTGCTGCTTTTTTATCAATTACTGAAAAGAATGTTATACCTCCCAAAGCTTCGTTCCGCATTCCTTTCATCCCTGGTCACGTCACAGTCGGTCAAGAACTGGACCAGTGCCAGACTCTTGCCCGCAAGCAATTCGCGTATATTGACAACTGGATTTCCAACCAACCTTTTCGTTAAAAATTATCGCCTGATTCGACTCATTCCCAGGGAAGACTTGACCATTCACGATATTGACCTGGGTGCGGTGAGATAATGGAGCTCGATGAGTTCAGCTTTTGGGCCGGCGTCCTCTTTATGTGGCCTTGAGACAAAAAAAATGGTGGGCGAAATAAAAGCGAAGACAAACATGTAGACGTCTTTCGCGAAAGCTCGATGGACACGGGTTTGACTCTCGCCACCCCAATTCTCACTATCCGTGCAAGTCATTTCAGTGGTAGCTAGAGCTAGTCGCCACAGTGAATCCGTGTCACGCGAGGTTTTTCTCAAAAACGATCTAAATCACTTGTCCGCAGTAGCTTAAAAAATACCTCACAAAGGGCCCAAAATCCGTAAAATACCGCAAAATCCCGACTTTTTGCCCCTTTTCTGTCCCCTGAAAATCAGGCTAATTCCAGCAAGATATTCGTAGACTCGTCGCATTCTGGGGTTGGTTTAGCTAGTGTCACTATTCTGCTGCTTTTGCTTTGACGATTCGTTGGATTTCCTTGAGGAGGAGAGGGTAAGCGGGTTCCTTCATGCCGTGGCCGTAGCCTTGCAGTTCGAATAGTCGTGTATCCGAGTGGCCAGCGCCTTTCATCATTCGTGCCATGTAGGCATTCTCTTCGTATCTCCCGAGTATCTCAAAATCCCGGTCTCCAGTGATGAGGAGGAGCGGCGGGGCGTCAGAGCGAACGTGATACAAGGGAGCGAACTCGTTAATTACGGGTTGCAGCGGCTCGATGCCCATTTCGCTGCGGACGGTGAAGTGGGTGATGGTGTGCCCACTGAAGGGGATCAATCCGGCGATTTTGTTAGAGTCGATGTCGTGAGCTCCTAGCCATTGCTTGTCGAGCCCCACCATGCTGGCAAGGTAACCACCAGCGGAATGTCCCGAAACGAAGACTAGCGAGGGGTCGCCGCCATAGTCCGCTATATTGTTGATTGTCCAAGCGACGGCCGCGGCGGCATCTTCGATGTATTTGGGAGCGGTGACTTTCGGATGAAATCGGTAGTTGGCAGCGACGATGCAAACGCCCTTTTCTTTCAGGCCTTCTGGGATTTCCTTGTCGCCACGCGTTAATCCGCCTCCGTGAAACCATACAACGGTGGCGAAGCCGTCAGTATCGCTCGGATAGTAGATATCGAAAACTCCCCGCTCGCGGATGTAAGGGTCTGACTGGTTGGTGGCTTCATCGTAATAGGGGACATTTTTTTTTAAGTGATAGCCCTTGTCTTCCGAAAAGGCGGTGATGGCAAAGCAAACGAAAAATAGAATTAGAGACAACGAAGAGTTCATATAAACGAGCGTGTCTTGAGAACCGAAAACGAGTCAATCCAATACCTATGAGGTAAGCCACTCGAAAATATCCTGGAGTTGTGAGCTTCTTTCAAATTGACCGTGCAATGTCGTCGCTTGTCAGGAGCATCTTCACTGTTAATTCCTTGTGGAATATCATCCTCAGGTTTGAATCTTTCTCATATCGCGACTAGTGACAGCAAACGAGAGGGATTCATCGCGGAAACCACCACACGACCCTTTTTGCCCCTTCAATTTCTAAGTAATTGATTATCAGAGAAGCTGGATTCCACCCGTGTCCTTGCAGCAACAAAGGACTCCCCCCTAAAAATATTCCTACCAGTAGGAGCAAAACCAACGGCATTGAGTTCGGTCAGATTGCTTTATTCGATCGACCACCCTCATAAGACCTACATCGGTTTTTCCACCGACCTAAAAAAACGCTTCAAAGCTCACAACGCAGGACAATCCTCCTACACTGCTAATTACAAACCATGGGAACTTGTCACATACCTGGCCTTCCAAGACGAAAGCAAAGCCAGGGACTTTGAAACCTATCTTAAATCCCACTCCGGCATGGCATTCGCAACGAAACGCCTCTGGTAACGCTTCGCCCTCCTGGCTGCGTGCGGCTGGCGCCACTTCACACAAGGCGTTTAGCCGACTCTTGGATTTCCGCTCGCCTCATAACTTGACTCAATGCCTCAAAGAGACGCTTATCTTTACGGTAAAACCAATGGCATTATGGACGTCGATCTCTCAAAATTTGATTTTAATGTAGAAAAACTGGGCGACTGCCAAGTCCCGAGCCCGCTCAGAGGCGAACGCCTGAGGTTCGTCGAAGAAGACGAACGCATAGTCGTCGTGAGCGACTTAAAGGAGCTGTCCGCCTACCAAGAAAAGCAGGGCACGATTCCGTCGATGGAAACCGCTGGCCCGCGTGAAAAGATCTTTCACCCTGAATTTACCTCTATAAATTGGACAGTTGTTGTCGCTCAAACTTAAGTAAATCTATGACAATGACTCGAACTTCTCGCTATTTTGACGATGACTTTAAACAACGTGCCGTAAAGGTAACTGCTACGACAATGCAGCGATAGAATCTTTCTTTGGGACACTCAAGGCTGTACCGAGGAGTGAATACGACGACACCTGAACGGAAGTAAAGCATGCGTCCAAGGGCTCCCTTTTCGAGACCTCGAAGATGCTAACCAAGCCTTATTTTCCTACATTGAAGACTTTTATAATACGAATCGTTTACATTCGTCTTTGCAAATGACACCCTTGGAAAAACTCAAAGCTTCTCTCAGCAACAAAAGCTAGACAAGCACGTATTTATCTAATAAACACAAAAATAGTGCAACAACACTGTCCACCAAAGTGAGGTAGGTTCATCTCCGCGCCAATTTCCTCGAGGACCTTGTCGATCGCCGCGCTCTTGTATGCGCTGTCGGCGAAGAGCTTCTCGCCAGAGCAGCTCTGATCGAACAGGTTGAAAAGCGCCCGCGAATCGTGAGCCGACGCCGAAGTGACCTCATAGCCGGTGATCTGATTGGAACCGGCGTCGGCCTTCACGTGATCCTTGTATCCATAGTACAATACGCCGTTTTTCTAAGTCCATTGCGCGTCCAGATCCTTTTGTCTGAGCATCGCCAGCTTGGACTTCCAACTTTTTGGCGTCTCTCCTTTCTTTACTAACTTGTTCTCCTCCCGCGTGTTACGCTGCTTGGGAACCTCCACGAAACTCGCGTCCACCATAGTTCCCTCTCGAGTGATCAGCCCCTTGGCCTCCAAGCTCGCGGCGAAGAGATCGAAGAGAGCTCTGACGCTGCCGGCCCTGACCAGGGCCTCGCGGAAGCGCCTCCTCCAGTTTCGCCCTGAAAGCTTCGAAGTCTATATGTCGACTTAGCTCGCTGAGAGGATCCTCAAGCTTGTCCAGCTTTTGGAAGCGCTCGGATTCGTCGAAGAAACTTGGCTGGTAACTTGTCATATTTAAAGCCTCGTAATATTCGTAAACGGCAGATTATCAATATCTTAATTTTTCAAAGTGCCCTTAACTGATTGGATCAAATTCGATATTGTCCACACGGCCTAGAATGAGCGATTAGAAAAATGTCCTAATCACATCGAGCATAGTTACTTGGCTTTCAAGCTCACTGTTTGGCCATGAACTCATCGATTTTCTCGATAATAAACGGACCTTCTTCCTCAAGCGGAAAGTGTCCTGTATCGAGAATATTATAATCAATATTTTTTAGATCGCGCTTATACGCTTCGGCTCCCGGTTCAGGAAAAAATGCATCGTTCTTCCCCCACACAATAAGAGCTGGTGGTTGATTATCACGAAGGTATTTTTGCCATAAAGGATAAAGCTTAACATTGTT
>JAKYXN010000104.1 GCA_022538095.1 Puniceicoccaceae bacterium K14 | reverse complement strand
GCAAAGCTACGTGTCGAGCTGTCCTCTCGTGTTTCGGAAATACGTTGGCCGAGGTTATTGTAAGTGGAGCTGATACCGTGGATCGCTTGGCCTCCCAGGGCTGTTGCCGGATCATAAGCTCCCACCTCAGTGAGTTGCAATAATGCATCATAGCCGTAGCGTGTCTCGCTGGCTCCCGAAGGATGCAACACGCTGCTCACGCGATTGGAATCGCTTTGCCATCCATAAGAAAATGGAGAACTCGAAACTCGACTATCTACAAGATCTTTCAATCGACCGAAGTTGTCATAGCCATACCCCGTTGTCCAGCTAGCAACGCTGGATCCAGGATTTAAGGCATCGGAGAACGTAGAACTGCTCACCGATACGTCCAATCCTAGGCGCCTTCCTGCCTCATCCCAAGAGTAGGATAGACTAGCTTGCGTTTGCGGCTGCGTTTCGGTTGCTATTCGGCCGGTGCCGTAGTAGGTCCAAGTGGTCTCACCAATCGCATCGTTCATGGCTGTGCGACGACCGGCATCATCGTAAGAAAAACTTAAATCTGAATCCGTTGGGTAGTCGACCGCAGTTACTTGTCCTCTCGCATTGTAAGCATAACTGATCAGTTGGCTCTTAGCATCGCGAGCGGTCTCCAAGCTATCATCTTCATACCAAGTATACAAATACTCAGTAGCATCCGGGTAAACCTTCTTTTGCAGGCGCCCGCGCAAGTCGTACTCCCAGGCTGTCGTCGACGCATTGGCAGCGGCAATACTCAAAGGCGAAGCAACATTCGCTTCATTGGTCTCGCTTTGGCTCCAAGTGGTCAAGGAGGTTAGGTTGCCGGCATCGTCGTAAGCGTAGGCCGCGGGGGTGCTGCCGCTGCCATAGACTCGAGTCATATTACTATAGTCATCGTATTCTTGATACTGTACCCGAGGAGCTTCGTTGCTGTCATCGGGATGGACTTGAGCGACTACACGGTCAAAGGCATCGTACACGGAACTGCTTTCACTGTGTAAACTATAACTCCCCCCATCCAACTTAAGAATTTGTTGAGAAACGGGGCGGAAGCGTTCGTCGTAAATTGTCTCTGTGCGCGCTCCTGACTGGGTCGTGACTTGATAGAGTTGGAGACGTTCATCATAGGCGTAGAGCGTTTCGATGCCAGCTCGATCTACTGATCGAGTACGGAGCTCCGTATTATATGGGCTGTACTCGAAGGATTCATAAGTGAGTTCGAAACTGCCAGAAGTGGATACAGCGCTGTAGGAGACAGCTATAATTTGGTCCGCTTGATTGTATTCGAAGGTCGAAATCTGGCCATCCGGAGTGGAAAGGCCTAGCAAACGTCCAAAGGAATCAAATTGATGGGTGGTAGCCGGAACAAGATCGTCGACTGCGCCGATACCGGCAACCGGGGATTGCTCCACCAGAGTCTCTCCGTACTTACTGTAAACGTATTCTGCATCTACCCAGGCTGCTTGAGCGTGCCAGTCTTGCGGAGCTGTACCGTTAAAGGGAACAGAAATTTGGGATACTTGGTCGCGTGAATCGTAGCGGCGTCGAATTCGGTCGCCTTCCCCATCTTCGACTTGCACGAGATTATGGGCCAGGTCGTATTCATAGGAGGCTACCAGTGTTTCGTCCGAATAGGTGAAGGCGCGGCGATCGAAGCTGTCGTATTCGTTGCGTACCACCAGGCCTCGAGCATCGGTCTGAGAAAGGAGATTATCGTTGGCATCCCAAGTATAGGAAATTGGGTATTGATTAAAGCCATACTCGTGGATTGTGCGACCGAGCTCGTCGTATTGGTAGGAGATGGCCTTTGTCTCGGCTTGCTGGTAGTCGGCTGCATAGCCTTGTTGAGCATCCCCAGAAATGGCTGGGGCCTTGATTGTTTGCTCTATCAGATAGCCACGGGTATCGTAGCGAGAAGCGATGCTGCGCTCGACTGCGGTCCCTGCAGCTTCTGTGGTTAAGATCAGGCGATCGTTCGAATCGTATTCTAGAAGAGCGATTACGCCAGCCGCGTCCATTGTCGAGAAGCGACGTCCTTCAATATCGTTCTCAAAGGATGTGGTAACCAACTGGCCTTGGCTGCCGAGGACGGATACGGCGTTTAGGTAACCGTTGGCATCGTAGGAATAAAGGGTGCTTTGACCAAGCGCGTTATATGTGGCAGACACCCTCCCCGCATTGTCGTACTCCGTGCGGCTTTGGATTTGCTCGACACCTTCGTAGTCGACTCTCACTACCTCTGTTTGGCGCCCAGCTCCATCGTAACCATAACGCATACGGCGAATCTCGCTCAATGGATCGTTTAGGTAGGCTGCGTTATCCTGAAAGAGGAGTTCCGTGTCTAATTTGTCGCCGAGAGTTGGAAGCGGAGATGACAGTTGGGAGAGATCGATGCCGGAGACCGTTTCCATAAGACGATCGCTAGCGTACAGCATGACGGTTGCTATTCCTTGTGGATCCACCTGGGCGACCAGATTGTTCATGGCATCGTAGTAATATAAATTCTCACGTCCCAAGGCATCTGTCCCCTTTATCTGGTTCCCCCGGCTATCGTACTCGTAGAGGCTTTCATACTCGGGAGCCTGGGCATTGTACATGCGAGTCACTAAATTCAAGTCTCCACTGTACTCGTATACCGTTGTGGAGCCACGAGCGTCTGTCATGTAAACCATCCGATCCAGAGCGTCGTAGGCTCGGATGACGCTGCGTTGCACAGTCGTGCCGACTGCCTCTGTTTTGGTTTCCGTTTTAACGGCTCCATATTGCCCATTGGAGACCGCATCGTTATAATTCCACTCCGTGCGGACACCGCCGGCGTCTATGTAAGTCACCACTCTATTGTAAGTGGGTTCGTAGCTCCATTGTTCGACAGAGCCATCGGGTCGTGTCAGGCGGATACGATTACCCCACTCGTCGAACTCTTCGATTGTTATATGCCCTTCGCTGTCGATGGAGCGCTCGATTACGTCGGATTCGATAGAACGAGATTCGACAAGCTCTCCATTAATTTTTTTCTGTAGAAGGCGACGGGATTGATCGTACCACGATTCACTGACAACGCCTTCTCCATCTCTGACAAGGGCGTAGTATTGTTTAGTTTTCGTATTGTAGTCTGCTTCAAAGTATTTAGCCACTCCGGAGCCATCTGTGACCGAGCTAACAACGTAGCGGTCTATGCCAGACTTGCCCATAGCATCGAATGAAGAGCGCGTTTCCGTAAAGCCGCCATACACTGCCGGATCCGTAGGGCGCTCGACAACAGAACGATCTTGTCCTGCATAGACATAAGTGAGGTAGCGCTCGTCTAAGAGCTCTCCGTTGACAGAAGTCTTCGACTTGTAAACGATGTTTCCTTTTTCATCGTTTTGGTAGAAATAGTGAGTCCCGTCTGGTTGAATGGCATCGGACAAGAAACCATTCACATCGTACATGTAGGTAACGAGGAGCTGATTCTGATACGGATCCGGATCGCTAATAAGGCCTTGATCATAATTAGCCACGGACTCGAGGTAACCGTTGGCATCATATTGGTAGTCGACTAAGAGGGTGCCATCTGCCGCTGTAATCGAGTCTAACTTACGGTTATTTAGATGAGTAGCGGCATGGCCTTGCACGTAGGTATAACGTAGTTCGGTTACCGCTTTCATACCGGTTGCAACCATGAGCCCTAAGGCGTTATAATCCATCCAAGAGCCGTCTTGATTCGTCTTGCGATAACCGACTATCGCATCCGACTGATCTTTTTGAGCAGCAAGAATCATGTCTTTGAATACGTAGACATCCGTGCCAGCTTCGGTTTCAGTGAAAATGACATTGGAGATCCCGATATAACGACGAATGGTTGACGGGTATGATTCTCCGACCTCGTAGGAGGAGCTAACAACGTTGAAGTTGTTTACATTGAAATCGAGCGGGTAGAGTTTTTGTACAGACCACGTATTATTGGCGAACCTACGCGAAACAACCACACTTCCCCCTGCATGAGGCACTCTAAACTCTGTAATGGAATCTTCATACTGAGAGGTCACCAGATTCACCCAACTGCCTGCTGGTTCCATATTCTCTTCTTCTTCTTCACATTCATCACACTCATCTTCTTCCAACTTAGGTTCCGGGCAAACTGGGTCATCTTCAGGATCCGGTGCGCAAACAGGACCTCCCTGAGTTGAAGGAGTGCTTGAACTGCTTCCTCCTCCAATACTGTATCTACTTCCACCAGAATTTCCGAACGAAAATGCCCCTCCGCCCCCTCCAGAGCCGCCTCCGCCGCCTCCGCCTCCGCCGCCTCCGCCTCCGCCTCCGCCGCCCCCTCCAGAGCTGCTTTTTGGACAAGAGCTATTATCACTTATACAATTGGTCTCTTTTCCGGAGAAGATAATATCCTCGTTCCACGGGCATTCGTATTCGTAGGTGTACTCATAACATTTTTTATAACATCCTGCAGTTGCCGTTGCGGCAAGGAGAAGGCTCATAGAAAAACAGGTAAGAACTGCTAACAACGCTTTCATAAAAAATGGGCTGTTGAGTTGGGTGAAATTTAAAAGTCTCATACGAATTTATTGTTAGTTTTCTTCTGTATCACAATCGCTCCCTGGAAGGGGCAACACACAGGTCATTCTAAATACAATACGGACCTCACGCCCTGCGGGAATATCGAACACCTCCGGCGTGTCGGAGAGAATTTCGATATCCAGGTAGGGATCCGGATCGAGTAGTGGATTCGCTATATTGGAAGCGGTGACAAGGCCTTCGTTACGCAAGGAGAGCTCCGCAGTGAATACATCCCCTGGACAGAGATCAGGAATTTCAAGAACTGCTGGCTCTATCACAATCACTGGGGCTGGCACATCGGTTTCAAAAGTCGTTTCGACAAAGATGTCGTAGCGATCTTCTATCGTTATTGGCACAACCTCCCAACTAACTGATACGGATCGATAATTTATGCCGATCACCTCTTCTGCATAGGCAATACCTGGCTTGACAAAGATACGACTTGAATGCGAATCGTGACCGCCCGCTTCAACACGCAACTTGTACTCGCCTGTCGGCAAGTCCACGAAGCTCACCCGACCTTCTGCGTCTGATGTAAGTGCTATCTCTTCAGGGGGAATCCATGAATTACCTTCGCTACCGAGTGCGACTGCTTCCAAACTCACGCGAGCGCCAGACATGCCGTTAAAGTAAGGGTTTTCGCTTGTCGTAGGATCTCTGCCATCGAGAAGATCCTCGTCGTAGTTAAAAAACGCATTCATTACTCGGAACGAACGAGAATTTTCACCGGATTCGGTGACAGTCACCGTAACAGGCAATTCCAAAAGCGGATCCTGCTCTTCTTCCACCGACATACGAATAAACAATTGATATTCTCCGGGAGCAGGCACCGATGGCGTCCCCAATAGACCTTCTACGTTTGTTTGTACCACCAAGTTTATTTGGTCGCCCACATAAAGGCTTTCTACCGTATCCGATCCAGCGATGGAAATCCAAGCGGGAGCCGGACTGGCATCGCTTAGTTGGAGGAGCTCTAGCGATAGATCGGAAAGAGGAAGTAAGCCTGTATTTACAATAGCCACACTTGATAAATCGTCGGTAGCAGCGACAATCTGCGAAGATTGGTCTTCCTCAAGCCCCACTCCGAGTTCACTGAGAGAGCCTTGTGCAGATAACAAGCGATAAGGAGCACTAAAGCTGTAATTCACGGTAACCTCTCCTAAGTTCTGACTTCCAGAAACTTCGTCGCTCACTACCTGCAATCGAAAACTGCTGTCCGATAGTATCGCTGGTTCGAGACCGCTAAAAGTAACCGGTAGTTCAATCACTCCCTCTGCGGTGACAGTGAGCGGAGTTGGGAGCGTCAATGATACATCGGGCGATAGCAAACTCTCAGGGTGAACTTCTAAGCGAAGATTGTTAAATTGTAAATTGCTTGGCACGTTGAGATTCACACTAAAGTCCTGCTCGTAAAGGCGTGGAATCTTTATTGTGATACCGCGAGTAAGAAGCTCAAGACTCTGCGACGTGAAACCGCTAGAAAGAAGTTCGAGCCTCTGCAGCGTGAAAGCCACTAATGCGTCTGCTTCCGGTTCCGCCGTCACCTCGGGGTGGTGTACCCAAGCTTCGTATACTCCGCCTGCATCATCGCTGTAAGGCGTGTACTCGAAACTATAGTTTCCTGAAGAATCCGTGTACGCTTCAAAGCGGCGAATTGATTCTCCTTTTCTAACAGCGATAACAACCGGAACAGTTGGCTGAGCGATAACCACTCCATTCACCTCCCTAAGCGCTTGGCCGGAAATTGTTATAGGATCCTCTCCATTCGTTGTCGTTGGAGAAATCGAATTAATCTCAGCCTTATAAGATGGCTCGATGGTGGAAACAACCGCCTCGGCACTGGATCCGGAAATCGTAATTTCCGATACAGACGCGAGCGCATAATAAAAATTATCCACAACCACTGAAATCGTTACAACAGGCGGCAAGTTCGCTGGCAATGAAACTGAAATTTCTTCTGTCTCGTAACGGTCTCCTGCTTGTACTCGGGCCACTCGCTGATCAGTGCCCACTACTTGAGTAATGTTGTTCACTAGACGTATTGGAGAATTCACGTATATAGTATCGTTAGAATCGGATACAATTACGCGAGCCTCCGTTGAAGGGTTGCTTTGCCCTTCAGCTACAACAAAATCGATAGGAACCTCCGATGTATTCTCCACAGAGAATATTAACTGACAATCGGTGCCTCGGATCACTTCGCCCAAAATCTCCACTTGTGAAACGATAGAACCGATCACTAAACTCGTATCAAACCCTTTGGTGTACACAATGGCTTCAGCCGTAGGCGTCTCAAGAGTGACGACTGCGAGCACGTCTAACGATTCAATCTCTTCGGCAGACGCTTCATCGATTGAAGTCGTCACCTCTAAGAGGTTCGTTTCATCGCTTGGCAAATCATTCGACATCGTTTGTCCAATGACTTCATCTTGCGGATCCATTAGTTGTAGAGATCCCCAGTAGCTAGAGACATCAGAGCCTTCGAACTCTAAATCGAAACTGAGTTTGGATGGAAAATCGATTCCAAGCTCTAGCTCAACTTGGGAAGCCAAATCGATTACAGGCAAGGTAAGGCCTCGTCGCAACGAGTAGTAGGTGTCGCCCGGCTCTTCGATAACCGACTCGATCGCATAGCGTGTCGGGCCTCCCGCAAAGCTTAAATCGCTCCAAGTTAAATCGGTAATCGGCCCATCAACGTTAAGCAAGGATTCACTCCCTTCCTCGCCTCGGTATACATTGTAGCCTGTCGCAGCCGAAACGCTGGACCACTGCAGCACTGGCGCCGTTCCTTCTTCCAGTGTAATCGACAAATCGTTTACAGGCAGCAACGCGACATTCAAAAACAATGCATTCGAAATAGGCGATATGTTGCCGGCGCTATCCACAGCAAGCACTGCATAGTAGGGCTGTCCCGAATTAGGACTGGAATCCTTGAAGCTCAAGTCATCAAAGTCGCTACGTATAAGCGTAGCAGTGGCTAAATTTGAAAAATCACTACTTGAGGAGCGATATAACTCATAAGTAATCGATTCCGCGAGTGAACCTACTGGTCGGTCCCAAAGGATGTCCACCCCATTAGCCGTCGATAGCAACGAAACGAGTGTTGGAGTTGACGGGCTCTCGCGATCCGAAACGACGACCGCAAAAGAAGCGTATACGCTTTCTGCTTGTTCCCCATTCACATCTCTAATTGATGACACATAGTATAGGTACTCACCATCTACGGTTGGCGTGTGATTTAGGCTCGTATTGTCAATTCCTATAAGTGTGGATACGCTTTGTACATTTCCTGGATCGTTCACTGGTTCCACGTAGACCCCATAGCCATAAGCCTCTTCTACAGAATCCCAAGATAATTGAATAGCACCATCCGCCATCGCCACTGCTTCCAAATTATCGGGAGACGGCAGCGCAGGCAATTCGCCTTGATAAACGAGATAAGAGATTACGGAAACATCCACACTTGAATTTCCAAGGGCATCAGATGCCTCTAGAACAAGCTCGATTATTTCTTCCTCTGGCACCCCCGCTTCAATAGGCAAATTGTATTCAATATACCATGTGAGCGGATCGCTATCGCCTGCATCGGAAACAATTGCATTTTGTGAGATTGAACTGTCAGGCAGAAGGATACGAGCGATCGGCGTAGACGCCGGAGCTTCGTCTAGCGTGATAGTAAACTGCTGCACACTCCCGGTACCATTGTTAAGCACATTTTCTATTGTCGAAGGCGAATTGGATAGCGAGGCAACGCTTGGAGCTGATGTATCAATGATAAGCTCAGAGCCCGAGGTAACGGTCTCACCCAAATTGCCTGATAAATCGTTGGCCCGTACTTGAGCCACGTAGGTTCCGGATGGCACCGATGAATCGATAATAAACGTTCCTTCGTATGTATTGCTTCCAACGGAGCGTAGGCTTATCTGCTCTGGCACTCCCACGCCACGCGTGTAGCCCAAATACGGAATATTGGAAAGGGGTTCAGTAGAGACAAGCTCCAGGGTGAGGAATCCCACACCATAATGGGTCTCGTCATTTTCCACATATTCATTTTCGGCAGATGCCACACGGATGCTAAAGCTTGGGCTCGCACTATCCGCTACTTCAGGAATCGATTCGGCCCCATCGCTTGCCCGTTCGCTTTGATCGCTAAAGACAACCACGGAGTCTACCCGGTATTCGTAGCTCGTTCCATCAGCCGTATCTTCGTCTAAATAACTCGTCGCTGATGTTGGATCGTTTCCTGATATAAGATTCCAATCACTCGTTCCCGAAATGCGACGATATACTCGGTATCCAGAAATCGCTAATGTGAAGCTTGGTTCATCCCAGGTCACTGACAAATCGCCCCCTTCTTCAGCCGTAACCGTCAGATTGATCGGCGATGGTGGGAACTGCGAGTTCACCTCAAAGGACCTTTGGCTCGATTGCGCACTATCGCCCCCTCGATTAGTCGCGATAGCGCTGATTGCATAAGCTCCGTCATCCAGTGTTATTTGGATAGAATAACTGCCATCCACCGATACTGGAGCTATTCCTATAAGCGTAGCACCTTCATAAATACGAACAGTGTCCGCTCGAAGGGCACCCCCCGACACAGTGACTGTCTGAGATTTGTTGATCGAGTCAGCTCCAGGCTCGCTAATTGTCGGTGCTACAGGAGCTGATATATCGAAACTGATCGTACGCAGCTCTTCGCTTGCAGCGCCGGATCGATCGGTTACCACAACTTTGAGTGTGTAGTCGGTATCATCGTAATCTATGGCATCGATACCAAACTGCGTTGCCTCCGGATTGACAATCGCCCCAACAAACAATTCCTCGTGCAGCAACGTTTCGGACGCTTGGTCATCTATCAATCGGAACTCTATGCTCCCAACGCCATTCTCATCCGATGCCGTAGCCGATAGCGTCACGCCATCAAGAAGTACCGAGCCATTGATAAGCTCGTTGCCATCCAATGCAATCTCCTCAATCATCGGCGGCGCCTGATTTATGTTGAGTTGAAGAAACTCGGATACCTCATCCGAAACATTGTCAAAATTGGTGGCAACCACTTTAACGTCATAGGTACCCGCATCCACAGCCAGTGTATTGAGCAATTCATACGAATCCGCATCTACTCGAGTGAAATCAGCAACATATACGTCATCCAAGTAAAGGCTGACCGACTTTATGTTAATCGCAACATCAAGGTCTACCCTCCAGATTCCTGAAACTGGAATAATATCCCCTGCTTCGACCGGCTCGCCATCGTAATTCCATGCTCCAATTGAAGGAGCTACTGTTGCATGCCCAAGCATACCTTCCAACTCCAAGGACCTATCAAAATCCAATTGAACGAAGTAAAGAAGTTCAAGCTCTTCACTCGAAAGGGCACGATCCCAAATCATCACATCGTTGATTTGCCCCTTGAATTTGCGCTCTCCACTGTACTCAGCGCCGATGCCCAATAGTCTGTTTACCTTATTTAGGGATGTTGAATGAGAACCTAAATTACCATCAACTGAATTTACTCTTGTACCCAGATAGCTATCACCAAAATGACCAACCACATGATGCCACTCTCCTAAAGTTATACTATTTGATACAGATGAATCCATAGAAGTACTATCTTCCCCAATCGCATAAAACCCAAAACTAGTAGAAGTGTGAGTTCGAAGAGAAAACGTCTCATCATCATAAGGAACGCTTCCATCGTAGTCACCTACAAGCGTCATCTCAGTTCCATCCAAAATCTCAGGCTTTGCCCAAACACTCACTGTGACTTCATCCAATTGACTCAATCCAGCTTCTACCACTAAATGTTCGGTATCGAAGCGAGCCGACGAATTGGCAGATCCAAACCGATCTGGGTAGGACGTATCCAAGTTTCCTGTAATACTCCAATTTTGAGGCGATAAATCAAACGCACCTGTTTTCAAAGGAGTAAATAACAGTAGGCCATTTCCAAAGCCCAAATCAGATCTAAGCGGTCCCGGCATCAAAGGAACATCAACCAAATCGAGAGTATTTTCATGAATGTAGGTCTGATGCGTGCTCGAGTAACTATTTATCCAATCTGCATCGATCGCATACGCCCCATAAGTCTCAGCAAATTCATTGCGATCTAATTGTCCGGCATGGATAATCCCTTGAGACGCCGCATCAAAGTCCACTATCCACGTCGCATCCGGATGGTAGATGCCGTACTTGTCCGCCAGGCTCGCTTCCAAGTCCACTCGCTCCTGCTCCCCCAACGCACGCTCGTAGATCAACACCTCGCTCACGTTGGCATTGGGAGAAGTATAGCTCGATC
>JAKYXN010000103.1 GCA_022538095.1 Puniceicoccaceae bacterium K14 | reverse complement strand
ATGCCTCTTGTGAACGTAACGACTTTCCATCACTCAATATCCAAACAAAAAAAGCCGAAGCAAGCTTCGAGGTATTAGACCCAAGGGGAATAAATAAACTCTTTGCTGGTTCGAGCCTAAATCGAAGCAGCGCAAGGCTGCCAAAGCCTTGCGACACGAGTGTCGGATGGCTTTGGCGGACGCCGTGAACTTCGATTTGAGCCGAATCGCTTCGCGACAGGGCCCATTTTGGAAGGAACTGCGTTGCCCAAGTGGGACTGGGCTGCGGCCCAGCCGCCAATTGGCCGCCTTGTTCCTTCCAAAATGGGCTTCTGCCAGCTTTGAGTTTATTCACAAACACGCCCTAATTAGGATTTGCGAATTGCACGCAAATTTTCCAAATTCTTCGAATAGTAAGCCCCGTTAAAAGCACCGCATTCGTTTAAATGTGATTATCAGCCTAACAAATACTTCAAACAAGCGTTTGATTCAAAATTGGCGTATAAAAATATGAATCTGATCCGTTTCTTTTCAAACGGCGTTTTGTCCCTAAATGACACGATCGAACCAAAAGAAAACTTACCCTTCGAAGACTCAACCGATCTATCCAATTTTGGGAAAAGCGATCAGAGTAATATGATATTGTTACCTTTTTTCGAGCCAACAAAATCAACAACCAAATCCTAAACACACTTTGCGATGAACTTAGAAGAAACCATGTCTGTCCTCGAAAGCTACGGTAGTGAGCAATCAAAAAAGATCTTATCGCGGCACGGAGCAAAAGAGCCGTTTTTTGGGGTAAAGGTAGGAGATCTAAAAAGGATACTGAAAAAAACGGGCAAAGACCATGAACTTGCTTTGCAACTCTACGACACCGGTAATTCCGATGCAATGTACCTCGCAGGTCTAATGGCAGACGAAAAGCGCCTCACTAAGACAGTTCTGAGAAAATGGGTCCGCAAAGCCTATTGGTATATGCTCAGCCAATACATCGTAGCTCAACTTACCGCAGAGACAAAGCACGGTTGGAGTCTAGGGTTGGAATGGATCGATTCGAAAAAGGAAAACATCGCCAGTGCCGGCTGGTCCACTTTGAGCAATATTATTTCAATTACACCCGATGAGTCGCTCGACCTTAAACAAATCGAGGCATTAATCTGCCGGATCGAAAACACCATCCACGATGGTATGAATCGCGAGAAATACGCCATGTCAGGCTTCATCATATGTGTCGGCTCCTACATCATTGATTTACACGATAACGCAATTAAAGCAGCCAAACGAATCGGAGAAATAGACGTCAAAACGGCCACCCCAGGATGCACTGCTCCTGAAATCTTAGTCGATATCGAAAAAGTAAAAGCCAAAGATCGCCTCGGCAAAAAACGCAAACGCGCTCGCTGCTGAGCGTCTGCAGCCCCAAGTTTTTTGACCACAGGTTTAGAAATAAATACCCCTTCTCACAAATAGGCCGGACCAGGACCCTCCCAGGGTCGATCAGCCATCGAGCGTATAGACGATTCCAATTCACGCTTTGCCTTCAGCACAGCAGCAGGCACACTCGACCCTCCTGCCAAATGGGCGGCAATCAAAGAGCTAAGGGCACACCCCGTTCCTCGAACATTTTTGGATTCGATACGTTCACCTGCAAAAACCTCTTGGCCCCCATCCGGATTAACGAGCCAATCCTCGCACTGAGCTCCGAAAAAATGTCCGCCTTTCAGCAATACAAACCGTTTAATATATTTCGCTAATCCTTGAGCCGCCACAAGAGGCGGCACTTCTCTGGGTTGCTCAGACAAGGCATAGAGCTCTTGCAAATTAGGCGTAATCAAGACTGCTCGTGGCATCAGCGTTTCTCGCAAATACGCCAATGCTTTAGGATCCAATAAGTCGTGACCACTCGTTGACGCCAACACGGGGTCCAGCACATAAGGAATATCTGGAAAATCCATCAAGATCTCGGCTACAGCGGTAGCGATATCTAAGCTTCCCAACATACCACCCTTTATAGATTTTACTGGATACAAATCCAAGAGCCTTCGAGTATGCAAACGTACTCTTTCAACATCAACGAGGTCCACCTCTTCCACGCCTTCGGGAGTTTGCAAGGTAATTGCTGTGACCACATTGAGCGGAAACGCTCCCGCAGCTAATATCGCTCGGTTGTCCGCCTGCATTCCCGCTCCCCCAGAACTATCGGATCCAGAAATCGTCAATACAAAGTTCTGTCCCTGTTCATTCATTGGTAGCAAATGTTCTACCCTCAGTGTTCGCCCATGCGTTATTAGCTGCAGAAAAGCCATCATAGGTCGGGTCCCAGTCTTTCCAAACCACCTCATAGCCGCCCGCCCGTAACATAGACGCTACCGCCTCGGGACTACGCTCATCAGAAATTTCAAACTGCTCCAGAGTCTGAGGGTCCACCGCATAGCCTCCAGGGTTGGTCTTAGATCCCGCGCTCATTGTCGTGATTCCGAGCCGGTACGCATGATTTCGGAAACGCTCGCTTTCACGCGTTGAAAGCGACAATTCCACCTCCGGACTCAACAAGCGATACGCGCAAATCAACTGCGCCAAATCACGGTCGGACATCACCGACTTCACAGTCACCTCTCCTTCATGCGGCTGGATACGAGGAAAGGACAAACTATATCGGCTCTTCCAATACGTCTTCTCCAAATACCTCAGATGGGCTGCAACATGAAAACTATCCACCCGCCAATCATCCAAACCATAAAGCGCCCCCAGTCCAATCTTCTTAACGCCGGCACGTCCCAAGCGATCCGGCGTCTCCAAGCGATAATCGAAATTGCGTTTCATTCCTTTCAAATGATGAGCGGCATAAGTCTCTCTATTATAAGTTTCTTGATACACCAAAACCGAACTCAAACCAAAGGAAAGCAAAGCCCCGTAATCCTCCTCACTCAAAGGCTGTACTTCCATCGAAATACTAGCAAAGCGTTCCCGAGCAATTTCAAATGCCTCTTTCAAATACCTCACCCCCACCCGAGCATTCGCCTCACCGGTAACGAAAAGTACGTGGTTCATACCCAAAGCTGCCAAGGCATCCAACTCCTCCTTGATTTCTGCCTTGTTCAAGATTTTTCGCGGAATTCGATTCGTCGCGCTAAAGCCACAGTAAGTACAAACATTGCTACACACATTGGACAAATAGACCGGAGCATACAGTTGCTGCGTATACCCAAAACGTTCTACTGTACGTGCATGGCTCAATGCCGCCATTCGCTCCAGAAACGGAGCGGCCGCTGGCGAGATCAACGCTTGAAAATCTTCCAAGGTAATCCGCCCCACCGGTCGAGCGAGGGCTCGTTCCACATCGCTAGCCCCCTTGGAGCCAATCGCCGTAGTAACCCCTTCCCAGGAAATCCGATTCAGTTCATTCAGAAAACTCATTTCTCTTTTTCAAAAACGCATTTCTTCCCTCTCTCATTCATCCAAAAACGCTGTTAAAGGAGACGACGCACTCGCTAGTAGGCCAGCAGAAGCCTGCCCAGATTCGTACGCAATGCGTCCCGCTTCCACCGCGAGTTTAAATGCCTTCCCCATCCGCACAGGATCTTGAGCAGTCGCCAATGCTGTATTCACCAACACCGCATCGGCTCCCATTTCCATCGCTTCCGCAGCATGAGAAGGAGCTCCCAATCCGGCATCGATCACTACAGGCACAGTCGCCTGATCAATTATGATCTCAAGAAAGCGGCGTGCCTCCAATCCTTGATTAGTCCCAATTGGTGACGCCAGTGGCATGACCGCAGCCACCCCAACCGCCTCCAAACGCTTACACAAAACCGGATCTGCATGTACATACGGAAGCACTACAAAGCCAGCCTTCACCAAGGCTTCAGCTGCACTCAACGTCTCTACAGGATCAGGCATTAGATACTTTGGATCTGGATGAATTTCCAGCTTAAGCCAATTCGTCTGCAATGCCTCCCGTGCTAGTTCCGCAGCAAAGATCGCCTCTTTAGCATCTCGAACTCCCGATGTGTTAGGCAGCCAGTTGTAACGGTCTCTATCTAGATAACCCATAATGCCATCATCCGTTCCATTCAACTGCACTCGACGCATCGCCATCGTTACCAATTCGCTACCGCTGGCTTCCACGCTTTGCTGCATAATCGTCCCAGAGGCATACTTCCCCGTACCGACAAACAACCGAGAGTGAAAGGTCTTATCTGCAATCTTTAATCCTTCTTCCATCTTCTTAAATATGTTTTAGCCCAACCGGATTCCATTCCCGAGCGAACCATTCCCTTCTATAATTCTCATATTCCTCAACGACGTCTCCCGATCGAAAAAGCCCAGAGCTAATCGCAACGCCTTGTAGCCCCCAAGCGGAAAGGCTCGGTAAATCAGACGCTTCAATTCCTCCAATCGCATATGCAGGCAAGCCCCCTAGTTCTACTAAAATATCATGCCATTGTCCCTCACTCAAAACAGGGGCCAAATTCTGCTTGGTGCGTGTAAAACGAAATGGCCCAACGCCAACGTAGTTCAAAGCCTGTGACCGCACTGCCCGCCTCGCATCGTCCGATGAATTCACAGTACCTCCAATAATCAAGCCGTCACCTGCTAGTTCGCGAGCGTCCTCCCAATTCATATCTAAGCGCCCTAAGTGCACTCCGTCCGCTCCCACCTCAAGAGCTACATGAATACGATCATTGATAATCAGTTTCACCCCCGCCTCATGACACTTCGGCAAACAAGCGGATGCCACCTCTGCTACATCATCATCGCTCGCCGCCTTCATTCGAATCTGTATCCAATCTGCCCCAGCCTGGCAAAGCGCCGCAACCTGCGCAGCATGCGACTGCTCCAGCCCATCAATCGTTAGACACTGCATAAACGGCCACTTCATCGCAACGCTTTCTCTATCTCGCTAAATCGACTCACCGGACTTTCGTCTCCCCACAAGGCACCGTGCAGTACTACGCCTCCAAACCCTAAATCCCTCGCCTTACTCGCTGTCTGCAAATCAATCCCACCCAAGGCGCAAATACGCGTATTCGACTCTACTTTCCCCAAAGCATCCACAAGGGCCAAATCCGACCACGAGGAAGCGTACCCTTGTTTGGATATCGAGGGGAAAATCGGACTGAGGAACACATAGTCCCATTCGCAAACATCAGCATCTATTTTTTCGATACAATGTAAGGAACGACTCATACACTTACTCTCATGGGCCTCCGAAGCAATTGCCTGTCGATCAGATTCCATTCGTACCCTGTCTTTAAAATGGTAACCCATTAGCCCCCATTCATTCACCAAGGAATGGTGTTCATGCAGTACAATACGCGAACGGCGCTTTTCCGACAAACCTTTCAAAAAACACTCCACTTCGGGCCGCGTAGCCAGCGGCTTACGCAAGTGATACGCATCCAGACCAGCATCCAGCAAAGCTCCCACAATATCGGCTTCCGTCTCGCAAAACGTCTCTGGCGAAATCGCATAGATTTTCATAGAGCTATGCCCAGTCACTTTGAAATCACCCCCCTTGAGTCGCTTGGATAATCAGTACTTCATCGCCCTCAACGAGGCAATGAGTGGGCCAACTATCCGCCGACACAACAGACCCATTCAGCGCTACCGCAATTCCTCTGTGCGTTGCCTTGCCCAACTGCTCCATCAATGCTTCCAAGGTACACTCGCCGCTCAAGGAGTTCCGTACTCCATTTACAATTACAGTCACTACGACTCCCCTCCTACATATACCTCGCTACCCCGTTCTTTGAATTCAGCCGATTTTTCCATCATGCCCACCTCCAAGGCTGCATCAGCAGTGATTCCCTGCTCGGCAGCATATTGACGCACATCCTCGGTGATCTTCATCGAACAGAAATTCGGACCGCACATCGAACAAAAGTGAGCCGTTTTAGCCGAGTCCGCCGGCAAAGTTTCGTCATGAAACGAACGTGCCTTCTCCGGATCTAGCGATAGGTTAAACTGATCGTTCCAGCGAAACTCAAAACGCGCTTTGGACAATGCATTATCTCGATACTGCGCAGCTGGATGCCCCTTAGCTAAGTCCGCTGCGTGGGCGGCTATTTTGTAGGTGATGACACCATCACGCACGTCGTCCTTATTCGGCAACCCTAGATGCTCCTTGGGAGTCACGTAACAAAGCATCGCGCAACCGTACCAACCAATCATGGCAGCTCCAATACCACTGGTGATGTGATCGTATCCAGGGGCCACATCCGTGGTAAGCGGTCCAAGCGTATAGAAAGGAGCCTCGTGGCACCACTCGATTTGCTTTTCCATATTCTCCTGAATCATGTGCATCGGAACATGCCCTGGTCCCTCATTCATTACCTGCACCCTATATTTCCAAGCGCGTTCGGTCAACTCACCCTGCGTCTCCAATTCCCCAAACTGAGCTTCATCGTTAGCATCTGCGATTGAACCCGGGCGTAAGCCATCCCCAATCGAAAAGGAAATATCATAAGCCGCCATGATCTCGCAGATTTCATCCCAATGCGTATAGAGAAAATTCTCCTTGTGATGCGACAAGCACCACTTCGCCATGATGGACCCACCCCGGCTAACAATGCCCGTCATTCGTTTGGCCGTCATGGGCACATAACGTAAAAGCACTGCTGCATGAATAGTAAAATAGTCTACTCCTTGCTCAGCTTGTTCGATCAATGTATCGCGAAAGATCTCCCAGCTCAGGTCCTCTGCCTTCCCGTTCACTTTTTCCAGCGCTTGATAAATGGGTACAGTCCCAACTGGCACGGGACAATTACGCAGAATCCATTCACGCGTTTGGTGGATGTTCTTGCCAGTCGAAAGATCCATAAGCGTATCCCCGCCCCATTTGGTCGACCAACGCATCTTTTCAACTTCTTCTTCAATTGAGGAAGCAACAGCTGAATTACCGATATTCGTGTTGATTTTTACCAGAAAATTGCGACCGATGATCATTGGTTCCACTTCGGGGTGGTTCACATTGCAGGGAATAATCGCCCGTCCGCGAGCCACTTCCGAACGGACAAACTCAGGTGTGATTTCCTCTGGAATCGAAGCGCCAAAACTCTGCCCCGGATGTTGGATACTCAAAGAGTTGCGATCCGCATTTGATGAAGGGATAAGTGCCTCTTTCGCCGCCTGCAATTTCATGTTTTCGCGAATAGCGATAAACTCCATTTCCGGGGTAATAATGCCTTCACGAGCGTAGTGTAATTGTGTGACACATTTTCCGCTCTTGGCTCTAAGAGGACGAGCAGGCTTATTTTCAAATTCGATCAACTTGCGGCTGTTATTCCGTATACGAGCGCCCGCTCGATGCACCTCTGTCAAATAGCCGTCATCCTGTGGCTTGACCTCGCGGCCGTCATACTCTTCCACATCACCCCTCTCTCGAATCCAAGCCTCGCGCATACGCGGTAATCCCCTGAGAGGGTCTCCGTGAAAGTCAGGATCCCCCCAAGGACCAGAGGTATCATACACTCGGACCGGATCATTCGCTTCCACGGTTCCATCCGACTTGGTGGTATCTGCGAGTTGAATTTCCCTCACCGGAACCAAGAGGTCCGGACGGCTGCCCTTCAAATAGATTCGGTGGGACTGTTCAAATAGAGTATGCTCAATAGCTTGCTTAGATGTCATCGTTAAAGAGGTTGCGATGAATGCTTAACCTCCGTACGAAAACCACGCCAACAATGTCCCTAAAAAATGAGGACAAGCGACTCGATAATCCCTACGGCGGTGTTAACACGCATCAGGTTCAGAGGATCTAAGGGCGGAACTTACCCTAATCTCAGCTTCCATCCAGAAGCTCTCCTATATCTTATTTCCCAAGCCATAGAACGAATTCCCAAGAATGCAATGAAAATTGCAAACGAGTGAACAAACCAAACCACTACAAATAAAATAGACCTGGTTTATTCGCCCACGAAGGACACTAAGAATCACGAAGCCTTCTATTTCTATTACCTAAAAATTTTCGCTAACTAAAGGGACAGAATGTAAAGAGTTTCTCCCACAGATTGACACAGATATTTAGAATACAAATTTGGGATCCGATTTAGATATTTCACCATCCTGACTTTAATCCTGCAATCTGTGAGCAAAAAGAGATTTGTTAACATCGTGGCTTCGCCACTAGATCCGAGTAAACTCGGGCAGGATCGCTGCACTCCGTTTCGCGGCAGGTTTCCGCCCACGAAGAACACCAAGATACACGAAGGAGAACTTAAAAACTAAGAAAGCAAATATACAAAACCTTCGTGCTCCTTAGCGAATTTGGGTTCTTGTGGTCATGTCGTTGCACTCGGCAGTGGGCAACAAAAACAACCTCCAATCCAAATCCCGCCTTTAATCTGCGTAATCTGTGGGCAAAAAACTTTCTCATTTCAATACACCACAGGATCCAGCGAAGCGATGATTAATCATCTAGCTTAACCTTCTTTACTTTCAATTCTCTCATCGAAACAGCGATCACTTCAATCCCTTCCCCTTTGTCCAATTTTCCATCGACTGATATCGCTTCATAATGCTGATGATCTAATTCAATCCTACCCGAAGGAATCATAGGCGTCACCGCTTTTCCGGTACGACCGATAAGTAACTCTAGGTTCTCTTCTTCCTCTATTTCGAGCTCTTTCTTTGGCTCGAGGTTATCTTGTTCAACAATCTGAATAAAAACCCACAATGGCCAAAGCAGCATACCAACCCCAAGCCATACAGGATTCGAATCCATTCCCCAAAGCTGAATCGCTTTGATCGCATGCGGGCTTTTACCTTTTCGAAAAACAAGCAGCAAACAAATCAAGAAACCAACCCCAACATAAATACCCAATGCAATCACCAAGCCCTCCATTTTTGATACCTAAACATTTTGCTCACTAAAAAGACAGAAGATTAAGAATCTCTCCCACTACCGAGTAAAACGACACTTGAGAACAACGAAACAATTACTCAGATTGACACAGATATTTAGAATACAAATTTAGGGTCCGATTTAGATATTTCACCATCCTGACTTTGATCCTGCAATCTGTGGGCAAAAAGAGATTTGTTAACATCGTGGCTTCGCCACTAGATCCGAGTAAACTCGGGCAAGATCGCTGCACTCCGTTTCGCGGCAGGTTTCCGCCCACGAAGAACGCCAAGATACACGAAGTTTTTAAGAGAAAAGGCCTCTTCCGTCACCCTCGGAATTCTTTCCTTCGTGCTCTTCGGCTCTTGTGGTCATGTCGCTTTGCTCGGAACACTGCTCTTCGCCTTACTCCTTCTTCTCATAAAGAGAAGGCCAAGCGCGCATACGCCTATCAAGGCGATCGTAGAAGGCTCCGGTACAGCTGTGAGGTATTGGGCGTTGAGAGTGTTGCCATCTGTGAAGAGCGACCACGTTCCATCGAAGGCATTCTCGAAATCGGCGAAGTCCAGATTGAACTTGTCTTCGGCGAAGCCAGTAATCCCATCTGAAGTCGAAACCGCGCCGCCGGATTGAATATTCAAGGTGCCCGAACCGCTCTTGCCGACGAAAAGATCTTGGGTGTTAATCCAAGTTCCATCGACAGTCACCGCCCCCGTAGAACCTACTTGTTCGCCAATCGATCCGAAGCGATTCGTAACCTTACCGCCAGCTTCGATATTCAATTCGCCCGTGCCGAAGTTGCCGACAAACAGGTCATTGAAATTAGTCCAAAGCCCTTCAATGGTCGCCACGCCTGATGAACCCGCTGTATTGCCAAGGTATCCCGTTGTATTCGAAACCTTACCACTAGAGAGGATATTCAATGTGCCCGTACCGCTATTGCCGACGAAGAGCTCCGCGGTATTCGTCCAAGTCCCTGAAATGCTCGCCACGCCTGTAGCATCTCCTGTATTGCCAAGGTATCCTGTCGTATTCGAAACCGTACCACCCAAGAGGACATTTAACGTGCCAGTGCCACTGTTACCGACAAAGAGCCCTGCTGTATTCGTCCAAGTCCCTACAATATTTCCTGTTCCCATCGAACCTACCTCTAAGCCGAGGTATCCCGTTCCATTGGAAACTGTACCGCCAGTTTCAATTGAGAGAGTTCCATTGGAGCCGTCTTCATCGCCAACAGTCATAGACGAGCCTCCATGACTAATCGATCCGGTTGCAGCCACATTCAGCTCGCCCTCCTTGACAATCGTCTCGCCTGAATAGGTATTTGCTCCGGTCAAGTTTACCGTATTCGAGCCTACTTTTTCCACGGAATCAATCCCGGTCGCCGCCATCGGCAACGTTTCAGCTGTGCCGTCGCTTCCAATCGTTTGAGTAGCGGCAGACGAGCTGGAAATCCCAGCGAATAGAAAACAAGCAACTGAAAATAGATTCAGCTTTCGTAGATTGTAAGAGTTCATAGCCGAGTAAGGAGTTTTACAGAATAGCACGACACAAGAGGTAACCTCGACTTACTACTTGGCTTGATTAAAAATCAAGTAAAAACACTGGTTATGTTTCAATCTAGTTACTTACTGGGAGAAAATCCTAGTGTATTCTTTGTGTAGCCAAGAAGTGCCATCATTACAACGCATTGAGAATTATCAAAATTCTCCTATTTCCAAAGCCCAAATGTAAATTTATACATCAACGATGTATCAGAAATAATTTGATCCGCATCAAATAAACCACATCAATTATCACCATAATACGAATACATATTTCTTATATACATATTATAAGCAAAAAACAGAAACACACAAAGAAAGATTTTGCCCACAGATTTCGCAGATTTACACAGATGTTTTAGAATATGTATTTAGATTCTATTTAAACACATTTTCTATCCTGTCTTTAATCTGTGTTATCTGTGGGCAGAAAAACACTGCCCAACATAAAGCCAAGATTAAGTATCCAACTAAATTAGAATATTCTTAACTCCTAGACAGAAAGAAATATCGCCCACGAAGAGCACAGAGAGGCAAGAAGAAAGATTTTGCCCACAGATTTCGCAGATTTACACAGATATTTTAGAAGGTGTATTCAGATTCTATTTAAACACATCCTCTATCCTGCCTTTAATCCGTGCTATCTGTGGGCAGAAAACACTGCCTTTGCGTTAGCTCGATTCGATGCCCTTCTATATCAGTAAGCGACACAGAATCTGCCCCTAGGATAGCCTTGCTTTCTTCCAGTTTTTCGGCGTCAGGGCCGATAGCTCTTCTTCGCCGAGTATGAGCGT
>JAKYXN010000102.1 GCA_022538095.1 Puniceicoccaceae bacterium K14 | reverse complement strand
TACGATAGAAAACCGGAAACTTATATGGGATTCGCAACGCTCTCAGCATTAACTGATTGGATCAAATTCGATATTGTCCACACGGCCTAGTAATACGAATCGAGTTACGGTCAACGAAACGGGATTGTATGAAATTAATCTGAAAGAAGGGGAGAAGGTTCTGTTTACTCCTGTCACCCTAGGCGAAACAGATTTAGAAATTGAAGCAATCGATATAGGGGAAGAGAATCACCATCTTTTTGGTTTGAGTAAAAAAACAGAACGCCTGCCTGGACATCAAAATTTTTTTGAAGATCAAAAGGGCAAAAAATGGCAGTCAATTCTTTCAGAGTAATGATAGTGAATCGCATAAACAGGGGGTATCGTTACTATCCTCGTGGTGCTACATTGGGAATAGTTTTCTTTTTGTTGTCATATCAGAGCTCGAGAAAGTGTAATTGAACCCCTGTCCAGAATTGTAGAATGAAATTCAGAAGTATCTGTTTAACCCTCTATTTAGTTGTCGCTTCGCATGTTGTGACCGCCTCCAGCAACGATGGAAGGTCGTATCGCCGAGGCATGACAATGATCACACCGTCTGATCAGTGGCGTGAAGCAATGCCTTCTGGGAATGGGACAATCGGAGCCTTGGTCTATGGTTCGATAAGTGAGGAGAGGGTTCTCTTTAACCACAACGAACTTTGGTATCGGGGTGAGATCTCTGAGATCCCAGATATGTCAGCGGAATTGCCTGTGGTCCGAGAGTTGATGCTCAAGGGGAAATATCTTGAGGCAAACGGGCACTATAGGAAAGTTCTGCAGGAGCGTGGCTTTACTGCTCGAAATGCGGTTTATCACCCTGCCTTTGATATGATTCTGAAAACCGAAAGTGATCGGATGTTTGAGGATTATTCGCGTACTGTTGATTTCGAGACAGGCGAAGTGGAAGTGACTTGGAGGGATGGGGAAACACGTTTCTCACGTCGTCTATTCGTATCCATTCCAGATGATATTTCAGTGATGTCTATCAAGGCGAATAGGCTGCAGTCAGTTAATGGTGAGGTGCAGCTAGACATCCATGACTTGAAGGATGCGATTGAGCAAAATGGCAGTCCTTTTAAACCACTTTTCACCTACGAATCGTTTGGTGAAGATGGGTATTTGGAGTTTCGAGCAGATGGTTCAGATGGGGGCGAGTTCGGCGGTGTGCTGCGGGTCGTGGTGAAAAATGGGAGTGTTAAAACTGAAAATCGAAGTGGGGTGGGTTCTAGTGCCTCTAAGAGTGGCGTTGTCAGTTTTCAGGACGCGGATGAGGTCATCTTGATCGTAGGAGTCTATGCAAACGAGGAGAGTTCTATCGCGGTGCCACGTCTCAAGAAGAAGTTAGCTGCGGTCGAGGGTGACTATGAAGCGAACTTTCAACGCCACGCGGCATTGCATAGCGAACGGTTCAACGCGATGAGTGTGACGTTGAATCCTGAGGGACAGAACAATTCCTCGAATGAGCACCTATTGCTCGATACCTACCAAGGGCCTGTATCTCCAGAGTTAGCTCAGAAGCTCTTTGACTATGGGCGTTACTTGTTGATTTCCAGTAGCCGAAGAGGCGGGTATCCGGCGAATTTGCAGGGGATCTGGAATGGTGACTATCGTCCCCCTTGGGCGTCTCTGTATGGTATTAATGAGAATTTGCAGATGACTTATTGGCAGGCGCTTCCAGGAAATATGGAGGAATCGATGATGGCATTCTACGATTACTTTGATGGGCGTATGGATGATTTTCGATACAATGCGAAACAGCTATTCGGTTGTCGGGGGATTTTTATCCCTCCATTTATGTCACCAGAATCAGGAGTCATGCGTCATACTGCGCCTCATGTGATGCACTGGACGGATGCAGCAGGCTGGTTGGCGTCCTTCTACAATGACTACTATCTATTTACCGGCGACGAAGTTTTTTTAAGAGAGCGTGCGGTTCCATTCATGAAGGAAGTTGCTCTGTTCTATGAGGATTACATCGTGAAGGGACCTGACGCAAAAAACATGTTTTATCCGTCTCAATCTCCAGAGAATCAGCCACATGATAAAACGGTGATTGATCCGAAGACTGGTCGAAAGACAATAATCAAAGTTCAGATCGACTCGACGATTGCGATTGCGATTTCGAAGGAAGTTTTCAGCAATCTGATTGCTGCATGTGAGCTTCTTGGTGTTGAGAAGGAGGGGGTGTTGCGATGGAAATCGATTTTTGCCGATATGCCTGCGTACGAAGTGAATGAAGAGGGCGCGTTGAAGGAATGGCTGCATTCGGATTTCAAGGACAACTATGAGCATCGTCACCAGTCACATATCTATCCCGTGTTTCCAGGGCACGAAATTACAGAGGAGTCAGACCCAGTTTTGTATGAAGCGACGAAGGTGGCGATTGAGAAACGGCTAAGGATTGGTCTTAAGTCTCAAACGGGCTGGTCTCTTGCTCACATGGCGAATGTCTATGCTCGTTTGGGTGATGGGGAGCGGGCGATGGAAGCGTTGAATATTTTGGCTCGTTGCTGCTTGGGGCAGAATTTCTTTACCTATCACAACGACTGGCGGAAAATGGGAGTGAGCATGGACTTTAGTTGGGGAGGTAGCGCTCCCTTTCAGATGGATGCTAATTTTGGAATCTCGGCTGCAATTACAGAGATGCTTTGTGGAGGAAATTCTGAGATTTTGCGAATCTTGCCTGCTCTCCCGTCAAAGTGGGCGAGCGGTGAATTTCAAGGAGTGCTTACCCGAGTAGGTGTGAAGACGGATGCGAGTTGGGATATGGAGACGAAGGAGATCGAAATATCACTCGTAGCCGAACGTGATACGAGTTTCGATTTGAAGTTCCCTGGTCAGATAGAGACGCTTGAATGCAATGTCCCTGGTCTCCTCAAGGAATCTAGCTACGGGAGCTGTTATCGCTCTATTGTTCTCAAGAAAGGGGATACTGCTACGATTCGTGTTTCGTTGCTCTTTGGTCTGTTTGATGAATCTATCTAAGCTTCAACCCAATAAACAAATTTGAAATGGGCTGAGTAATGAGAAAAATTTGTATAGGGTGTATGGTTACGATGTTCGGAGCGTTGGTTGTTGCGGGTCCAGGCATTTATCCTGATCGATGCGAATGGCTATCAGGCTTACAGCGATATTCAGATTGCGAATTAATTAGCTTAATGACGCTTAGTTTCGTGTCGTGAAACCTTTCTAGAGGTATTTGTGTGAACCATAGGGCCATATGAATAGGGGGTAGACAGTGTCGTGTGAGAGAGGTAATCTCTGAGTTTATTGTCTTGGTGATTGTCTATGATACTTATTGTTGTGGTGTGAGTGCGACAGGGCTACATCGAGGCATTTTGTAATCTGTTTGTTCTCGTTCGATCTCTCTACCCCTAAATGTGCCCTCGTGATGATGTCTCTAGCTTATATGGGTCAATTTGCTGGGTTTGGTTGAACATGCACCCAAACAGGGAGGAGTTGCGGCACTGTAAAAAATTGGATTGGCATGAATAATAAGAGCGAAAGAATTTTGCGCGGATTGTTGGTCGGTGTATTGCTAGTAATGGGGGCTGCGGTTCGGGCGGCTTCGATTGCGTTGATTACTGACTCTGACGATGATATGACAACCTTTGCTGTCGGGGACCTTCGAGATGCAGTCACTGCGCATGGACATGAACTGATAGTGGGTTCTTGGGCAACGAACCCTCAAGCGAGTATTGTACTGGCGGAGATCGGCGATAGAGAGGCAACGAGCCGTTTTAAGTCGATAGGAGGGATTTTGCCAGATGGGTTGAATGCGGAAGGATTTGCTATTCGTCGGATGCTAAACGACGAGGTGGCAAGCTATTGGGTGTTTGGTGCCGATGCTGCTGGTCTCATGTATGGCGGGTTGGAATTAGCAGAGGTTATTTCGATCGGAGGGCTCGACGCCATCAAAGATGACGATCAGAATGCTTATATGCCTAAGCGCGGTACGAAGTTCAATTGTCCGTTGGACTTACGCACACCGAGTTATTCGGACATGTCGGATGCGGGGCAAAATAATATTAAGGAGATGTGGAGCTGGGAATTCTGGACGGACTACATCGATCATCTTGCTCGCTTTCGCTATAACCACATTTCTCTTTGGACCCTGCATCCCTTTCCTTCAATGGTGAAGGTACCCGGCTATGAGGACATCGCTTTGGATGATGTCATTCGATCGACCTCTGAATTTAAGGAAAGATACAATGGCTTGGGGCTTGGGTTGGTAGATGATGAAATGCTAAGCCAAACCGAAACGCTTTATAAAATGACGATCGATGAGAAAATCGATTTCTGGCAACGAGTTATGGCATATGCGAAATCGCGCAATGTTGAGTTTTGGGTGATAACCTGGAATATCTTTACCTACGGAGCCGAAGGGAAGTACGGAATCGACAATTTCATTGATAATAAGGTGACGCGTGATTACTTCCGCAAGAGCGTCAAGCAAATGATTAAGACGTATCCAGATTTATCGGGTATAGGCTTAACGCCTGGTGAGAATATGCGAAAGCATTCGAAGCCAGAAAAGGAAGATTGGGTATTTGAAACGTATGGGCAGGGTGTGCTTGATGCATTGAAGGAGGATCCGAATCGCGAAATCATGTTTATTCACCGTCAGCATGATACGGATGTTCCTCCTGTACTTGAGAAATTCAAGCCGTTGATCGATCACGAGAATATTGATTTCATATTCAGTTTTAAGTACGCAAAGGCTCACGTCTATAGTGCGACGACGATGCCGTATCATCATAACTTTGTGGAAGCCCTCCGCGAGGCTGGCAATGTTAAGACAACCTGGACCATGCGAAACGATGATGTGTACTACTATCGATGGGGAGCTCCAGATTTTGTTCGGACCTTTATTAAGAACGTACCTTATGATGTATCCAAAGGGTTTTATCTCGGATCGGATCAATATATTTGGGGGCGTGAGTTTTTGAGTACTGAGCCGGATGAACTTCGGCAGCTTGAACTCAATAAGCACTGGTATCATTGGATGATTTGGGGACGTTTGGGTTATGACCCAGAAGTGTCCAATGAGCGATTTATTGGAATTCTTCAAAAACGCTTTCCCCAGGTGGATGCGACTGAGCTTTTTACTGCTTGGCAGGAAGCTTCGATGGTCTATCCAAAGACGACGGGATTGCATTGGGGACCGTTGGACTTGCATTGGTATATTGAAGGTTGCAAAGGGCGGCCGGGTTACGCCCAGACGCCCACTGGGTTTCATGATGTGAATCGTTTCATTACCTTGGATCCATTGAGCACGACTGGCTATCAATCGGTTCTAGATTATGGTTCGAATCCGAGTTTTGAGGGTGTGACACCGGTCGATGTGTCGGAGCAAATCCATGACCATGCTGATAAAGCTCTCGAACTCGTCAAAGGGATGAAGCATGCTGGTGACAAGGAACTCCGCTTAACGCTAGGCGATATCGAAACGATCGCATTGATGGGAAAGTATTATGCTCACAAGATTCGTGGCGCTGCCGAATTATCAGTATATCGAAACAATAATGACAAAAAGCGTCAATTGCGAGCGCAGGAGGAACTGCGGGTAGCGGCGAAGTACTGGCGTCATTACGTAGCGTCTGCGATGACGCGTTACACAAATCCGATTTGGATGAATCGTGTGGGCCATAGCGACTGGCGTAGTCATATGGAGGATGCGCTGATGGACATTGAAAAGGCTGGTGGTCAGCGGGGGATGGATTCGTTTGAAATCACAGCAGGGGGAACTATTCTAGAGGCGGAGGATGCATCATTGCACAATGCAAAGGTTACTTCGGCCGTGGCAGGCTTCTCCGGGATTGGCTATGTTGAATCTGATCAAGGCGCTGATTCTAGCAGCTCGGTTGAGTGGACTTTTGACGCTCCGATTGATGGCACGTATATGCTGGAATTTCGCTATGCTTTAGAAAAAGGGCAGTTTCCCGTTAGGGTTCAGGTGAACGCTGAGTCGCAAGGTGAAGTCGTCTTTTGGACGACTTCAAGTATCGATGTGTGGGCTTGGGATCGTAAGGCGGTGACCTTCAAAAAAGGAAGAAACCGTATCAAATTATTGGCACCGAGCGTCTTACCGATAATTGATCATCTGAATGTATTTTTTGAAGGTGGAAACAACTGATCGTCGCTTTTTGTGAGGGTCTTGGTTGGTAAGTCTGAATTTTGAGTTTTGAAGCGATCAATTGTTTGAAATTAGAAATACAGGAAAGGGGTTTGAAATGAGTCGAGTGATGAAAAGGATTTGTATAGGGTATATGATTACGATGCTCGGAGCGTTGGCTGGGGCGACTGTCGGGGCCACCGCTTCGAGCGAGGCAATAGACGATGACGAACGGATGGAGTGGTTTCACGACGCTAAGTTCGGGATGTTTATCCATTTTGGAGCCGAGACTCCTGAGAGGCCAAGAGATAGCGATCTGACACGCACGGAGAAGTACGAAATCGCTGTACGAGAATTCAATCCCGTTGATTTTGATGCGAAGGAATGGGTGAGCATCGCTAAGGCTGCGGGAATGAAGTATATTGTCTTTACCACGAAGCACCACGATGGCTTCTGTAAATGGGATTCCGCATTTACGGAGTGGGATGTGGTTGATCAGACTCAGTTTAAGCGCGATCTTATTGGTGAATTGGCAGAGGCTTGTCATGCTGAAGGGATTCGTATCTGCTTTTATTATTCCATTGCGGATTGGCATCACCCGGAATACGATCCGGATTACAGCAATCGGAATGGTTTTCATTTTAATCCTAATCTTGATGCGGATATTTCTGAATACATGGTTTACATGTATGATCAGATTGAAGAGCTCTGCAAAAAATATAAGCCTAGTATGTTTTGGTTCGACGGGTCAGCTGGGTTTCGTAGACAAGAGCGAAAGCGCTTGTTAGGTCAGCAGGAAATGGTGGATCTGCTCCATTCCTATGGAGCTATTTCGAACAGTCGTCTGGGAGATGACGATTCGTTGAAATTTGTCGATTTTCTAAGTATGGGGGACAATATGATTCCGGGCGGGCAAATTGGCGTTCCATTTGAAAGTGCTGGAACTATGAATGAAAGCTGGCATTTTGATGAGGCTGACGACGATTGGAAATCTTCGAAGGGCTTACTCTCGCGTCTGGTAGACATCGCAGGGAAGGGCGGTAACTATTTGCTGAATGTTGGGCCTACTCGAGTCGGCGTTATTCCAGAGGAGTCGGTGACTCGGTTGAAGTCCATGGGAGATTGGCTAGAGAAAAATGGCGAAGCGATTTATGGTACGGGGGCCGGCCCTTACCCGTTTGAATTAGGTTGGGGGTCGATTACTCAGCGAAAAGCAGGAGATGATACGGTTCTCTATTTAAACATTGTTGAGTGGCCCGTGAATGGTTCGCTCTCATTGCATGGTCTGGATAACGCAATTTTAAATGCCGAATTATTAGTAGGGGGACGCTCGGTTCCGGTTTCAACGGAATTTGATGTTAATACTGGGTTGAATGTGCACTCCTTCGATTTGCCGAAGGAATCCCCTGATCCTTACGTATCCGTGATTAAGGTGACGGTGGCAGGCGTGGCTCGGATGCAAACGATTCCAATGCAGCAGAACAATGGGGTCGTTGATTTGAATGCTTATCGTGCACGAATTCATGAAAAAAAACAGGTCCCCAATAAACTATTACACGCTATCGATTATAAGATGTTTACGGTGACCCAAAAGGGTGAAGGGATTATGCCTGGTCGAGGATTGACTGTGAGCGGCTTGAATCGACCCGGTCAGTATTTGACATGGGATTTTAAGCTCTTTGAGGCGGGAGTCTATGACGTGGCTGTTGTTAGTCTAGTCAACCATTTGGCTCCATGGAAGTCTGATGGAAGGATGCGGGTGACCGTCGCAGGGAAGTCAGTTGAAGGGGAACTGGTTGAGCAAAAAAGAATGGAGAATCAACGTATGCCTAAAAAGTTAAACGATTCATTAGCAGTGCTGGGAACGGTAGTGATTGATACGCCAGGAACTTATACACTTACCTTGGAGGTTACGGAGGAATTCGTAAAGAATCCTCCGTCGGTGCGTAGTGTTCGACTGCTGCCGGCAGAAAAATAAATTTTCTCGGATACGAGTCGTTTAGACTCTGAGATAGCGTAGATACTGTAAGAAGACAGTTCGTTCAGCTTGTCTTTCTATTTGTGATCGACCTGATAGCAATTGACCATGAGACGTATTCAAGAATGATTATTTGGGGTGACGTGGCCAACGGAAACGTATATCTCGTCTTGCTTTGAAAAGTGCTTGAACCGTGGCCCCTGTTTTGGGGGAGCAGGAGAGGCTGTGGTATTCTTTTGGTTAAACAAGTGTACGTCTCCTTATTGATACATGTTATTACCCCCTAAATAAAGGGTAGTTTAGGGTGTTTTTTGATGTTATGCTAGTAGTTGGAATTGTTTAATTAGTATTGGTCTATTTACGATACTAATTAGGTCTCTGATAATTTTCTTAGTTTTTCAGCATCAAGTTTGGTAGCGCACGTGAAGTGTTATAGCAGGAATCCATGTGATGTATTTTTCTTAGAATTATCCCGCGGCTTTACCCTAAAAATTGCTGCAGTTTTTTGCTGCACTAACTCCACCCCATAAAAAATGAAAAACGAAACCGTACAACCAACGAGGTGTCTCGTTGGAAAGCGTTTCATTGCGAATGCGATGACCGCAACATGCTTGTTTATTACAGCATTTGGCCAAGCCCAAACCTGGGATCTGAACGATTATTCAGAATACTCGACAGCTGACCAATACACCCCCGAATATCCAGACCAAACCAAACAGATAAATTATCCTGAATTTTCTTGGGACAAGGTTCCGCGATGGTTGGCATTCCGAGGTCCAAGTGAAATGACTACAGAGAATGTTGAATCGATCGCTAACCATTATCAGCTCGTTCTTATCGAAAAACAAAACAAGCAAGGGTTAGCTACGAATGAAGAAGGCACGATCTATTCAGCTCAGCAGTTGAAAGCGATAAATCCCAATATCCATTGCTATTTCTATTGGAATTCGTGGATCCAATATGGCGGCTATGCCGCAAGTGCCGAATTCGAAGATAATGCAGATGATTGGGCTGAAAAAAATGAGGATGGTAGCATCTTTTGGTTCAAGGACTTGTATATGGTATACGACTATTCCTCTCCTGGTTTAAGGGAATGGTGGGTTGATACCGCTCTAGAAATGGCACAGCATCCTGATATTGATGGTGTATTTGCTGATAAGGTACATGGAAAGGATGGTTTGTTCTTTGATCAATTTGGAGAACCTGAAAGCGACTATATCGATATGCTTGATACGCTTGCGATGGTGATACCTGAAGATAAGACTTACGTCGGCAATACTCTTAGGAATGAGAGGCCTGGTGGAAATAGAGAGCATATGATATATTTTGATTCATCCTATTTCGAACGATGGGAAGTTACGAATAAATCGGTCAATCCTGCTCAAAGCACTGCAGAGGCTATTGCGGTAAGTATTCAATTGGCTCGAGAAGCTCTCTCGAAAGGTAAGATCGTGAATCTCCAAACTGGTCCTCCTGATGGGTATTCTTCAACTCAGCAACACTTAGCTGACAATGTTGAGTTCCCACTGGCTGTATTCCTAATCATAGCCGAAGAGTACGCCTATTTCAGTTATCAAGGCGGGGTTGCTGATGTGCCTGCTTATGAGGATTGGCTTTGGAATACGGCTTGGGTCGATGAATTCAGTCGCCCACTTGGGGAGCCTTTTGGACCACCTGTACGAAATGGATACGTTTACACACGTTCATTCGAACATGTGGATGTTTACTTGGACTTAGAAAGCCATTCAGCGACGCTTACGTGGTTTGATGACCCTAGACCGATTCCTGGCGATAACACTCCACCTTCTCCAAACCCAGCCGGTTTTTCGATTCCTCCTACAGCTATTAGCTCCAGCGAGATTACTATGACTGCGATCATTGGCTCCGACGCGAGTGGTACGGTAGAGTATCGCTTTGTCGAGCAAACAGGTAATCCTGGCGGGACTAGCAGTGCTTGGCAAAGCAGTGCAACTTATGTAGACGATGGTTTGAGCTCTGATACTGAATATAGGTATGTCGTCAGAATGCGGGATGCCGAAAACAATGTAGGCGCTTCCTCAATTGCCGTGACGACCAGCACTTTTAGCAATGGGAGTCTTTTATCTCAGGATATTGGAAGTGTCAGTGCAGCGGGAAGTGTCTCGGAGAGCGGCGGAACTTACACTATCAATGGTTCTGGTTCCGACATTTGGGGCACAGCTGACGAGTTTCAATTCGTGTTCGATTCTCTCGACGGAGATGGTGAAATCGTTGCACGAGTGGCCAGCGTAGATAACACTAATGTTTGGGCTAAAGCGGGTGTAATGATTCGCGAAAGTTTGAGTGCTGACTCGGTGCACGCCATGACTGTGGTAACTCCTTCGAACGGTGTATCTTTCCAACGTCGTACGAGTGCTGGTGGTAATTCTGCTCACACAACTATTGGTGGAGTTACCGCTCCGCAATGGCTTCGTATTACGCGCTCTGGAAATACCTTTACGTCCGCCTATTCCTTGAATGGGGTGTCCTGGACAAATATTGGATCGACTACTGTGAACATGAGTAACTCTGTTTACATTGGCATGGTGGTCACTTCCCACAATGACGGCACACTTTGCACGGCCGTCATGGACAATGTTGCAATTTCCAATGGCAGTTCAAGTGACCCAGATCTTATTGCCCATTGGAGTTTTGATGATGGGTCTGGATCTCTTGCGTTAGACACGTCTGGCAATGGACATCATGGTACTGTTTCCAATGGGAATTGGGTAAATGGAACTGATGGAGGCGCGTTGGAATTCAATGGTTCTAATTCTCAAGTCACGCTACCGACCTCTGCGTTTGACGAAATCGACGATGAAGTAACAATTGGAATGTGGGTTTACGGCGCAAATACTCAACCTCGGAACGATACTGTATTTTTTGCAGGAGATGGAGCGAACAACCGAGCGCTAAATATTCATTTACCTTGGAATAGCTCGATTGTCTACTGGGATGCTGGCAATAGCGGCGCTTCTTATGATCGTATTAATAATCCAGCGACAGCATCGGATTTTATGGGACAGTGGAACCATTGGGTTTTTACTAAGAATGCAACGACTGGTGAGATGGCGATCTATCTTAATGGGTCATTGTGGCATAGCGGGGTAGGCAAGGTAAGAAGTATCCCGAGTATTGCGGCTGCGTCTATCGGAAGCCAAGGTTCTGGGTCTTATTATGATGGCATGATTGACGACGTGCTTTTGTTTAAGTCCGAATTGTCGGCCCAAGAAATTCTAGATTTGTACAATAGTTATTAGGCCGTGTGGACAAAATGTGTAAGTTCTCAAGTAATTGATTTGCAATAGGATGCAAAAGTTATATCAAGTTTTCGATGATAAAGAACAA
>JAKYXN010000101.1 GCA_022538095.1 Puniceicoccaceae bacterium K14 | reverse complement strand
ACCAGCGTATCCGTTATTCGATGAGAAAGTAGTAGTTAGCAAACCAGCGCTAGCTGTGCTAGCTAGAGCGGAAAGGATTCCCGCAGTTACGATTGCTTTGAGAGCTTTGATTCCTGATGTTTTCATGTTTTTTATAATTTAACTTTTAAATTGGGGCGGTTTTGATCTCCGCGTCGAATATGTTGTTAAATTATCATGAAAACTTGATATTGTATATAGGGTGTGGAGACGAGCGTATTGTAAGGTAATCCTTTGGGTATTTGTACTTTAAGTACAAGTGCTCAGAAACCCTTGGGTATCGCTATTTGATGAAAGGTGCGATTGTTCCTTGGAGACTTTGGGAGAATAGGCCTTCGATATACACGCCTTCGTCTCTTGTGTCTTGTTTGCGAATGCCTCCACTTGAGTGGAGTTTAGAAATAATATCGTACCGATCGTGCGGTAGTAATAATTCTACGGGTATAAGACCTTGGTTTATGCTGTCGGAAATAGCATTTTTAAGTTCTTCAAGTCCTTCGCCTGTTTTTGCGCTAACGAAAAATGCGTCCTGGAATAAGAATCGCATATGCTCTATTTTTTCGCGTTCTAAAAGCTTATCTACTTTGTTGAAGACGATTAATGTAGGATTCTTGTCCGCTTCAATCTCCTGTAGGACCTTTAAAGTTGTTTCGTAGTGCTCTTCTGCTTCGGCGTTCGAGATATCTACGACGTGTATTAGTAAATTTGCGACAACTGCTTCTTCAAGGGTTGCTTTGAAAGCATCAACCAAGCGGTGAGGTAGGCGGCGGACGAAACCAACAGTGTCGGTCACAAGTACATGTTGGCTATTGCTTAATTGAAGTTTGCGGGTGGTTGGGTCAAGCGTGGCGAATAGTTTATCTGCCGCTAGGATCTCTGTATCACAAAGAGTGTTCAAGAGGGATGATTTGCCAGCGTTTGTATATCCTACAATTGAGACCGTTGGGACTGGCTTTCTCAATCGTTTTGCTCGTTGGACATGGCGATGCTTGATGACTTCCTTGAGTTCTTTTTTTACCACGGCGATGCGATCTCGAACCATACGACTGTCCGCTTCGAGCTGCGTTTCACCTTGACCGCGGGCTCCAGTGCCGCCGCCTCGTTGTCTGCTTAAGTGTGTCCATGCACGACGAAGGCGTGGAAGGGAGTATTCCATTCGAGCAAGTTGGACTTGGAGGACGGCTTCTTTTGTCTGGGCTCTTTCGGAAAAAATATCGATGATGACTTCTTGTCGATCAATGACGCAGACCTTTGAAAGCGCTTCCCAGTTTCTTTGTTGAGCGGGCGAGAGTTCGTCGTCGAAAATGAGTACGTCGGCATTGTGTTCAGCGATTAGTTCGAGGATTTCCTCAACTTTGCCTTTACCGATCAAATATGCGGGATGCGGGGACCTAAGTTTGATAACCGTCTTTTTTACTATCGGAATATCCAGATTCGTGGTGAGTTCTTCCAATTCATCTAATAGATAGTTAGCCTCTTGTGTCGTCATCTTGGGGTGTTGAATCCCAATTAGGATGGCTTTTTGGACTTTTCTGCGATTTTCCTCTAGGTCGAACATTCCGTGTAAAAAGGGACCAGAGCAATGAGCGACGGACATTTTGGCAATCACAATCTAATTGCAGTGCTTGGGAGTTGAATGGCTCGGGTTTACTTTTTAAATTTTTTCTATGCGACAAATTGAAGTTGTGCTTCTCTCTCTAACGATTCTACTCGGCTTTTTGAAAAACGGAATATGAGCCAATTAGTGCCATCAGATAGTAACGAAGAAGAGGAAGCGCACCCATTAGAGGATGAAGGCGGAAGCATGGGCTTTTTGGATCATGTGGAAGAGTTGCGTTGGACTCTACTGAAGCCTTTGGGGGTGTTTATTGTTTCTTTTGTGTTGGTGATGATCTTTATCGCCGATGTTAAAGATTTGCTGATGTGGCCTTTGGTTCAAACAATGACAGACGAGGATCGAAAAGCGTTTGAAGGCCTGGCAACACGGAACATGATGGGGGTTTACTCTGCGATGTTTCATATTGGGCTGATTGTTGGAGTTGGAATCGCATCGCCGTTTTTAGTGTATAACGTAGGGCGGTTTTTAGCCCCGGCTCTAAATGCGAAGGAAAGGATGATTCTTGTCCCAGGCTCTATCGCAGTGTTCATCCTGTTTTTGCTGGGATGTTCGTTTAGCTTTTTCCTCCTATTGCCGCAAGCGATTGATATCACGATTTGGTTCAACGCGATGATGGGGTTTCAGATCATTTGGTCGCCTGATAGTTATTTTGGCTTCATTACTTGGATTGTGCTGGGCATGGGGGTCGCTTTCCAGTTTCCCGTAGTCGTTATCGTTTTAATCCATCTTAATATCGTAACTGTACAGATGTTGCGAAGTTTCCGTCGCTATATGGTCATGATCTTGATTGTTGCTGCGGCAATTTTGACGCCGCCGGATCCGGTGACCCAGGTAATGATGGCAGTGCCAATGTATCTCTTATACGAACTTTCGATTTGGGTGGCGGCAATATTGACAGCGCGTCGTAAGCGGAAAGAAGAAGAGGAAGACGCTTTATATTAGTGCCCGGTAAGGGCTACAAGGAATTGAGGGTACTTTCAGCTAGTGAGTCGCTGTAGCTGTTTATCTTGAAGTGATCGGGCATCCAACCTTTTAGGAAGCGATAAAAATCAGTCCATGCGACTGAGTAGAGGGAACGCCACTCTTCTTCGAGTTTGTCGATTTCAATTGAGCTGATTTTTTGAGTGAGGGCATTGCGTAAACAAAAGAAGTAGTGATCGAGTAATTCATGAGCCCATCGCTCGCATTCGGTTTCGTCGAGGCAACTGCCTAGGAAGTATATGACGTCCTTTATTCCGCAACCGCCACCAATGTATTGAAAATCCACTGCAGCAACGTTTTCACCGTTTTCGGAAAAGCAAAAATTAGCCACCTTGGCATCGCCATGGACTAAGGTTTTGTATTCGCACTCGTTTAACTTTGTGTCGATTGCCTTGGCGGCTTCTTTAAGGGGACCGTCTTCCATAGCGGCCAGCTCATCTGGTCTTGTGTCAAGATGCCAGTAGGTGCCGATTTGCCATAGCCCACTGGGCGATTGGTTGAGAAAAGTAGCGTGGAAGTTAGCAAGCCATTTAAGACAAGGGAGAGTTTGCTGTTTGGTTAAGCGTGATTTTCTTTCAGGGAATCCAGCGGCGTCGATGTCTTCGAGAATAATGATGTCGCCGAGGCTTGATGATCGCGACCCGAGGTGTCTAGGAATGCGGCAAAGGGAGGTGCACGCGTCATTCCAATTCTGATACCAATTCATTTCGACTTCGTAGGAGTGGAGCTTCCGGGCGTGGGATCGGTTGGTATTCCAGCCTCTTGGGTGACGTTTTGTGTCGGGGAGCGAGATATTCTTAACGACTACGCTGCTCAGTGGAGCTCCTTCCAGTCCTACTTTGACAATGGATCCGTATCCGCTCCAAAGTGACTGAATCGTTTCGAGTGTTGTAATGGCTGACGCTCGTGTTTGGTGGAGAATGAATTTTGTGATTTCGGGAGAAAGCATCTCAATTTGATTTCTATTTGGCTGAAACTTAGGACGATGGCTTTCTCTGTTCGACTACAAAGATGTGTCATTCGGTTTTATTTGCTCGGCAATTTACGATAGTTAACTGCTATTCACATTAGTGCAGGGGGAGATGACAGAGCGAGAAGGTAAGACTTTCTTTTGGGACCGAATTCGCGGGGCGATGGGAGGAGTTGTTGAGACGGGGACGATGGGACTCGCCCTCATCATTGCTATCCAGATTTTCAAGGCGCCTGATTCTATTAAGGGAATCGTAGCGGCAGCTGGGCCCTTAGGTCTGTTTTTGAATCCTTTGAGTCTTAGTTTGTTTTGCCGGCTAAAGTATTCTGCAAATAAGATTGCTGCGTTCCTATTTTTTATTTCGGGGGGACTTATGCTCGTCGCCGCGAGTTCCTGGTCGCTGATGAGTTTTCTCATTCCTACCTGTCTCGCTTTTTGTCTAGCGGCGCAAGTGATGCCCTTAATTGTGCAAATCTGGACGAATAATTATCCGTCAAACAAGCGGGGTGCATACATGGCAGTGTGCATGATGTTTTCGATTGCGTGTACTTTAGCTTACAGTCTTTTAAGCGGTTGGCTTCTGGATAAAGACTTGGATTTGTTTCGCTACGTGTTGGCAGGTATTGCTGTTGCATATATGCTTGGCGGTGCTGCTCTCTTTAAGATGCCGTCGATCGCTTTGAGCAAAAGTTCTTCGCAGAACCCGATCGCAAATCTGTCTTATGCGATCGAGGATAAGAAGTTTGGACTGATGTTGCTCAGTTGGATGTTTTTGGGTTTTGGCAACTTGATGGTATTGCCGCTTCGTTTTGATTATCTGCTCCGCGATGAATATGGTATCGAGGCCAGCAAGTTTATGGTGACTTTGCTTACATTAGGTGTGCCCGCTTTTTTCCGATTCGCGTCGTCGCGTTTTTGGGGAGCGTTGTTTGACCGGATTAATTTTATGCTTCTGCGACTTATTTTGAATATCATTATTATGGTCGCGATTTCGCTATTCTTCATATCGAAGAATTATTGGGTGATAGGCATTTCAACGGCTTTATTTGGTATTGCTATGGGTGGGGCTAATATTTCCTGGAGTTTATGGGTGACAAAATTCGCGACTCCAGAAAGGACGGCTGCTTACATGAGCGTACACACCTTCACTACGGGAATTCGAGGAATCTTGGCTCCTTTTGTTGGATACTATTTGCTTTCAATGTTCGGCGCTCAGACCACAGGTCTTATTGGAACGAGTTTAGTGGTTGTATCTGTCTTGTTGGTTTGGGCACTTTTTCAAAGCACTCGCTCAAAAACGGCGATTTGAGAACGAATTTTCTTTAAATAAAGTTTTAAAATCGAGATCCCTGTCCAATTCCTGAACGAAACCTTAAATCAACAATTTAATGCAGTTGATTCTGAGCAACGCAGGTGTACGTTGCATTCCGATTTTATCATTTTCCGAATTTAGTTCCCTAACCTGGAGTTTTTAGTGAATTTAGCAGATACGAATTATATTGTGGTTGGTAACTCTTCCGATGATCCCTTTGCCATCGATGTCGCTTTTGCCATGGGGCAACTTGAAGACGTCGCTGACATGATTAGTATGAAGAAGTTTGCTAATTCGGAATTTTGCCCGCGTTTCATTTCCGACGAGCAAGATTTTTATGAAATTGGCAACAAGCTGGCTGGAAAAAGTATAATCATTGTGAGTACGAGCAACCTGGTTATTAGCCGCCAGAGTTTAGCGATGCGCTCGATGATGATTGCTCGGGCGGCGAAGGAAAATGGCGCCAAAGAAGTGATTCTAGTGGAGCCTGATCTCTATTATAGTGCGCAAGATCGTGGCCCGAGATCTGGTTTGGGCGACACATTGTTTGAGCGGTCGGCGAAGGATTTGAAGAAATTCGATGGCCAGCCATTTACTGCAAAATTGTATGCTCAAATGCTCAAACTGGCTGGAGTGGATCGTGTCCTAACGGTACACAATCACTCTCATTCTGTGCAAACGACTTTCAATGAAGTTTTTGAAGGAAAATTTCATAACTTAATTCCTTACGATATTTATGTAGATTATCTTCTGCACTCGAATATCGTAAATTGCGGATCGCAAGGCGAGGGATTGGCTTTGTGCGCTCCGGACAAGGGGGCAAGAGCATTTGTTAAGGAAATGTTCCGTTTACTGGACTTGCCTAAAGCGAAGTTTGTATTGCTCGACAAAGAGCGTACTGGCGAGCGGAAGGTAGAGATCAAGCTTCATGAAGAGAGCGAAACGACTTTTGAAGACATTGAAGGCCATGACGTCGTTTTATTCGACGATATGGTTAGAACTGGGTCGACGGTGGTCAAATCCTGCCAATTTTTGAAGCAAATCAATCCAGGCCGGACGGTATTTGCCGTCACTCATTTTTATGCGAGCGACGAAGGTCGTTCTAAAATGGCACACGTCGCTATCGACGAAATACTAACACTGAATACGATCCCAACCGTATTGAATCGAGATGTTCAGGGGCGTTTGCGGAAGAAGTTGGTTGTTTTGAAAATTGAGAAATGGCTAGCGAACAACCTGTCGGATATTTTGGGAATCGATAGACCAGAACATGATGACAGTCTTTACCAAATCGATATGTCCTCAAAGAACCAGCGTTGGACAAAGAAAATTTACCTCAGCGAACAATTACGAACGCTGCACGCAAAATAGTCGATTGCTTCTCTACGCGTTGAATTGTCGCGATGTAGGTTTCGAAGCCAGGTTTTTGCCTCAATTATAGTTCGAATGCCCTGAAATTTCTTGAATAGCTTCAAGGGATGGCTCAATAGTGGTCTCAATAAGAGTTTTCTATTAGTTTATAAAATGGGGTAATATTTATCCTCTAAGAAAAATTAGACCTATGAGCACCGAAGCGACAACAGCCAACAGCGAAGAAACAAAAGATGGATTTGATTCTATCCCACAAGAAATCTTGGATCGCCTTACACGGGTGGATATGCCGAAGGTTAAGGGAATTGATCCATCGGAAGATACGATTGAAGTTGCAGGGCTTACAGTGCCTATTTACCGATGTGAGACTCTTGTTTTGGGGAGTGGAGCAGCTGGAATGAGGGCGGTCGTTGAGCTCCATCGCCGCGGAATCGATGTATTAGTAGCGAGCACCGGGCTCTTTGCCGGGACATCTGCTTGTTCAGGTTCGGATAAACAGACGTTGTATAGCGCGAGCACTGACTACAAAGGAGACAACTTTGTAAACTACGCGAAGAGTTTGTGTTCAGGTGGAGCTATGAATTTCTCTACTGCGTATGTCGAAGCCGTTGGGTCGAATGATGCAGTAGGTGGTTTGCAATTCATGGGTCTGCCATTGCCGCATGACGATCAAGGCGCGGTTCTTCGTTATCAGACGGATCACGACGAGGCAGGTCGGGCTACTAGTTGTGGCCCTCGTACATCGAAGTTGATGGTTAAGGTGCTCTTCGACGAAGCTCTTACGCTTGGGGCTCGTATCTTACCAAGCTGTAGTGGTATTCAAATTGTCAAGGAAGAGATCGATGGGGTCGAGTACGTCCGCGGTGTAATTGCAATTCACCGGCCTGAAAAACGTAACGAGTACGGCATTGTGTTTATTCATTGTGAGGATCTTGTGATCGCTACCGGTGGACCGGGGGAACTTTATCGCGATAGCGTGTATCCGCACCATTGTCACGGTGGGTTGGGAATTGCTCTAGAAGCTGGAGTTGCGCTAACGAACGTTACTGAATCTCAATTTGGTATTGGTACGCCGCGTACGACATTTCCTTGGAATCTTTCAGGAACCTACGTGCAGGTAATGCCACGTGTATATTCGGTGGATGAGGATGGAAATGAAATAAATTTTCTTGCTCGTTACTATCGGAACACTCGGGAGTCTGTATCTAATACTTTCCGCAAAGGCTACCAATGGCCGTATCACTCGACTCGTATGCTCGACTATGGTTCAAGCCTCTTTGATCTTGCAGTGTACCAAGAGCAAAAAGCGGGCCGAAAGGTGTATCTCGATTTCTTGAGAAATCCTGAACCAATTAATGAAGACGAAGAGTTCTCGCTCGATGACTTGGATCCGGATGTACGCGCGTACTTAGAAAATAATGACGCTCTCTTTGATTTGCCAATCGATCGTTTACGCCGGATGAATCCTTTGGCTATAGAGCTGTATCGCATGCATGGTACCGACTTGTGCAAGGAGCCTTTAGAGTTCGCCATGAATAATCAGCACATGAATGGAGGGATTCTCATTGATGACTGGGGTAAGACGAGCCTGAGTGGTTGTTACTCTATCGGGGAAGCAGCAGGAAGCCACGGTGTGACCCGTCCAGGGGGAGCTGCTTTGAATTCCGGCCAAGTTTTCGGAAAGCGCGTTGCAGTTGCTATTAAGCGTTCAAAGCTTGAAAAGAAGGAGCTTCCAGAAGCGGCAAATGTTGTTTCGTCCTTGGCCCAATGTATTGAAACTGCGAAGTCATTTATGGGTAATGGTGAAGCTAAGACGATCAACGAAATACGTAGTGAAATCCAAGAGCGTATGAGTGAGCATGCAGGTATCGTATGCACACAGGAAAATGTTGCCATGGCTCTTGAGGATGCAAAGTCTCTTCGTAAGGAGATTGAAGAAAAGGGCGTACAAATCAATTCTGCTTCGCTGGTCGGTAGCGGTTTCCGCTGGCGGCACATGACGTTGGTTTCGGAAGCGGTTTTGACTGCGCTTTCCTATTACATCGAAAATGGGGGAGGCAGTCGCGGGGCTCGTGCAATTTGTTCTCCCGAAGGTACGCAATGCCCGGACGGTAATGGGGAGGATCTATCCGCTTTCCGATTTATTGAAGAGCAAGCGAAGGACCGAGACGAAAAGCTTGTTGTGAAACCTTCGAGCGACGGTTTTGCAATCGAAACGATGAAAGTCGATCTATCCCCTGATGTAAGCCGCGAGTTCTTCGAAAAAGGCTGGGGCCCATACTTGATCAAGGAAGGATAAGTGGAGTTATAAAACTCTAAAATTACTCAAGCAAGCGTCTCTTTGAGAAGCTTGCTTTTTTATTGTTAGGTTACTCTACCTAAGAATCGTTCGAGTAAATCCAAATTCTGTAGCTGCTTTATTTGGCAGAGGCTTCGGTTTTTGCTTCGACGATTCTTGCTATTTCTTTGAGGAGGAGTGGGTAGGCTGGCTCTTTCATACTATGACCATAGCCTTGGAGTTCGTAGAGACGAGTATCCGGATGGCCAGCACCTTTCATCATTCTCATCATGTAGGCATTTTCCTCGTACCGACCTAGAAGTTCGAGTTCTCTATCTCCTGTGATGAGAAGAAGGGGTGGTGCGTCAGCGCGAACATAATACAAAGGAGCATATTCGTCTACTGTTGGTTGAAGCTTATCGATACCCATTTCGCTTCGAACTGTGAAATGAGTAATAGTGTGGCCGCTAAAGGGAATCAGTCCGGCGATGTGATTTGCATCTATATGATGCGCTTCTAGGAATCGCTTGTCGAGGCCGACCATACTTGTAAGGTAACCGCCGGCTGAATAACCGGAAACAAAGACGAGAGAGGAGTCTCCACCGTAGTTTTCTATATTCTTGATGGTCCAGGCTACGGCAGCGGCGGCGTCTTCGATGTAGCTAGGAGCTTTGACTTTAGGGTGAAATCTATAGTTAGCGGCTATGACGCATATGCCTTGTTCTTTGAGTGCTTCGGGGATCTTTTTGTTGCCACGCTTGAGTGATCCGCCGTGGAACAATACGACTGTTGCAAAGTCTTTTTTGTCGCTTGGGTAGTAGATATCTAATACGCCTCTTTCGCGAATGTAGGGATCCGATTCGTAGGTGGCTTTATCGTAGTAGGGAATGTCTTGTTTAAACTTGTAAGCTTGTTCTTGGGAAAAAGCGGTTGTGAATAAAAACGTGAAAAATAGAGTTAAGCTTAATGGTGATTTCATACTTTCGGTTTTTGTATTAATTAAATGGATTCAATGTGAATTTTGGGCCCGATCGGATAAGTTGCCCTAGACAAATAGCTAATGCGTGTTTTTCTAGGACGAAACCTACTCATGTTGTGTACACTTGGGTATTGCGTTTTCTTATGAAGTTGTGGGGGATTGGGAACGATCAACTAGTTTCCGCAATAGTTCAATGTTTGAGGAAGTGTTTGCGGGAAATCAACTTCGACCTGGTATGAATCCGTATTCAATTCTGTATGAAGGCAGTCAACTTGGATAATTGTATGACGGGTGAGTAATTAATTTATGAGAAGTTGAAACCTGCAGGATTAATCCTGTACTTGTGAATTGCAAATAGGGTGGCTGTGTTGAAGTCGTCACTATGAGAGTTCTTGCGTAGTGAGGCTATGTTTCTTTTTTTTTTGGGGGGGGGCTGCCACGCTCGCTTTGAGCCCTTTATTCCCGTTTTTTCGGTATGATTCAGTGGTGTTTTCGATTTCTACTTAAGAACTTGGCTGTAAGCTGGCAAAAGCACTTTCTGAGTGAGTGGACTTGCTATTTTAGTAAAATTTGGCTTCTCAAGCTATGTGTTTATTTGGATTTATAGGCTGATTTTTGCTCCGGTGGTTATATTGATGACACCACGTTTTGTTTTTCGAATGAAGAAGCGTGGGGGATACCGAGAGGACTTTAAAACTCGATTTGGTTTGGGCTTAAATTTACCTGAGAAGGTTCCAGGAAAAAAGCGTGTGTGGCTTCAGGCAGTTAGTTTGGGTGAAATGCTAGCTATGGAACCTTTGATTCAGGCTCTTGCTGCGCAAGGGGATAAGGAGATTTTTTTGACGACTACCACGAGTACTGGTTATGCATCTGCGGTATCTAAGTATAGGGAAAAGACAGTCGGAATTGCCTACTTCCCTTTGGATTTCTGGCCTATTACCCGTCGGTCCTGGAGGGCGGTTAAACCAGATCTAGCAATAGTCGCTGAGACAGAACTTTGGCCGGAATTTTTGCAACAGGCAGGCAACGCTAGAGTGCCAGTTGTTATGGTTAATGGGCGCTTGTCAGACAACTCGTTTGGCAATACAAAGAAATTAGCTTTTCTTTTTTCCAATCAGCTAGGTGCATTGAAGCGAGTGTTGGCGGGTTCGGAAATGGATGCTGAACGTTTTGTTAAAATAGGGATTCCTCAGGATAGAGTGAGTGCAACGGGGAACCTGAAGATGGATGTCGCTATCGAGCCTATCTTGTCGCAATCCGAAAAAATTAATTTGAAACGGACATTGGGATTCGAAGAGAAATTTGTTTTGTTGGGATCATCGACATGGCCTGGGGAAGAGGCGATGCTTTTGAGGGCATTTCGGAAAATACATAAGCAAATGCCATGTTCCCTTTTGATTGTTCCTCGTCATGCGGAACGGAGAAAAGAGCTAAAATCGCTAATGGGAGAGGCTGCGGATGATTTTCAGGTTTGTTTCAAGTCAGAGGGTTTATTTGAAGGAGCTGTAGATATTCTCGTGGCGGATACGCATGGGGAATTGCGAACTTTAACGCAAATTGCTGACTTGGCCTTCATTGGCAAAAGTCTAAGCCCGCACCGTGAAGGACAAACTCCTGTAGAGTGTGGAGGTTTGGGTGTACCAATGGTTTTTGGGCCGGGAATGCGAAATTTTCGAAGTATCCGCGACCAATTGCTTTCTTGTGGAGCTGCAATGGAAGTGGCCGATCGTACTGAGGCGATTGATGCCTTAGTGAAATTGAGCGAGGATCCCGATAGGAGAAGTGAGATGTCGCTTGTTGGCCAAGAGTGGCATCGGGCTAGCAAGGGTGCGGTAGATCGGACAATGGCTGCATTGGATGAAATTTTGTTGAGCGTAAATTAAGACCTGGTGAATTTGTAATTTTGGAGGGCGAAAGTGATTCTTAAGGCAATCTCTCCGCTTGACAGCTCATATTTAAAACAAGATAGATAGCCCACTATGGCAGATTTAGAAGACAAGTGGGAAGACAACGTAGCCGGTAAGTTTTATGTAGATCAGCAATGTATTGATTGTGATCTATGCCGCGAAACTGCACCAGACTTCTTCACTCGAAACGACGACGAAGCCTATTCGTTTGTTCACAAGCAGCCGACAACGCAGGACGACATTGATCTTTGCATGGAGGCGCTGGAAGGGTGCCCTGTAGAGGCGATCGGTGACGACGGAGCGAAATAGCTCAATTACAATAGTTAATTTATTATTCGCGGTGTTTTCGAATTCCGCGCTTTCGTCGTGAATAGATTCCTTACTCTTTAAGGAACTCGAGTGAATACTTGCCTCTCGAAAAGAGGGCATTGCGGTACCTGCGTGGCTGACTAGAGCATCTTTCATTCATTCAGTCGCATAATTGGCATGCTTAAAGAATGCCTCGCAATCCTGTTTCGTGATGGATCTCAACGCATCGGCCAG
>JAKYXN010000100.1 GCA_022538095.1 Puniceicoccaceae bacterium K14 | reverse complement strand
GCCTAGGCTGTAACAGAAAACGATTAACCAATCGATCGGGCTCATGAGTATTCGAAAGCAGCTCCCGTGCCTTGAGTTATAATTAGTATAAATAGTGTGGAGTAATTTGCTCGGCTAGAGTTTAAGGTAATGTGCTGACCAGTTTTAGCTAAAATAGTGATTGTGTGCTCTGGGGGTCGTGTTAATAGCTCTTTTCGAATGATAAACTTATCCTCTCTCGTTTTCTTGCTAGTAATTTCAGCCCTTGCATTCGCGGCACAGGCTAAAGAAGTATGGATGATCGACAGTCACCAAGAATGGTATGCGAACACCGCTCGCCAATCGAACATAGAGCTCTCAGAGGGCTTGGCGATACCGACTGCCGAGAACGCGACCTTTGTGAGCGAAATATACACTTCAAAGAAAAAGCTTTCAGCGGAGTCGTTTGTTGTCGAACAGTCGCCGATTTGGGAAAATTGGGAACCTGCTGGAAATATCGGCCCTTCGAATTTAGGAGACGCTCCGATATTTCTGCAAATGGGACCTGACAATTATTGGATGTTTGGGCGTTATCAAAAGAAGGAGGAAGGTGAATCGAACTTTGTCGCTGAAAGCGTAGAAATAGAAGGATTCGACATTCCCTTGTTAACGACTGAATTTTCCAAGCAATTCGATGCTCCTGGTGGACTTGAAGAAGGTTTGGGGGGCTACCACGCTTGGCAAAGTCGCGACATGGAGAATTGGGTACACCATGGTCCCGTTTCGGAATACTTTAGTAGATGGATGACCACCGCCGAGTACGTCGATGGAAAAGCATTTTTATATTATGACTTTCCGAATGACCAAGACCCTCACCTATATGTTGATGAGGATCTAACAGATGGAACCCCCGGTAAGAATATGGGAATGGTTTTCAAGGACCCATCTCATGGATCTGATTGCGTTTTTATACGAGATTTGGGTGGGAACTTTCATGTAATTGCAGAAGACTGGAGTCCCATCAATGCGAGTACGCACGCTTGGGACTCACCCTTGGCGACTCATGCTGTGAGTTCTAGTGGTATTGGCGAATTTGAGATTTTACCACCAGCAGTCGATTATCGCACAACCCCGACTGGAGAAATTGCGACTTACGATCATCCTCATTGGTTAAAGGAAGATCCCAATAACTATTCCACAAATGTCGCAGAATATGAAGTACACCTGCCGGAGCAGGATGCTTACGGAGATTGGGCAGCGATCTCTATCGGTGGCCAATATTACCTGTTCTGCGACTTTGACCCTGCAAGTGGGCATACCATGAGTGTCGGATGGTTTACATCTTCAGACATTAACAAGCCGTTTGAATGGTGTAGTCACATCGGCGAAGGTCATCCGGATCCCGATATAATTTTTGCGGAAGGACGTTTCTTTTTGGCGACTCAACAAGAGAAGGACTTCGTAAGCGATGGACCGTGGGTCGAAAGCGTCGAGGCTAGAGTTGGCGTGGATACTGATAAGGACGGTGTAATTGATCAGTGGACGGATTGGCAAATGATGAAAGAAGAGTATGATTATGTGCAGGGCTTTTCGAAGCAAGTGGCTAAGAAGCCAGCCGAATTGGACGTGTCGGAACTACCCAAAGGCTATGGTTTCCAGTTTGAGTTAAAATTGACAGATACTACGGATAATAAGTCAAAACCGTTGATAGATAAGGTTACGCTTTCATTCGGAAAATAAGGTCAAAGCGTGAGGGGCTTGATTTCGCTTTATTTGCGGATCGTTCTGCTGTTTGGTATAGGGTATGAAATTGCCCTATACCCCAAAAATTATAGTTTTTGTTAAACTCCTTAGTTTTGTTTTGCTAGGCTCTGCAACGAGCCAAGCAGAGCTCGAGGACGGATTTGTCCCTCTCTTCAATGGTAAGGACTTCGAAGGTCTTTATTTGAAGATTCGAAGTGGAGATGAAGAACTAGCTAAGCGAGTCTTTGCCGCTGACGAAGGAATGGTTCATGTCTTCGACGATTCTTTTCCTGATGAATATGAGCTCAATACCGGTGAGAATTTAACTCATGGACTGTTCTATACAAAGAAAGCTTATAGCAAATATGTGCTAAGGTTTGAATACAAGTGGGGGGAGCGTATTGCGAATAATTTTGAACGGTGGCAATACGATGCTGGTGTCTACTATCATGTAACTGATGATAAGGTTTGGCCCGTTGGAATAGAGTATCAAATTCGATTTGATCACACAAAGAATCGAAATCACACAGGAGACCTGATTCGACCTAGTGGATCCGGTTATTTGTGGTTTCCATCCGAGGACGGAAAGACTTTTTTGCATCCAAACAATGGGGGCGAAGCTCAAGAAGTAGAGGGGTGGCTTCATTTAGCGAGTCCGACAGACAATCACCATGCTTTGGATGGAGAGTGGAATGAGTGCGAGATAATTGTAATGGGTGAGCACTACGCTATTCACAAACTAAATGGCGAAATCGTAAATATGGCCACGAACTTAAAGCCGAGCGAGGGGATTATTGGTTTTCAATCGGAAACGGCGGAGGTTTTCTACCGAAATATTCGAATCAAAGAATTCGAAGCCGTTGTGCCAATGGAAGAATTTATCAAGTGATTGATTGCTCGCTGAGTAGGGCGATGGTACGGCTTCTTGCAGCCGTTTGGGTTCTCGTGTTTTCTAGCGGTGTCCAGATAAATGTAATGGCGATGGAAGATTCCAAAACAGAAAATGCACCAATTAAAATATTGATTCTGGATGGTTTCAGTAATCACGATTGGATACATACGACGGAGTGTGTGATTGCTCTTCTTGCCGATTCAGATTTTTGCGAGGTCGATGTTGAAACGGCTCCAATGGCTAACGACGATTCTTTTGCGAGTTGGCGTCCCCGTTTTTCCGACTACGATGTAGTAATACAGAGCTGCAATAATTTAGGAAATGGATACCAATGGCCGGAGGAAGCGAAGCGAGATTTTACAGAGTTTGTTCGATCGGGAGGCGGCTTGTACGTCCTGCATTCTGCGAATAATTCCTTTCCGGATTGGGAAGCCTACAATGATATGATTGGGCTTGGGTGGCGTAGCGCTGATCAAGGAGAAGCTATCGAGATCAAAGGACATACGCACAGCAGAATTCGAAAAGGAGAAGGAGAGCATACTCACCATGGTCCTCGTCAGGATATGCAAGTTCAGCTTCTCGACGAGCATCCCATTACTCAAGGTTATCCTAAAAAGTGGATGACGCCTGATGTGGAATTATACGAATACCCGCGAGGCTCAGCTAAGAACCTAACGATTCTTTCCTATGGAGTGCATGAAGCTTCAGGGAAGGCGTGGCCGATGGAGTGGGTTGTTTCTTATGGGCAAGGTCGTGTTTATAATGGAACCTTTGGACACGTTTGGAGTAATCAGAGACATCCCGTGAGCGTTCAATGCGTCGGGTGGCAGACAACGTTTTATCGTGCTTTGCAGTGGTTGGCTTCACGCGAGATTACGTATCCTATTCCCAATGATTTCCCAAGCGAGTCGGAGGTTTCTTTAAAACCTCTGAATTTTAAGTACCGATCTAGCGATGGGTGGCAGGCTTTGTTCAATGGCGTGGATCTCGATGACTGGCTGGTTTTGTCTGAAGGCAGTAAGAACATTGAAAATATCTGGAACATTAGAAACGGGGCGATCGAAGGAGATTCCTTGAATAAGGAACCAGGCTTTGATAGTTGGCTCGTGTCGCAGACGGAATTTGGAGATTTTCAGTTGAGGTTAAAATTCCAGGCCTTCGAGAACCATAGTGAGGAAAAATCAAATAGTGGCATTCAGTTTCGTAGCCGATTTAATCGCTACGAGAGCGAGAAAGCGAAGCATCGAATGGATGGACCGCAGGTTGAAATTCATCCAGGGAACGTTCAGCGCACAGGTTTGATTTTTGATAGGACTTCGACGGTAAAACGATGGGTGTTTCCTGATCTTCCAAGCTCCTCGATGGATGGAGCCGATCTTCCCAAGAGCTCGCAGGAAACCACTCTAAAATTTGGCGATGATGATGATTCGATATGGAACGATTTGGAAATCGTGTGCGAAGGTACCCTTGTGAGAGTATTCTTAAACGAGCGCTTGATATCGAAGTATGATGGCGTCGACTTATTTGATGACCCCGAGCATAAAAAGCTAGGGGTCGGGATGGACGGCGTCTTAGCGTTTCAGCTGCACGGGAGCGACCCACTGAAAATTCGATTCAAAGATATTTGGATACGGGAATTGTAAGTTGCTGAGAATTTTATTTGTAGGGCTTTAGCTTGCTGAATGCCGCCCGTCGCGATGATTCGGGAACGGCGCTCAGCGAGCTGAGGCCCTACGATTGGGTGGTTTGTGAATTGTCAGATATCTGAGAGATCGTGTCTATAATTCCGAATCCTTAATGAGTTGATACACGCTTTCCGCAATTAACTTGTACCCCTTTTCATTGGGATGTATCTGATCGCTTTTTAACGATGCACTGGATAAAACCTTTTTCAGAATATCCCCTTCGTAAGGTATTTTGTGTTCGTCTGCGAGCTTTTCGTAAAAATCGGGAACACTTAAAATCAAACTTGGTTTAGGCACTCCTAGCAAAATTATGTCAGCTCCACTTTCCTGTATCGAATGTATCATTTTCCTTAGATTTGATATGGTTTGAGCAGTCGGTTGTTTCCTGAGCATATCATTTCCACCAAAACAGAGCACCACCAAATCTGGAGTGTGTTTTTGAAGTTCGCCTGCTAATCGTTCCAGTCCAGCTTTGGTATCCTCTCCAGAAATGCCTGAATTAATAACTTCGCAACCGATCAATTCTTCAAGGAGATAGGGGTAGCTTTCGTTCGTTCGTACTCCGAACCCAGACGTTAAGCTGTCTCCAAAGGCCAAAATTGTCGAATTGGGTCCAATACTCTTTATTTGAGGTTTCCCGCAACCGCCTAGGAACAGAGTTAGCAACAGAAACAAGGAAAGGGACGCTTTTTTCGTTAGCATGCTGATACGTTTTATACTCTTTTCATGGGTTGCTTCGTTATCGATGAGATTTGCCCAATTGCTTGTTGTAACACCTTTTGGCGGTTTACGATTTCTTTGTAGCCGAGTTGGCTACGAATCTTGGACGTGTCGACATGCCACCCTTGGCTTAGGTCTACGTTAAAGGGGATCGGGTGGGTTTCGTCGTATTGGATGGTGCCTTCAATATCCATCGCTTTCCACACTTCACGGCACCAGTTTTCTTCGGTAAGAAGTTCAGTTTCGCCTACGTTGAAAATGTTTTGTCCTGATAAACCAATACAGAGAAAAACGGCGTGGGCACAGTTGACAGCAGAGGCACGGGTGAATCCCCATTTTGCGAATTTGGGATGTATGCGGAGTGTCTTTTCCAAGCTATTGGCTGCATCAATGTACTCTTCGATTCGCGAACGATCTGGCCAACCATAAATGGCGGGCATTCGAAGGATGGACAGATTGGGGAAATTATCGCGGTATATTTCTTCGACTCCTAGCTTGTCGTAGCTTTCGCCCTGAAAGCTTATTTTTCCTCTGAGCGGATCGGCTTCAGAGATAGGGCAGGGCTGATAGGGGCCAAGTTCTGTGCGATGAAGGCGGCCATAGGCTATGTAGACGTCAATACTTGAAATAGCGATGACTTGCGTCGCAGAACCCGAGCCGATTACATTCACTAAGGATTGAGCATCATTGCGGGTGAATGGAACCATGTCGATGACGAGATCTGGCTGAATCTGTTCGAGAGATTCTTTGAGCTGCTCCGACTCGCGCCTATCGCAACGAATGGCTGGAGCCTGCGAGGATGCCCCTGTACGATTAAGACATGTCACATTGTGACCTGCTGCTACGGCTTGTTTCACAAGGTGCGGTCCCATGAGACCGCTACCACCGATGATCGCAATTTTCATCGTTCGATGAACTCGACGTTTTCTAGTTTTACTACGATTGGGTTGGGCCAGTTGCGATTGTTGTAAAGGCGTTGAGCGCGGACTACGGATATCTCTAAGCCGTCTTCCGTTTGTTTGTATCGAGATTCTGGATTTTTCTGGGGACGATATTCCACTACTTTGTCGTTTTGTCCGAGGACGGATATTTTTGTACTGGGAGTTGCTTTGAGTGATTCTAAAAGGACCTCTTTGCGCTCGCCGTGCTTCCATCGATTTTCACCAGTGAATTCGTTAAGGAAAGCGTAGACGGCATCGCCGCTTTGGGATTGAGTGTAGAAGATATTCTTTTCACCGATGATGCGGCAGGGTCTAATATTTTGTATACCTTCGTGGTTTACGAAATTCCAAAGAGCGAGTTCACGGAATATGCGCTCTTGCTCGAAGGGAATTATACCTGAGGGTTCTGGACCAACGTTGAGTAGAAGGTTGCCTCCTTTTGCCCGGATTTCGATTAGCATCTTTATGAGGTCGGTACCGGATTTGTAGTCTTCGTTGGTTGGCTTGAACTGCCATTGAGTTCCGAGGGTGTAGCAAGATTCCCAAGGTCCCGGCATGGGGGAGTCGGGAAGTTTTTGTTCAGGTGTTTTCATCTCACCACGAGTGACGATACACTTTGGTTGTATTTTGTGGATATAGTTACGTAGGTCTCCACCGCCTCTTCCATCGAAGAAGATGACATCGATCTCACCGTAGTTACCAAAAAGTTCGTCGAGTTGTTTTGCATTGTAGGCATGGAGCTCTTTTTCCTCTTCACCAGATCCACCACGCCGACGAACGGTTATGCCAAAATCATGTTGGAACTTAAAATCTTCGGGAGAGAAGTAGAGGCCGACCTTGATTCCGTGGCGGCGGCAGGCGTCCACATACTGTGCGACGATGTCCTTGCCATAGGGCGTATTCATGATGTTGAAATCGGTGGTTTGAGTGTCCCACATACAGAACCCGTTATGGTGCTTGGTAGTGAACACCATGTACTTGACTCCAGCCAATTTTGCGAGGGCCATCCACTCGTCTGGATTGTAGCGTGTGGGGTTGAAGGTTTGCGGGAGATCGTTCAGATAGCGATCCAAGTAGTCTTCAGAAGCACCCACCATAGAGTGACTGATTACTGAGCCGAGCTGAGAGTCGTGGGACCAGTGGACAAACATTCCTAAGCCCCAATCCATGAATTCTGCACTGCGTTCAGCGTCGTTGTAGAGTCGTTCGGCGTTGGACTTGTCCGATTGAGCTGAGATGTAGGAGGTGATTAGAAAGAGAGCTAAAGTGAAGGGGACGAAACGTTTCATATTTTCTGGGGAATTGATTTTACTTAGTAAACGAGCAGAAGGCCTCAAGTTTATGAGAGTCGCGCCACCAAAATACGAGACATCGTTTTTAGTATTATAATGTAAGCAAACCTTTGCCTTCCTAATTGAGGTGTAGCCTGTCTTTGTTTTGGGCTATGACCCCGTTCTTAAACGTTTCCTTCGTAGCCCTTCTAATTATTCCGCTCGGGTACGCTTCCGAAGTGGAAGAAGACAAAGGAGAAGATTTTTCTCACACCTTGTCCTTCACGAAATGGTCGGGGGATGTAAATGTGCCGGATCCTATTTCATTGAGTGTGGACAACCGGGGTCGTGTATATGTGACGCAAACGCAGAGGCGGAAAATTCAGGACCTTGATATTCGTGAACATCTAGACTGGATCCCGAATGACTTGAGTTTGGACAGTGTGGAAGCGAAACGGACGTTTTATCATGAAAATCTCTCTCCGGAGAAGTCGTCTGCCAACAGTCAACGCGTGTGGGATCTGAATAAGGATGGTTCGTATGACTATCGAGATTTAACTGTATTGAGTGAAAAGATACATTTGATCGAGGATTCAGATGGAAATGGGACGGCTGACAAAATTCAGCTTTTCGCTGCTGATTTTCAAACTGAAGTCACGGGTATTGCTGCGGGCGTGTTATGGGACGAGGGCGATGTGTATGCCACCATTGCACCCGATGTGTGGAAACTACGTGATACGGATGGCGATGGCAAAGCCGATGAGCGCGAAATCATAGCAACCGGATTTGCCATGCACCTGGCTTACGCGGGACACGACATGCATGGCTTAACCAAGGGCCCCGATGGAAAAATCTATTGGAGCATTGGCGATAAGGGAGTGAATGTTACTTCGCAGGAAGGAGAGCATTTTTATTATCCTAATCAAGGAGCCGTCCTTCGTTGCAACCCAGATGGCAGTGACTTCGAGGTGTTTGCCCATGGATTAAGAAATGTGCAGGAAATCGCTTTCGACGATCACGGGAATCTTTTTGGAGTGGACAACGATGCGGATTTGAAAGGGGAAGAAGAACGTCTTGTCTATATCGTCGAAGGTTTGGATGCGGGCTGGCGTTGCAATTATCAATATCGAAAAGATGGTTACAATCCGTGGATGGAAGAATCTTTGCATTTGCCCAAGGTCGAGGGACAACCCGCTTATATTGTACCGGCTATTCAAAACTACATCGATGGACCTGCAGGATTTGTGTTTAATCCAGGTACAGCGTTGAATTCTCACTACAAGGATTACTTTTTTCTCAATGGTACACTAAAAGGAGCGCAGTATGCGTTTCAATTAGAAGAAAAGGGTGCCTCCTTCGCGATGAAAAACAATCATCAGATTAACGCCGGGATGCCTTTGATTGGGCTAGCGTTTGGGCCAGATGGCGCATTGTACACCCCGGATTGGGGCGGAGGTTACCCAATGAATAAGCGCGGAGCGATATGGAAGATCGACGACGCCAGTGGCGAGGACCGAAGTGTGCGAGACGAAGTGGCGAAATTAATGAAAGCTGATTTCGGACAAGAATCGGTCGAGCAACTGCAGACTCTGCTTTCCCATGCCGATCAAAGAATTCGCCTGCGAGCTCAATTTGAGTTGGCGTGCCGTGAGGCCTTGGAGGGGCTGGTCATAAATTCTGGAAGCGGAGAACGTATTCAGCGAATACATGCGATTTGGGGACTCGGTCAACTCGCTCGTAGCGGCAATGATGCGGCAATCGAAGCAGTGTTGGATTTATTGGAAGATCCGGATTCCGAAATTCGAGTTCAGGCTCTCAAGACTTTATCAGATTTGGATCGTGGGAGTTTTGACGCAACGGTACTCGTCTCGCATCTTGAGTCGGATGAACCCAGAGAGGTCTTTCAAGCAGGTATAGCAGTCGGAAAGCACCCGAGCGATATTGCTTTTGACTCGGTTGTTCGAATGATTGAACGCAATGACGGAACGGATACTTACCTGCGTCATGCCGGAATCATGGCCCTCGTAGGTTTAGGTGGAGTGGACGCCTTGGTCGAGCATGCGTCTGAAGAAGTGAGATTGTGCGCTGTAGTTGCGCTGAGGAAAATTAAAAATGCGGCAGTGGCTGCCTTTTTGAAGGATCAGTCTGAAACTCTGGTTCGTGAAGCCGCGTTGGCGATTCATGATGATCTGTCGCTGCCGGAAGTTTTGCCTCAATTAGCGGCGCTCATTGGCGAAAGTCGGTTTACCGATAAATCCTTGGTGTATCGAATTATCAATGCCAATTTGCGATTAGGAAAAAAGCAAAATGCGAGAGCCTTGGTATCGTTTCTTTCGAATGAGTTCATTGAGGATGCTCTGAAAATTGAGGCAGTCAGAGCCTTGTCCGTTTGGTTTGATCCCCCGGTTTTGGATCGAGTTGAGGGTCGCTATCGAGAGCCTGCATCGAGAGAAATATTCGAATTGGGTGGATGGGTTGTCCCAGTCTTTAATGAGCTCTTGAGTTCAGAAAATGGGGAGCTTGTTTTGGCAGTGGTGACGGCAGCCCAGGGAATGGAGGTAGAGTTGGAAACGGAATCGCTCGTTAAGCTGCTTGAGAATGACAATGCACCGACTGCTCTTCGCATATTGGCTCTTGAGAGTTTGAACACTAGAAAAGCGATTGAGTTTGCCTTGAACGCTACGGATCCAGAACTGCGATCCAAGGCGGTGCGCTTATTGTCTTCCATAGATCCAGATCGAGCGATCCGCTTGACGAGAACTTCTCTTGAAAATTCTGAGTCCGTATTGGAGAAGCAGGAAACTCTAGCAACCTTGAGTTCGATGGAGTTGGAAGACGCCGATGCTATTATCGGTAGCTGGGCCGCTTTACTGACTGATGGAACAATCGAGCTTCCTTTGCTCTTGGATGTAATCGAAGCTGCCGAAAAACGCGGGTTTGCGAGCGAGTTGGCTGCCTTTGATGCAAAGCGAGAGCAGGCGAATCCAATCGAAGGATACCTTGAGTCCTTGGAAGGCGGGAGCGTGGTCAAGGGCGAGATAGTAGCTCAAACCCACATTGCGGCTCAGTGTATTCGCTGCCACCGCACGTCAAGCGAAGAGGGGAGTCGGATTGGACCCAATTTGAGCAATCTCAAAAATCTGGAGAGTGAACATCTGCTTAGAGCCTTGGTCGCACCCAATGTCGATATCACCGAAGGGTATGGCTTTGTTAATGTCGTCCTGAAAGATGGAACGTCGTATGCGGGTAACCTAGGAAAAGAAAAGGAAGGCATCGTTAGTATCTATTTGCCGAATGGCTCCGAAAAACTGATACAAAAAGGCGAGATTGAATCCATCACCGAACCCATGTCGTCGATGCCGCCCATGTGGGGAATCCTAAGCAAGCGAGAACTCCGAGACGTCGTTGCTTACTTGCAGTGGATTAATGAGGACTGAGAATCTGCCCACGAAGAAACACAAAGGTTCACGAAGTTTATGGGAAAAGGAGCCAAAGATAGGTGAAATGACTTAGTTCAAGCTTGAGTTTCCATGACAAAATGGAACGATATGACAACGTTTGCATAATAACTTGTTCACAACGAAATGATGTGGTTCTTCAAAAACATAGAAATCGATACGAGCAAGATTGAGCGATCCATCAAAGAGGTTGTCGAATTAATCGAATCCTCGGAAGCTTTTGCATGGGAAGACTTGAGCGGTGAAGAAGTTTGTATGGATCTAAAACTTGCTCTGGAAAGAATTAGAGAAAAGAAAGCCATTGATTTGGATCACATCGATTTACTGATTGCTCCAACTGGAGCGATTCAGGAATTGGCAATCGACAGTGGATGGGGCGACGCTTTCTTGGCTCACGCCGCAATCTTCGATGAATTCAAAAAGGAAACCAAACTTGCATGAACCAATCGTATCTAGCAATTGGATAGAGAATGATGAGACTCAAAGAACTACTACTTACCAGCACAGTGATCGCTGTAGTGGTTTCTGCGGTTGTATGCCCTATCTGCTACTTCTTTCTGAATCACTTTTTTGGAGTATTCCTGAACCCAGACCGCGAAGCGATTGAAGGATACAAGATAGAAATTCATGAAAGATTATGGGGAGAAGATAGACTAACGATTTTAGGATCTACATCCAACGACGAGAAACTCATTCCCATAATGCCGGCGATTCACGTGGAGTTCTTCGACGGTGATGGAAAATTCTTAGCCGAGAGAACCGAACGAGTCGATGCGTTGATTTCTCAGAAAAAAGAGAATTTTGAAGTCACAATCAGAAAGCCTTGGCATATGGAAATATGGGGTGATGAATTAGATTTCACATTTGAAATTATTGACTCCCCGAGAGCATACTTGCCTCCTGCCCCAGAATGAATGTTATCCAACAAAAAGTATCGAGTAATGTGATACAGTCGCTACACGACTTCCACTCTTACTAGTGCTCGAAGTTAGCAGATAAATGAGTGAAGTAATCGATATCGTCATTTTTGCGACCCCAATTTTTTTCGTTCTTAGACGTCTGTTTAAGAAAAAGACAGATCTGCGCACCATAGTGATTAAACGATTTGAAAGGAATAGAGACATCGGTCGTAGAGGAACAATGAAGGAAGGTCTCTGGTACTTCTTCATCGTCGCCTTGCTAGCGGCATACGCGTACTTCAGAGCCGGGCTACCTTATCTTTGGTTGGGAGTCTCTATCATTTTTGGCCTGATGGGATTGATCATGCTTTTTGTTCTGACGTTTCAGCACATTACGAAACAAGAGGTACCTGAATTCCCCGATACGATTACCGAAGAAGGAATCGAGAGAGGGGTCGAAAAGGAAAGAAGAGAAAGGTTTAGGACTAGGATTATTTGGTGCGCAGTAATTGCAGTTTGGATATATTCATGGAGATCAATAATCAGAATGTGATGAAACGAGATGCTAACCAGGCAGCTCACACAATATCGGCAAACGCTCGCCAATTGTTTGCTCGCTTCGTTCGTAAAATGTAGCCACTTTTTTCTTCAAAATCTAACGACCCCATAACTATCAACCTCAACAGATTTGGAATCTCAACCTAAGTAGCCTTCGCGTGACTTGGACGTTGATATGGTCTCGTGCTGTCAATACGAATATAATATTCCTAGCCATCTTTTTGATGGATATCTTTTAAGTTGAACTGGTTTGAGGGTACG